>NZ_JBJZOT010000013.1:0-1074446 GCF_057808375.1 Priestia sp. TRM10
TAGGTCCCGGAACGCCCGTTGCGCCACTAGGCCCTTGAATGCCTGTCGGTCCGGTAACGCCGGCTGCGGCTAAAAGAGTATAGTCAGGCGACGTATCCGGTGTGCCTGAAGGCCCTGCAACATCAGCAATATAAAGACTGCCGTTATAGGTAACAAGCTGTCCGGCAGGATAAGAAGGAGCAGCTGCTGGATCGAAAGGAACAACGCCGTCAAGTCCTACACCTGTCGCTCCCGTAGGTCCCGGAACGCCCGTTGCGCCACTAGGCCCTTGAATGCCTGTCGGTCCGGTAACGCCGGCTGCGGCTAAAAGAGTATAGTCAGGCGACGTATCCGGTGTGCCTGAAGGCCCTGCAACATCAGCGATATAAAGACTGCCATTATAAGTAACAACTTGCCCAGCTGGGTAGAAAGGTGCGCCAGTTACACTAAAAGGAATAACACCTTCAAGACCAATACCTGTAGCCCCTGTCGGCCCAGGTGCACCTGTATTCCCTGTTGGTCCATCTGAACCAGCTGAGGCAAGGAGCGTATAGTCTGAGGAAGTACTTGGTACACCGCTTGGTGAAGCAGTATCAGTAATATAAAGACTTCCCATATAAGTAACAATTTGTCCTGCTGGATAGAAGGTTGCTTCAGCCGGATCGAAAGGGACTACACCTTGTAGCCCAATCCCTTGAGGGCCTAGAGGTCCTCTAGGTCCTCTAGGCCCTGGTGGCCCAGCCTCTCCTTGAGGTCCTCTAGGTCCTCTAGGCCCTGGTACTCCACTGACATCCTCACATCTAGGCTTACATTTATCTTTGCCCCTTTGATTTCTCGGTTTGTAACATCCACAAAATTCTTTTCTTCGTCTACAATTATTGCAGCGAAATTCCATACATTCACCTCCAACAACATCGTATTCAAAGAACGTTAGAGGGTGTGTAAAAAAATGTATTTTATAAAATTCCATATTGTTGAGTTTTTAGTTGAGAGGTGGATTATGTAAGGAAAAAGAGAAGTAGTTAGAATAGAGGATATATAAGATGCAAAATTTCCTTTTCATCCAAACATTACATAGTATTGAGGAAAGGAGAGAAAGACATATTAAAGGTATAGAAACAAAGGAGGTGAAAAACATGGCAAACAACAACAACAGCAGCAACAAACTTGTTGTAGCAGGTGCTGAACAAGCAATCGACCAAATGAAGTACGAAATTGCTAGCGAATTTGGTGTACAACTTGGAGCTGATACTACTGCTCGTGCTAACGGATCTGTAGGTGGAGAGATCACAAAGCGTTTAGTTGCTACTGCTCAATCACAATTAGCTGGTCATAAATAATATGATCGTTACAGAATCAAATAGCATGGCTTAGGCTACCCGCTTAGCGGGTAGCTTTTATAATGTTTAAGAGGAAAAGGTTTGTAACACTGTCCATTCTTTTTCTAATTTATAGATGTTTTGCTGTTGAACAGGGATTTTATTTTTTTGCAAAACATGCTTTGTAGCATCAGGCGGCGCGTATCCAAAGAGGGATATGAATGTACTTGTATGCTCATCAGCAAAAACAAAGGTGCTTAAACAGCGATCTCTTTCTGATATGAGAGTAAAAGGAATAAGGCTTTTATCGTGATTGTTATGAGCAATAGAAGTAATCATCATATAGTTTGCTCCAACAATACTTGAGCGAGTGTAATGATAGATCCCTTTTACAAATTGACCATTTGAAGACAAAATAGTTTCTAATTTGTCGTATGAAGCTTTTTGCCCGTGCTTATAAAAAATATTATCATGAACGTCATTCATAAAAGATCGATAACTATCAGTGTCCTTCCATATACCAATAATACAAGCATCTGTTGGTTCTACAATATTCCACCCACCAAATTGACCTAAAAACCCTTCAATATGTGTAAGAGCGCTCCAGTGTTTTTGAGAATAAGAAAAAGCATATCGTTTATCTTGTTTTACGAAACTGTTTATCACTTTGATTAACATTATCATCACCTTTAGATACTTTCTAGATAATAATTAGGAACTCCTTCTCTTCTATATAGAAAAGTCTAGGATTTATAAACAGGATATAGGAATGATCTCAAATGTTTTAAATATTAAAAAGATACATTAGGAGGAGTTTAATTCTTAACAATATCTTTTTCTGACCGATATAGAAGTTAGAAATTAGTGCATGTTAAGAAAGGAAAGAACAATATGAACGATGCTGGGCCTTTTCACGGGCACTATAATGTGTGGCTTGTTTTTCTATCATTTGCTATTGCTATGGTTTCAGCCTATGCGTCATTTAGTTTTGCAACCCGGCTTAGGTTTCAATCGAAGCAAGGAGAGCAAATTTGGCTGTTGAGCGGATCTTGTGCACTTGGAATCGGGATTTGGTCAATGCATTTTGTTGGAATGCTTGCTCATTCTCTACCTATAAATATGCATTATCATATAGGATATATCATTGTTTCAATTCTTTTTGCAACGGGTGGTTGTTACTTGGCTTTAGCATATATTCATTATGGAAAAAACTCTTTATTTACTTTATTATTTGCAACTTTTTTTATGGGTAGTGGTATTGTTCTCATGCATTATATTGGAATGAGTGCGATGGCATCAGTTATAGTGTCATATACTTCCTCAAAAGTTTTGTTATCTATCTATATTGCTTTCATAGCATCGTTTATCGCCTTGAGGGTAGCATTTTATACTAACTATAAACTAACATGGAAAATGAAACTAATTTGCGCGGCTTTCATGGCAATAGCCATTACAGGGATGAATTATATGGGAATGAACGCGGCTCAGTTTTATCCGAAAAAAGTGGATACAGAGGTGGACTCATATATCAATCCTGCTTTCTTTTCAGTTGTTATTGCTATTTTTATTATGACAATGTTTTTAATGATTTTCCTTACTATATATATGGACGAGCGGACTAAACACCAGCTTACTCTTCAACAAGCTATTTTTCATTCTTCAACAGAAGCTATTTTCATTACGAATGAGGAAGGAAACATACTTGGTATAAATGAAAAAGGTGAAGAGTTTTTTCATATAAAAAAACAAGAAGTAAGTGGTGAACCTATTACTAATTGTTTGTCTTTTTTAACAAAGGTCTCATCCTCTCCTCAAGATCAAATTTATAGCACTGTATTTATTAACGATAAACAATACCGAATTTGCGTTAACATTACGAAAGCAACTTTTGAATTTATGGATCAGTATATTATTTCAGTAAGAGATGTAACCGAAGAACATTTCCAAAAAAAACAGTTAGAAGAAGCAACGAATAGATATCGCAGTCTTTTCGATATTTCTCCGCTTTCAATTGTTCTTCATAAGGGAGAGGAAATTATCTCTGTTAATGCTCGGTTCTTAAAAATGTTGCACTTTGAACATGAGAAAGAAATTGTCGGACGGAATATTACAGAATTTATAGATAAAAGTCAGCGTCAACATATTAAAAATCGAATTGATCAATTTATGAAATTAGAAGACGAGGATAGCTTTTTTATAGATGAAGTGAAAGTGAAAACGAACCAGAATCATCACCTTTCAGTTCAAGCAACGTCGACTGTGATTATTATGAATGGGGAAATTTATATTCAAACAATTACTCAAGATGTAACGGAAAATCATCGTGCTAAAGAGACACTTCAGTACTTGAACTCTCATGACAGTTTAACAGATCTACCAAATAGAACACTTTTTCATCAAATTGTTAAGCAAGATTTATGGAAAGTGCAACAAGAAAATAAACAAGCTTTTATGCTTTCAATTGATATTGATCGTTTCAAGCAAATTAACGATACTATTGGTCATCATGGCGGGGATCAGGTGTTAATTGAAGCAACAAGAAGAATAAAGAGTTGCTTGGGTAGCAATGATACGCTTTCTCGAATGGGGGGAGATGAGTTTATGCTGTATTCCCCGCAAGCGAAAGAAGAAGTATTTCAGTTAGCAGATCGCCTTTTAGAGGTATTTGTACAACCATTCATTGTTAATAAATACAAATTGTATCACAGTATTAGTATTGGAATAAGTAAGTTCCAAGAAGATGGAGTTACAGTCGAAACGCTAGTACGAAACGCAGATCTTGCAATGAACGAGGTAAAGAAGTTAGGGCGAAACGGTTGGAAATGCTACGAGCCCCTTATGAAGACATATGTAAATAGAAGAATGGAAATTGAAGATGGGCTTAGACAAGCGTTAAAAAGAAACGAGTTTGCGCTTCATTATCAACCGAAAGTGAACATTATAAAGGGAGAAATCGTAGGAGTGGAAGCCCTTATTCGCTGGAATCATCCTGAAATGGGATTTTTATCTCCAGGCGAGTTTATCCCTATTGCAGAAGAAAGTGGACTTATTGTGCCAATGACGCAGTGGGTACTCAGAGAAGCGTGCTCTCAAGGAGTACGTTGGAAGGAAGAAGGTTTTTCTTCTTTAAAGATTAGCGTTAATATATCAAGCGTTGAGTTTGCGGAACCATCTTTTGTTGACATGATTCTTAGTATTCTAGAAGAAACAGGGTTTTCTCCAAATAAACTTGAACTAGAAATTACAGAAAGTGTAGCTATGAAACATGTAGATCTTGTAATTGAAAAGCTTGTGAAATTGAAGAAACATGGTATTTCTATTGCTATTGATGATTTCGGAGCAGGATATTCATCCTTTAGTTATTTAAAAAGACTTCCTATTCATACGCTAAAGATTGACCGTTCTTTTATTCAAAATCTTTATACAGATTCAAGAGAGGCAGCTATTGTGAGTTCTATTATTTCACTTGCTAAAAGTCTTGATCTATCCATTGTTGCAGAAGGAGTCGAGGAAAGAGACCAAGCTCTTATTTTACATCAGGAGAGATGTGATGAAATTCAAGGGTACTATTTTTCACGTCCTATTCCCCCTGACGAATTGAAGAAAGTAGTCGGTGATATGTGGGAAAAGATTAAAGATTGCCAAAAAGAAAATGTTTCTTCACTTAGCTTATAGGTCCTAATACTTCATACGTTTATCACTAAGAGAGGCAAAGACATCTGTAGTCTTAGTTAGAAAGATTTAGTTTATAACAAGCAATCTGCGCATTTATGTGAAGAAATATTTTCATAGTAAGAAATAATATCGGAAGAAGTATGAAGATTTAAAAAAGGGAGTTCTCCATCAAGGAGGAGCTCCCTTTTCCTATGTGCTCCAAGGAAAAGAAAGCTCTTAGAAAAATAAACAAAGTTCTTTATATAATGTATTTTCATATAATGATTAATCTTTTTTGTGGTTAATAAAGGAAAAAACATTCCTTTTTTAACCATCTGTTCCAAAGGAAATTATGGGAATAATTACGTTCGTTTGTCTCGTTGACTATTTTTATCTCAGTATAATATATTGTTAGACATGAAAGTTGAGACCAAAACAGAGAAGTTTACTTTGTTTTGTGTACAAGCTTGTAAAGAGGAGGTTAAAGACGTGGATGTACAACCTTTAAAAAAAGAAAAAACGTTCAATTCTAATCGTGATACATATGCGCAAAAAACGATTGTAGTGGCGTTATTTATTGGGCTTGTGTGTGTATTGTTCTATGTAAATGCCACAATCAAAGGAGGATTCAACATTTTCCTTGGGATATATGGAAGCATTATGGTTATATATATGGTTGGAAAAATGGCGCTCTCTTTTTGGTACAATCCTAAAAAAGAAGAACCAATTGAGCAAAAAATCTCGGCAATTATCCCCTGCTATAATGAGAGTCCAGAGTCAGTTATGGCTACTGTAGATAGTCTTCTTAAACAGGATTATCCAATTGAAGAAATTATGATTATTGATGATGGAAGTAAAGATATATCTGCTTATAAAGCAATGGTGGATTTCAAGAAAGAATATGAGAAAACAGCTCACAATACAGCTCTTATTGTTCATCGTCTAGAGAAGAATCAAGGAAAGCGTCATGCCCAAATTTGGGGATTTAAAAGGGCTAAAGGAAATATTATTGCAACAGTAGATTCTGATGCATATCTTTTTCCTGATGCTATTCGTGAACTTATTAAACCTTTCAACGACGAAAAAGTAATGGCCACAACAGGTCACGTAGGAGCTCGAAACCGAGAAGATAGTTTGTTTACAAGGCTAATAGATATGCGTTATGACAATGCTTTTCGTGTTGAGCGATCAGCGCAGTCTGTTACAGGGAATATTTTAGTATGTAGCGGGTGTTTTAGTGCTTACCGCACAGAAGTGATTTTAGAAAACATTGAACATTATGAAAATCAAATGTTTTTAGGGGAACCTGTTCAGTTTGGAGATGATCGCTGTCTTACAAACTATGCCATTTTAAAAGGAAAGACTATTTATCAATCAACAGCACGCTGTATTACAGATGTACCATCAACACTTAGACAATTTATTAAGCAACAAGTAAGGTGGAACAAATCCTTTTTTAGAGAAAGTCTTATTGCATTAAAGATCGGTTTTAAAAAACCGAGAACATTAATTTGGGTTCTTCTTGAACTTATTATGTGGTTTATGTTTGGTTTTGTCATTATTGGAAGCATTATTATTAAATCCGCCACAATGGGCTATATTTTGTTAGTTTATTATCTTTTCTACCTAAGCTTGTCAGCTTATGCAAGAAACGTTTTCTATGTTTTACGCTATCCACATATCTTTTTGTTAGCACCAATATATGGGCTAATTCATATTTGCATTTTATATCCACTTCGACTTTATGCTTTAGCAACAATTAAGTCAAATGGTTGGGGAACAAGATGAAAAAGGAGGGCTTTTTATGGCTACAACTGAAAAGATGCTTTCTAAACTAAGTGAGAAAGCTCAAAATCATCATTACAAGCAATTATGGCAGAAAATTCAGTCTAAGGAAGCGAAGATTGGTATATTGGGACTTGGATATGTTGGTTTGCCAAATGCAGTAGCGAAAGCTGAGAACGGTTATTCTGTTATCGGATTTGATTTAGATGAAATCAAAGTAGAGAAAGTAAACAGAGGGATAAGTTATATTAATGATGTAACTCAGGAGGAACTTCAAAAAGTTGTACAGCACCGCTATTTGCAAGCTACCGATGATTTTTCTCAATTAAAAGAAGTGGACGTTGTTCATATTTGTGTTCCAACTCCTATTGATAAATATAAGCAGCCTGATTTAACATATGTAGAAAATTCATCACTTTCTATTGCTTCACATGTTTCAAAAGGTACGCTTGTTATTTTAGAAAGTACAACATATCCGGCGACAACGAGAGAATACGTTGTAAAAGCTCTTGAGGAAAAAGGCTTCTTCGTTGGGGAAGATGTATTTGTAGCATATTCTCCAGAACGTATTGATCCAGCAAATACATCCTTTAATGTTAAAAATACACCTCGTATTGTAGGGGGAATAACAGAGAAATGCACAAAACTCGCCTTAGAAGTACTTGGAGGAGAAGTGAGGGCTGTGTCTTCTCCAGAGGTTGCGGAAATGTCGAAGGTATTTGAAAACACATTTAGATATGTGAATATTGCGCTTGCTAACGAGTTAGCTCTTGTATGTGAGCGAATGGGAATTGATGTATGGGAAGTAATTAATGCAGCAGCTACAAAACCGTATGGGTTTATGCCTTTTTATCCAACAGCAGGCGTTGGAGGTCATTGTATACCTGTTGATCCGCATTACTTGTCTTTTAAATCAAAGGAATATGGTTTTAATACAAGGATGATTGATTTAGCAAATGAAGTAAATGGCAGTATGATTCATTATACGGTACGACGCATTCTTGAAATCTTAAACAATGAAAATAAATTTCTAAAAGACAGCAATATTGTTATACTAGGTGCTTCTTATAAGAAGAATATAGGAGATGCACGAGAATCAGCTGTTTATATGCTATACGAAGAATTAAGTACATTAGCAGCAAATGTAAGCATTCAAGATAATCATGTTGAATCTATAAAGATAAATGATAGAATAGTTGAAGTAGAAAATGTTAATTATGAAAAAATTAAACAAGGAGATCTTGTTATTATTTTAACAGATCACGATGATGTTGATTATGAACGAGTTGAGAAGAATGCTCAGATTATTTTTGATACGAAAAACGTGTATCAATCTAAAAAGAACAATAAAACCTATTATAAATTGTAAAAAGTCGAGTTGAAAAACTCGACTTTTTTTGTTCAATATGTAACAAAACCTTAGTATACAGTTCTTTATGCCTGGTTATTTGAAAGTGTTTTTATGGATTTTACTTACTTATTGTGGTAAAAAAAAGAATCCTTTTTCCTATCCCGTATTTATTCCTTATCCTATATTATAGTGATAGTAACCTGCGATTGTAGGAACTTAACGAGATTTAGAAAATGGGACTCGTGCACTAAGAATATGGATAATAAATGATTAGTAAGCAAACTTTGTTAAAAAATAGAGAAGCTCGTAGAAATGAAATTCTTGCCGATAAATATCACAAAGAAAATCAATTTCAGAATTCGATATAAGCAAAAGGCTGCTAAGACATTTCTAGCAGTCTTTTGCTTTATGTATAACTGAACTGCGTTTTTTTCTTATTTTTACGGCCATAAGGATGAACAAAAATGCCGCTAGAGAGTCAAAAACTACGTCCATTATTCTTCCATCCCTATTAACAATAAAAGCTTGATGGATCTCATCAGTGAAAGCAAAAAAAGCAGCAAAAACTGAGGCAAGCCAAGGTGCTTTCTTATTTGGTTTTAAATTCAAAAGAAAAAGCAAACCAACTAATCCAAAAAAGAGGAAATGAGCAAGCTTACGTGTAATAAATTCGGCACTACTATCTATTTCCCAAGGATTATAAAAATCACTTGGAGGAACGAGGATAGTTCCTAGCGTTGCATTTGGTTTGAGCGATGGAGTGTGGACCCATGTTGTTGGATCTGTGGCTTTAATCCCTGGTGTGTTTGAAGCATAAAAGATGCTAACTAATACGAGAAATAAAAGCAATTTACGCACGTTTTTCACAGCTTTCTATATAGAGTTTCCTTTCTATATTATCGATAAAAGTAAAAAAAAGCAATTTACAGAATTTGTCGAAAAAGAGAGAGGGAAAACTAAGCTATAGTTTAGAAGTTCGTGATACGATAAGTTAAAAACAAATTTATATATTAAGAGGTTGATGTTGAAAATGATCGATACCAATTGTCTATTAATGAGTCACTCGAAAATGAAGTCTTGTTCAAATACAGAAATGATTTCGAATGCAAGAGAAATGATTCAAGAAGGAATAAAAAACGTTATTGTATTGGTGAAAAATGAAGAAGAGGCTTTGTCTGTAAAAGAGCTAAACAGACTGTTAGTAAAAGAATCACTTCCTCTAAAACTTGAAATCATTAGCTTATGTGAGATGAACGAAGCTCTTTTTTATGAGGTGAAGCAGGGAAATGTTTATACGTTAGGAAAGAGAGAACGCTATGTCTATATTGATTATGTAGTAGAGCAAAATCAATTTGAAATTGAGAAAATTCTTTATAATCTGCAAATAAAAGGTATTGTTCCTATTCTTCCTAATCCTGAAACAATGGAGATTTTTCAAAGTCAGCCAAATCTTCTTTATGAATATATAAAAAAAGGGGCGCTTTCTCAAATTAGTATAGCAAGTTTACTTGGTAGAAATGGACGCAAAGCAAAGAAGTTTGCTGTTAAATTTTTAAATGCTAACCTTGCTGATCTTGTTGGCACAGCCTATATGAACGAGTACATTTCCCTTCAGGATGGATATGAGCTTATAGCAAAAAAATTCGGGGAAAGTACTGCTACTAAACTTCAGCGTAATGCCTCATCATTACTCGTAGGAGAATCTATTATAAGAGAAGAGCCAGAGCGAATTTCTTCCAAGCGTTTGTTTATTCTCTAGTTGAATGTAAGGAAATAGTTTACAATAGAGAATGAATGGATGCTTTTATTACAAAAGTTTTTGTGGTAGTATTAGTAATGTTTTGTTTGGTTCTTTTTTACTAGTTCAAACGTTTTGTATTTCAGGTTTGTAATGTGAACAAATTAGGGACTTGGACATTTAAATACAAAACAATAGAGATGAGCAGTTTCACTTTTCTTCAGTAGAGAGATAAAATATAAAACATAATGCTAATACTTTTAAATGCATTTATTTTAAATTGCATTTCATAATCTACATAATATAGAAGGGAAAATCTTCCATATTTGAAATGATAGATTCTACTACAAAATACAGAGCTAATGGAGGAACATAATGAAAAAAGTCAGAAAAGCGATTATACCAGCTGCAGGCCTTGGAACGAGATTTTTGCCAGCTACAAAAGCAATGCCAAAAGAGATGCTTCCAATTGTAGATAAGCCGACAATTCAGTATATTGTTGAAGAAGCTATCGAATCAGGCATAGAAGATATCATTATTGTAACTGGTAAAGGGAAAAGAGCTATTGAAGATCATTTTGATAATGCTCCTGAACTCGAACGGAATTTAGAAGAAAAAGGAAAACAGGAGCTGCTTGAAGAAGTTCGTAAAGCTTCTAATATAGTAGATATTCATTATATTAGACAAAAAGAGCCAAAGGGACTTGGTCATGCTGTATGGTGTGCGCGTAACTTTATTGGTGATGAGCCTTTTGCTGTTTTACTTGGAGATGATATTGTCCAGTCACAAAAACCTTGCTTACGTCAGCTAATGGATGAATATGAACAAACACATTCTTCAGTTATTGGTGTTCAACAAGTACCTGAGGAGCAAACTCATCGATATGGAATCGTTGATCCAATTTCAAGTTCTGGTCGACGCTATCAAGTAAAGAACTTTGTAGAAAAGCCGACTCAAGGCACGGCTCCTTCAAATCTAGCTATTATGGGAAGATATATATTTACACCGGAAATTTTTATGTATCTTAAGAACCAAGAAGTTGGAGCAGGTGGTGAAATTCAATTAACAGATGCCATCCAAAAGTTAAATGAAATTCAACGCGTTTTTGCATATGACTTTGAAGGCAAACGTTATGATGTAGGAGAGAAGCTTGGATTTATCCAAACAACACTTGAATTTGCTTTACAAGATCCTGCCTTAAAAGAATCCATGTTAGAAACAATGGAACAGCTTTTACAAAAAGAGAAAATTAAAGTGAAAAAATAACCGTCCCTTACTTTTAAAACGGTGAAAAATGCACCCCTCCTTAGCAGCTATTCTCCGTTTTTTACTTTAATAGAAAGTAGACTCCTCACTTTTATTTCGAAAAAGTAGGAGTCTATAAAATGCTTAATGAAAAGACTTATACATGTTATTTTCTCTCTCTATCCGTATCCTTTTTTAGGTTTCTTAAAAAATATACTCTTTTTGTTACGGTCTCACCTTATTTTCCTCCTCTTGAACAACACAAAGGGGCCGAAGTTCGCCTACATATAATAGGAAGAGCACGAAATGCTGTAATAATATCGAGAAGGGGTAAAGTATTAGTATTTTAAAATTATAATTTATTTTTTTGTAAACAAAATGATAAGGTTGTCGATATTTAAGTTGTAGTAAAAAGGGGTTTACCTATACTTTATTTTCCTATAGCTATTCTACTAGGACTGGAGTATAATACGATGTGTAAATTTTAACAAAACTAGGAGGTTAACATGGAAGAAACGATTAGTCTTCGTGAGCTGTTTGCAACGTTGAAGAAAAGATTAAAACTAATCATTATTATTACGTTAGCAGCAGGTTTAATTAGTGCCATTATAAGCTATTTTGTTTTGACACCTGTGTATCAGAGTTCAACACAAATTTTAGTTAACCAATCAAAAGACGGTCAACAGCTCTATGAATCTTATCAAATTCAGACCAATTTACAGCTTGTGAATACATATACAGTTATCATGAAAAGCCCAGCTGTATTAGATAAAGTAAAGGAACAACTAGATTATCAAGGTAGTTTAGCAGGTAAAATTCAGGTTACATCAGAACAAGATTCCCAAGTCCTTTCTGTAACTGTGCAAGATAGTGATCCGGAACTTGCAGCCAAAATTGCGAGCACAACTGCGACTGTATTTAAATCAGAAATTGCAAAAATTATGAAGGTTGATAATGTTACAATCTTATCTGTTGCCCAAATCCCAGATTATCCAATTAAGCCTAATAAAATGCTAAATGTAGCTATTGCTCTTGTGGTAGGACTAATGGCAGGGGTTGGACTAGCCTTTTTACTAGAATACTTAGATAATACAATTAAGAATGAAAATGATATTGAAGAATTACTAGGACTTCCAGTAATGGGTGCTATTGCAAAAGTAGATGGGAATGCTCATCCAACAAAGCAGCCAAAGTTAGGGCTTCGTAAGACAAGGAGGGAAACATACGGTGCTTAAAAGAAAAAAAAGTAGTGTTCAGCAAACAACAAAGCGTAGCTTAGTTGCTCATACAAGACCAAAAGCGCCAATAACTGAGCAGTATAGAACAATTCGAACAAATATTGAATTTTCTAGCGTTGATCAAAATATCCGCTCTCTTATGATTACGTCAGCAAGCCCAAGTGAAGGGAAGTCAACAACAACAGCTAACTTAGCAACCGTATTTGCTCAGCAAGGAAAGAGAGTATTGCTTATTGATGCTGACCTTCGAAAACCAACTGCTCATTATACTTTTCGTGCAGAAAATTTTAAAGGGTTAACAACTGTTTTAAGTAAAAAATCTACATTGGCGGATGCTATTCAAACAACGGAAGTAGCTAACCTAGATTTACTTTCAAGTGGACCTATTCCACCAAATCCATCTGAACTAATCGGCTCTCAAATGATGAAAAATATGCTAGAAGAAGCATATGAAAACTATGACTTTATTATCTTTGACACACCTCCTATCTTATCTGTGACAGATGCACAAATTTTAGCGAACCAATGTGATGGAACAATTCTGGTTGTAAAAAGCGGTAGCACGGTTATTGATACAGCGCTGAAAGCGAAAGAACTTTTGCAGAATGCAAAAGGAAAACTGCTTGGAGTTGTATTAAATGAAAAGAAAGTAAACATTGGTGAATATTATTATTACGGCCAGAGCTAAAAGCTAGTCATATGACTAGCTTTTTTTATAATTAAAAGATTTATTTTCCTATATTTCGCAATTTTCGATAAACTAAAAAGGAAAGGAGTTAATAAGATTGATTCATCTTGTTCCATTAATGATTGAACGTGTTGGCATTATTGTGATTGCTGCTTTCATTCTTGCTCAAATGAAGTCATTTCGGCAAATTGTGCAACATGAGCAAGGAATAAAAGAAAAGCTATTCATTTTATTTATCTTTGGTGCCTTTGGAATAATTAGTAATTATACTGGAATTGAAGTTCATCAGCGTGAGATTACTACAAGAACATGGATTAATGAAATTGGAACAGAAAATGCAATTGCTAACACAAGAATTATGAATATTGTGATAGGAGGAATATTAGGCGGTCCTTTAGTTGGAGGAGGCGTTGGGATTATTGCAGGGTTTCACCGCTATTTACTTGGTGGCTACACAGCATTTTCTTGTGCTATTTCTTCCGTTATTGCAGGTTTTTTTGCTGGTATAGTAGGAAAGTATTTTAAAGGAAGAATTACAGCTTCACCTTGGTTTGCTGTTACGATAAGTATGTTAATGGAAGTACTGCAAATGATTATCTTGTGGGGATCTGGGTTTAGGAGACTTGTTGAAACAATTGGAGTTCCTATGATTCTATTGAACGGTCTTGGCGCTTTTCTCTTTATGTTAATTATTATTTCAATATTAAGAGAAGAAGAACGAACGAAAGCTTTTCAAACACATCAAGCCATGAAAATTGCAGAAGAAACGCTTCCCCATTTTAGAAAAGGACTTAATAAACAGTCTTGTAAAAGGGTAGCAGAAATTATGTTGAAGAGAACAGAGGCGGATGCAATTGCTGTTACAAATGAAAAAGAAGTGCTTGCACATGTAGGAGTAGCGGAGGATCATCATGTTGCTCCGGGAGATTTTGCTACAGAATTAACAAAGAAAGTACTAAAAAGAGGTAAAATTTTAACAGCTCATAGTAAAAGAGATATTTTATGTTTTCATTCGGATTGTCCTTTACAAGCAGCAGTAGTTCTACCATTAAAACTCCATGGTGGAACAGTTGGAACGTTAAAACTTTATTTTGTTAGTGCAAATAAGCTAAATAAGGTAGAAAGAGAGTTAGCTGAAGGTTTGGCAAACCTTTTCTCTGTTCAACTCGAGTTAGCTCAAGCAGAAACTCAAGGGAAACTTTTGAAAGATGCTGAAATTAAGGCTCTTCAAGCACAAGTTCATCCCCATTTTCTTTTTAATGCTATTAATACTATCTCAGCTCTCTGTCGTGTCGATGTGGAAAAAGCTAGAGCTCTTCTTTTGGAATTAAGTCGATATTTCAGAAGAAACTTACAAGGAGCAAGGCATATTCTTATTCCCTTTGAAAAAGAGCTTCAGCATGTTCGTGCATACTTGTCGCTTGAGCAAGCCCGTTTTCCAGACAAATATAAAATTAGGTTCAATATTGAGGCTGCTCTTAAAGAAGCCCTTATTCCGCCATTTATTCTTCAACCACTTGTTGAGAATGCTGTTCGGCATGCTTTGTCAGCGCGGAAGAATGGGGGAGAGATTATAATAGAAGCTTATACAGAACGAGGAAAAATGATCATTAGTGTTCAAGATAATGGGCATGGCATTTCAAGCGAAAGATTATATATGCTTGGAAAAGAACCAGTGCATTCAAGTGAAGGAACAGGCACAGCCCTTTACAATATTTCTGAAAGATTGCAAGGGATTTATAATGAAGAGGCTTTATTTCAAATTAAAAGCACGGAAAACGGCACAAAGGTTACAATCACTGTACCATTGAAAGGAGACTATAAAAAAGATGTTGAAAGCTTTTATTGTGGATGATGAACCTCTTGCTAGAGATGAGCTAGCGTATTTGTTAAAGAGAAGTCGAAAAGCAGAAGTTATTGGAGAGACAGACTGTTTCGAAGACGCAGTAGAGAAAATTAAAGAGCTCGCTCCAGACGTTGTTTTTTTAGACATCGAACTAACTGAAAAAAGCGGTCTTGAGTTAGCGAACAAACTTCAATCTTTCCGTAAAATTCCAGATATTATTTTTGCGACTGCATATGATGAATATGCACTACAGGCCTTTGATTTAAGCGCTTCTGATTATGTATTAAAGCCTTTTGAAGAGGCGCGTATTCATCAAGCATTAGACAAACTTATGAAAAACTATGCTGCTAGGGATTTAATAGTAGAAGAGCCAATCTCTCATTCTTTGAAGAATTCTAGCAAAATAGCGGTATTAGAAGAGGAACGTATCGTTCTATTAGATTTTAAAGAGATTATATATATAGGTGCTCTTGATGGTAAAACGATTGTAAAGACGTTTAATGATCAATTTGTTACAAGTGAGACGCTTGTTTCCATTGAAAAAAAAGCGGCTGCCTTTTCCTTTATTAGAGTGCATAGAAGCTATCTTGTAAACTTTCAACATATTGTAGAAATACAGCCGTGGTTCAACTCCACTTATAATCTTTTAATGAAGGAGCATTCAACTATTCCTGTTAGCCGTACCTATGTGCGACAACTTAGAGCACTTTTAGGTTTTTAATATGTATTTCAGAACGCTTTTTTGCTTTTTTATTTCCTGTTTAGAGCATTTCAGCATGAAAATCCAATGAATGCGTTTTCATTTAGTATGATATATTTATATTATAAGAGAAGGCAAGAGGGGGATGGAAAAATGAATGCGATTACAATTATGATTGCTTCCATTTGTATTTTAATGATTGCCTACCGTTTATACGGTACATTTATTGCTGTAAAGGTTTTGAAACTAAATGATGATAAGCCAACACCAGCATATACAGAAGAAGATGGAAAAGACTATGTTCCTACAAATAGGTGGGTCACATTTGGTCATCATTTTGCTGCTATTGCTGCAGCAGGGCCGCTTGTAGGTCCTATACTAGCAGCACAGTTTGGGTATTTACCAAGCATGATTTGGTTGCTTGTTGGAGCTGTGATTGGAGGAGCTGTCCATGATGCAGTTGTATTATTTGCTTCAATGCGTAAAAAAGGTCAATCTCTTTCAGAAGTAGCAAAGGCAGAATTAGGACCTGTAGCAGGATTTTGTACAGGACTTGCGATGCTTTTTATTATTACTATTACAATGGCAGGACTCTCAATGGTCGTCCTTCACGCACTTGAACGCAATCCATGGGGAACATTTGCAGTTGGCATTACGATTCCAATTGCAATGGGAGTTGGGTTGTACCATAAGAAGACTGGAAATTTAAAAGGTGCTGCAACACTTGGTTTTATTCTGATCATGGTTGGTGTTTTTATTGGACCATCGCTCCAAAATACAGCGGTTGGTGATTTTTTAACACTTGATATGAATACACTTGCTATTATTTTACCTATTTATGCTTTTTTTGCAGCAGCACTTCCTGTTTGGTTATTGCTTGCTCCTCGCGATTATTTGAGTAGTTTTATGAAAATCGGAGTGTTTTTAGCTCTTATTATAGGAGTATTTATTGTTAATCCAGCTATTCCTTTTCCCGCTGTAACAGAGTTTATTCACGGCGGAGGGCCTGTTGTGGCCGGGCCTGTGTGGCCATTTATTTCGATTACAATCGCTTGTGGAGCTATTTCTGGGTTTCATGCTTTTATAAGCTCTGGAACAACACCAAAAATGCTTGATCGTTGGAGTGATATTAAAGTAGTTGGATTTGGGGCAATGCTTGTAGAGTGTGTTGTAGCTATAATGGCTTTAATTGCTGCTATTTCTCTTCAGCCTGGTGACTATTTTGCGATTAATTCTACACCTGAAATGTTTGCAACACTCGGGATGAGCGTTGAAAATCTACCACAGCTTAGTCAAGCGGTTGGACTTGATCTTGAAGGAAGAACAGGTGGGGCTGTCACACTTGCTGTTGGTATGACATATATTTTTACAGAAGTTCCTTGGTTTAGCAACCTTGCTTCTTACTTTTTCCAATTCGTTATTATGTTTGAAGCAGTTTTCATTTTAACGGCCATTGATGCTGGAACTCGTGTTGCGCGCTATCTAATTCAAGACTTTTTTGGTGAATTTTATAAACCATTAAAAAGAGTAGACTGGCTACCAGGATCTATTTTTGCAAGTGCATTAGCATGTATTATGTGGGGATATCTTCTTTTCTCAGGAGACATTAGTTCTGTTTGGGCTCTTTTCGGAGTTTCGAATCAGCTTATGGCTTCCATTGGATTAATTGTTGGAGCAACAGTCATTTTAAAAATTGCGGACAAACGCTGGTATATGCTAACATGCCTCGTTCCACTTGCTTACTTATATGTTACTGTTAACTATGCAGGATATTGGATGGTGAAAAATGTTTATCTGAACCCAGATGCGACAGGATACAGTGTTTTAAATGCTATCCTTTCAATTATTATGCTTGTTCTTGGGATTGTTATTGTTGTTACAGCAATAAAGAAGTGGATGGAGCTGTGGAACAATCCAAATCTGAAGGCGAATATCAAATCTGCAATGTGATAAAAAGATTTTCATTATTAAGAAGAATATTTTTAATAAGATAGAGATTCTTTAGCCTATGCTAAAGAATCTTTTTTTGTTTTTTTAGTGATCAAATTTTAGAGATTAAATCTATTGATTCGGTCTTTTCTTAATCTGTGGTATAAAAAGTCTCTAATTGGCCAATTATGATTACCATTCGTGAACATTCATTAAAATATTTAGTTTCATCATTATTTCTATCTTTCGGCATCTAAAAATCAAAGGAATTCATTTCACCATTTTTTATATAAAGAAAGGAGACACATCGATGAAGAGGTTTCAAAACATAAGTCGAAAGAGAGGTTTAGTAGCAGCGTTAGCTTTTGTCTTATTATTAAGCGGCTGTGACATAAGGATGGGAGTACTAAATCCCAAAGGACCTGTAGCTCAAACTCAATATGACCTTATTATATGGTCGATTATCTTTATGCTTATTATCGTAGTAGTGGTTTTCGTTTTGTTTACTGTCATTCTTATTAAGTATCGCGAAAGACCGGACAATATGGACTACGAACCACCTGAAATACATGGAAACAAATTTCTTGAAGTTATATGGACAGGAATTCCGATTATTATTGTTATTGCTCTTTCTATTCCAACTGTTCAAGCTATATTTGAACTGGAAGAACCACCTAAAACATCAGCAGAAGAGCAACAAAAGCCTTTAGTCATTCACGCTACATCAGCAGACTGGAAATGGATTTTTAGCTATCCTGAACAAGGTATTGAGACGGTCAATTATGTAAATATTCCAGAAGACCGACCAGTTGAATTTAGGTTAACATCTACAAGTTCAATAACGGCTTTGTGGATTCCAGAGCTTGGTGGACAGAAATATGCAATGGCTGGGATGGAAACAAAACTTTATCTACAGGCTGATAACCCAGGAACATATATGGGACGTAATGCAAATTTTAATGGAGAAGGGTTCGCTAAGATGGAGTTTGAAGTAGAGTCTCAAACAGATAAAGATTTCAAAGATTGGGTAGCAGAAGTTCAAGATACAGCTCCAAATCTTACAAAAACAACCTATAACAAAATTTTAGAGCAAAGTCATGTTGGGCGTATGAGCTATTCAAATACCCACTTAGACTGGGTTGATCATGCAGCCCAAAAAACTTATTACAAAGATAAGGGAGAACATGACCCACATAAAAGTCATATGGATCATTGATTTCCCTCCATATAATCAAGATACCTTGGTAACACAAGGGAAGGAGGAAACTATAAAATGAAGCTTGATGAATTTTTTGTCACAGGTGAACCTTTAATCTACGGTGCTTATGTGTCCATTGCTGTGGCAACTTTAGGGATTATCTTCGTTTTAACCTATTTTAAAAAATGGAAATGGCTTTGGACAGAATGGATTCCAACAGTAGATCATAAAAAGATTGGTATTATGTACATCATTGCCTCACTTCTTATGCTTTTTCGCGGTGGTATAGATGGTATGTTAATGCGTACACAGCTCGCACTTCCAGAATTAAAAGTGTTAAGTTCCTCACACTATAATGAAATTTTTACAACACATGGAACAATTATGATCTTATTTATGGCTATGCCCTTTCTCATTGGGTTAATGAATATCGTTGTACCTCTTCAAATTGGAGCACGTGATGTAGCCTTTCCATTTTTAAATGCTATTAGTTTTTGGTCATTTTTTATGGGAGCAATGCTCTTTAACATTTCCTTTGTTATTGGGGGATCACCTGATGCAGGATGGACAGCTTATATGCCACTAGCTGGGAATGAGTTAAGTCCAGGCCCAGGCCAAAATTATTATTTATTAGGATTACAACTTTCAGGGATTGGTACGTTAGCTACAGGGATCAACTTCTTAGTCACTATCTTAAGAATGCGAGCTCCAGGGATGACATTAATGAAAATGCCAATCTTTACATGGTCAACGCTTATTACTTCAATCATTATTGTTTTTGCCTTTCCGGTGTTAACAGTAGCATTAGCATTGATGACCTTTGATAGATTATTTGGTTCTCACTTCTTTACGTTGGCAAACGGCGGTATGCCAATGATGTGGGCAAACTTGTTCTGGATTTGGGGACATCCTGAAGTTTATATTGTAATCTTACCGGCATTTGGTATATTCTCTGAAATTATTTGTACTTTTGCCCGTAAAACGTTATTTGGTTACAAAGCTATGGTGTTTTCAATGATTGCAATTGCAGGATTAAGTTTTATTGTATGGGTCCATCACTTTTTCACAATGGGGGCTGGCGCAGGAGTTAACTCATTTTTCTCCATAACGACAATGGCTATTTCTGTTCCAACAGGTGTTAAGATATTTAACTGGCTTTTAACCCTTTATAAAGGCCGTATTAAGATGACGGTTGCCATGATGTGGTCACTAGCGTTTATTCCAAACTTTGTTATTGGTGGGATAACAGGAGTTATGCTCGCCATGGCATCAGCTGATTACCAATATCATAATACATATTTTTTAGTAGCCCATTTTCATTATGTATTAGTCGCAGGAACTGTTTTTGCTTGTTTTGCAGGTCTTTATTATTGGTATCCAAAAGCATTTGGGCACATGCTTAATGAACGTTTGGGCAAGATTAGTTTTTGGTTGTTTATGATTGGGTTTAATGTCTGTTTCTTCCCCTTATATTTTGTAGGATTGATGGGAATGGCACGTCGTATGTACACCTATTCACCAGGACTTGGATGGACAGGCATAAATATTGTAGCAACAATTGGAGCATTCGGAATGGGATTAGGATTTATTGTATTAGTGTATAGCATCTATTACAGTGCACGCTATGGAAAGCGTGATGTAACAGGCGATCCATGGGATGGTCGTACATTTGAATGGATGATTCCATCACCACCGCCACATTATAATTTTGCTAAAATACCGAAAGTAAGCCGTCTAGACGAATATTGGTACTTGAAAAAGGAAAAAGGCTTCAAGGAAGCACGTGAAGTGAAAGAGGAAGAGTTAAAACCAATCCATATGCCTAACAAATCTCATGTACCAGCCATAATGTCAGTGTTCTTTTTTATTGCTGGATTTGGTCTTGTTTGGGAATGGTATTGGATGGCCATCCCGGGTTTAGTTGGAATTCTCGCTTGCATGGTTGTTCGTTCCTTTGATTATAATGATGGATTTTATTTAAGTGTTGAAGAAGTTAAAGAAGCACATAAAGTTGGGGAGGGCAATTAGCATATGGCAGAGTCTACACATATACATGACAAGAATGTCCCACTTGAATATTCAAAAGCCGAAGATCGGATGACTATCCTAGGCTTTTGGATATTCCTTGGGGCTGAGGTTGTATTATTTTCAACTTTATTTGCGACATATTTAGTGTTACATTCACGTCCTGCAGATGGCCCCACCTCTGCTGAGTTATTTAAGCCAGAGATTGTTCTGATTATGACATTTCTCTTGTTAACAAGCAGCTTTACAGGAAGTATGGCTATTCATTATTTACGTGCTCAGAAGATGAAGAAAATGATGGTTTGGTTGTTACTCACGATGTTGCTTGGGATTGGTTTTTTAGGATGTGAAATTTATGAATTTCATGAATATATTGCCCTTGAAGGTGTATCAATTAAGACAAGCGCCTTCTTATCTGGATTTTTTGTACTCGTTGGAACACACGGCCTTCATGTAACGCTTGGAATCGGTTGGTTAACGCTTGTTTTAATCCAATTAACTCAACGTGGATTTACACCGAGAACGGCCCGTAAAGTCTTTATAATCGGTCTTTATTGGCACTTCTTAGATATTGTTTGGTTGTTTATCTTTACACTAGTTTACTTATCAGGGATGGTGTTGTAACTGTGAATGAAAAAGAAAATATACAAGAGACTCATGATCGTTTTCCTTGGAAACTTGTCATTGGTTTTGTGTTATCAATCGTTCTGACACTTTTGACAGTATGGGTAGCCTTTAGATCTGGTTTTCAAGACAAAATGGTTCTTTCCCTTATGTTATTGTTAGCCTTCTTACAAGCGGGAATGCAACTTGTCCTATTCATGCATGTAAGAGAAGGATATGGAACTGTGCAAGTTAGTAACATGGTTCACGCTTTTTTTACAGCTATTATCATTGTAGCGGGTTCTGTTTGGGTAATGTCATTTGGGATGCATAATCATTAAAAACCTTCATCAATATAAAAGAATTGAGGTTGTTAGTAAGGATTTATTACTGAGTATGTGTCCCATTTGATGATATAATGAAAAAACTGAATTAGTGTTTGTTCATTAGGGGAATCCGCATGTGTTATAGAGTATGTTAGTAAGAAAAATGTAGTGTATATCTAACAATTAAGAAATAAAAAGCCCCTTGCCATGTTGCAAGGGGCTTTCCTTTGTTACGGAATACCTTATCTCAGCTTTACCTGATCTTTTTCTCTTTCCTCTTCAAGAAGAGAAGAGAGCATGGCTATGAGTGTTTCTTGTTCATTATTGATGTTGCCAAAAAACTCTTCATCAACAGCTTCTACAATAGGCAAAACATCTTTTACTTTTTGAGTCCCTTGCTTTGTTGTAGACAAGATCATCTCACGTTTGTCAGATGGGTTCTTTGAACGTATAATAAGTCCTTTTGCCTGTAGCGTTCTTACTACATCAGATACCATCATAATATTCGTTCCAGTAAAATCTGAAAGCTTTTTTTGCGTTACATTTTCTCCATGCGAACTTAAAAATTCATTCGCAGATAGTAGAATGAACTGCACATGAGTTAAATTAAAGGGACTAAGTTTTTTCGTAATTAGTCTCTGCCAAGCTCCAGTTACTTTCCACATCAGAAATCCAGGCCTTTCCTTCGGCACATTAAAGCGTGATTTCTCATTCACGTGATTTATCACCACTGTCTCTACAAATGTCATACAATGATTGAGATAAAGTGAGATAAGATTTATTCCATTATGACAATATACCCTGTTATTTATTTATTAAACTACTTTTTAAAAGTCGTTGTATGCTAAATCATAAAAAAGAAGATCTCTAGGAGAGAGATCTTCTTTCTTATTGTTTAATATTCAAGTGTTCTTTGAGTTCTGTTGAAAGCTTTTCACGTTCTGCCTCTGAAACAACATAGTAATAAACACCGTCTACTTTTTGTCCTTCCCCATTTACTTGAAGCTGTTCTAAGCTGTGTCTAGCTTCCTTGTAGTTGCTTTGGATATCTTTCATATTATCAAATGTTAAGTTTGTTTTTATATTTTTGCCAATGGTATCTAGAATCTCTCCATAGTTGGCAAGGGTGTTAAAACTAGCACCTTTTTTAATTACAGCTTGAATGATTTGACGCTGACGTTCTTGGCGCCCAAAGTCACCACGTGGATCTTCATAACGCATGCGTGAGAATTTTAATGCTTCTTCACCACTTAAAGAAATTTGGCCTTTTTTGAAATGAACACCATCATACGTGAAATCAAGGGAGTTATTTACCGTTACTCCTCCTACAGCGTCAACGATATCTTTGAAACTTTCCATATTCACTTGTACATAATAATCAACAGGAACATCTAAAAAGTTTTCAACTGTATCAACGGCCATATTAACCCCACCATAAGCATAAGCATGGTTAATTTTATCTGTTGTGCCATGGCCGATAATCTCAGCTCTTGTGTCGCGTGGAATGCTGACCATTTTCATTGATTTTGTTTCAGGGTTCACTGTCATTAAAATCATGGAATCTGAGCGACCTCTGTCACCTTCACGCTCATCTACCCCTAGTAAAAGAATAGATATTGGATCTTTTTCAGAAAATTTCACACCTTCATCTCGTTTCTCAGAAACTTTACGATGTAGTGCTTGATGTGTGCCATCAAGTGTATTTGCAAGTGAATGGTACATATAATAAGCAAATCCAAGTCCGCCTAAAATCAGGAGAATAAAAATAATGATGATTGTCTTTAAAAGCGTTCTTTTTTTCTTTGGTTTCTTCTTTGCTCTGCTTTCCATTATGTGTTAAGCCCTCATCTTTCCTATAGGTAGAAACAAATTCTTTCTTATTATATTACAAGACTTCCTAAAAAAGAAAGCTGTTTATATAGGTATAAAGAATGTGTATTTTGTATTTTTTTACAAATGTGAAGTTTGGTATGTAAAAAAAATACATTATCAATAGGTTATTTGATAAAAAACAAATTCCTTTTAAAAGAAAGAAGGATAGTAAGGGATAAGGTTAGAATACTAAATAAGGAGGGAAGTTCTGTTAGTTAGAAACACTTTCGTTTTTAGATGTGGAACATCTTTCATCATGGGATAAACATATAGGAGGTTTACAATGCCATTACTTAAATTTGATGTTATTGAAGGAAGAGATGAACAAAGTTTAAAAAATCTACTTGATGCAGCTCATCGTGCTATGCTAGAAGCATTTGGCGTACCTGAGCGCGATCGTTACCAAATTGTTCATCAACATCCACCACATGAATTGATTATCCAAGATACAGGGTTAGGATTCGAACGTAGCCAAGACCTTGTTGTTATTACAGTTACAAGTAAAGAGCGTACAGAAGAGCAAAAACAAAAGTTATATAAACTTTTAGCACAAGAACTTCATGAAAGCTGTGGAATTCGTCCAGAAGATATTATGGTTTCAATTGTAACAAATGGAGATGCAGACTGGAGCTTTGGAATGGGTGAAGCGCAATTTTTAACAGGTAAGTTATAAATAAAGAGTATGAAAGAAGAAACGTTAATCGTTTCTTCTTTTTTTATATAAAATACTTTGACATTTACGCAACGTCAAAGTGTATCGTTAATTTGTAAGGAGGGAGAAGAAATGGAATATACCGTTCAAAAGTTAGCCCGCTTAGCTGGTGTAAGTGCAAGAACACTTCGATATTATGATGAAATTAACCTTTTGAAGCCAGCGCGCATAAATTCCTCAGGATATCGAATTTATGGGGAACATGAAATCAATAAACTGCAGCAAATCCTATTTTATAGAGAGCTAGGTCTTCATTTGGAAAAGATTAAAGAGATTGTAGCTTCTCCAACTTTTGATCGTTACAAAGCATTAAAAGAACACCATCTGGGGCTTCTTGAAGAAAAAGAACGGATAAACAAACTTATTCAAAATGTAGAAAAAACAATATATGCAGAGGAGCAAAACGAGAAGATGAATGACAAAGAGAAGTTTGAAGGATTTAAAAAAGAGCTTGTTGAAGAGAATGAGAGAAAATATGGAAAAGAAATTCGTCAAAAGTATGGAGAAAAGGAAGTAGAACATTCAAATCAAAAAGTACTAAATATGACAGAGGAGCAATATAAAGAACTAACGGCTACTGAGAAGGAAATGTTCGAAAAACTAAAAAAAGCGTTTGAAGAAGGCGACCTACAGAGTGAAAATGCATTAAGAGCAGCAGAACTTCATAAAAAATGGCTTCTTTATTACTGGAATAGCTATAGTAAGGAAGCTCATAGAGGCCTTGGTGAGATGTATGTATCAGATGAGCGATTTAAGCAATACTATGATCAACATGGTGATGGATTAGCTGAGTTTTTAAGAGATGCCATTTATGCGTACACTGAAATGGAAAAATAGGCAATATAAAAAAACGGACACAATTTTTGTGACCGTTTTTTTAATGGATAAGGAGGTCTGCTTTTGTTCCTTTTTTAAGTGAAAAGTTAAATTCTTTTTCATCTTTATAATGAGGATTAGCAAAGATGGACTTTTCACCGCTATTTGTTAGCTTTTTAAATTGGGAAAGAGAATAAACTTCTTGCTTCTTCCAAGTCCAAATAGCATCCTCGCCAATTCGAGAATCATATACGTTACGATTCAAATGATTGTTTTTATTTTCTTTAAAATCATTGCTAATAAAAATACCTGAAGAACTTGCTGTAAAGACATTGTTCTCAATTGTATTGCCCTTTGTATTATATTGAAGAAGAAGTTGCCCACCGCCTAATTCTTTAAGATCATTCTTATATAAAACATTGTGAGTGATTAAAGAGTTTTTAGTACCTCCGCGCTTCTTGTCATATCCACCAATAGAGATGCCTGTGTAGTCATTATTATATAGGGTATTATGAGAAATCGTAATATCCTGAGCATCTTTCCCTTTATGCTCTGAAGTAGCTTCAATGCCAATATCGCTTTTGTAAACGATGTTGTTGTTGACTGTAAGATGATGTCCTCCATCAATATAAATTCCACCAGCTGCATAATCCTCACCATAAGCAGGATTGCCATAACTTGAAATATGATGCACCATATTATTTTCGATTTTTCCGTTTCTTACGTAGTCATGTTTTTTTGCAGTTCCTTCATAGCCAATTAAATCAATGCCGATATTATCGGAATATCTTACTGTATTGTTTGAAACAGAGAAGTTTGAAACGTTCCCATTTAACGCAAGTGATTCACTTGATCCAAGTGTTAGGTGCTCTAGTAAGTTTTCTTTAATAGTAAGGTTTGTAATCTCTTTTGTTCCATAAACCGCAATACCGTGAGCATTGCCATCTTGTCCTGTTGTTTTTATATGATGAACTTTGTTAGATAGCAGTTTAATTCCTGTTCCTTCCCCTGTAACATAAATCCCTATAGGAGTTTGATCTGTGAGAGAAGTAGATAAGTTGCAAATCTCGAGACCTTGAATCGTTATGTAGCTCTTGTCTTGAATTTTAACTAGTGCTGTTTCTTCTTCTTTCTCGGGAATATCACCGCCATCTAAAATGACGGGTTCCTTTTTATAAGGGCGAAATATGATAGGAGATGTAGATGTACCACTATGTTTAATCGTTAAGGACTCTTTATATGTCCCCCCTCGAATAAAGACTGTTGTTCCTTTCGTTGCTTCCTTGCTTGCTTTTTGAAGCGTTTTAAAAGGATGCTCTTTTGTTCCGTTATTATGATCATTTCCCTCATCTGAAACATATAAGCTGTTCGTTTCAGTTGGGGAAGATTGGCGCTTTTTTGAAACGATAACAATACTAATAATAAGGGCGATTAATATAATAAAAAACAGGCTCTTTTTCATTTAAAAAATTCCTTCCTTGAATTTTTTAATCTCTTCATATTCTCACAACTTATTCTTTTTTGCTATGTTTTTTGAGAGAATAAAAAACCGGTAGAGTAAATACTTCTACCGGTTTCAATTTACATTTCATAACATAGTGCATGAATAACATGACAAGTACACTTAATACCATTAAAAAAGTAATCAATGCAAATATTTTCATTTGGAGAATGATTATGTTGATCAAAATTAGCATAAGGAACAGTAATAGAAGGAGTTTTTAGAAGTTTTAGTAGATTGAAAATGTAAAAGATAGTATTTAAGGGGAGTAGGTGCAGAAACAAAGGGAAAGGAAAAATTCGATTCCCTATCCCTTTAGAACGCTAATTTTTCTCTTTTTTTAATAGGGCACGCACAGGGCTACCGTCTCCTTCTATAAGAGGAAGGGGAAGAGCGATAAGCTGATAGTGTCCAGAAGGAATATCGTCCAATATGAGTCCTTCTAAAATATGAATACCGGAGCTTGCTAACTTATGGTGATTAGGCAGTGTTTTACTTTTCATATGATCAACAGAAGGCAAGTCAAAACCAATAAGAAGCACTCCTATACTAGCGAGATAGTCAATGGCTTCTGATTCAAGCGTTGGAATTTCTTCTGGATAGACAGTACGATTCTGCCATGCATCAGTACGTATTAGGAGTCGTGTTACATTATCTAAATTTAATTTTTCTAATTCTTCTTTTTCGATTAATTGCCGATTTGGTAAGTGAACAACAACTGCAGAACCAATATATAAGTTAATGTCTAAATCAATTACTTTTTTCCCTTCATTATCAAAATGAAAAGGTGCATCAATGTGAGTGCCTGTATGAGTGCTCAAGGTTAGTTTGCCGATATTAACAGACCCACTTTCTTCTTTTGATACATCCACTTCGTATGAAAAAGGGGTATCTCCTGGCCATACAGCTATATTGTTATCAAGTCGCTGTGAAACATCTATCCACATCACAATTCCTCCATCTTTTAAATTTTTGTGCGAAGGCTCCACAGTTCAGGGAAGAAATGCTGATCAAGTGCTCTTTTTAAGTACGTTACCCCAGAAGATCCTCCTGTTCCAGTTTTATGACCAATAATTCTCTCAACTGTTGTCACATGATTGAAGCGCCACAATTGCTGTTGGCTTCCAATGTCAACTAGCTTTTCAGCTAGCTCATATAAATCCCAATATTGGTTAACATTGCGATAAACTTCAAGCCAAGCTAATTCGATGCTTTCATTTGGCTCATATTGTTCGGAATAGTCTCTGTTCAGACATTGCTCGTCAATGGGTAAGCCACGCCTAAACATAGCTTTGACTGCTTCATCATATATACTTGGCTCATGAAGTGCTTGCTGCATTTGATTGAAAAGCTTTTTATCATGTTTGTAGACAGCTAGAGTATGAGCATTTTTGTTTCCTAAAGAAAATTCAATAAGCCGATTTTGGTACGACTGAAACCCAGAAGACTTTCCAAGGTCGTCTCTAAATTCCATATATTCAGCAGGTGTTAAAGTTGAAAGGATGTTCCAAGATTGAATAAGCTGTTGTTGAATACGAGAAACACGAGAAAGCATTTTGAAAGAAGCTTCTAAATTATCATTGCGTATGCAGCTAATAGCGGCCTTCACTTCGTGCAAAATAAGCTTCATCCATAGTTCACTTGTCTGATGAATAATAATAAATAACATTTCGTCATGATGACCGGAAAGTCTTTGCTGGCTATCTAAAATTTTATGAAGATGAAGATAGTCACCATAAGACATTTCCTTTTGAAAGTCAGTTTGAATATTTTGCTCTGGGCGAGAATTGTTTTTTGACGTCATATTTTTCATTCCTCCTATGAAATTTAGCAATTGATATTAAGCAATAATTTCACGCTCATTTTTATATTGTTTATAATGCTCTTTTTGCATAATTTCTTTTAATGTTTGAACAACATTCCATATTTCTTCATAGGAGGTATAGAGCGCAACAGGAGCAAGACGAATGATATTTGGTGACCTAAAGTCAGGTATGATGCTGTATTCTTTAAGGGATTTACAAATGCGAGCGGCTTCTTTATGCTCAAGACTTAGATGACCTCCGCGTTCATTAGCATTTTTAGGACTTCCGATAGTGAAAGAAAAGGGTAATAAATAATGATTTACGAGTTTGATAAGGTAGTCTGTCATGGCTACGGACTTTTCACGAATCTTTTCTATACCAGCTTCATGGAAGATTTCAAGAGACCCAATTAAAGGGGCAAGGCTTAGCAGGTGAGGAGTGCCAATCTGGTAAGCGCTAGCTGTGTCAGCAGGTGTCAATGTATGCTCCATATCAAACTGTTTTTCTTTATTAGAACTAAACCAACCAGCAAGACCTGGAGAAGTGCCAAAATGTTTATGATTTACATATAAACTTCCAACAGCTCCTGGTCCGCCATTAAGATGTTTATAATTACACCAATAGGCAAAATCAATATCCCACTTATTGAAAAGGTGAGGGATAGCACCAATAGAGTGACAAGCATCAAAGCCAACTAAAATGCCGCGTTTATGAGCTTCTTTTGTTAATATCTCCATATCTAGAATTTGGCCGCTTCGATATAGGACAGTAGGGAGGATCATAATAGCAATATCTTCAGTCATCAATTCGATAATGTCTTCCGTATATAAAAAGCGACCGTCTCTGCTTTTTACTCTAATAAGATGTGTTTCAGGGTCATAACCATGTGTATGCAGTTGACTTTGAATAGCGTAAATATCGGAAGGGAAATTAAGTTCATCAGCTAAGATTTTAGTTCGTGTTCCTTTTGGATGATAAAATGTAGAGAGCAACTGATGAAGGTTAACAGTTGTTGAGCCTGTTACAATCACTTCTTCAGCAGAGGCACCCAGGAGTGGAGCCAGTTTTTCACCGAGGTTTTCTGATAACGTAAACCAAGGATGCTTGCCTGATGACCAACCATCAATCCCTAAGTTCTTCCAATCATCAACAACTTCCAAAAGAGTTCTCTCAGCTCTTTTAGAGAGAAGTCCTAATGAATTTCCATCCATATAAATGGAGTCTTCCTTCAAATAAAATTCTTGTCTAAAAGAAGCTAGAATATCCTGTTCGTCAAGATTTTTAGCATATTCGAGTGTGGGTTGAAACGAAGAGAAAGGCATGATTAATCAATCTCCTTGCTACATTATTTTTAGAAATCATATCAACAATATGACATGATGTCAATTTAATATTCAGAAAATTTATTTTATTTTCAAGCTTCCTATACTTTTCTTTTATTTGTGAAACTTATATGCTAATAGAAAGAGGAGGAAAGTGCGATGAAAGAGCATGAAATAGAAGATAAGCGTCATCTTCGATCGCTTGTTACCCGCCAAAAAATTTTAGAAGCGTCAAGATATATATTTTTGCAGGAAGGATTTCAAAAAACGACGATTTCACAAGTAATAAAAAAAGCAAAAGTAGGATATGGAACAGCATACGTTCATTTTAATGGAAAAGAAGCGTTGCTTTCTGTGTTAATGGAGGAAGTGATGAATCAATTTTATGAGATTGCAGAAACGCCTTTTTTTCCAAAAACAAAACAAGAAGCTAAAGAAATTATCGAAAAACAAGCATATCGTTTTCTCAAGATGGCTGAAACAGAGCGGGAGATTATGAGGGTTTTTCAAGAAGCCATAGGTATGTCAGATGTTATTGCACATCAGTGGAAAGATATCCGAAAACAGTTTGTTGCACATATATCAAAAGACATTCTTTACGTTCAGGAACATCATTTAGCACGAGGTGATGTGAAGGCACAAATTGTGGCAAAAGGCTGGTTTTTTATGAACGAAATGTATTTATGGGAAATTGTTCAAAATGAACATGATGGAAGTGTGGAAGAAATTTCACAATCTATTGCTTCTTTATATGTTGATGGTCTATACGGTGAAGAAGAGGAAAAGAGATGAACATTAGTCAAATAGTGATAAAAGAAAGGAAAAGAAAAGTAAGAGAAGCGATCTTAGACATGAAACAAAAAGAAGTTCATCGGATTCGCGCTCGAATCCCTATAGAATATACATCAGAATTTTATCTTTATAGAGTATCTCAAAAACAATTTCATGATGAACTAGATGCTTATATTACACTTTGGGTTCAAATGTTGGACGATGATGAAGAATGGATATATAGGATAGATGAAGAGGTTACAAATGGAATTTATACATACTGGATTCAAAACAAAATGAAAGACTATACCTTTCAAAGACTAGATGTAAAAGAAGTAAAAGAGTATATTCTAGGTGGAGCAGCAGTGATGATCAGAAGTGAAAATATAGAATATGAATATGGAAGGCTCTCTCCCTCTTTTAGGCTAAATGGGCCCCTTATTTCCTCATTAGAACTTCGCTATGTGAAGAGCTATGCAGGATATAGAGAAATCTTTTTTGAGTCAGAACAAGAGTACGGGCTTTTTGTAGAATAAAAAGACCTGTACTCTTATTTTATTATTTTTTATATTTATTTCGAAGCTTTCTTTTGGCAAGCTTTCCCCACGTTTTTACAGTTTGGGGGGAAACATTATAGCGGGATGCAATATCTTCAAAGCTCCTATCGTTTATAATCCTCTCTTCAACATAAACTTTCTCACGAGGAGTTAGGCATGTACAGTATTCGGCAAGGAGAAGTTTTTGAAGAATCTGATCTTGAGCAGGTTCTGTTATCAGTTCTAGAGTATCGTGTTCCATTTGGACGCTTCGCTGTAGAAAGAGACTTTGTTTATAAAGTATCTTTAACACTTCACCGCGTATTGTTGTATAAGCAAATGTTGAGAAATTTCCTTTGTGTTCTTCAAATCGATTTGCTGCATACCAAAGACCGATAAGAGCAGTTTGATAATATTCTTCATAATCCAATTTGATGTGTAACTTGTGTAAGATGGAATGAATCATTGGATCATATTCTTCTTTTAATGTTTCGAATTTATTGTTCTCCACTGCTAAACTCCTTCAGTGCAAAAGCTTTTGCATATATTGCCGCGGTAATTTCACTGTACGTAATAAAAGATGAAAAAGCTAAAAAGCTAAAAAAATGTTAAAAATGTTATTATCAAGAACAAAATTATGTAATAAATACGGACGTTAAAGGCCAAACATGAAGAAAATGATATGAAATTTTCTTTTTATCAAAAAAAATTTGTTCTTTACTTTGAAAGCGTTTTCAAATATAATGGTTATAGGTTGGGTAGCATGCGTGGCTACCACGGCATATGGCGAAGGCGGAGCCAATGCACGAGTTAGACATAAGAAAATCTTCTAATTATTGCCTACATTACGTAACACTGCAGGTTTTAACCTTCTCATTTCTCACGGAAAAGCCCTCTGATAATGCTCATCAGAGGGCTTTTCGTCATTGTCTAAAACTGCTGTTTTGTATAAAAAAAGAAAAGTAGGAAAAGATACAAAAAAAGAATGTAGTTGAGGATGCATATGATAAGAAAACTATTTATGAAGCAGGAGTTCAATCGAAAAAAACTGTGGCTTTATTTTATCCTTGATATTGTAGCGCTAGCTTTACTTATCTTAAATTCATTTATAAAGGTTCCATCTGGTTTTTGGGGAACTAGTTTATTAATATTTTTTCTTTTGCTTTTAGGCTTGTGTCTTTTTTTACTTGCTGAATTTGTTATTCTTATTCCCAAAACAAATGAATCACTTCCAAGCATTTTTACTGGCTCAGCATTAGTGATTTCTTTAATGATCATTACGTATGCAGATATTTATTTGCAAATTTATCATCTAAAAGGTGGGCAAACCTTTTCGGGAACGTACCTTACAGGGGAGGATTTCCTTTACTATAGTATTACAACCTTTACAACAACAGGCTATGGCGATGTCTCGTCATCACATATTGTTTCAAATGCAGTTGCTTCTCTTGAAATGATGACAGGTTTTATGAGTAATACTCTCTTAATGGGGATATTAACAGCAAAGCTTGTTAATAAAGGAATCAAGGTTAAAGGAGACGATCGTTCTAAAGAATAGCAGATGATGCATAAAGATAATAAATGTTTGTTAATCTGTTCACCTATAAATGATACAATAGAGAGAATGGAGTATATTGAGAAAGGGAGATAATTAAAGATGAGTGAAAACATACGTTTACATAAAGATGCGATTGAAATGCTTAAGGAGACGAGCCGTACCTTTTTTATTCCAATTACGTACTTGTCAGAAGGTTTAAAAGAAGCTGTCGGTTCTGCCTACTTATGCATGAGAGCAATTGATGAAATTGAAGATCACCCTGAATTGGAAAAGAAAGCAAAAGCAGCACTGCTTCGTTCTGTAAGTGCTCTTTTAAGAAAGGGTGTTTCTAAAGAAGAATTAGCAAAGCTTTTCGCTCCTTATCAAAATATTCTTCCTGAAGTTACGCTTAGGTTAGCAGACTGGATTGAATATTGTCCTGAAAATGTTGTAGATCAAGTGCTAGATGCAACAGCCATTATGGGAGAAGGAATGGCTGATTGGGCTTTGAAAGATTGGGAGATTAAAAGTGAACAAGATTTAGATGACTATACGTACTATGTAGCAGGCTTAGTTGGCGTTATGCTTTCAGACATTTGGAAGTGGCATTCTGATATCGAAACAGATAAAGATCTAGCAATCGGATTTGGACGTGGGCTGCAGTCAGTGAATATTCTAAGAAATAGAAGTGAAGATTTACAAAGGGGTGGTGTTGATTTCTTTCCAGAAGGTTGGGAAGTCGCAGATATGTTTGCATATGCTCGTCGCAATTTAAAGCTTGGTGAAGAGTATACAAAAGCAATCAAATCTGGTCCAATTCTAGATTTTTGTAAAATTCCACTTGCTCTTGCAAAGGCTACACTTCAAGCATTAGAAGAAGGAAAAGAGAAAATGACGAGACAGGATGTTAACAGTGTTGTAAATCGCGTTGTTGAGTAAAAAAAGGAACCCAGGCTCTGGGTTCCTTTTTTTATGTGCTATTGTCAATGCCATCTTGGTGAATTGGCTTTTTGGCTGTTTCAGGAACAAATAAAAGCCCAATCACAGCTATAATAGCAACTCCTACAAGAAAGAAGGAAGGAGTAAGCGAACTTTGAGATAAGGAAGTAAGAGCTGTAATAATAAAAGGAGCTCCTCCTCCGAATATAGCTGTGGAGATATTATACGAAAACGAATATCCGCTGTTGCGAACCCGACTTGGAAATAAAGGCGGAAGAGCTGCAGGCTGAGCACCAACGAAAAGCGAAACAAGAATTCCTAATAATAAAAAGCCAAAGAGAGGTCCGAAGTTTCCTCCATCCTTGATGAGCCAAAAAATAGGCACAGCATTTATGATAGCCAGGATACTTGATAAAAACATAAAAAGTTTGCGTCCAAAATGATCGCTTAAAACGCCAACAAAGGGAATAAGAAAAATCATAAAGATCATTCCGATGATGGTTATAAGTAAGGAACTGCTTGCCGAAAGTCCAATTTCGGTTTCAAAGTAAGAAGGGAGATAAGTTAAAAGGGTGTAGTATGCTCCATTTGCAAAAGCAATACAGCAAAAAGTTGTCAAGAGAGGTTTCCGAGCAGTTGAGAACATTTCTTTAAACGGTTTTTCGGATAAAGAATCTTCCTTCTGTAATTTAGAAAAAACGGGTGTGTCATCTACTTTTGTACGTAAATACATACCAATTAAGGCTAAAGGTAGAGATAAGATAAACGGGATGCGCCAACCCCATAGATTCATAGCATCTGCACTTAAGATGGAGGTAAGAAGAGCAACAGAGCTTGCTCCAATGATATAACCAAAAAGCACACCAGATTCAAGGAAACTTGTAAATAAACCTCTTTTTTTGTATGGAGCAGATTCTGTCATAAAAACGGTAGCTGCTCCATATTCTCCCCCTGCAGCTAGACCTTGAATCATTCGCATTACAACTAACAAAATAGTAGCCCCTATTCCAAATGATTCATAACTAGGAATAATTCCAATAGCTGCTGTTGAAAGCGACATAAGAACGATTGTTATTGTCAAAATCTTTTTTCGACCTAATCGATCTCCAATAGATCCAAAAATAATACCACCAAGCGGTCTAAAAAAGAAGGAAATTGCAAAAAGAGCAAAAGCATATAAAAAGGCAGTTGTTGTGCTGCCAGAAGGGAAGAACTGAGTACCGATAATTCCTGCTGTGTAGCTATATACGCCATACTCATACCATTCTACAACGTTTCCCATAGCAGTAGCTATCGTTGCTTTTTTCATTTTTGTGTTCGTTTGATTTTTGACCATTTCTCCTTTCTCCTTTCAATTGTCTTTCTTGTTATTTAGCCTTATAGAACGCTTGATAAACAGAAAAATCAGAAAAAAGAGTAATGTACAAAACTTTTAGCTTTGTACACTACTCTTTTTTTAAGCGTTTCTGATAAAGTTTAATTTCATCAATAATTTCTTGGCGTTCATCTTCCTCATTTTCAAGTGAAATTCCATATTGAAAACTTTCTTGAACAGGTCTTTTCCAAAGGATTGTCCCATTATAAGAAAGTTTAGTACTATTTATTGTGAAAGAAACGTTAATTTCAATTTTTTGATTGGTTTCAATAGGAAGTTCTAATGGCGATTGAAGGCGCAGTCCGTTTGGGCTTATGTCAATAACTGTGACGCTGCCGCTTCTGCTTTGCACCTGTTTACCATTCCGCCGAATAATGGAAAAAAGCCCTTTTACCGGTGATTCGAATTGAAAGCGAAAACCTTCATTACGTCGATACTGCATCTAGTTATTCCTCCCGCTGCTCTATTCACTCTTTATTATAAAAGAGTAGGGAAGAAAAAGGAATTTATTTTCTTTTACAGAAGGCGAAAGAGAAATGTAATGCTTTTATCTTTTGCAATATGCTCTGGAAAAAGAGGGCGACACTGTAATGGGGCAAGGGTAATATTTGCTTCTTTGTAAAGGATATCAATATGTTCAGAGCAAATATATTGGTTGTTTTGTTTATAGTTAGGAACTTTAAATACAATACGAAGTAGAATTTTTAGAATTTCAAATTTATCATAGTGTCTATTTAGAAGGGAAATCCCTTTATCAATTAGTCTTTTTTTCTCTTCTTCTGAGACGTTATCGCTCATAAATTTATCATGTCTAGCGATAAATAGTTTGCCTCTATAGCTTTCATTTTTATTTTCATAATTTTTAAAGTAGTGGGAGAGTGGAACAATACGTACACCATCATCCTCAACACTTTCCATTACTAGAATACGGTTTTCCCATTTGACAATAACCCCAACATGACTGAAAGAAGAACGTGAAAAAAATCCAATGAGACGACTTATCATATAATGACCAGAGCAAAGTAAGATATCGCCTGTCTGAACTTTTGATAAAGCTTCTTCATAAGAATAAAAAGGCAAATTTTGAATAATAATCATCTCCTTTGCTGTATTATATCGATTTTTTCATATTTGGTATGGGGGGAATGGAAACAATATATAGAAGAAAAAAACCATTCATATTGAATGGCTTTCTTTATATAGAGCTTATTTTTAATTTCGTAAATAAGGTGTTTTTCATTGGAATAGAGCCGTTTTCAGGAAGCTAAGCAGTCAGAAAACAGATTACTAAAAACGCAATAAGGGAGCGGAAAAGTAGCATTAAAATTCCTCCTTGCTCTAATTGCTTTTGCTACTTTTAGTATAAAGGAAAAACGTAAATTCGGTATCAAAATAATATTACAGTTATGTAAAAAAACAGGGAGGTAAGAGTTAATGCATAAAACTGATCTTATTCAGCGGCCAATATCTCATGTTCACTTCCCCAACAATATTATCGATTTTAATAAGCCCAAAATGGCGCCCATCATTGCTTATAGGACGATTATCGCCTAATACAAGGACATAGTCTTTAGGAATCTTAGCTAGGCCTACTATTTCTTTTAGGGTGAAATCATTCGTTACTTGTTCATAGGGTAATTTTTCTTGCTTTGCTTTGCTTAAATAAGGTTCAGCTGTTTTTTGTCCATTTACATAAAGAACATCGTTTTTGAACGAGATATTTTCACCAGGCAGGCCCACAATTCGCTTTACAAGATATTCTTCCTTATGCTCGGGAGATTTTAAAACGACGAGATCTGCTCGCTGGGGCTTTCCATACTTATAGTTTACTTTATTGACGACAATTTTGTTTCCATCTTTTAAGTTAGGTAGCATTGAATCCCCTTTTACTGTATAAGGTTGGAAGAAGAAATGTTGAATAAAAAAGGATAAAATAATAGCTAATATGATGGTTTTTACATAAGACCAAAGTTCGCTTTTTGTACTTTTTGTCAAGCTACAATTCGCTCCTTTTAATAAAGATAGTTGGATGCTATGCAACACAAAGAAGGCTAGTACATTTCCCTGTACTAACCTTCTACATCTTTATTTATTTAGCCTGCTCTTTATACCAACATTTTTATTTTCGGAAGAAGATATTTCTTTTTCCTTCTTTTTTGCGGCCGTTGGATGGTCTTTGTCAGCTTCAATAGAAGGAGGTACTGATGCTCCATTTTTTTGAAGTTGACGGATTTGACTCTGAAGACGAATGATTTTAACCAAACTCAATGATACAGCTACAACGCCACCAAATACAGCAGAGCCAAGAATAACGAGAATCAGTGGCCAGTCTTGTGTACCGAATACGTAGTTAAACTGAACGGGTTCATCATTTACAATAGCTAAAATAGCAACGATAAGAGCAAAAACAAGAGCTAAAATAAAATAGCGTTGTCCTTTCATAAAAAAACTCTCCTTTTTAGGTGGATCAGTATTTTTATGTTTATACCCCTCAATTATAAGTATGAAACCATTTCAGCTCTACTACTCCTTTAATTTATAGAGAGAGCGTATGTTCTTTTAGCCACTCTAAGCGTTCATTATAGTCTTCAAAAAGGGAAGAAGGATTTTGTTCCACTTCTTTCGCGATAACAGCTTCAATTGTTGCCATTGGTGCCATAAGCAAATGCCAATCTGCTTTTACATCTCCGTTGTTGTAAGAAACAAGGTTAGGCGATTCCTCCCATGTGATAGAAGCTACATCGTTTGTTAAAAGAGGGTTAAGGCTTTTTAAAATATCTTTTGATTTATCATGGCCTTTTGTTATGTACCATTCTTTTAACATAGTAAAGATTTCTTCATTCGTTTTTGCTTCATCCCAGCTTGTTGGAATTTGTGCTGTGAATTTTGAATATTTAAAAGCGAAAGATGGAGTATCTTCAGTTGTTTCGATGTTTAAACGGTACTGACGTCCAAGGTAAAAGAAACGCTCTCCAGATTGAAACGATTTCTTTTTATCAGATTTAACAACGTTTTCTGCTTCTGTTATCTTTTCTTCATCTTGATGATGATTTTCCTCAGAAGTTTGAACGTCTCCTAGCTGCTCAGCAATCCAGTCAGCTTTGCGGGCTAATACAAATTGAAGGTTGCTTTTTGTAAAACTTTTCGGTACAGTAAGCAGAACCCCTTCATCTTTGCAAACTGAAATTTGAACGTTTGTTGTATTTTGAACTTGGTGAATCGTGTAATTGAAACTATGCTTTTTTGTTTTAAAATGATACATATTGAAACTCCTTTCTACAAATTTTCATTGTATATGTAAACTAAGGTGAAGGTCAAGGTTACACCGATAACTTCTTATTAATAATATCAGGAAATCGATACATATGCTCAAACCGTTCTTTCATTTTTACTCAAAATGCTCATTTACAAAGTGAAGAATAGTTGGTATAATTCCATTATTCACAAACATATATTGTTTATTAAGACAGTCAACTTTATTAACAATAGAAAAATATACAACTTATCAAGAGTGGATAAGAGAACTGGCTCAATGATTCCACAGCAACCTGCGTATGCAAGGTGCTACTACCAGCAAAGCAAACGCTTTGAGTGATAAATGTGCAGAGAAAAGATGCCAATCGCTTTTAGCGATTGGCATTTTTCTTTTGCCTTTGTCGAAAAGTATATTAAAAGGAGAGAGATAAAATGAAACATGTCGAGTGGAAAGCTTATGTTGAAAAAAATTTAGAAAATGTGGTGTCAGAAGTTTATATTCATTCCCTTGAGACATTTATTCAAATTATCGCTAAAGATTGTGACTGTACATATTCAGTAGCTATTGATTATAAGGACCTACAGAGAAGTGATGATGAGAAAGTGTCTAACCTTCTCTTAGAAAAGCTTCAGAGAGTCGGCTTTGAGCATAAAGAAAGAGTGCTTGCCTCTTATTAGAAAGCGAGAACGAATCTAGTATTCATCACGTATAATAAAGTGAGCAAACTACCTCTATAGGATGTTTGTAAAAACGCTATGAGTAGCGCAAAATAAATTTGTCGAAATTTTTTAAAAAATATACATCCTAAACAGTCAAAAACTGTGTTATCTTATATAAAAGGTAAATTGAGGAAGGAGCGACGGTCATGGATTATTCCATTGAATATGGAAGCGATCAAAGCAGTGAAGAACTAATTGATCATATCTTGGACTATTTAGAAGCAAAATAAGAAAAAAGAGCAGCCTACAAGTGAAAGAGCTGCTCTTTTTATTTGGTTTTCTTTCTTTAAAAAGTGGTTGACGTAAAAAGGAAGATAGCGGAGAATGGGCTTAATTATAGCAGCATAAACATTGCTTTCTAAAACGTCGAACAGGGGGGAGAACATGAAAGGGCAAACTTACTTTCAAACAAAACAACAGCTCATCGACCTTCTTTGTGAACTTGTGTCCGTTCCGAGTATTACTGGAAGCTCTGCAGAAGGAGAGATGGCCAAGTTTATTCATCGTAAGTTTCTACAGCTTCCATATTTCAGAAAACACCCTTCTTATGCTCAATTACATGATACGGAAGACGGCAGATTTATTGTAACTGCTTTTGTAAAAGGTCGAAAAACAAATAAAACGGTTATTCTTGTTAATCATCATGATGTTGTTGGAGTTGAGGGATATGGGATTTGGAAAGATGCTGCCTTTAACCCCATTGAACTAACAAAACGATTTTATGGGCAGCGTGAGCTTGTACCATTTGAAGTCCGCCAAGACTTAGATCGAGGAGAATGGCTTTTTGGACGTGGAATTATGGATATGAAAAGCGGAATGGCGACTCAAATGTCTCTCATTGAACGAGCGACAAATGGAGACTTTGAAGGAAATCTGTTGTTTTTATCTGTTCCAGATGAAGAAGTAAGTTCGGTAGGAATGAGAAGAGCAGTACCTGTTTTGCTTGATTTTGCAAAACAACACAGTTTTCAATATTCTCTAGTCTTAAATGGAGAACCGATGTTCAGTCGTTATCCTGGTGATACGAAAGATTATTTATATGTTGGATCGATTGGAAAGGTATTGCCAGGTTTCTTTTGCTATGGAAAAGAAAGTCATGTTGGAGAGCCTTTTGCAGGCCTTAACGCTAATTTACTTGTTAGTGAGCTTACAAGAGCATTAGAGCTTAATACAGACTATTGTGAAGTGATTGAAGGGGAAGTAAGTCCTCCTCCAACTATTTTGTCTCAGGGAGATTTAAAGAAAGAGTATTCAACACAAACCCCAAACAGAGCGTTATCTCTTTATAATTTCTTAGTGATGAAGAAGCCGATGGATAAGTTTGTTTCTTCGCTATTAGAAAGTGCTCAGCAAGCAGCTCGTGAAGTAGAGAAGCACTATAATAATCGCGCTTTTCATTATGGAATGATGCAATCTTCTACTCCAAGGTCTGTAAATGTTCACGTTTTTACGTATGAGAAACTTTATAAATATGGAGTGGATACTTACGGGAAGGAACACGTTGATAGTTTAATTAAGAAGGTACAACATGAGACGTCCTCTCTCGATCATAGGGAACAAACAACGGCTATTTTGAATAAGCTTGCTCTTTTATGCAAAGAGCTTTCCCCAATGATTATTCTGTTTTTCGCACCACCATACTATCCTGCTGTATGTACAGATGATCATCCGCTTATAAAAAAACTTGTTCAAATACTAACAAAAACAGGTGCAGAAAAGTATGGGATAGCGTTTCATAAGCAGCTTTACTTTGGAGGCATTTCAGACCTTAGCTATGTTGGACTTGATCATGCGTTAGAAACTTTCTTGCCACTTGTTCACAACATGCCATTGTGGAAGAAAGGCTATGATATTCCATTTTCTGACCTAGAACAGTTTAAAGTACCTGTCTTTAACTTAGGTCCTAGAGGGAGAGACGCGCATCAGTGGACAGAACGACTTGATGTTAATTATTCATTTGGTCCTCTTATGGATTTGCTACACATGACTGTAAAAGAATGTTTTAAATAAACAAGATTCCTGGTACATTGAAGAGAACAATAGTAGAAAGCTAGAAAAGAGAGGGTACACTGTATGGAAATTTTATTATCAAAAGAACAAAAGGCAGAAGTGATTGATGAAATTCAACGCTTTTTTCTAGAAGAACGAGGAGAAGAAATAGGAGAACTTGCCGCTGAAACAGTTTTTTATTTTATAAAAGAAAATGTCGGAGCTTATTTCTATAATAAGGGAATTGAAGACAGCAAAACGATTGTAGAGCAGAAAATATTTTCTGTAGAAGAAGATTTAGAAGCTTTAAAAAGAATCAAAAGATGAAAATAGACCAAAAGAAGAACAGATTTTAAATGATGTTCTTCTTTATTTATGTTCGCTTAGTAAACATATTTATAAGTGAACTTTAATAAAGTCTGCTTCATCACTTTTCTCCTTTTAAAAGTAAAGACTTATAGGCTCTTCACCATCTTTTTTGTTTGAAGTCCTCTCTATCTTATTTAGGTTGTATATTCTGTTTCTTTTTTTAAAAGAGTGAATACGATATAGAAGACAATAACAGTGAAGAGGAGCGGGTTTCTTTGGGAATCATAGATGGAAAAGAGTTTGTTACAAGGTTAAACCTTTTAAGAAATGATGTATGGGTAAAAGGAGAAAAAGTAAAAGGAGACATTAGTGAGCACAGTGCTTTTCAAGGAGTTGTAAAAAGCAAAGCGGGACTTTATGACATGCAAGATGGCGAGCATAAATCAGTCCTTACTCATTCTGAAGAAGGAAAAACGTACGGAACAGCTTTTATGAAACCGAAAACAAAGGAAGATTTAGAAAAGAGGAGAAAAGCAACACAGCTTTGGGCTAGGAAATCAGGTGGGATGATGGGAAGGGCCCCTGATTATATGAACACAGCTCTTATGGCTTTTTCATCAGGAGCTTCGTTAATTGAAAAGAAGCATAAACAAGGTAGTGAGAACCTTGTTCAGCTATATGAGAAAGCAAAGAATCTCGATTTATCTTTTACACACACATATGTAAGTCCACAGGTTAATAGAGGATCTTTTTATTATGAAGAATTAGAAGAGGAACCAATTGCAGCTCAGGCAGTGAAGAAAACAAAGGACGGTCTTTTATTTAAAGGAGCAAGATTACTTGCTACACAAGGTGGTCTTACGGATGAACTTCTCGTTTTTTCAACGGGTGGAAAAGGATTGGATGAGAAAGGAGCTTTTGCTTTTTCAATTCCTAGTAATACAGAAGGACTTACGTTCTTGTGCAGAGAACCATTTTCTTATCATTCTTCCTCTTTTAATTATCCATTAAGTTCGCGTTTTGATGAGCTTGATGCAGTCGTTATATTTAACAATGTTTTAGTTCCGTGGGAGAGGCTCTTTTTCTATGAAGATAAACAAGCAGCGGAAAGTCTTTTTTTGGGAAGTAGCTATGTTGCCCTTATTCTTCATCAAGTTGTGTCCCGTCAAGTTGTTAAGTTGGAATTTACATTAGGTGTAGCACAGTCAATTGTAGATACTATTAATATTAGTGAATATCAGCACGTGCAAGCGAAGATAAGTGAAATTGTGATCGCTTTAGAAACAATGAGAGGATTGCTTTTGACATCAGAAACAGAAGCTCAAAAGGATCAGTTTGGTATTATGGCTCCGAGCGTACATCCTCTCTATGTTGCTGTAACTCTTTTTTCTAACACATATCCCCGCTTAACTGAAATAGTAGAACTCCTTGGTGCAAGCGGTCTTATTACTCTTCCAACAGAAGCTGATTTTGACTCTGAAATGGGAGAAAAGCTTAATTACTATTTGCAAAGTTTTTCAAAAGGAGGATATGAACGTGTCAAACTCTTCCGCCTTGCATGGGATATGACTCTAAGTGCTTTTGGTACACGTCAAACATTGTATGAACGTTTCTTTTTTGGCGATCCTATTCGTCTTCTTAGCAATATGTATCGTTCATATCCAAGAAGAAACTATCAAGAATTTGTAGAAAACTTTTTAGACCAATAAAAAGCGGATCATCCGCTTTTTTATTTAGTTTGGTTGCTGTAGTGAAAAAAACGTTTCCAAATTTTTGTAGTAAAACAATTGTTATCTGTGGAAGTTTAGATGAACCGTTATATAAAAAAAGACAAACGGACCGCGGAACGGCTCGTTTGTCTTTTTTAATGGGAAAAGAACATAAGTTGAATAAAGAATAAAAGCGCAAAAATATAAACAAGAGGGTGAACGCTTTTTCCTTTTCCTTTTACTAGTTTAATCAGGGGATAAGAAATGAAACCCAGTGCAATACCTGTTGCAATGCTTGATGTTAAAGGCATGCTTAAAATAACAAGAAAGGCTGGAAAAGCTTCATCAAGTTCTTTCCATTCAATCTTAGCAACAGATTCCATCATTAAACTTCCAACGATGATTAAAGCAGGTGATGTAATCGCAGCAATTCCTGAAACAGCTCCTACAAGAGGGCTGAAGAAAGCAGCAACAATGAATAGAATGCCAACCGTTAATGTTGTTAACCCTGTACGGCCTCCAGCAGCAACTCCTGAAGATGATTCAACAAAGGCTGTTGTTGGGCTTGTACCGAACATTGCTCCAAATGTTGTTCCAAATGAATCAGAAAGAAGTGCTTGACGCAGGCGAGGCATCTTTCCATCTTTCATAAGTCCTGCTTTTTGAGCAACGCCAACCATTGTGCCTGTTGTATCAAAAATCGTAACAAGCAAGAAAGAGAATACAACAGCATAAAGGCCGTGTGTAATGACATCGTTCAGTGCTGTAATAGGATTAAAAACAATAAGTCCCTCTGGTAATGATGGGAAAGAGAAAAATCCCTCTTTAAATGAAAGTTGCCCTGTGCACAGAGCGATAACTGCGGTTGCAATCATGCCGAGGAAAAGGGCTGCATTTATACGTAATGCCATTAAAAGAAGTGTAATGGCAAGTCCAACAATGGTAAGGAAAGTGCCTGGTTCTGTTAAATCTCCTAGTTTGACGAGGTTTGTTGGATCATCAACAATGATATTAGCATTTCGTAAGCCGATAAAAGCAATGAAAAGACCAATTCCGGTTGTGATAGCGTTCTTTAAACTATCTGGAATTGCATCAATTAATTTTTCTCGAAAAGAAGTTAGAGAAAGGACAAGAAAAATAAGACCAGCGATAAATACCGCAGAAAACGCTGTTGTATACGTAATACCTTCCTGTGAGCAAATAACAGCAAAATAAGCATTCAAACCCATCCCTGGAGCAATTGCAACAGGATAATTAGCCGCAAGGGCCATCCAAAGGGTTCCAATTACAGCTGAAATAATAGTAGCTGTAAAAACTTGCTCAAAAGGAACGCCTGCACTTGATAATACGACAGGGTTAACAATTACGATATATACCATTGTAAGGAACGTTGTAAGCCCTGCTGATAGCTCTGTACGAACGCTCGTATTTGCTTCTTGTAATTTAAACATGTTTACCTCCAAATTACGAACATTTTTTGTGAAACAACATCCATAATATTCGTTTTTTGAGTATAGTGCAAGAGTTTTTCATATTTCTAATAGAAATGCAGTAAACCCTTCTCTTGTAATTAGTAATGACCAATTTAAAGAAAAATATTTTTGAAACCGAATGCATTCTGTCCCGTAAATATAAGTGCAGGACAGAAAGTTTATTACTTTTGGAGATGAATTCTGGAATAATAATTCCTGATAAGGTTCTAATTTGAAGTTTTTCTAATATTAACCAAGGGTAATAAAGAACTAGATAAGTAGAAATTTTTGTGAAGTATAAGACCTATTTCTTCCAAAAAACATTGACGTTAATTTTGTCTTTATGGTTTAGTAGAAGTAGTGCAAAAATGGAGATTGGGAAATCGAGAGGAGGTAAGAAGCTACAATATATATGCAGTAGCTTCGAACTATATGAAAAAACGTAAATTACTTATTACAAACACAGCTTTACTTGGTACAGCAGCAATCGCTTTAACAGCGTGTAATAGCGCTCCAGGAGAACAATTAACAAAAGCATACAGCAATCTGGAAACGGTTAAATCTTTTGAAGCAACAACAAAATTATCTTTCAAAGATATTAAAATCGACGCAGCTGAGTCTGATCCAGAGATGCAGCAAGTAGTTGACGTGTTGAAAAACTCTTCTTTAACAATGGATACGAAGTATGATCAAAAAACGAAGAAACAAGAAGTTGTATTAAACATTAAAGCAAAAATGGGTATGATGGCTCTAGATGCTAAAGTACCAATGCTTTTTGATGAGAAAGCAAATACATTCTATATTGAGGCAGATAGCCTTGTTGATAACATTTCTCCATTCCTACAAGGATCTGGAATCGATATTAGCAAATTCAAAGGAAAAACAATTTCTATTGATCTTAATGAGTTAGCAAAAGATGATCCAGAGCTTCAAAAAGAACTTGACGCAATGAAAAATTCTCAAGACACAGCACAGCTTCAAGAAAATATGCGTAAAGAACTTGAAAAACTTCTAAAAGATAAATCAGAAGATGATTTTAAAGAAGAAGATGGAAAAATTACAGTTAACTTCTCTGATAAAGAGGTTAAAGGTCTTATTGATAATTACCTTAAAGAAGCAGACTTAACAGCTGAAGAGCGCAAAGAGTTTGATAAAGCGTTAAATGATTCAAATGCAAAATTCAGCGGTCTTACGTTAACAAGTGAAGTTGATGGAGACCAGCTTGTATCTGATTCTGGCAAATTCTCTATGACTGCTGAGCCAGAAGGTGACAAAGTTTCAATGGACTTTACGTTCTCTTCTAAATATAATGATAATCTTCCGAAGTCTTCAGATATTAAAGTGAACATGAACGTTGACTCAGAAGATGGCGGCGGTACATTTGCAGTCGATACGAAAACAAACTACAAGTCTGTAAATAAAGATGTGAAATTTACAGTTGATACAAAGAAAGAAAATTTAATTACAACAGATGAACTTGAGCAATACTTTATGCCAGCAACACCGGAAGTTCCAGCAACTGGTGAAGAAACACCGACAACACCGGAAGTTCCAGCAACTGGTGAAGAAACACCAGCAACATCTGCTCAATAATTTACAAAAAAGCCCTGCTCCTTGTAGCGGGGCTTTTTTGTAATATCTCTTCTTTTTTTGGCGAATTCATACTAGTTTTGTCAAACAGAAAGGGATTCATCATTTCCGCTCGAATGTAATTTGGTAAGGAGAAGAAACGAAGGGGTGAGCGGATATGAAGACACATGAAGCTGCACGTGAACTTGGAGTTAGTTCTCAAACCGTTATAAAATGGATTCGGCATTACAATATTGATTGTGCTAAAAACGAGCGCGGTCATTTTGATATTTCAAAAGAGAATATTAAGCAAATTCGGGAAGCTCATAACATTCAGCCGCGCTCTTCAGCTAGAAAAGGACACGTTCAGAGTTCTACAGATTTTGATGCCTTAGAAGCGCAAATTCAAGAGATGTGTAAACAGATGGGAAGTATGATGGGAAGAATCGCAGAAAATGATCGTCGAATTGAAGAAAAAGCAGGTGAAGTTGTCACCTTCCAAGTCCTAGAGCATCGAACTGAAATTACGAATTTACAAAAGAAGATATATGAGTTAGAAGAACGTTTGGCAATGGTAGAGGAACAGTTAGAAAAGAAAGAAGGATTTATTGCAAATAAGAAACTCCCAAGGTGGAAGACGCTCTTTATGAACTTATGGAGTTTGTAGCTTGATAGCTTGCATTGCTATCAAGTCTTTTTTTATTTAAAAGTCTTTTATTTTCTCCTTTGGTAAGTAGTAGAGGAATTATTGTAATAACAGTGGTACAATTAAATAAAGAACGATGGTTACTAGATGTATGATGTAGCTAGTAACAAGCGGGCTTCAAGTTTACGATAAGAAAAAGAGGAGGCGATTGTATGGAACGTCATACGATGATGGTTGATTTAGAAAAATCAATGCGTCGCGTATTTCGACAAATCCGCTATGAAATCAACGATCTATTGCAATCGGAAATGACAAGCAGTGAATTTGCAATTTTACGTCTTTTATCAGAAGGCGGAGGTAAAAAGGCAACAGAGCTGTCAAAAGCACTTGGTGTATCTGCTAGTCATATTACAGCGGTAACCGATACAATGATTGATAAAGAGTACATTACAAGACGGAGATCCCCAAATGACCGTCGTGTTGTTGAGATTGTGTTAACAGAAAAAGGGGAAGAAATATTTAAGGAGTTTGGAGATAAAAAACTTAAGTATTTAACCGAGAAATTTGAAGTAATCAGCGATGAAGAACTTCAACAACTTATTAATGCCTTACACCGACTAGATCGGTTCAAAGAATAGACCAAAAAAGCGAAAACAGTATTCTGTTTTCGCTTTTTTGTATGAATGAGAAAAAGAGAGCGCATGCTGAAAACAGCATATTGTTTTGAAAGTGAACAAGGAGACGATATAATAAGAAAACAAAGCTTATAAAGGAGCTGGAATTATGACAAGTCACAATCATATTGCTACATTTGCAGGTGGCTGCTTCTGGTGTATGGTTAAACCATTCGACGAACAGCCAGGCATTGAAAAAGTCGTTTCAGGATATACGGGCGGCCATAAAGAAAACCCAACATATGAAGAAGTATGTTCAGATACAACAGGACATGTTGAAGCTGTTCAAATTACTTTTAATCCAGAGATTTTTCCATATGAAAAACTTGTAGAATTATTTTGGCAGCAAATTGATCCAACAGACGAAGGCGGACAGTTTGCTGATCGAGGAGAATCATATAAAACAGCTGTTTTCTATCATAGTGAAAAGCAACGTCAAATTGCTGAAAAGTCAAAAGAGAACCTAGCAAAAAGCGGTCGATTCTCCAAACCTATCGTTACGCCTATAATAGAAGCTAAGCCGTTTTATCCAGCTGAAGAATATCATCAAGATTATCATAAAAAACATCCAATTCGCTACAAAATGTATCGGAAAGGTTCTGGACGTGAAGGATTTTTAAAAGAAGCTTGGAGCAATAAAGAACAGCAAGAAGAGCTTCGCAATCGCCTTACCCCAATGCAATATGAAGTAACTCAAAACAATGGGACTGAGCCTCCTTTCCGTAATGAATATTGGGACAACAAAGAAGAGGGAATTTACGTTAACATCGTATCAGGTGAGCCTCTTTTTAGTTCACAGGACCAATACGATGCAGGATGTGGATGGCCTTCTTTTACAAAACCAATTGATAAAAGTGTTGTGGAAGAGGAAACCGACACATCGCACGGCATGATTCGTACGGAGGTACGTAGCAAAGGCGGAAATGCTCACTTAGGACACGTGTTTGATGATGGTCCTTCTTCACATGGTGGTTTACGTTATTGTATCAACTCAGCAGCGCTTCGTTTTATTCCAAAATCAGAACTTGAAAAAGAAGGATATGGGGAATACCAAAAGTTATTTTCATAAAAAAGCAAAAGGAAGCGTTATGTTTCCTTTTGCTTTTTTTTCATTCCTTGCCATTTTCGCTTAAGCATTGTTAAAATGCTGAGCAGTGGAATGTATAAAATAAAGAGGAAAAGACCGATGAAACTTGAATACTTCCCGAGTGAATTAATTTCATAACGTGTATCAAAAAAAAGAGCTCCAGCAAAAAGACAGGCAAAAAAGAAAGGTAGAAATCGAGATGGACGCAGAGAGAAGCTTCGCTTACATAGTCGTGCACAGCACCAGGTTGAAATAGAAATTCCAGGGATGATGACAAGAAACCAAAGAGAAATCACGATATATTCAAAACGTTGAATAAATGGAATTTCAATAATTTTAGCCATCGACAGCGTAGGATAGATAGTGTGCTGAAGTTCGTCTTTATTAAAATAAACAAGTGAAACAAGAAGAATAATGAAATAAGTGAAAAACGTCAGTGCATTTGCTCCATGAGCAAACTTTTGAGATTTATGAGCTTTCTTTATAAAAGGATAAAAAATAAGTAATGGTTCAAATCCACTAAACTCAAACATAAAGACTTTTGAAGCCATCAATATATCTTGAACAGAATGATCCCAAACAGGAAGTAAATTTCGGTAATTTGCAAACTGAAGAGGGAAAATGAGCATCACCCATAGAAAAGATGGCAGAATGACGCTGAAAAAAGCAACACCTGCTACAATTCGAAATCCAGAAGTAAGAATGTAGTAGGTAATAGCAATGATAACAAGGGAAAGAACCCAAGTCGGGAGAAGGGGAAACATCCATAATTGCAATACTTCTATATAAGTTCGAAAGATAGTTAAACAAATCAAAAAAATATAGACTAAAAAAGCAAAATCTAATGGTTTGCTTATCCATTTTCCAAATAAAAATTGATGAACAGCAATTATGTCAGACTGCTCTTCAGAAAGCATTTTATAAGAAAACCAAATAACAATATGAATTGCAAAGGAAGCTAGACAGAGGGCAATCCAAGAATCTTGCTCTGCATATTTGGCTACCATTCGTTGGAAAGCTAAAACGCCAACCCCAATTTGAAAGCCGTGAATAAGAAAGAAAACTAGAAAAGGGGAAACTTGAAATTTTTCATCCACAAGCTTAGACATGTTGCATTGCCTCCTTTCTTTATTCACCAATTCCTGTTTGAGTAAGCTTTACATCAATGTTTACTTTAATATCCATATTTGGATAGCGATTGTGAAACTCCTTCCAATCGAAGTGACGTGTTTTGCTTCTTGCAAAATCCTCAAATCCAATTGGATCAACTTGCAGTTTTTGCATGTCTTGAACAATTCTATTTCCATTTTTGGTGAGTTCACTTTTAATTTGATCCTCAATATCGTGCACTTGTTTTCTTTCTTTTGCATTTACCCAAGCAGGATATTCTTTTAGAAGTCCGTTAATGTGTACATCGACTTTAATTGAGTTGTTCTTTTTTGAATATGTCATAGACTGTCTGGCATATAAATTGCGAAGAACAACCGCTCCTTTTTTTCCTTCTGCTTTAATAAAGGTATGATAAAGACCATTTTTAGAGCCGCTGCGAATGAGTTTAAATAAAAACGTTTCTTTCATATTTAACGTTGTGACAAGCCTTTCTTTATTAAAAATGGCTAGCCCCTTCAACTTGATTTCGTCTTTTTCGCCCCCTAAATAAGGAAGAAAAACATCCCGCCCTTTTCCATAGTAATTTGAGAAAAAAACGTGAAGGTTTGTATATGGTAAGTTTTCTGTATGGATGTTTTGTTCAATTAAATCTGTAATGTAAAGCGATTCCTTTACATCTTTTTTTGTTACGGCTTGTAACATTGTTTCTGCTTTTCCATCCACAACAGCTACATGAACGCGCCGACCGAGAGAAGGACTTCTTGAGAAACTATGAATGATTTCTTCTATATTATGTTTAGCATAAGCTTTCCCAAATAAAAGGATACGTGTTTGACCTTCCACCATTCGAAGGGCTGATTTTTCATTGATTTTTTGTAAAATATTATACGTATTATCAGTTGTAACACTAATTGTACTCGGTTCCTCTGTTGTGCTTTCTCGGAAAAGAGGAAAAAGAGCAGTCCCACGAATCTTTCCGTCCTTTGTATAATCTAGTCCTATTCCTTGAACAACTAAAACATCATCAATAACAAAGGAAGAGCAACTTGATAAAAAGGGGATAGAAAACATCAAAAGAACGAGTAGGGATCTTTTCTTCATCTTGTTCATTCCTTGTCTATATCTTTTGTTTTATTTCCTCTTTTCGGATTATATCTCCATTTGGAAAGAGGTCTTAAATAAGCTGGTCTTGCAATTGAGAGGTTATACGGTGGGCGAAACAGAAATCCCCACATATCTTTTGAACGGAACGGATATAGGGGAGCGAGATAAGGACTTGTGAGCGACTGAAGGCGCATTAAGTGAACGAGTAAAAAGACAATTCCGATCACAATTCCTAATCCACCTAAAAAAGCGGCTAAAATAATGAAAGGGAAACGCAACAGACGAATTGTATTAGACATGCGTGAAGTAGGTGTTGTGAAAGAAGCGAGAGCTGCTAAGGCGACGATAATTAACAATACACTACTTGTTAACGATGCTTCCACAGACGCTTGCCCGATCACAATACCTCCGACAATACCAAGCGTTTGGCCGATTTTAGTAGGTAACCGTGCTCCTGCTTCACGAAGGAGCTCAATGGTAATTTCTAAAAAGAGCACTTCGAGTACAGGTGGAAATGGAACATTTGCTCTTGAATAAACAAGAGGACCAAGCAGGTCTTTTGGAATCATTTCGTAGTGAAACGTTAATACGGCAACATACATAGCACTCGCAAAAATGGAAAAAGCTACAGCAAAAAAACGGGTCACTCTTAGAAAAGAGCCGATCATCCAAGGTAAATAATAGTCTTCAGGTGAAATGAAAAAATCAAATAGAGATGAAGGACCTGTAATTGCATAAGGTGAACCACTTGTGAAAATAACAAGCTGGCCATTTATGAGTGTCTGGATGGCACGATCAATCCGTTCTGTTCCAAGGAAAAGTGGAAAAGGGGTGTTTTGGTTATCTGAAAGAAGCTGATCAAGAAGAGAGCCATCAAACACAACATCAAAATCAATATTGTTGATTCGCTCTGTTGCATTTTCAATATGCTTCTCATTTGTAATGCCTTCTACATAAACAATGACAATACGTGATTTGGATAAATTACCAAGAGAAACTTCTTTAAATGATAGCCTTTCTGTTACGAAAGTCTTCCGTAACATATATAAATTCATATCAAGATCTTCCACAAATCCAAGCTTTGGGCCTGTTACACTAAATTCATTTTCAGTATCGTTTTCGGTTCGAAAGCCGCCTTCAATATTCAGAACTTTAATAAGTGCACATTCTTTTTGTTCTGTATGTATTTGAAAAGCAATATAGCCTTCAAGCAACTTATCCATTACTTTTTTTCCATCTGATGTAATAGTGACATCTTCATATGGGATATATGTCTTTAAATCTTTGAGTGTTTTGATATCATCGCGAGCGCGTTTTACACTACAAATAAACTGCTCTTGTAAATCTTGAGCATCAATGAGAGATTTATAATAAGACAAAACAAATATGTTTTCATCCTCTCCAATTGAAACAGGTAAAAAATCACTTGATGAATGGAGAATATCGAATGCTTGTGGAACAGAAAGTCTTATTTCTTCTTTTTTGGATGAGCCTCTAAGCCATGAAAACATATAAAATCCCCCGTTGCATTTATCATTGGCTATATTCTTTGTTGCTTTTTTCTTCCTTATACAAAATATAGAGAAAAGAATAAAAAAGTTGTCAACATTTGAAGATAAAAGCGAAACTTTCTTTCATCCCGTTCGTTTTATAGCTTGTATATTAAGAAACTTTTCTTTATGATAAATATTGGATTTTAAATAAAATAGGTGGTGAATGTTTCCTTCATGGAGCAGATGATTTTAGATTTTATTGAGTATTTTAAAAGTCTTTCCTACTTTGGAATTATGCTTGCTTTGACATTTGAATTCGTACCAGCAGAGCTTGTTTTACCTTTAGCAGGAACATGGGTACAAGATGGAGATATGAATTTATGGTTAACCGTTTTGGCTGGAACAATTGGAGGAGTAACAGGTCCACTTACTCTATATGCTGTAGGTCGATACGGAGGCCGCCCTTTTCTGCAAAGGTTTGGCAGGTTCTTTTTTATTAAAGACAAACAAATTAATGCAGCAGATGCTTTTTTCCAAAAGCATGGAGCAATTGTTGCCTTTACAGGACGATTTCTTCCGGGAATTCGAACATTGATTTCTATTCCTTGTGGGATGGCAAAAATGAACGTTTGGGTGTTTAGTGTTTATACCTTCTTAGCGATGCTTCCTACAACATTCTTTTATGTATATATTGGCTATAAGTTCGGAGATCAAGGTAAAGAGATTGCTTCCAAACTTCTTGATGAATATAAGTGGGAAGTTATTCTTGGCGTGGTTGTTCTTATTGTTATTTATGCTCTTATCAAAAAGAAGCGAAAGAAAGCTTATGAAAAATACAATGTAAAAGACTTCACGTCTAAAAAAACAGAATAAATAAAAAAGCCTATATTTTTTGTTGACATGTAAGTCATATCCATTTAGAATAAAATTATAATAAAATATAAATTCCTTCCACGTAAAGGGGAGTAGCGTCAGGGAAACCTGAAATATAGTCGTCATTACATGAACATTGTGTTCATCGGCTGTATTGGCATATATATGCTTAGCAAGACCTTTGCCATATTTGGCAAAGGTCTTTTTTATGTGTTTTAAACCTTTACGTAGGGAATAGCAACTATAGATAGAAAGGCAAAAAAGAGAGGAGCAAAAGGATTGGATACATCACTATTACTTGAGTATGGCTGGGTGTTACTTGTCTTAATTGTTTTAGAAGGAGTACTGGCAGCAGATAATGCACTTGTGCTTGCTATTATGGTTAAGCACTTGCCTGATGATCAACGCAAAAAAGCATTGTTTTATGGATTAGCGGGGGCCTTTGTTTTTCGTCTTGGTTCATTATTCATTATTTCTTTCCTTGTTGATGTTTGGCAAGTTCAAGCAATTGGAGCGATTTACTTATTGTTTATTGCATTTAACCATTTGTTTAAGAAATTTGTTAAGAAGAAAAGCGATGAACATGAAGAACCAGATGAGGAAACGCTTAATAAGAAGCGAGCAAAATCTGGTTTCTGGGTTACAGTTTTAAAAGTTGAACTTGCAGACATTGCGTTTGCTGTTGATTCGATCTTAGCTGCAGTAGCTTTAGCGGTAACGTTACCTCCAACAACTTTCCCTGAAATTGGAGGCCTTGACGGAGGACAATTTGCTATCATCTTCCTCGGAGGATTAATTGGTTTAATTATTATGCGTTTTGCTGCAAATGCATTTGTGAAGCTTCTGAAAACACGTCCAGGTCTTGAGACAGCTGCCTTTCTAATTGTAGGCTGGGTTGGTGTAAAACTTGCTGTTTACACATTGGCACATCCAGAGTTAGGGATCATTAATGAACACTTCCCTGAATCAAAACTATGGAAAATTTCATTCTGGATTGTGTTAGTTTTAATTGGTCTTGGTGGATGGTTCTTATCTAAAAAAGAGCCTTCACATGAAAAGGACCAGAAAAAAGAAGCAACATACTAACTTCATTTAAGGAAGTTATTTATACAAGATAGTGAAAGAGAGCAATGAGTGTGCTAAGTAAAAAAGCATGTGTCATTACTCTCTTTTTTTATGTGAGATTGTGGAAAAAGCACATCTTTTTGCGTATAGTCACCTTTTAAGTGTTAATGTATAATAAACAATTACTTGGAATATACCCTGAAATAGGACATTAGTCGCGAATACTTTATGAAAAGAAGGTGAGATCAATGCTGAGCATTCTATTTGGCGTGAAACGGAAACACACGGTAGAAGAGCTTGTTATACAGGCTCAGAGTGGTGATGATATTGTGCAGAACGAGCTTTTAGAACAGTATAAGCCGTTTATTGCAAAAACGGTGTCGAGCGTGTGCAAACGCTACATATATGAAACAGACGATGAATTTAGTATTGGTCTCATTGCTTTTCACGAAGCTATCGAAAAATATACCGTTGCAAAAGGAAGTTCTTTCTTAAGTTTCTGCGAATTAGTGATAAAAAGACGTGTTATTGACTATATACGCAAAGAAGTTCGTTCACGTCAGCTGCAGGACCCATCAATTGATGATAGTACACAATATGATGCAGATTTGTCGATAAACTATCATTCACAAAAGCTTGAGCAAGAAATGAGAAAGGAAGAAATCATTCACTACAATGAGCAGTTAAAGCTTTTTAGTCTCTCATTGGAGGAAATTGTGAATGAAACACCAAAGCATAAACAGGCGAGAAAAAATGCAATGGAAGTTGCGGAGTGGATTGTTCGTCATCCTGATGTACTAGAAGCGCTCTTTTTGAAAAAAAGGCTTCAAATTGGGAAAATCGAAAAAGGGGTTCATGTTAGCCGGAAAACCATTGAGCGCAACCGAAAATATATTATTGCAATGACGATAGTTTTAGCAGGAGAGTACGTGTATTTAAAAGACTATATAAAAGGGGTGCTCACATCTTGAAAAAAGGTATTGTGATGGATATAAACCGTGAGTATATTGTTGTACTAACCCCTGATGGTGAATTTGCAAAAGCGAAGCGAGAGAAAGCGACGTATGAGCTTGGCGAAGAAGTTCCCGTTAAGCTTTATTCATCAAGAAAATGGCAAAATCAGCAAAAGCAGCGTTCAAAGTGGAGAAGGATGGCTTTTACAAGCTTAGTAATTGCAGCCGCTCTTTTATTATTTTTCATTCCCTTTGGTCAAAACAAACAAGAAGTGTTCGCTTATGTATCAATCGATATTAACCCAAGCATTGAAATAGGGGTTAATCCGTCATACGAAGTAATTTCACTAACAGGATATAATAAAGAAGGAAAAGAGATTATTGCAAAGTTAAAGAGGAAATGGAAATACGAGTCATTTAAAAAGGTAGCAAATCGAATTTTAGAGAAAAGCGAAGAAGAGGGCTATCTTCATAAAAATAAGGAAATTGTTGTAACGACTTCTTATAAAGATGAAGCTAGTAAAGAAAAGGAAGACTTTTCAAAAGTTGTCAAAGACTCAACAAAGACATGGCGGGAGTCAAAATATAAATTTGTTCAAAAAGATTGTTCCTTTAAGAAGCGAAATGAAGCTCAAAAGAAAGGACTCTCAGCAGGCAAATATATAGAAGAAAAAGATCCGGAAAAAGACCCAAAAGATCAACAACTTGAAGATGATGATCAAGTGTCAACTGAAGAGACGGAAGAAGATGAAAAAATAGAAAAAGAAGAAAGTAAAGAAGAAGAGACTGATGTAGAAGAAGAACCTACATCTTCAGAAGAGGATGTAGAGAAAGATGAACAAGAAACAAAGCCAGAAGAAAAAGAGCAAGATTCTAAACAAGAAACAGACGAGGATGAAGAAGAAACAGAAACAGACGAGGATAATGCTCAACCAACAAAGCCAAATGAAAATCAAAGTGAAGCAAATAATGAAGAGGAACCAGAAGTTCCACATTCAACACCTGAGGATGGGAACCAAAAACCGGCTGTACCTTCTAAGCAGCAAGAAAAAGACGACCAAACTGTACCGCCTCATTCTGGATCAAAAGGCACTCCACCTCATACTGAAACCGAGAATAGCAATCAAACGGAAGAAACAGAAGGAGAATAGCACAAATGAAAGGCACAAGCAATCGCTTGTGCCTTTTGCCATTTATATTATTTTAGGTTGTTTTGCTGTGCTTGTGCAATAAGGCGTTTTGTGATTTCGCCACCAACAGAGCCGTTAGCACGAGCTGCTGTATCAGATCCTAGCGTTACACCAAACTCTTGAGCAATTTCATATTTATATTGGTCAAGAAAGCTTTCAACACCCGGTACAAGTAATTTATTTCGACGAGCCATCTCGTTCACTCCTTTTATACATTTACAGCTCTCAGGCTGTATCTATAGTATAGGAGTTACAATACGAAAAATACCTGTTATCGCTTTCCAAGCAAGGAATAAATGCTTATTTCACTAATGTGTAAGGCTCAATTGATTGAAGAAATGTTTTTTGGAATGATTTAAGTTGATCCATATAATTTTCAGATGCTGATTGCATCTCAATACGAAGCTTATGATGTTCGTTCACAAATTGTTGAACAGATGCTTCATATTGTTCTTGAGCTTGCTTAATGAAATTATAACCAGCTTTTTGTTGTTCAGAAGAAAGCTGCTTCATTTTTACCATTGCTTCATTTACACGTTGCATCCATTGGTCATAAGACTGAGCAACACTTTCCCCTGCTGTTTTGCGGATGTTTTCAACTGTTTGAGCTTGAACTTCCTGAAGTTCTTGTTGCCATTGCTCATCTGTTTGTTCTACTTGTTCCATTGCTTTTTCAACAAATTGCTTTTGACCAGAAAGAGCCTTAAGCGTCCATTCTTCGAAGTTTTTGCTACCTTCTAGAAGGCTGTTAAATCCTTTAGACCATTGATCCCACATCATATCGATTACTGCATCATACTTAACGTTTGCCATTGCGTATTTCCTCCTTTGGATAATGAAAAAGTAAGCGGAGCGTGAAGGTGCAATAATCTAAAAAGAATAATCATAGTTGTCTATCTCACGATCCATTGTATCTAGAAACACAGCTTTAAACCTGTGAATCTTCTTTCGATTGCTTTTCTTCTTCTTTTTCTACTTTTTTTGAAGAATTGAAAGGGAAAAACATGTTTGCGTAAAGATCGAAAAATGAATTTAACATGCTTTGGTATTGCTCAAGAGACTTAGCCCAGATTGTTAAATACTGTTCTCCGGCTTCTGTTATAGAATAAATACGTCTTGCTGGGCCGTCTGAAGAAGTATCCCATTCAGACTTTACGAGTTCGTCTTTTTCCAACTGACGAAGAGTACGATAAACGTTCCCTTGATCAATTGATGTAAATCCAAAATTCATAAGCTGTTGAATAAGCTTATAGCCATGTAGATTCCATTCCCGCAAACTCAGGAGTAAAAACGGAATCATTAAATTTTTTGGCGCTCCACCTAACGATTTGTCAGCCTCTTTTTTCGGTTTTGTTTCTTTCGATGACATCGTACCCCCCCAATCTAGAATAATAAGCTGGTATGAGTAGATGGAATGTTTTTCTATGTCTATAAGTGTAATTTACACCTACATGATGTTAGTGTCAATAAAAAAATTCTGAAGTTTAACAATTAATTGAAGAGTTTCGACAATATTCCACAAAAAACATCAAAATATATCAAAAATTTAGAATTGTTTATTGTTAGAAAGAATTCTATAATGAGTATATACCCTTTCCACATATTTTAGATTGTTCAATTTTTCTCAAGGAAAGGTCATCATCGAGAAAAGAAGGGAGTGGAGAAAATGGATCAGCAAAAATTATTCGACCCGTTTTTAGCATGGAAGGATATGTATGACAAAACTGAATCGTACTGGGGAAAGGTTTTAGGAGAAAACATGAAGAAGGATGAATTCTCTGACTGGATGGGAAAAGTATTAAACTTAAATCTTCAGTACCAGCAAGCTGTTAATGAAGTAACAACAAAATGCTTGGAACATATTAATATTCCTTCAAAAGAAGACATTGCAAATGTAGCAACTCTTGTTGTAAATGTGGAAGAAAAGGTGGATTTTCTTGAAGAGCGCTTTGATAATCTCGAAGATGAGCAAAGCAATGCGCCAAACTTCAAACGAGAATTTACGAAAATCAAATCTGATGTGAAAGCATTAGATAAGAAGCTTGACCAAGTAGTTCAACTCCTACAAGCGCAACAGCAATTACAGGAAACGTTGCCACAAACGTTGCGGGAGGAACTTTCTTCTCAAAACGAAAAGATTAAAAAGCTTGACCAAGTAATGGAACTTCTACAAGCGCAACAGCAACTACAGGAAGCGTTGCCGGAAACGTTACGAGAGGAACTTTCTTCTCAAAACGAACAAATTCAGTCTGTTATTAAAGATAATGTGAAGCAATCTGCAGGAGCAGAAACGGCTGCATCTTCTGAAAAGGGAGAAGCAAAAAATCAAAAACAGACTGGAAACGCACCAAAGCAACAACAGCAATCTTCATCAAAGAAATAAAGTTAAGTATAAAAACGTCAAGATAAAGAGAAAAAAACAACTAGTTTAAAACAAAGGGGAGAATGATGTTGACTTCATTACAGGGAAAAGTAGCAGTCGTAACAGGTGGATCTAAAGGAATCGGAGCAGCTATTTCAAAGGAATTGGCGAAAAACGGAGTGAAGGTTGTTGTCAACTATAACAGCAACAAAGAAAGTGCAGAAGAGATTGTAAAGCAAATTGAAGCAGAAGGTGGAGCAGCGGTTGCTATTGGAGCAGATGTTTCTTATAGTGAACAAGCTAAACGCCTTATTGAAGAAACAAAAGAAGCATTTGGGCAGCTTGATATTTTAGTAAACAATGCGGGCATTACACGTGATAGAACGTTTAAGAAGCTTGGGGAAGAGGATTGGAGAAAAGTTATTGATGTGAACTTAAATAGCGTCTATAACACTACTTCCGCAGCACTTACATACCTTTTAGAATCAGAAGGTGGGCGAGTAATTAACATTTCTTCCATCATTGGACAAGCGGGAGGATTTGGCCAAACAAACTACGCTGCTGCGAAAGCCGGTTTGTTAGGGTTTACAAAATCTCTAGCTTTAGAGCTTGCACGCACAGGCGTAACAGTAAACTCAATTTGTCCAGGGTTCATTGAGACAGAAATGGTAATGGCTATGCCTGAAAATGTACGTGAACAAGTTATTTCAAAAATTCCTGCGCGTCGTCTCGGTCATTCAGAAGAAATTGCTCGTGGCGTTTTATACTTGTGCCAAGATGGAGCTTATATTACAGGTCAAGAGCTAAGCATTAACGGCGGTTTATATATGTAATTGATTATCAAGACGTTGTCTGCAACATGATAGCGTCTTTCCGTTAGGTTATATAAAAAAATGAAAAGGAGTGAGTACGTGTGTCAATTGGAACTAGACCATATGCAGAGCAGATGGAAAAATTGTTAGCTACAATGCCGAAGGAGTATAAACATTCTGCTCGACGCTTTAAACGGGCAGTGGAAATTTTAACAACAGAACCCGAGCCTGAAGTAGGATTAACTCCTAAGGAGACCATTTGGAAGAAGAATAAAGCAAAGCTTTATAGATATGTGCCAAAACAAGAAACTACTCACCGTACACCTATCTTAATGGTATACGCTCTTATCAATAAACCGTATATTCTTGATTTGACAAAGGGGAACAGTCTTGTAGAATATCTTCTTGATCGCGGATTTGACGTGTATCTATTAGATTGGGGCACTCCTGGGCTTGAAGACCAAGATATGATGCTTGATGATTATATTTTAGATTACATTCCAAGAGCAGTGAAAAAAGTGTTGCGTACGTCAGGAGCTAGTGATTTGTCCATCTTAGGATATTGTATGGGTGGAACGATGACGTCTATCTTCGCTTCTCTACATGATGATTTACCAATTAAGAACCTTATTTTTATGACTAGTCCTTTTGATTTCTCAGAAACGGGACTTTATGGTGTGTTCTTAGATGAACGTTACTTTAATCTTGATAAAGTAGTTGATACACTTGGCAATATTCCTCCTGATATGATTGATTTTGGGAATAAGATGCTTAAACCGATTACGAACTTCTATGGTCCATACGTAACGCTTATGGATCGATCAGAAAATCAGCGTTTTGTAGAAAGCTGGAAACTGATGCAGAAGTGGGTAGGAGATGGTATTCCATTCCCAGGTGAAGCTTATCGCCAGTGGATTCGCGATTTTTATCAACAAAACAAGCTAATCAAAGGGGAACTCACTGTAAGAGGTCGAAAAGTAGATTTGTCTAAAATTAAAGCAAACGTTTTAAATATTGCGGCAGATCGAGATCATATTGCAATGCCTCAGCAAGTAGAATCATTAATGAACGTTATTTCCAGCAAGGACAAAGAATTTAAGCTTCTAAATACAGGGCATGTTTCAGTTGTATTTGGACCAAAAGCTGTAAAGGAAACATATCCTTGCATTGGAGACTGGTTAGTGAAACGTTCGTAACACAAAAAGCATGCTCTTTAAAGAGCATGCTTTTTATATTCCAAAGCTTCTTTTAATAAATCAACTAAGTGAACAGCTCTTATTTTATCACTAAGTCCTTCTCGTTCAATACCGAGCTTCATTTGGAGTAGACAGCCAGGATTTGCTGTTACAACAGTTTGACAATGGGTTTTTTGCACAGAGCTCATTTTACGGTCTAGAATTTGCATTGACATTTCTGATTCTAAAATATTATAGATGCCAGCAGAGCCACAGCAGCTTTCTGCGTTCTCCATTTCGATATAAGAAACGTTAGTGAGAGAGCGTAATAGCTTTCTTGGTTCCTCATGTGTGTTCATCACATTGCGTAAGTGACAAGAATCTTGATACGTAATAATTTGAGGTGGGAGGGCAAGCTCTTTTTTATGGAAGTCCAGCTCTATTAAGAGGGAAGAGATATCTTTTAGTTTATGAACGAAAGAGTGAGCTCGCTTTTTCCATTCTTCTTCATCTTGAAGGAGATGAGCATAATCAATAAGAAAACCTCCACACCCTCCAGCATTTGTAATAATATAGTCTACGTTCTCTTTTTCAAAAGCCTCGATGTTTCTTTTAGCAAGTTGTTTAGCACCGTCTTTTTCTCCACTGTGCCCGTGAAGAGCTCCACAGCACACTTGAGTTGAGGGGATTATTACTTCACACCCAGCGAGCTGCAGAAGTTCAGCTGTTGCTTGATTAGTTTTTAAAAACATAGTATCCATTAAGCAACCTGAAAAAAAGGCTACACGCTTTTTAGCATATCCAACAGCATGCAAATGGCGAGGTCTTTTCATTATTTCTTTTCGTGTTGGAACTTCAGGCAATACTTTTTCCATTGTTCTTAGCTGCTCGGGAAGAAGGTTAATTAATTGGGTTTTTCGAGCCAGCTTTTGCAGGCCTGACTTTTGGTACATATGAAGAAGCCCAGTTGCTTGGCTTATCCTCTCTTGGTGTGGAAAAAGTTCATTGAAGACAAATTTTCGGACTGTTTTTTCTTTGAAAGATTTTTTCTTTGTTTGGTTTATAATGTACCGTGCATCTTCTAGAAGGTGACCATATTTTACTCCAGAAGGACACACAGGTTCGCAAGCTCTGCAGCCAAGGCATAGATCTAATGAGCGCTGGACATCTTGATCAGGTTCTATCATTCCATCTGAGACAGCTTTCATTAAAGCAATACGACCGCGTGGTGAGTGTGTTTCTTTATAACCTGATTCAATATATGTTGGACATGAAGGAAGACAAAATCCGCAGCGCATACAGTTAAGAAGTTCATCATTATCCATCTCTTTCGCAAAGCGCTCCATCATTTCAGTCATCTGTAATGTTTTATTCATGAGGAAATAACCACCCGTTTTTTTGTGTCTTTGGCAAACAGCTTACCAGGATTTAAAATGTTTTGAGGATCAAAGCTTTTCTTCAAATTTTGCATCGCCTTTATTCCTTCTTCTCCAAGTTTCCATTCTAAATAGGGAGCCTTCATTTCACCTACTCCATGTTCTCCTGTAATTGTTCCACCAAGTTCAAGAGCGCGCGCGAAAATGTCTTCAAAAGCTTGTTCAACACGGTGCATTTCTTCCTTGTTTCGTTCATCCGTAAGGCAAGTAGGGTGAAGATTGCCATCACCTGCATGACCAAATGTGCAAATTGTAAGATTATATTTTTGAGCAATTTCTTTAATTGAAAGTACCATTTTCGCTACTTGTGAGCGTGGAACTGTTGCATCTTCTAGAATAGTTGTTGGCTTAAGACGCGCTAAAGCGCTGAGAGCAGAACGACGGGCTGTTCTTAAAGCTTCTGCATGCTCTTCTGAAGATGCCACGTCAACAGAAATGGCGCCGTGAGCTTGGCATAGAGAAGCAATGCTATCCATTTCTTTTTCTACAATATGTAAGGGGCCATCTTGTTCAATGAGCAGAACAGCTTCCACATTTGTAGGAAGACCAATATGAGCAAAATCTTCCACAACTTGAAGGGTTCGCTGATCTAGAAATTCAAGCGTTGTAGGAATGATTTTATGGGCAATAATACTTGAAACAGAGCGTGCAGCACTTTCTAAATCATTATAAAGAGCAAGCGCAGTCTTTTTGCTTTGAGGTTTTGGGATGAGCTTTAATGTGGCTTCTGTAACAATGCCAAGCGTGCCTTCAGATCCAACAAAAAGGCGGGTTAAATCGTATCCAGCAACGTCTTTTGCAAGCTTACCACCAGTTTTGATGATATCTCCGTTAGCAAGCACAACTTCGAGACCTAACACATAGTCTCGTGTAACACCGTACTTTAGGCCGCGAAGACCTCCAGAATTTTCGCTGATGTTGCCACCGAGTGTAGAAATTTTCATAGAGCTCGGATCTGGCGGATAGAAAAGCCCTCTTTTTTCTACTTCTGTAATAAAATTTAAGGTAATAACACCAGGTTGAACAGTGGCGGTTAAATTATCTTCATCAATTTCTAAAATTTTGTTCATCTTATGAAAGAGAAGAACAATGCCTCCTTGAGTTGGACAGGTGCCCCCACAAAGGTTAGTTCCTGAGCCCCTTGGTACAATTGGAATGTTAGAGGAAGAACAAATTTCTACAATTTTTTTGACGTCTTCTGTACATGATGGGGCTAGGACAGCATCTGGAAGAGCTTGAAAACCAGGAGTAGCATCATATGAATAGGCAAGAAGGTCTGCTTTTGAATCGTAATAACTTTCTTGGCCAACAATAGAGATAAATCGTTGTCTAGCTTTCGGTGAAATCATATGTTTTTCCCTCCATTTACAATCCACAAGAAATTGAATTCTTATGGTAATAGATGTTAGCGAAACGATTACTTGTGAAAGCGCATTACATTATAATTGTAACTTAAATTTATGTAAAAAGTCTTTTAATAAGAAAGAAAGTGTGGTAATAATGTTGCAGTGGGTTTGAAGAAAGAAGGTCAAAAAATGTTATTAAGAAAATATAATAAAACCGTACGGGAATTTTCACCTGCACAAATTATTGTGCTTTTTTACATAGTGGCAGTCACCATTTCTTTTTTGCTATTGAGTCTACCAATTGCTCATAAACAAGGAGTACATGTTGCAACAATTGATACTCTTTTTGTAGCGATCAGCGCCGTGAGTGTAACAGGACTTTCTCCCATCTCAACAGTTGAGACGTTCAGCACAACAGGAATGTTTATATTGATGTTTGTGTTTCAATTTGGTGGTCTTGGTGTCATGATGTTGAGCACGTTTATTTGGTTGATCGCAAGAAAGAAGATTGGACTGAAACAGCGCCAGCTTATTATGACTGATCAAAATCAATCGAATTTATCAGGATTAGTAAACTTAATGAGACAAATCTTATTTATCATTATTATTGTTGAGCTAATTGGTGCTCTTCTTTTAGGGATTCATTTCTACCTATATTATTATCACAGTCTTCCTGAAGCGCTGTTAAGAGGGCTTTTCTCGTCTGTTAGTGCGACAACAAATGCAGGCTTCGACATTACAGGGAACTCTCTCGTTCCATATGCAGATGATTACTATGTGCAAATGATTCATATCTTCCTTATTGCACTTGGAGCTATTGGTTTTCCTGTTTTAATTGAGATTAAACAATTTTTTCTAAACGTAAAATCAAAGCGAAAATTCCGCTTCTCGCTTTTTACAAAGCTTACGTCTTCTATGTTTCTTTTACTTCTTGTGATTGGTACGATTGCTATTCTTCTCCTTGAAGGAAATCATTTCTTAAAAGGAGAATCATGGCATAAAAGTTTTTTCTATGCCCTTTTTCAGTCATCTTCAACAAGAAGTGGAGGACTTGCTACAATGGACGTTTCAGAGTTCACGACTTCAACTCTTCTTGTTTTAAGTGCGCTCATGTTTATTGGGGCTTCTCCGAGTTCAGTAGGAGGAGGTATTCGAACAACGACGTTTGCTCTTAATATCCTGTTTATATATAACTATGCACTTGGAAAAAAGCAAGTCCGTATCTTTAAAAGAGAGTTGCATGAAGAAGATATTATAAAATCACTTGTTGTAACAATTATAGGAGTTGGACTTTGCTCTATTTCAGTTATTATATTAAGCGTCCTTGAGCCGTTTCCGCTTGTGAATATTATGTTTGAAGTTTGTTCAGCTTTTGGAACAACAGGGCTTTCAACAGGGATTACAGGAGACCTGAGTAATATTGGCAAGATTATTATTATGATTTTAATGTTTATTGGTCGCGTTGGGATTTTACTTTGCTTGTTTATTTTAAGAGGAAAAGGTGCTCAACCCGATTTCCATTATCCGAAAGAACGAGTTATTATTGGATAAAAAAAGCCGAAAAAAGAGAGCTTCTTTTTTCGGCTTTTTTCTATTTATTTCATCTTATGATTTCCTCTTCACTGCTCCAAACTAAAAGTAGAATCTAAAAAAGAAGGTGAAAAAATGCCAAAGCGTAAAGTTTCTTTTGACGCAGCAAAGACGAACAATCAAACTCCAACTGAAAGTATGCCAGACACTGAATTCTCTGCAGAGTATAGTGGAGAAGACAGCCATAAAGCAGCAAATCGTAACTCTAAGAAAGGCCGAAAAGGTAAAAAAGGGAGTTTTCATGATGAATAAGAATGAAAAACATTTAAGAGATGAAAAAGAAAGTGCTATGCATGAAGAATTTGGTCCTGAGCTTGGGGACTATAACTTCATGAAACCTTATGAAGGAAGCATTGAACGAAAAGCGGAGTGCGAACGTAAGAAAAAGTAAAAGAAGCAGCGTGCTGCTTCTTTTTAATTATCCTACGCTTGATAAATTGAAGGAATCAAGCGTGCTCATATAGAGTTTTGTTTTCTGTTGTTTTTGATCATAATACGCCATTACAAGCGTTTTTTGTTTTGTTAAAACCCCTGTTTTTTGATATTTAGTGTAATCAAATGGTAAAACTTCAAGAACAGTATGCTTGTACAAATCTTTTTCATCAAGTTTCTCTTCCTGAAATTCTTTGCCTAGTAGGAGCGGATTTTTTAATATTTGTTGGTAATACTTTGAACGATGATCTTTTGCTACACTAGAGGGCCACCAAGGCTTTCTTGGCTTGTAGCGCTGGTTTGCTAAATAGTCTATTTTCATAAACCCTAGTACTACGTCTTCTTCAGGAAAATCTTCAGTTAGTAAATATTCTTGAAGACGTTTAAATAAATCTTCAAGCTGATGGCCAATACGACTCCAGCCTTTTTCCTCCCAGAACGTTCCAAATCTTTGGAAGAAATCAAATGGGGTTTCATAATGGTGATTCACTAAGTAATGAATGGTTTCATCCATACGATGGGCATTCCAATACTTTTCTAAAATATCTTCTACTTGTTTAATACGTACAACTTCATCAAAAGAAAGAACATTATTTGAGAGCATTTCATAAGGAGCTTGATCCATATACACATATCCATATTTTGAAGCCTCTAGGCGCAGTCCTGTTCCTCTAAGCAATTTTAAAAAGCCAAGCTGAAGCTCTTCTGGATGAAGTTGGAAAACGTCATTAAACGTATTGCGAAAAGATTCGTAATTCTCATCCGGGAGTCCTGCAATTAAGTCTAAGTGCTGATCAACTTTTCTTCCTTCTTTCACCATGGTAACTGTTCTTGTAAGTTTAGCAAAGTTTTGTTTTCTCTTTACAAGTTCATTAACTGAATCGTTTGTAGATTGAACGCCAATCTCAAAGCGAAACAGTCCTTTTGGAGCATTATCATTTAAAAACTGAATAACTTCAGGCCTCATAATATCTGCTGTTATTTCAAATTGGAAAACTGTTCCTGGTATATGCTCATCAATTAAAAACTGGAACATTTCCATTGCGTAGCTTCTGCTAATGTTAAAGGTACGGTCTACGAACTTAATCGTTTTGGCTCCATTTTTCATAAGATAACGAATATCGTCTTTCACTTTTTCTCGATCAAAATAACGCACGCCAACTTCAATAGAAGAAAGACAAAACTGACAGCTAAAGGGGCAACCACGGCTTGTCTCAATGTACACGACGCGCTTTGAAAGATTTTCAATATCTTCTTCAAACCGATATGGAGAAGGCATTTCACGCAAATCTACTTTATTACGCTGTGGGCTTATATGGTAGCTTCCATTCTTTTTAAATGCAATCCCGCTCACATCTGTGAAGTTTTCTTGCCCATGAAGTTCATCAAGAAGATGTTTAAACGTTTTTTCTCCTTCACCAATAACAATAAAATCAACATCAGAAAGTCGATCAAGCCAATATGTAACATCATAGGTTACTTCAGGGCCACCTAAAATAATTTTAGTGTGGGGACTAATTTTTTTAATCATGCTTATTACTTTAATGGTTTCTTCAATATTCCAAATGTAGCAGCTGAATCCGATAATATCAGGTTTCTTTTGGTAAAGATCAGTCACAATGTTCATTGGAGGATCTTTAATGGTATATTCAGCCATTTCCACTGTATAATCAGGTTCTGCATACGCTTTCAAATAGCGTAGCGCAAGGTTGGTATGAATGAATTTAGCATTTAATGTTGCGACAATAATGTTCACAAGAAAGAAACTCCTCCTTAGAATTAGGGTGAAATTCGCGTTGACAAATGGTAAACTAATTCCTATCAATAGTTCATTTTATCACATTTTAGCCTTGTAACGATGTTTTCTATACGTGCAATCATCTTTCCTTCTTACTTTAAGTGGTGATTGTATGATGGACATGTTTTCGTTACAATAAGGGCAGTAACAAGGCAGAGGTGACGGCTTTGGAATATAAAAAAATTAAACCAAGGAAAATTTATGAACAAGTAGCAGAAGAGCTGCTTTTAAATATAAAAAATGGGGATTTGAAACCTGGTGATAAGTTAGATTCTGTATGGCAGCTTGCTGAAAATTTTCAAGTTGGCCGTTCTGCTATTCGAGAAGCACTAAGTGCCTTAAGAGCAATGGGACTTATTGAAATGAGACAAGGTGAAGGCACCTTTGTCAGGGAATTTGATCCATCTATGATTTCTCTCCCTATTACAACAGCCGTTCTTATGAAGAAAGAAGATATTGAAAACTTGCTAGAAGTTCGAAAAGTGCTGGAAGTTGGGGCATCAGGGGCTGCAGCATCAAAGCGAACAGAAGAAGATTTAATAAATATGAAAAACATATTAGAAAAAATGCTGAATTCTGTTGGTGATGAGGAACTTGGTGAGAAAGCTGATTTTCAATTTCATCTTGCTGTTGCGAAAGCTTCTCAAAACCCCCTTTTAGTAGGACTTATGAACAATGTAGGGGAAATGATGCTTCAATCAATGAGGGAAACAAGGAGAGTATGGCTGTATTCTAAAGAAACCACTTCTCAGCGCCTTTATGATGAGCATATGCAAATTTATAAGGCTATTCAAGCAATGGATGTTAGGCGAGCCCAAGATTTAATGATTTCTCATTTAATGAGTGTTGAAGCTGTTTTACTAGAAAATGTTGTTGAGGAGAAGTAAAATAGCATGTGGGAAAAATAATGGAATTAGTTCGCTTTAAAAAGAGTTCAGCTTTTTTATATAGTAGCAAGTTTAGCATTCTTCTAATTATAGAGGAAATAGGTTGCACTCACCATGAATTATGTGAACGAAAATAACCAATTGTCGGTGGAGGAACAGGAAATGGGTAAATGCTACCAGGATGATAGTTTAGCACTTCATACAGATTTATATGAAATTAATATGGCGAAATCGTATTTCAAAAACAACATGCATAATCGTCGAGCTGTTTTTGAAACGTTTTTCCGCAAAATGCCTTTTGGGGGAGGATATGCGGTTTTTGCGGGTCTTGAACGCGTAATTGATTATTTAGCAAATTTTCGTTTTAGTGAGACAGATCTTGATTATTTATATAATGTACTAGGATTTGAGGAAGAGTTTATCGATTATTTGAAGGGCGTACGTTTTTCTGGAGACGTTCAGTCTGTTGTAGAAGGAGAGATTATTTTTGCCAATGAGCCAATTATGCGAATTGATGCTCCTCTTTTACAAGGACAGCTTATTGAAACGCCGCTTCTTAATATTTTAAACTTCCATCCTCTTATTGCGACAAAAGCATCACGCATCAGGTTAGCTGTAGGAGCAGATACGCTTATTGAAGGAGAAAATGCGCCAGCGCTTATGGAATTTGGCTCAAGACGGGCTCATGAATTAGATGCCGCTCTTTATGGAACAAGAGCAGCCTATATTGGTGGGTTTGATTCAACAAGTAATTTGCGCGCTGGAAAGATCTTCGGCATCCCTGTTTCAGGTACTCATGCACATGCCCTTGTTCAAGTGTATCGTAATGAGTATGAAGCTTTCAAACATTATGCTGAAACGCATAAAGACTGCGTATTTTTAGTTGACACATATAATACGCTTCGCTCTGGCGTGCCAAACGCTATTCGCGTTGCAAAAGAAATGGGTGACCGTATTAACTTTATTGGCATCCGTCTTGATAGTGGAAAGCTTCAATATTTGTCGAAGCAGGCTCGAGCAATGCTTGATGAAGCAGGGTTTCCAAATGCGAAAATCTTCGCTTCAAACGATCTTGATGAATATTCCATCACAGATTTAAAAGCTCAAGGAGCTAAGATTGATGGCTGGGGGGTTGGAACAAAGCTGATTACCTCTTATCAACAGCCAGCATTAGGAGCTGTATATAAGCTTGTTTCAATTGAAGATGAAAACGGGAATATGGTAGATACAATTAAGCTGTCAGAAAACCCAGAGAAAATTTCAACTCCAGGTTTAAAAAGCGTATATCGTATTGCAAATACGATGAATGGAAAATGGGAAGGCGATTACATTGCAATGGAAAATGAAAAGCCAAACGAAGAAGATCATTTAAAAATGTTCCATCCTGTACATACGCATGTAAGTAAATATGTTACAGACTTTAGAGCAACAAACATTCATCAAAACATCTTTGCTGGAGGCGAGCTTATTTATAAAGAGCCGTCTATTGAACAAATGAGAGCGTACTGTTTGCAGAATCTCCAATATTTGTGGGACGATTATAAAATTATCTCAAAATCAGATGAAGATGTATCAAGACCAACAGAATATCCAGTTGATTTAAGCACAGAATGTTGGCAGAACAAAATGCACAATATTGAGGAAACGCGCAGAGAAGCGACAAGAGTCATGCAAACTCGTTAATGAGTTTAAAAAACTTTCTAATGTGTTACAAAAGAAATAGGGAACATTAATAAGAACTATCGTGAAAAGCTGGAAGGGGAGTTAAGAAAACTATGAGTGATTTACAAAAACGTATTATTGAAGAAATGGATACAAAACCATCTATCGATGTACAAGAAGAAATTCGTAAGAGTGTAGACTTTTTAAAAGACTATATGAAACAATATGACTTTTTAAAAACATTTGTCTTAGGAATCTCTGGTGGACAAGACTCTACATTAGCAGGAAAACTTGCTCAGATGGCAGTAGACGAGCTAAATGAAGAAGTTGGAGAAGGAAAGTATGAGTTTATCGCTGTTCGTCTTCCATATGGAACACAAATGGATGAAGAAGATTGTCAAGATGCGCTTAAATTTATTCAACCTAGCCGTACAGTCACAGTGAATATTAAAGGCGCTGTTGATCAAATGCTTGTTGCTGTTGAAACAGATACTGGTGATTCAGTTTCTGACTTTAACAAAGGGAATGTGAAGGCAAGGCAGCGTATGATTGCTCAATATACAATTGCGGGTATGTATAGCGGAGTTGTAATTGGAACAGATCATTCTGCTGAAGCTGTCACAGGTTTCTATACAAAATATGGTGACGGTGGCGCGGATCTTGTCCCTCTATTTCGTTTAAACAAACGTCAAGGTAAGATGCTGTTAAAAGAGCTAGGCTGTCCAGAGCATCTTTATAATAAGAAGCCAACAGCAGATCTTGAAGAAGATCGCCCACAGCTTCCTGATGAAGAAGCACTTGGTGTCACCTATGATCAAATTGATGATTATCTAGAAGGAAAAGACGTAGGAAAAGAAGCAGCAGAGAAAATTCAAGCACATTTCCTTAAAACAGAGCATAAACGTCATCTACCAATTACTGTTTATGATGACTTCTGGAAGAAATAAAAAAACCAGCGGAGAAGTAACTCTTCGCTGGTTTTTTAGCTTTTAAGCTGTTTGATTGCATCCTTTACATTTAGGAACGTTTGAAGGGATGAAAAATCAAGATTGAGTTGTTCTGTTTTGATAGCAAGCTCCGGCTTTATTCCAGTTAAAATGAGATCTGTTCCCATTAATTTGAGAAGTTCATGAAACTTAAAGATTTTATGGGCCGCATGTGTATCAATCCCAATAAGACCTGATAAATCCATCACAAGAACATCATCTTTAGCAGTCGTTAAGTAATGACTTACTTGGTTAATCATTTCTTCATAGCGTTCTTCTGTAAGTGTTCCGATAATAGGAAGAACAGAGATTTTCTCAGCAATTGGAACAATTGGGGTTGAGAGAACAGTTAGTTCTTTTAAAGCTTTTTCTAGAAGCTGTTTATAGTTTTCTTGCACCGTAATATCTTTTTGTATTCCAACAAAATACCATTTTTGATTTTCCTCAGAATAAACAGGATCAATCGCAAGCTCATTCCAAAACCTACTTCCATCTTTTCGATAGTTTTGGATTTCAATAGATATTGGTTTTTTTTGTTGAATGGCTTTTCTAACTTCTTGAACGGTTTCTCTATTTGTAGCTTCTCCTTGTAGGAAACGACAGTTTCTTCCAATAACATCTTCTTCACCATAGCCTGTTAGATTCAAAAATGCCTGGTTTGTATAAACAATAGGATTATCAGGAAGTGAAGGATCTGTAATAACGACACCCACACGTGTGTAATCAATTGCTTTTGAAATTAAGTTGTTCTTCAACTGGGGTTGATTGTTTTCCATAAATATACGAGAACCCTCCTTAATAGCCTAGTTTTATTATAACGATTTTATATCATTCATAAAAGCTTAACGATGCTATAGCTAAAAAAAGAAAATAGGATAGATAATCAGATAATGAGAAGAAAAGAACCTTCATTTCTTCTCATTATTTCCCATTCATATATTTTTAGAATAAAAAGGAAAAATCATTTTTAAGTATTGTATTTTGTAAGCGTTTTCTAATATAATTATATATGATTACGTTTGGTCATCTGATGACCATATGTTATAAGGAGAGGGAGGAATTTAGCAATGAGCATGGGGATGTTATCACTGCTAGCGGTTGTACCTATTTTTTCAGTTTTCTTGTTTCTTGTGGTTTTGCGTTGGCCAGCAAATAAGGCAATGCCTTTATCCTTACTCATTACAGCAGTAATGAGCTATGGAGTATGGAAGGTGCCGCTGACAGATATTTTGGCTGCAAGTGTAAAGGGAGTTGTATCTGCTCTTGAAGTTGGTGTTATCGTTTTTGGAGCTATTCTCCTCTTAAATATGTTGAAGGAGAGTGGAGCAGTATATACGATTCGTCAAGGTTTTATGGGGATTACGCCTGATCGGCGTATTCAGGCAATCATTATCGCCTGGTTTTTTGGCTCATTTTTAGAAGGAGCAGCAGGGTGGGGATCACCAGCAACTGTTATTGCTCCACTTCTTGTAGCCGTGGGATTTCCTGCACTTGCAGCTGTAATGGTAGCCCTTATTATTCAATCAACACCTGTTTCTTTCGGAGCAGTTGGGACGCCAATTTTAACAGGAGTTGGAACAGGATTAAGCGGTTCAGAGCTTGTTGATAAGCATATTGTAACTCTTGGTACAACATATGAGCGCTATCTTATTGATCTTGGAGGACAAGTAGCCATCATCCATAGTATTGCAGGAATTTTTATTCCACTTTTCTTAGCTGCTATGCTTACGAAATTTTTTGGTGAGAAAAAATCATTTAGAGAAGGTTTTGCAGTTTGGAAGTTTGCTCTTTTTGCAGGACTTTCATTTACGGTTCCATATATGCTTGTAGCGGTCTTTCTAGGCCCTGAGTTTCCTTCCCTTATTGGAGGACTTGTTGGACTAGCCATTGTAATTCCTGCAGTTAAAAAAGGTTTGTTTGTACCAAAAGAAGCTTGGGATTTTGAACATAAGGAAAAATGGAATAAAGAATGGAGCGGAACGCTACAAATAAAAAATGAAAAGCCTGGTCGTTTTATTTCACCTCTTTTAGCATGGGTTCCTTATATTATTGTAGCTGCACTTTTAGTTATGACAAGAGTTAACTTTTTGCCATTCTCCTCTTGGTTGAAAAGTTGGGAAGTGGGAATAGACCATTTATTTGGAAGTGAAATTGGTTTTTCTACAGTTCCGCTTAATATTCCTGGAGTTGTGTTTTTACTTACAAGCTTTATCGTATTCTTTCTTCATAAGATGGAATGGAAACGTGCTAAAAAAGCAATAGGGGAATCACGAAAGACAGTAAGTGCTGCTATGGTTGCTTTAATCTTTTCCGTACCAATGGTTCAAGTTTTTATTAATACAGGAGGAAGTTTAGAAGGATATATGAGTATGCCGCTAACAATAGCAGAGGGAATTTCAGGGGTTTTCAATGAGAACTGGCCTCTAATTTCACCAGCGATAGGGGCACTTGGAGCTTTCGTAGCTGGAAGTAACACAATCAGCAATATGATGTTTGCTCTTTTTCAATTTGGAGTAGCAGACAATATTGGCGCAACTCCAAGTATTGTTGTCGCTTTGCAAGCTGTAGGAGGAGCTGCTGGGAATATGATATGTGTGCATAATGTTGTAGCGGCATCAGCTGCCGCAGGTTTAGCTGGAAAAGAAGGTTCACTGATTCGCAAGCTTCTTTTACCGATGACTTTCTACGTCTTCATTACAGGAGCAGCAGGGTATATGATTCTATATGGAGTTGGTTTTAATATTGGTACTCTATTATTTGGAGGAGTAGTAGCAGGACTTATTATCACTATTATTTTACAAACAAGAAATACAAGGGTATATGAAAAAGAAGAACGTAAAAGTATATAAAAAATAGCTTAATTCATAAATTAGCAGTACGATTATGGTAAAATATAGATTGTGAATATTCTTATATTTAAATAAGTTAAACATAAGTCATCAGATGACCTGTTTAATACGGAGGGGTAAAAATGAAAGTATCCATATTTGCAACGTGCCTTGTCGACATGTTTCAAACAGAAGTAGGAAAAGCAACAGTGGAGCTTTTAGAAAGATTAGGATGTGAACTTGATTTCCCGACTACGCAAGTGTGTTGTGGACAGCCTGCTTATAATAGCGGATACGTCAAGGAAGCGCGAGAAGCAATGAAAAATATGATTCGGACATTTGAGCATGCCCAGTATGTTGTTACACCATCAGGATCTTGTGCAACGATGTTTCGCGACTATCCTCATGTTTTTAAAAATGACAGCGAGTGGCGTGAAAAAGCTGAGAGCTTAGCAATTAAAACGTATGAGCTTACTCAGTTTATTGTTGAAGTATTAGGAGTCGAGGATGTAGGAGCAAAGCTACAAGGAAAAGCGACTTATCATACCTCTTGTCACATGACTCGGCTTTTAAAAGTTGGAGATGCCCCGTTTAAGCTTTTACAGCATGTAGAAGGTCTAGAAGTTGAACCGCTCGTTAATTCGCACAACTGCTGTGGTTTCGGTGGAACATTTGCGGTGAAAATGGGAGATATCTCTGAAAGAATGGTAGATGAAAAAGCCAACCATATTGACGAGTCAGAAGTAGACTATTTAATTGGCGGAGATTGTGGCTGTTTGATGAACATTGGTGGAAGGATAGAACGGAGAGGAAAGGAAATCAAAGTGCTTCACATCGCAGAAGTATTGAATAGCCATTAGAAGGAGGCAGAACATATGGGGATGAAAATTGGAGAAAAGCAGTTTAAAGAACGTGTTGGTGATGGCCTTCAAGATGATTTTATGCGTTCCGCTGTGTCAAGTGCTCAGGAACGCTTAAGAGCTAGACGCTTACACGCGGCCCAAGAGCTTGGACATTGGGAAGAATGGCGTTCACTAGGGGAAGAAATCCGGAAACATACGCTTGATCATCTTGATTATTATTTAGAAATGCTAAGTGATAATGTTGCTAAAAGAGGCGGAAATGTCTTTTTTGCTAAAACAAGTGAAGAAGCAAATAAGTATATCCAAAATATTGTAAAGCGTAAAGAAGCTAAGAAGATTGTAAAATCAAAGTCAATGGTAACAGAAGAAATTAGTATGAATGAAGGATTAGAGAGTATAGGATGCGAAGTGATTGAAACAGATTTAGGAGAATACATTCTTCAGCTAGATGAACACGATCCGCCCTCACATATTGTGGCACCTGCTCTTCATAAAAATAAAGAACAAATTCGCGAAGTGTTTAAGGAAAAGTTGTCTTACTTGAAAAGTGAGAAGCCAGAAGAACTTGCACTTCATGCGCGTGAAATGTTACGCAAAGAATTTTTAAAAGCTGATATTGGAATTACAGGATGTAATTTTGCTATAGCAGAATCAGGCTCTATTGGTCTTGTTACAAATGAAGGGAACGCTCGGCTTGTTTCGAGTATTCCTAAAACTCAGATCACAGTAATGGGAATGGAAAGGATTGTGCCAACATTTGAAGAATTTGAGGTTCTTGTTAGTTTATTAACAAGAAGTGCTGTTGGACAACGTTTAACAAGCTATGTTACAGCTTTAACAGGTGCAAGAAGTGAAGGAGATGTAGACGGTCCGGAAGAATTTCATCTCGTAATTGTTGACAACGGAAGGTCTAACATTCTCGGAACTGAATTTCAATCTGTTTTACAGTGCATTCGCTGTGCAGCCTGTATAAATGTTTGTCCTGTTTATCGACATGTTGGTGGCCATTCCTATGGATCTATTTATCCAGGGCCGATAGGAGCTGTTTTGTCTCCACTTTTAGGTGGCTATGATGATTATAAAGAACTTCCATATGCTTCTACCCTTTGTGCAGCATGTACAGAAGCATGTCCTGTTAAGATTCCGCTTCATGAACTTTTGCACAAGCATAGAGAGGTTATTGTAGAAAGAGAGGGACGTGCTCCTATTTCAGAGAAGATGGCTATGAAAGTCTTTGGGTTAGGGGCATCAATTCCTAAACTATATAATTTGGGTGGTAAGGTGGCCAAGTCTGCACTAAGTCCTTTTACAACAGATGACAAAATATCAAAAGGGCCTGGACCGCTTAAAGCCTGGACTAATATTCGAGAATTTCCAGCTCCAAACAAAGAGCGATTCAGAGATTGGTTTCAGGAAAGAAAGGGGGAAAACAAATGAGCTATGGAACAATTCAAAATAGAGATTCTTTCCTGAATGATATTGCTAAGCAGCTTGGAAGAAAAAGAAGTAAACAGATAGAACGTCCAACATGGACACACTCTCCCCAACAATATGTTTTTCAAGATGCTTCAAATGATGAACTAGCAGATCATCTCGAAGAATACTGTGAACAGATTCATACAGAATGTATTCGCACCTTATCCATAAGCTTGCAAGAAGTAGTAGAAAAAGTAGTTGAAATAAACGGAGGAGGAGAGGTTATTGTATGGGATGACCCTCGTTTTTCTCAATATGGCCTATCTTCCCTTCTAGATAGACAAAATGTTCATATATGGGGCAAGGATAAACGAGAAGAGAATATCCAAAAAGCAGCACAAGCTAATGTTGGGATTACGTTTAGTGATATAACTTTATCAGAATCAGGAACAGTTGTTTTATTTAACGGAGGAGGAAAGGGACGTTCAGTTAGCCTTCTTCCTACAACATATATTGCTATTATTCCTAAGAGTACAATCGTGCCGAGAATGACGCAAGCTGCGCAGTATATTCATCAAAAAGTTGAAGGAGGAGAAGATATTTCTTCTTGCATTAATTTTATTACAGGACCGAGTAACTCAGCCGATATTGAGATGAACCTTGTCGTTGGTGTTCATGGTCCTGTCAAAGCAACCTATATTATTGTTGAAGACTGTTAAAGAGATGCTTGGCTAGAGAAATCTAGTCAAGCATCTTTTCCTGTCTATTCAAAAAGAGATAGGAGGAATTTGGAGTAATATGTAGAATAACCATAAGATAATAAGAAAGCTGTCACTATATATGTGTGAAAGGAGCAACGTTTATGTCGGCTGAAGGATCACTTCAAGCAACTGAGAAAAGTCGAGATGAAACAGCAGAATTGGAGCAGCTTAGAATCGTATTTGACAGAGCACGGGATGCAATGATTGTATTTAATGGTGATTTGCGCGTTACAGACGTCAATCAAGCAGCCTGTCGCTTGTTTGAATGTGCAAAAGAGGAGCTCCTCTCACTTCATGTGCGAGATTTTTTGGAAATGATGTCAAGTGAGGCATTAGAGCGGTATGATTATTCTCTTACAAGCGGAGACCATTTTTATTTTGAGGGCCCCTTATATTTGCCGAATGGCTCGATAAAGTATATTGAATTTCAGTCAGAAAAGCATGATGGAGAAAATGCCATTTTAATGACAACGTTCCGGGATATTACAAAAACAAAGAACTTAGAAAATGAGCGGTTTATTAGTCAAGAAATGTTTCAAGATATTTTTAATCAAGCGATTGATGGTATTTTGATTTTTGACAAGAAAGGGCGAATTATTGATGCGAATCCGTCCCTTTGCCGAAGGATTGGCTACACTAAAAATGAACTGCTTGTTCAAACATTAAGTGAGCTTGTTCTTCCGATTTATCATTATAAGATTGAGCGTCTTTGGCATGCGCTAAAAAGGAATGGAAAATCACAAGGAGAACTTCCTATTCAAACTAGGCAAGGAGAAGAAGTGTACTTTGATTTTACAACAACAGCTCATATTAATAGTGATTATTATATGTCTATCATGCGCGATGTTACAGAAAAGAGAGACATGGAGCAAGAGCTAGCTAAAAGTGAAAAGAAATTTAGAGAAATTTTTGAAAGCGCTGTTGATGCCATTATTATTTGGAATGAAGATTGGACAGTTGTAGATGCAAATCCTTCTTCCTCTCGTACATTTGAGCTTCCTCTTCATCAACTTATCGGAAGTAATCTAGAAGAATTTTTAGATTTATCACAGCCAAAAACAAAAGAAATTACAAATCGTTTTTATGATTTTAATGCGATAAGAGAAGAGCTGCCTTTTTATATGCCAAATGGTGAAAAGAAAGACTTAGAGTTTACAGCAAAACAAGGTATTATAAAAGGCCATAATCTAACTATTTTCCGTAATATAAGTGAACGAAAGAAAATGGAACAAGAGTTAAGAGAAAGTGAGCAAAAATTTAGAACGATTTTCAATGGTTCTGTCGATGGTGTTCTGCTTTGGAATGAAAATTTAAAGATTATTGATGCTAACTCTGTTTTATGTGATTTTGTTGAATTAACAAAAGAAGAAGTATGCTCATTGAACGTGCGAAACCTGCTAGATGAAGGAAACAAAAAGATATTAGATGTTCATTTATCGTTTCTTAAGGAATACAGAGAGCATGAAGGTGAGTTAACTTACACAATGAAGAGTGGTCGCAAGCGAACCATTGAATATTCAACGAAGAAAGATATTATTCCAGGGGTCTATATGACAATGCTACGAGATGTCACTGAAAAGAAAGAGATGGAAGAGCAAATTCGAAAATCAGATACCCTACAAGTGGTAGGGCAGCTTGCCGCAGGAATTGCTCATGAAATCCGAAATCCAATGACAGCATTGAAAGGATTTATTCAGCTTTTACAAAATAGTATAGATCATGAAGAGAAAGATGATTTTTCTCTATATTTTGACGTCATTACGTCAGAACTTCAGCGTATTGAAAATATTATTACAGATTTTCTTGTATTAGCAAAACCTCAGGCAATTAAACACGAGCAAAAAGATATTATTCAAATTGTCCAAGAAACAATGGACTTATTAACAGCACAAGCAACGCTTGTAAACGTGCAGTTTCATACAGAATTTGAGCCTTCATTACCGCTTCTTTACTGTGAACCGAATCAGCTAAAACAGGTATTTATTAACATTATGAAAAATGCATTGGAAGTTATGCCTATAGGTGGTACCCTAACTGTAAGTGTACATGCTAAAGATGAAAAGTTTATTGTAGTCTCTATTAAAGATGAAGGAGAAGGCATGCCTGAAGAGCGAATTAAGCGTCTTGGCGAGCCTTTTTATACAACAAAAGAAAAAGGTACAGGACTAGGTCTTATGGTGTCATATAAAATTATTGAGGAACATGGCGGTTATATTGACGTTCATAGTGAGATAGGACTTGGCACAACTTTTTCCATCATCTTACCAATCAACCCAAGTGAGGAGAATAAGAAAGAATGAACAAATATTATAGCGTCCTTGTTCATGAGATGCTTGGCAATATTGTCATCCATTCAAACGACAAAGGCGTGACAGCTCTTTCCATTGGAGAAGAGCTTGTTATTGAAAAAGATGAAATTAAAAATCAGGGTTGGGCGCTTACTGCTAAGCAACAGCTTGAGGAATATTTTAAAGGAGAACGACAAACATTTAATTTACCGCTTTGTATTGAAAAAGGTACGCTATTTCAGCGGGAAGTGTGGAATACATTATCAAAAATTCCTTATGGAAGCGTCTGGTCTTACAGTGATATTGCAGCAGAGGTACAGCGTCCAAAAGCAGTAAGAGCAGTTGGCGGTGCTAATAGAGCTAATCCTTTGCCTATTATTATTCCCTGTCACCGTGTAATAGGAAAAGATGCCTCTTTAACAGGATATGCGGGAAATAAAATACATCAAAAAGAACTTCTATTAACTGTTGAAGGATTAACAGTTCAGAATGGCACAGTAAAAATATAAAAGCTAAGCGATACATTCGCTTAGCTTATTCACTTTCTTCTTCTTTCCATCCTTGTCCTTCTATAAAAACGAGATCAACAGACTGTTGTTCATCTGTTTCGTGCATGGAGCTTTCGGATTCTGTGAATTCTTTCTCATTTTTTTTCACTTTCTTGTCCTCCTTACACTTTTTAAAAATTTCATTATTATAATAAGCAGTTGAAGAGAAGAATATGTTTTCTACAATGAAATGTTACACTTCTGTAAAAAACAAAGAAGAAGCAGCTATGCTTCTTCTCTTTTATAAGCTTTTAGTTGTAAATAAGTCAGGGATTTTATCGAATTCAGTTCCATGTATAATACCTTGTTCTGTAATAATACCTGAGATAAGTTCTGCAGGAGTCACATCAAAAGCAGGATTATAAACAGATGTGTTTTTAGGTGCAACCCACTCATTTCCTACTTTAAGGATTTCTTCCTCTTTTCGTTCTTCAATTGGAATTTCATCTCCATTTTTAAGAGAAATATCGAACGTTGATAAAGGAGCCGCAACATAAAATGGAATTCCATGCTGTTTTGCCAAAATAGCTAATCCGTAGGTTCCGATCTTATTAGCTGTATCTCCATTTGCAGAAATGCGGTCGGCTCCAACAATAACAGCGTCGACTTTCTTTGTTTTCATTGTATGTGCAGCCATGCTATCAGTAATTAACGTAACATTTACCCCGCTTTGTAAGAGTTCCCACGTTGTTAATCGCGCACCTTGTAAGAGAGGGCGAGTTTCACAAGCAAATACATGGATAGGGAAGTCAACTTCTGCTGCGAGATGGAAAGGAGCTAATGCCGTACCATAATAAGCGGTGGCAATCGACCCTGCATTACAGATGGTCATTACAGAATCATTCTTATTAAAAAGTGACAAAGCATGCTGTCCAATGTTATAACAGATATTTTCATCCTCAACGCTAATCAAAATAGCTTCATGAACAAGATTTGTTTTTGCTTCATTGACAGAAGCCGCATTCTCAATTTTATTTTGTAAACGATGAAGGGCCCATGTTAAATTAACGGCCGTTGGGCGAGAAGAAGCAAGGTATAAGCTTTGTTCACGAATGTGTGTATGAAATTCTTGTAAGTCCTCTCCTTCAAATTTTGATCCAGCTAGGGCTAATCCAAAAGCAGCGGCAATTCCAATTGCTGGTGCTCCACGCACTTTTAAAGTTTTAATAGCATCCCATACATCTTCAATTGTTTCTAAAGTTAGAAACTCAACAGAATTGGGAATAAGTTGTTGATTTAAAATTTTAATGGAATCCTCTTTCCATTCTACCGATCTTGGTATTGCCATTTTTCTTTCATCCTTTCTAAACAGTTCTAGCGTTATTTCCTAAAAATTCATTATTTTCAATATAAAGCTCGTGCAAGTCTTGAACAGTTTTAATCTCTACTCGATTTAAAATGAGAGATTTTCCTATGTCTAAAGCAATCTCTTTTGTACGAATACGAAGTTCACTTTCTTCGATCGTATCAAGATCTGCTACATGAGCAAGCCCAATTGTTCGGCGGATTATTTCACATCCTGCAAAACCTAATGCATCTTGCCAAATGGTTTGGAGTGTATAGTCAAGATAGCCGTTAACTTGTAGAAAAGGATTGTTTTTATCCTCTTTCCAAAGAGACGTAAATACAGACGAAAAAGTTTCCCATGTATCATGAATAAAGCCAAAAAGCTCAGTTTGAGCTTGGGGACGACGGAGTGCATTAAACAATAAATTTGCGATAAAATGACCCAAGTCAAAACCAAAAGGTCCATAAAAAGCAAATTCAGGATCGATAATTTTTGTTTCATGCTCGCTAGCAAAAATACTTCCTGTATGTAAATCACCGTGAATAAGGGCATCTCCATTTGTTAAAAACAGTCTCTTCAATTTAGCTACTTCAAGCTTAAGTTCATCCTCTTTCCAAAGTTGTTCTACTTTTTCTGATAGTTCTGGTTCAAAATCATTTGTATCATGATCAAAGAATGGATCTGTAAAAACGAGGTCTTCTGTTATTTTACAAAGCTCAGGGTTTGAAAATTGCTGTGCTTTTTCTTTCTTTTCAGTTGGACTCAACCCTAAATCAGATGTTTTAAAGAGAATGTGAGCTAAAAAGGTGCCAATATCTTTTCCTAAATTCGGATAAGATTCACCTTTAATAAGTCCTGTCCTTGCAATGGAAAGATGAGATAAATCTTCCATAATTGTTAGTGCGAGCGTCTCATTACTGTACAACACCTCAGGAACAAGGTGAGGGGTGAATTTTGCAAATTGTAACAGAGCTTCGCTTTCAATTTTGGCTCGCTGCAGCGTCAATGGCCAACTTTCTCCCACAACTTTAGCGTATGGTAAAGCTTGCTTTACAATCCATTTTTTTGCGCTACCTTGAGCACTCATTTGAAAAACAAGGTTAAGGTTCCCATCGCCAATTTCATGGCATGTTACATGTTCATCTTCAGCAAAAAAATGAAGTTGTTTTAAAAGAGATATAGCGCTTTCTTCTGTTAACGGTTTATAAACATCAAATTGAAAAGTCATAAGAGAAGTAAACCTCCAAAATAGATTTGTTTAATCGGAATTAAGAAGTGAAAGGGAGTAGGGGTGCTTATTTAACAATGAAAAAGCCCCTTTCCTTTATGAAAGAGGCTTGAAGATATGGTCAAACCTCTTATCTTTCAGAAAGGATATCCTTTCTGTTGGAAGTAGCACCGTGCCACTTTTACGTTCATTTTACACAGAATGAACAAATGGTCGGTTGCTGGGCGTCAAAGGGCCAATTCCCTCAGCCAACTCTTGATAAGAGTATATGTGATTTTAAGTTGGAAATGAAATAACACTGTTTGAAAAGTATACTAGCAACGATTGTAGGTTTTGTCAACACGTAAATTTAAGATTAGGTTATTTGTTTAGAGCGAGAAAAACTTTTCTTTTTTCATCTTTACAGAAATGAAAGAAGCATATATCATGAATCATTAGAATTTGTAGAATTTTTCGAGAGGTTGTTTATGATGAAAATATTTCAGCAGTCAGACCTTTTAAAAGGGTTACCAGAACAGTTTTTTGCTTCTCTTGTTAAAAAAGTAGCAAAAGAAGCACATAAAGGACATGACTTAATTAATTTTGGTCAGGGAAATCCAGACAAGCCGACTCCTAATCATATTGTAAAGGCTCTTCAAGAAGCAAGTAATAATCCTCAATTTCACGGTTATCCGCCTTTTCAAGGGCACAGCTTTTTAAAAGAGGCTGCAGCCTCTTTTTATAAACAAGAATATGGAGTAACAATTGATCCAACAAAAGAAGTAGCCATTTTATTTGGCGGAAAAGCAGGATTGGTTGAAATTCCCCAGTGTTTGCTTAATAAAGGGGATGGTGTCCTTGTTCCAGATCCGGGTTACCCGGACTATTTATCAGGGGTTGCGCTAGCTGGCGCAACATTAACTAAAATGCCTTTAACAGAGCAAAATGATTTTTTACCTGACTATAGTTCACTGTCAGAAGAAGATAAACAACGTGCTAAGCTGATGTTTTTAAACTATCCAAATAATCCAACAGGTGCTGTTGCTTCAAAAGAATTTTTTGAAGATACGGTGAGCTTTGCCGACAAAAATGATATCTGTGTTGTTCACGATTTTGCTTATGGAGCAATCGGATTTGATGGCAAGAAGCCAAGAAGTTTTTTGCAAACTGAAGGAGCAAAAGACGTTGGAATTGAGATTTATACGTTTTCTAAAACATTTAATATGGCAGGCTGGCGCATTGCTTTTGCGGTTGGAAACGAGAGCGTTATTAAAGCAATTGAACTTTTACAAGATCACCTTTATGTTAGTATTTTTAGTCCTATTCAAAAAGCAGCCGAAGTTGCGCTTCTGCATAGTCATAAAAGTGTTCAGGATCTTTTGTCTCTTTATGAGAGAAGACGTGAAGTTTGGATAGGGGGATTGCAAAATATCGGATGGGATGTAAAAGCTCCAGCAGGCTCTTTTTTTGCTTGGCTTCGTGTCCCTAAAGGATATACATCAACGGAATTTTCCAATCTACTCTTGAAGAAAGCACATGTTGTGGTAGCTCCAGGAATTGGTTTTGGTGAGCATGGTGAAGGATATGTACGAACAGGATTGCTAACAGAGGAAACGCGAATCCGAGAAGCTATTGAGCGAATCAAGGGATTAGGAATTTTCTAAAAATTATTGACAATCTTTTCTTTGAATGTCATAATCCAAAGTGAATTGACTCATAAACAACTAAACATAAATATAATTCTTATCAAGAGTAGGTGGAGGGAATAAGCCCTGTGAAGCCCGGCAACCGGCTATAAAGTACGGTGCTAAATCTTACAGCAATGCTGAGAGATAAGAGGATCATACAAAACCTCTCTTCAATCAGTGATTGAAGAGAGGTTTTATTTTTACATAAAGAGGTGACGCTACATGAGCGAAGTAATTGCAATATATCATAATATTTTAAAAAATAGAAAAGTCGAAGAACAGGCAGAAAAGATAGCGTTAGGTCTTACTGTTGGTTCATGGACAGACTTGCCTCTTTTAGAAAGAGAGCAGTTGAAACAACACAAAGGTCGCGTTATGTATTCAGAAATCATTAGAGAAGAAGAGGGAGGTTATAAAGCAGAAATAGCTATTGCTTACCCTTCTGCTAACTTTTCTCATGACATACCAGCTATTTTAACAACAGTTTTCGGAAAACTTTCTTTAGACGGGAAGATTAAACTTGTTGATCTAAAACTTTCAGAAGAACTAACAAAAGTATTTCCAGGACCTCGCTTTGGCATTGAAGAAATACGTACAAAAATTAATGTCCACAATCGTCCTCTAGTGATGAGTATTTTTAAAGGTGTGATTGGACGTGACATGTCCTATTTGAAAAATCAGTTAAAAAGCCAAGCATTAGGTGGCGTAGATTTAATTAAGGATGATGAGATTTTATTTGAAAATAAACTCACACCTTTTGAAGATCGAATTAGTGAAGGGAAGAAAGTACTTGATGATGTTTATGAACAAACAGGGAAAAGAACACTTTATGCTGTAAACTTATCCGGCAAAACATTTGAACTAAAAGATAAAGCAAAGCGTGCTAAAGAACTTGGAGCAGATGCTCTTTTGTTTAACGTGTACTCATATGGCTTAGATGTTTTGCAAGCTCTTCGAGAAGATGAAGAAATCGGGCTGCCAATTATGGCGCACCCAGCGTTCAGTGGTGCAATGACTTCATCACCTTTTTACGGAATAAGTGCTTCATTGCTTTTTGGAAAACTTAATCGTTTAGCAGGAGCTGATTTCTCCCTTTTTCCTTCCCCATATGGAAGTGTTGCCCTTGATCATCGTGAGGCAATTAAGACCCATGAATATCTAACAGAAAATAGCTCTTTGAAAAAAGGATGGTCTGTTCCATCAGCTGGGATTCATCCAGGCCTTGTGCCTCTTATTTATAATGATTTTGGAAAAGATACAATCATTAATGCTGGTGGAGGTGTACATGGGCACCCAAATGGAGCAGTCGGCGGAGGGAAAGCGTTCAGAGCAGCCATTGACGCTGCGGTATCTGGATTAACATTACAAGAGGCTTCAAAAACAAGCGAAAACCTTAAAGAAGCAATTGAGCTTTGGGGAGCTAAAGAGGTTGTAAAATGAAGAATTTGATCTTGTTTTGTGATTTTGATGGAACGGTTACATCTAAAGATAACATTATTGAAATTATGAAAAAATTTGCGCCGAAAGAATGGGTTTCATTAAAAGATCAAGTGCTTGCTGAAGAAATCTCCATCAAAGAAGGAGTGGGAAAGATGTTTAATCTTTTACCATCTTCTCTTAAAGGAGATATGACAGAGTATGTACTAGAAAATGCGCAAATTCGCAATGGCTTCAGTGAGTTTGTTTTGTATGTGAAAGAACATCACATTCCTCTTTATATCGTAAGTGGAGGTATTGATTTTTTTGTTCGTCCCATTCTCTTTCCCTATATAGAAAAAGATTTTATCTATTGCAATAAAGGAGATTTTAGCGGAGAGAATGTACAAATTCGCTGGCCACATAGCTGTGATAGTCAGTGTGATAACGGTTGCGGTTGCTGTAAACCATCGCTGTTAAGAACGTTGCAAAAAGATGATGCATTTACAATTGTTATTGGCGACTCTGTAACGGATCTTCAAGCTGCAAAGCAAGCTGATTTCGTAATTGCTAGAGATTATTTGTTAGAGAAATGTGAAACATTAAAGCTTCCACATGCTTCATTTGACACGTTTTATGATGTTATCTCTGAGATTAAGCGGGTGAGGGAGGAACTAAAATGAGTGGGTACGAAGAAAAGTGGCTTGAATTAGCTGCTATCAAGGATGAATTGGCAGAAAGAGACTGGTTTTTTGGCACAAGCGGTAACTTATCAATTAGAGTAACAGAAAGTCCTACAACATTTCTTGTTACAGCAAGCGGAAAAGATAAGCGCAAACGTACAAATGAAGACTTTTTGCTTGTAGATCAATATGGGCTTCCTGCAGAAGAAACAGGGCTTAAACCTTCTGCAGAAACTGTTCTCCATACGGCTATTTATGAGAAAACGAAAGCAGGATGCGTTTTACATGTTCATACAGTTGATAATAACGTTGTTTCAGAACTTTATGGTGATCAGGGGAAAGTTGTGTTTACAAAGCAGGAGATTATTAAAGCATTAGGACTTTGGGAAGAAGATGCAAAAGTAGAGATTCCAATCATCCCGAATTTTGCGGATTTACAAAAACTTGGAGATGTATTTAAAAAGCATATTAAGGAAGATACAGGAGCTGTATTAATTCGCAATCACGGAATCACAGTATGGGGGAAAACAGCTTTTGAAGCTAAACGTCATTTAGAAGCATATGAGTTTTTATGTAGCTATCTATTAAAACTTAAGCTTTTTGCAAAACAAATACAGTTTACAAACTAAGGAGGAGAAAACATGGCAAACATTCGTTTACATAAAACAAATGAGCGCATTGAAAATCAAGAGGAAGTTGCGGGATTTTTACAAAGTCAAGAAGTAATCTATGAGAATTGGGATATTTCAAAGTTACCTCTTCATCTGCAAGAGAATTATCGTTTAAAAGAAGAAGAAAAAGAAGAGATTTTAGCAACATTTAAAGAAGAGATTGCAGACATTTCGACTCGTCGTGGCTATAAAGCTCAGGATGTTATTTCTTTATCTGATGCAACTCCGAATCTAGATGAACTGCTAAATAACTTTCAGCGTGAACACCATCATACAGATGATGAAGTTCGATTTATTGTAAGTGGACACGGCATTTTTGTTATCCAAGGAAAAGATGGCCACTTTTTCGATGTTGAGCTTGAACCTGGCGATCTTATTTCCGTTCCTGAAAATATTCAGCATTACTTTACACTTATGGATGACAGAAAAGTTGTTGCAATCCGTATTTTTGTTACAACAGAAGGATGGGTACCAATCTACGCTGATACTAAATAATATGCTCTTAAGGAAATGATTTCTGCAAAAATGCAGAAATCATTTTTTATTTAAGTAGGCACACTTTCCTATATAATATATTTATGTTTAGGCGGTATTTTGTGGGGTATTGTTCCAATAAATACTATCATTTTACAAAATCCAAATATACTGTTAATCTAAACAAAAGAATATAGCTATACTCTTAGTAGCTTCTCATATACGTCTTTTTGTATATCACATCTATGCTGTAACATTATGTGAATCATGTTATTTACGACATTTGTTTTACAAAGCTGTTAAGAAGTAATGAAAAAGTATTTTTTCTTATTGCAAACCTGTTTACAATTTTAGTAGAATTTGTAATGAAGCATAAGGGGGTTACTTTTAATGGCAAGGGAGGATAAAATGTTGCAAATGTATAGTGATGGTAAAGCAGAGGCACTGCTGGGCGAAATTTTACACAAAAGACAAGAGATGTGTAAACTTGCTGAGCAAAAAGGTTATACACATAAAGATACCATTTTCTGCAGCCAAGAATTGGATGAGCTATTAAATAAATATCAGCGATGTCTTGAACAAAAGCAGGAAGACAAGATGCCTTTCTTTACTATTTTACCAACGTCACTTGCTTTTTCTAAATAAATGATTTGTTTTATCGTTTTTCAACATAGAGAAGAGAAAAGAAAAGCTTAACAACTAAGAGTTTATGATTATTATAGAATATACTGAGATCATTTGTATAAAAAATGTATATAAAAAGCCTGATTGAATGGATCGTAATTCAATCAGGCTTTTTATAATTTAAAACAAATTGATAAGCAGAATCATGGAAAGAACACCAATGATAAAAGAATGAGTGGAGGTCTGTTCATTCCCATCTCCGTGACTTTCTGGAATCAGTTCCTTATAAATGATATAAAGCATCGCTCCTGCTGCAAAAGCAAGGCCATAGGAAACAAGAGAGTCGAAGAAAGATGTAAGATAAAAGCCAAGAAGACCCGCAACTATTTCTACAGTACCTGTTAGTGTTGCTATAATAAAAGCTTTGAAACGATTCATTTTTTGCTGCACTAAAAATAAAGCAACAAGCAACCCTTCAGGCGCGTTTTGTAATCCAATGGCAAGCGCAATTAAGTTACCTGTGTTATCCACATCAGAAGCATAGCTAACTCCAACCGAAAGACCTTCTGGAATGTTGTGCAAAGTAATCGCTGCAACGATCAGAAAAGCTTTCTCATCAAACTGAATGCCTGTTTTTTGATGTTCCAAATTAATATGAGGAATATTCCGTTCAAGTAATGTTAAAGCAATGGTTCCTAACAATAATCCAATTGTTAAAGGGAGAAGACCGCCTGTTTGTAAAGACTCTGGAATAAGACTCATTGTAGCAGCAGCTGTCATCACACCGGCTGTAAAAGCTAATAAAATATCACGCCATTTGTGTGTTAAGAGATGTTGGATGAATAAGATAGGAAGAGCTCCTAAACCTGTTGAAAGAGCTGATAAAATGCTCCCGATTAAAACTTCCTTCATAAATGTTTAAGCTCCTTTAATAGTCGTCAATGATCATGGAGAGTCACTTTTTTACAATATGCATAAGAAGGGATGTTTTGTGCTGTAATAAGCTATATTCAACTCAAAGAAGGAATATAGCTTATTTAAGTTATTTTTTTTGAGAAAAGTACAGTTCTTGAACTTGGTGGACGACGTCTGAGAGCTTGTTAGAAACTTGAGCAATATCGTAGCCCATAAAAAGAGGAGAGGTTGAAAATCTCGGTAGGATTTTTACAACAACTTCCTTATTTTCAAGGGGATAGAAAAATAAATTATAGCTCGTACAATTTCTATGAAAATGATGTAATACATAGTGAACCGCCGTTTGTAGCAAATCAGCAAATATTGTTTGCTCTCCGCCTTGTTTTAAACGAACATTAAATTCGAAAAAACCAACTCTTGGGAGAGTAGAAAGGTTAAATATTACCCCGTTTTCCTCATGAATAGTTAATCCTTCGAACTGTCGCTCGTCTAATTCTCTATATGCATCAACATTTTTAAGTCCTACAATTTGCATGTGTGGATGACGCAAAGAACCTCCAGACATAGGACCATGGTTTTTGAAAAACAGAACAGATTTATATTGGCTATTTTCCTGCATTTCTTTCCACTTTTTCAAAGCAAAGTCGATGAGCTTATGAAGGTGTTCTTTTGAATATAAAGAAAGCTCTGAGGTGCATTCATCCGTTTCAATAATGACGGTTTGAAATGCATCTTGTAAAACCGGATACTTGTTCTCAAGCCAAATAATGGAGTCTTTTTGATCCATAATGTGAGTGAGAGCTTCTACATTACAAAATGGACAAGGATTTTGTCTGTTAACAATTGTTTCAGGTTTCTGTTTTCCAATAGATGAATCAAAAATAAGATGTGATCGTGTCATATTTTCACCACTAACCTATACATAGATTTCTTTTATTATCGCAAATGAGAGAGTAAAACGAAAGCAACATGAATTTTTAGCTTTCGGTATGCTCTGTTTGAATTGGGATTGTGACAATAACATTTGTTCCTTTTCCTACTGTACTATCGATTTCAATTGTCCCATCAATAGCTTCAATAATTCGTTTGCAAACAACAAGTCCAAGTCCTGTCCCTGTATCTTTCATCGTAAAGAAAGGGTGGAAAATTTTCGAAAGCGTTTCTTTTGATATCCCAGTCCCTGTATCTTGGACATGCAAAATGGCAACTTCTTGTCTTTCGGAAAGAGAAAGGGTTAATGTTCCTCCCTCTGGCATTGAATCTAAGGCATTTTTTGCTAAATTCAGAACAACTTGTTTTAAATGATCTCTTGTACAAAGAACATAAAGAGGCTCTGGGGGAAGAGTTGTTATGACCTCAATATTATGTAAGTTGGCTTCTGATTTTATAATAGGTGTAACATCGGATAGTATTTGTTGTAGGTGATAGTATCCTTGTTTTTCTACGACAGGTTTCCCAAGAATAAGAAATTCGCTAACAATTTCATTGATTCGTTCAATTTCTGTTTGAATAACTGAAAAATAAAACTGATCTTGTTCTCCTTTATGTTTTTCGCTTAAAAGGGCCACAAGACCTTTAATTCCTGTTAAGGGATTTCGAATTTCATGTGCAGTACTTGCTGCAAGAGTTCCAACAAGTTCAAGTTTTTGAGCTTCATTTTGGATTCTTTCTTGAAGTGCCTGTCTTTTTAGCATCCTAATTCTAAAATTTAAAAAAAGAACGCTCATCACAATAAAAGAACCAAAAAAGGAAAAAGCAAAGAATGGGCCAAAGGTTCCTTGGTTAACATTAGAAGTAGCTACAGAAACTGTCCACGGTACTCGCTCAAGCTGGGTATCTATTGTTGTTTTATGTTCGGTTTTTAGGTCTTTCCCTGTATGAAAAATTTCTTTATTGTTTTCATCAAGTAGCTTTACACTTTCATCTGGTGTAAGCTCTTCTAAAACGGTTGCTACATACCGAACACGCAAATTTGCTGCGATTACAGCTTTAATTTTTCCTTGATCATCAAGTAATGGAGTAGCAATTGTAATAATATATCGACCTGTTGTTGGCTCGTAATATGCATTTGAAATCGTTGTATTTCTAGTTTCTAGGAGTTCTTTGAAAAAGGGATGATCACTTACATTAAAAGGTTGCAGCAGAGCATTTGAACCAAACTTTGTATTTCCATCTACATCGTAATAGTAAATACCGGATAACCTCGCGTCCTTCTGCTGTGCTCTTTCAAAGATAGCTTGAAGCTGTTCAAAAGACTGATCTTCAGCATAAGAAGAGATTGCCATTGTTTCAATACTCGTAATAATTTCACTAATAAAGCGATCCACGTAATTTTTATGCAGAGATGCAATATGAAGCGCTTGTTTTGTTTCTTGTTCTTGTAAAACGTTTATCCGCCATTGGGTTGCAACTGTACTGATAAGAAGGGAAGGAATTAATACAATAACTAAATATAAAAGTAAATGAGACGTTCGCCATTTAGAAAAAAGTGATCGAAGTATCAAACTCGAATAGCTCCTTTATACATTATCCATTTTTTGATTATATCAAATGAAAAAGAGTAAAACTATCTTTGTATACGTTTCATAAGAGTAGGAAGAGGGGAAAATTTCTTGTATAATGGATATTAAAGGTAAATGGAAAGCTACAGAGAAGAAAGTAGAATAAATTGTAAGGTAAGGTTTGACAAATAAATTTCTAATTTAGTATGATTATATCTTGAAGTTGAGATAAATAGAGGGTGAGTTTAGAGATGGGAAATGAATTAACAAATAAAGAGCTTGACCAATCGTTAAAGCTTTTTATCGTTTTATCTAGAGCAAGTAGATCAATAAATGATCAAGTGCAACACATTATTCAAGGTTATGGTATGAACCCAACAGAGTTTGCGGTATTAGAACTTCTTTATCATAAAGGAGGACAGCCACTTCAACAAATAGGTGGAAAAATTTTATTAGCTAGCGGTAGTATTACCTATGTTGTAGATAAGTTAGAAAAGAAGGGGTTTTTAAAACGTGTAGCATGTCCAACAGATAGACGTGTTACATATGCAGAAATTACCGATGAAGGTAAGGAGATTATTGAAGATATTTTTAAACCTCATGCTGAAAGAATCCATGAACTTTTCAATCCTTTATCACAAGATGAAAAAGAAACTGCTATTGAGCTTTTAAAAAAGGTAGGACTTCACGCAAGTTCTTTTCATAAATAAAAAGACGCTAGTTTTAGCGCCTTTTTACTGTGAAATATTTATAACAGGTAAACGAACTCTTACTGTTGTTCCTTCATTTATCTTTGAATCATAAATGATAAATGATCCTTGATGTTGATGAAGAATATTTTGAATAATGACAAGTCCAAGCCCTGTGCCTTTTTCTTTTGTTGTGAAAAAGGGTTCTTGAATTTTAGAAAGAAGGGCTTTGGAAATTCCAACTCCGTTATCTTTAATAAATATATCCACAAAGCCATCTTCTGTAGTCTTTGGGGTGATGACGATCTTCCCTCCGTTAGGCATAGCTTCAAGCGAGTTTTTGAGCAAATTGATAAAAACTTGTTTAAGCTGATTTGTGTCTCCTTGAATATAAGCAGGTTCTTGAAATGGTTCAAGAGAGATTGAAATATTGTTTAAAGCACCTTCTGTTTTAAACAGGAGAGTAACATCTGACAATACTTTTTCAAGAAGACCAATTTCCATATAAAGGGACTGAGGCTTTGCAAGCAAAAGAAATTCTCCTACGATATCATTAATTCGCTTTAATTCTGAGAGCATAATTGTTGTATATGTTCTATGCTTTGAATCTGTCTCATGAATAAGCTGAATAAACCCGTTCAAGGATGTGAGCGGATTACGTACCTCATGTGCTACTCCAGCAGCCATTTCTCCAGCTAAGACAAGCTTATCACGCTGTCTTAAAAGTTCTTCTGTTGCTTTCCTTTCCGTAATATCCCGACAAATCTCAGAAAGAGCAATCACCTTCCCAAACTGGTCATAAATGGGAGATATCGTAATCTCTACATGGATGAGCGTTCCATCTTTACACATGTCGACGGTTTCAAATCCGATGATTCGTTCTCCATTTTCAACACGACAAAAGCGCTGCTTCGCTTCTTTTATATGCGTTCTCGGAATGGAAGGGAGAAACTCCCCTAAAATATCTTCTTTTTTCCATCCATAAATGCGTTCATAAGCCGGATTTACGTTAATAACGTTTCCTAATAAGTCTACAACAACCATTGCGTCATTGTTATACATAAAAAAAGCTTGAAAATGCTCTTGTGCTGAGTGAAGCGCTTCCTCTTTCTCTTTGACTTCGCTAAATACTTTTAACCATAGTCGATTGGTAAAACGAGCATAGTATCCATATAAAATAGCTGAAAATATGATAAATAGAATGAAATAAATAACATCAAACTTTGACATGGATTTTACTATGATAGAAAACTGAGTTGTATAAAAGTATCCGAGTAACAAAATGGATGCAATTGATGACAAAACGATTAATTTTCCATCTTGATAAAAGAAGCAAATCATAATGCCGAGTAGTAGAAAAAGGTAATTTACCAAAGAAGGGTTAGACATAATCAGATATACGATATAAATATAAAATGCTGTAATGATGCTATACATTGTTATCGCATGATTTTTACAATAGAGAATAAGTGCAGATAGTGGAATAAGCAAACATAATCCCACAATTGCTGAAAATCCGATAAAAGTATACACAACCTCCACTTTCGAATTAACAGTAAAAATGGCAATAAGATCTGCCATAAAGAAGAACCACAATAACTTTACTAAAATCGTATTCCGATTTTGGATCAACTTCATACTTTCTGACATCCTACATCGACCTTTCACAAATATTCGACAAATGTTTAACATTCCCATCATACCATAATAAAGGACAAGTTTTGATAAAGTTAAAAAAAACGACGTAAAAAATATAATAGATTTTTTCTAATTGTTAAGATTGTTAAGAAAGACAGCTCTATTTTCCTATGTAGTGTAGACAGAACGTAAATGAATGAAGAAGCTGTAAAGATTGAATGATAAAATGGTAAAATACTCCTTTCGACAAAGAGAATTATATATAATTTCTGTAGGGCGGACAACTTATCACGTATTGCCCAAAATCTGAATTAGAAAAGGGGAGCTTGCATATGAAAAACAAAGGTTTGTTAATCAAATTAGTTGGTTCTGCTTTAGCTCTAACGCTTGTGACAGCTTGTAATGCAAATGGAGAAGACGAAACGGAAAACAACACAGACAACACTGAAGAAACAGAAACAAGCGGTACTGGCGAAGATACTTCTGGTACAGAAGAGGAGACTTCAACAGACGAAGATGCTTCAACAGAAGAGGATGCTTCTACTGAGGAAGAAACTTCCACAGATGATAGCACTTCTACAGAAGAGGAGCCGGCTGCAGATGAGGCAACAGATGATGCGGCTGAAACTGAAGAAGGAAATACAGATGATAATAGTGATGATCAAACTGAAGGCGAAGACAACGCAGACGATCAGCAATAAAATAAAAAAATCCCCTCTTAGCTAAGAGGGGATTTTTTTATTTATGCTTTAACTGCAATATCATCATTCTCAATAATAATATTCAGTGTTTTCACGTCAGGCTCATCAAGAATACGGTCTGTAATAGCATCTTCAAGATGTTCTTCAATTGCTCGACGCAGTGGACGAGCCCCGAATTCTGGATGATATCCAAGTTCAGCAATTTTTTCTTTAACTTCTTGTGAAATAGTGACATCAATATTTTGTTCTTTTAGTGTTTCGTTCAGTTCTTCAGCCATTAAATCTACAATCTTAATAAGATCTTCTTTTTCAAGATGATTGAATTCAACAATGCTATCAAAGCGGTTAAGAAATTCTGGTTTGAAGTAAGCGGAAAGTGACTCAAGAACAGAAGTATCTTTTATAGCACTATTTTCAAATCCAACCGTAATTTTCTTAACGCCAGCACCTGCATTACTTGTCATAATAATAACGGTATCTTTAAAGCTTACTGTTCGTCCTTGGCTGTCTGTCAGACGTCCATCTTCCATGATTTGCAAGAACATGTGTTGAACATCTGGATGTGCTTTTTCAATTTCATCAAGCAAAATTAGTGAATATGGATTACGACGCACTTTCTCAGTAAGCTGACCAGCTTCCTCATGTCCAACATAACCAGGAGGTGAACCAATAAGTTTAGAGACGGCATGTTTCTCCATGTATTCACTCATATCAAGCCGAATCATTGAATCTTTCGTACCGAACAGCTCTTTTGCAAGTGTTTTTGTAAGCTCAGTTTTACCAACACCTGTTGGTCCTACAAAGAGGAAAGAACCAATTGGACGGTGTTTTGCTTTCAACCCAGCTCTTGAACGACGGATTGCTTTAGCGATTTTAGAAACAGCTTCTTTTTGGCCAATCACGTGGCTATTTAAGCTGTCAGCTAAGTTGTTCATTTTATTTGCTTCATTTTCTTGAAGTTTTCCGACTGGAATGCCTGTTTTCTTCTCTACAATTTCTTCAATGTGAGAAATCTCAATAGTAAGTGAATCGTTACTATTGCCTTTGAGAGAAGCATCTAGTTTTACTTCTTCATCACGAAGTTTAGCTGCAACTTCGTATTTTTCTTCCTTAAGCGCTGCTTCTTTTTCCTTTGCAATCTCAGCTAGACGAGCTTCAACTTCCTTATGATCTCGCACGCCAGCTTTTAAGTTCATTTTTGAACCAGCTTCATCAAGAAGATCGATTGCTTTATCAGGTAAGAAGCGGTCCTGGATGTAACGATGTGAAAGAGATACACATGCTTTTAGCGCTTCATCTGTAAACGTTACTCCATGATATTGTTCATATTTTTCTTTAATACCTTGAAGAATAGCAAAGGCTTCCTCTTCAGAAGGTTCATGAACCATTACTGGTTGGAATCGACGCTCTAGTGCAGCATCTTTTTCAATGTTGCGATACTCTTTTAACGTTGTTGCTCCGATAAGTTGAAGCTCGCCGCGAGCAAGAGCAGGTTTTAAGATGTTAGCAGCATCCATTGAACCTTCCGCAGAACCAGCGCCAACAAGTAAGTGGATTTCATCCACAAAGAGAATAATATTTTTACGAGACTGTAGTTCTGTAATTAACGATTTAATGCGTTCTTCAAATTGACCTCGAATTCCTGTATTTGCAACAAGAGATGCCACATCAAGAAGAATAACTTCCTTATTCATTAGCTTGCTTGGTACATCACCATTTGCAATTTTTAAAGCAAGACCCTCAGCAATGGCTGTTTTACCAACACCAGGTTCTCCAATTAAAACAGGATTGTTTTTATTTCTTCTATTTAAAATCTCACTTACACGTTCTACTTCTTCGTCACGACCAATGACTGGATCAATAAGTCCAGCTTTCGCTGCATTTGTAACATTTCTTCCATATTGATCTAGGAAGCCTCCACCACCAGTTTGTGAAGATGATGGATTGTTCTGTTGCTCAGGTTGTGAAGAAGATGATGCTAAATGTTTAAATAAGTCATCAATGTTCATAAATCCACCTCCAGATCCTGCAGGAGTCTTATGTTTTTGTTGTAGTTCTTGATAGCATGTATGACAAAGTTGATATTGATTACGTTCACCATTAATTTGAAGATTTAGCTGAATATTGGCTTTGTTGTGACCACAGTTTTGACATAACATCATATATCTGCCTCCTATATATCTGTCTCTATAAAACCAATAGTAATTTTAAAAGTTATATCAAAAATAGAGTGATAAAGTCAAAAATTTTGCTTTGACTTTGACTATCTTTGACCTTTGTAAGACTATTGTACACCTTTTAATTTTGTTTATCAAGAGTTTTGTTTGACTATCTTTGACCTTTGTGGTTCTTATCATACACTTTGCCTGTGAGGATAACAAGAAATTTGCTCTTCTTTTTTGAGAAATTGATATTGAATGATGAAGTTCAGTATAAATCTTCCCGTTTTTTTACGCAAGTAAACTGCTCTTAAAAACTGAAATAAAAGAAAATTTACAGAAGACAGTGGAAGACGTTATAATTTACTCTGTTGCACAAAAGCGTTGAAGTAGAAAAGGAGTCTCGTATTAGCATGAAAAAGAAATTATCATTTATAGAGGCACTCGGAATTATTGTTCTTATATTAGCCCTCATTTTTGTTTGTTTATTTATTTTTAAGGTTCCTCCTCATATTCCGATTCTAGGTAGCGTTATCCTTTTAGGCTTTTTGGGCTTTATAAAGGGTACAAAATGGAAAGAACTTGAAAAAGGAATTATAGAGGGAATTTCATTAGGTATTAAACCCATTCTAATCCTTTCATTAGTTGGTGTATTAATCTCTGTATGGATGATGAGTGGTACAATTCCAACAATTCTTTATTTTGGATTTGACTTTTTGTCTCCACACTATTTTTTAGTGAGTAGTTTATTTATTACGGTTTTAATTTCTACTTTTACAGGAAGTACGTTTACAACAGTTAGTACTGTTGGAGTAGCACTTATGGGTGTTTCCTCTGTAATGGGCGTCGATCCTGCCCTTGCTGCTGGAGCTATTATTTCAGGAGCTGCATTTGGGGATAAAATGTCTCCTCTTTCAGACACAACCAATTTTGCAGCAGGGATTGTAGAAGTCGATATGTTCACACATATTCGTCATATGATGTGGACGACGGTGCCAAGTTTATTATTAAGCTCTGTTCTCTTTTTAGTCTTAGGGCTTCAAAGAAATGCTGCAGACAATCTTGATTACGAGCAAATTGCAGTTGTTAAAGAGGTTTTATCAAATGAATTTACGTTAAGCTTGTTAACATTAATTTCTCCCCTTATTGTTCTCTTCTTATCTATTAGAAGAAAAGATGTTGTTCCAACTCTCATTATTGGTATTTTAACAGCTTTTATCACAACTGTTCTTGTTCAACCTCAGTTTGCAATAGGAGAAGTATTGCTAGCATTGCAAGAGGGTGTAAGCATTGATTCAGGTAATAAAATTGTAGACGGTATTGTAAATAGAGGCGGTCTTCAATCAATGATGAGCTCTGTGTCTCTCGTTATGATTGCTTTATCGCTTGGGGGATTGATGAAGACTGTTGGTGTTATTACAGCCTTCCTTGAAGGAATTATTTCATTAATAAAGCGAAGCGGAGACGTTATTTTTTCAACAGCTCTAGCTAGTATCGGTGTTAACCTTATTACAGGAGAACAATACTTATCAGTCTTACTTCCAGGTCAAACTTTCAAACCTTTATATAATAGGTACGGATTAGAAAATAAAAACTTAGCTCGTACATTAGAAGATGCAGGAACACTTGTAAATCCACTTATTCCGTGGGGAGTAAGTGGTGCATTTATTTCACAGGTACTAGGCGTCTCTGTGCAAACGTATGTTCCGTGGGCTTTTTTCCTATTGTTCTGTCCATTATTTTCAATTATATTTGCTTATACAGGGATTGGAGTAGCTAAAAAATCTTCATAAGAAAGAAATTAGAACTATATTAAATCCTTTTTCTTACTGAAAAGATTCATAAGAACCAATCTTTGTAAAAAAGTTTCACTTTATTACCAACTATAAATTCATCATTGTTAAGCACATACTATAAACACCATTTTGAGCATAGGAGAGAAGAACATGAAAAAAGCAATCCTACTACTTGTAGGAGTTGTCATCTGTAGCTTTTTGCTTTTTGTTGGAACAAGAGGAGAGGGAAGCAATGATATTCAACGTAAAATTCACGTTTCCTCTTCATATCAAAATAGCGTTGATACGTATGAACTAACATATCCTAGCGATGAGCTAAAAATAAAAGGATATTTGCTAAAACCAAAAGGAACGGAAGGAAATTGGCCTATTCTTGTATATAATAGAGGAGGTCATGGCCATTATAGCCAAATTAATGAGGAAAGGTTAGCTTACCTCGCCTCATGGGCAAATAGAGGATATGTTGTAATTGCAAGTCAATATCGTGGCAACGGTGGAAGTGAAGGAACCGAAACGTACGGAGGACAAGATATTCATGATGTTATAAATCTTTTAAATTATGCTGAAAGTCTTCCATATACGGATGAAAGTCACAAAGTTGCGCTTGGATATTCAAGAGGCGGTATGATGACATATCTTTTAATGAAAAATAATATAAAGTTTGATGCAGTCGTTGTTAAATCAGGCATTACAGATATGTTTCAGTTTTATGATCAGCGCGGTCCTAAAATGAAAGAAGTATTAAATCAAATTGTTGGTCCACCACAAGAAAGCAAAGACGCTTATAGATCTCGCTCTGTTGTATATTGGCCTGACAAAGTGAATTCTCCACTGTTGCTTTTGCATGGAACAAATGACAAGCTTGTTCACTATACACAAGCAGAGAAGCTTGTGAAGAAGTTACAAGACAAGAGCAAGGAAGTGAAACTTGTTATTTATCCAAATGGAGATCATCCATTAAGTCAATATGAAAGAGAAACAGATGCAGAGATTCAAAACTGGTTTCAAGCTCATCTAAAAAAATAAGCTACTTTTACAGTAGCTTATTTTTATTTTGTAGAAGAAAGAGTATCTTCCGGTAGCTCAAGAGGTCGCTTTTGACTTTGAAACCAGGCTTTGTATTGATTAATATCTTTTTCAATTTGTTTCATTGCAAAGCTGATGACAGCAAAATCATCTAAGACACCAATTAGAAATAAAAAATCTGGAACAAGGTCAATAGGAGACAGAACATAAAGAAGAGTGCCTGCTACAGTGAGCAATGTGCGTTTAGGGATATTAGGATAGTCTCCTTTAATCCAGTCTCTAAACATATTGATAAGCCATGTAAGCTCTTCTTTGCTTTGTTTGAAAGAACGTTTTTTAACTTTGCGAACAACTCCTGTTAAAAGAGACGCGCTACGCTTTTTATTTTTAACAAATGGAATAGCTTTTGACATATAGCGTGTTAACATTCTTTTGCCGATTCCCATAATTTCACCTTCTCTGCCGTAAGTAAATTGCATGTATGGATAAAAATCCTTTTCTTTACTATTTTACACTATGAGTTTCCTTCAAACCTTTTTTTGCAGGAAATCTTCCTTATTATATAAAAAGGAAGCGGATAAAATACGAGGAAAAGTGTAGTCTAATAAAGGAATGGATAGAGAAAGGAATGAGAATTTTGACAAAGTCAAAGCATGAACAAGAGCGTCAATGGAATGTCCGAAAGCAAACTCAACAGCCACATGGGAAAGTGAAAACGTTTGAAGAGCTCGCTTCAGAAACAAGTCCTTATCCAAACAAAAAGGAAAAACAATAGTATTGTAAAAAAGCTAACACATTTGTTAGCTTTTTTGATGGTATATAAATAAAAACCTGTCCTCAGTAAAAAAGATATGCTATAGTAGGATAGAAAAATATATTGAAAATCCATGCGCTTGCATGGGAGAGGTTCGCAAACTCCCTCGATAAAAAACTAAGCAACACGATAGCTCCGCTTTTTGAACAGGGGAAAGCTATGGTCTTTTTTCGGTTGCTCTAGTTATATTTAGGTATTTTTTTACAATGATAAGTGAAGCGAACTTTTTAAAAGTTCGCTTTTTTTGTGCATAAATTAAGTTTGTTAAGGAGTTGTTCGTGTTGAAAAATGAGAAAGCGGTTGTTGTATTTAGCGGTGGACAAGATAGCACAACATGCCTATTTTGGGCACTTGAAAACTTTGCAGAAGTTGAGACGGTGACGTTTCATTATGGACAAAGACACAATAAAGAAATAGAAGTTGCAGAAGAAATTGCAAAAGACCTTGGCGTAGAAAATACAGTGCTTGATATGTCTTTATTAAATCAGCTTGCTCCAAATGCTCTTACGCGATCTGATATTGAAATAGAGGAGAAGGAAGGAGAGCTTCCAACAACGTTTGTGGACGGCCGAAACTTGCTCTTCTTATCATTTGCCTCGATTATGGCAAAGCAAAAGGGCGCGCGCCATCTTGTAACAGGAGTTTGTGAAACAGACTTCTCGGGATACCCAGATTGCCGAGATATTTTTGTTAAATCATTAAATGTTACGCTTAACTTATCAATGGACCATAACTTTGTAATTCATACGCCACTAATGTGGATTGATAAAAAAGATACGTGGAAATTAGCTGATGAGCTTGGTGCTCTTGATTATATTCGCTATAACACGCTTACATGTTACAACGGCATCAAAGCTGATGGCTGTGGAGAGTGCCCAGCATGTAAACTAAGAAAAAATGGGCTTAATCAATACTTGGCTGAGAAAGAGGAGGAGAAAAATGCTACAGCAAATTTATCCGAGCGTCGCTCATGATTTTAGCTATGAACTAAACAAAGATATGCATTTTGCATCAGCTCACTTTGTTCCTCATGAAAGTGCAGGAGCATGTCAAAATATGCACGGTCACACGTACTTTGCTAACGTAACTATTGCAGGTGACGAACTTGATGAAACGGGATTTTTAGTAAATTTTCAAAGTTTGAAAAAACTTGTGGCAAAAGAGTTTGATCATACGTTGTTAAATGATCATGAAGCATTTGATGACCGTGATCCTAACTTCTTTCCGACAACAGAGGTTGTTGCACGTACAATTTACGAGCGCATTCAAAAGTATTTAGATACATTAGAAAACAAACCAGTTTGTTTGCAAGTCTTCTTGCGAGAAACGCCAACAAGTTATGTTGTGTATCGTCCGAAAAGAGGGAAGAAAAGTGAGTCATAAAATTCCTGTATTAGAAATATTCGGTCCAACCATTCAAGGGGAAGGAATGGTCGTTGGGCGTAAGACTATGTTTGTTCGTACAGCAGGTTGTGATTACTCCTGCGCTTGGTGCGATTCCTCTTTTACATGGGACGGTTCTGCAAAAGAAGATATTAAAATGATGGAGGCTTCAGAAATTTTACAGAAGTTGTTTGACATAGGTGGAGAGCACTTTAATCATGTAACAATCTCTGGAGGGAATCCAGCGCTCTTAAAACATTTAGATGAACTTATTGACCTTCTTTCGCAAAAAGGAATTGAAACAGGTCTTGAAACACAAGGAAGTCGCTATCAAGACTGGTTTTTGAAAATCAATGATCTAACAATCTCTCCAAAACCTCCAAGTTCTAAGATGAAACCAAACTTGAAAGTTCTTGATGAAGTGATGGAGCGACTTAAACAAGGAGAACGTCTCAACCATGTAAGTTTGAAAGTGGTTGTTTTTAATGATGAAGACTTTGAATTTGCAGAAGCTATTCACAGTCGCTATCCCGACGTTTCTTTTTATTTGCAGGTTGGAAACGATGATGTGACAACAGCAAATGATGAGGACTTACTGAACAATCTCCTCGTAAAGTATGAGTGGCTTATTGATAAAGCTGTGGAATCTAAAAAAATGAATCATGCCCGTGTTTTGCCTCAGCTTCATACTCTTGTATGGGGAAACAAGCGCGGCGTATAAAAGGAAAAAAATTTTAATAAAAAATATGCACAGAACTATTCACAAAAATGAAAAACGCTGTTAGAATGACTAGCGTAGAAAGTGGGGAACGACAATTGACTGGTCGTAAAAATGAAGAACTTAAAGGTGTAACATTACTAGGAAATCAGGGAACAGAATATACTTTTCACTATTCTCCAGAAGTGCTGGAATCGTTTGATAACAAACATCCAAATCGCGATTATTTTGTAAAGTTTAACTGTCCTGAGTTTACAAGTCTTTGTCCTAAAACAAATCAACCAGATTTTGCTACAATTTATATTAGCTATATTCCAGATCAAAAGATGGTTGAAAGTAAATCATTAAAACTGTATTTATTTAGTTTCAGAAATCATGGGGATTTTCATGAAGACTGCATGAATATCATTATGAACGATTTAATCGAGCTTATGGATCCACGTTACATTGAAGTATGGGGGAAATTTACACCACGTGGTGGTATTTCAATTGACCCGTATGTAAACTATGGAAAACCAGGGACAAAATACGAACGTATTGCCGAACATCGTCTAATGAATCATGATCTTTATCCAGAGAAAATTGATAACCGTTAACGTATAAGTGACACTTTTCATAAGTGTCACTTAAGTATTCTCTAAGGAAAAATGGTATAAGAAGGTGAGAGCAGTGGAACAACGTTCAGCAGTGTTGCTTGGCGCTGAGGGTCTTATTGGAAAAGAGCTTTTGCACCTTTTATTAGACAACAAGCTGTATGAAAAAGTAACGGTATTTGTACAAAAAACATTACCTATTCAACATGAAAAACTTCGTCAAATCCGCACGAGTTTTGATGACTTAAAAGAGTATGAGAAGGAATTTGAAGTTGACCATGTTTTTTGCTGTATTGGATCAACGATGAAACAATCGGGGACAAAAGCACAGTTTTTAAAAGAGGATTATGAGTACCCTCTTGCTGCAGCAAAATGTGCAGAAAGTCAAAAGGCCCGAAGCTTTTTAGCAGTAACCTCAATAGGTGCTAATCTGCGCTCACCTTTTTTCTACATTAAAGTAAAAGGGCAGGCAGAGGAAGATATTTGTCAGCTTTATATTCGATCAACCCATTTTTTCCGTCCATCGGTTCTGATCGGAAAAAGAGAGCGGATAGGATTATATGAGAAAGCAATCTTTAGTTTAATGAGACTATTCTCGTTTGCTTTTGTAGGAAAATATCGTAAATACAAACCAATTAAATGTGAAAATGTTGCAAAAGCAATGGTTGCAGCAGCATTAGTTGAACAAAATGGGGTTCATGTTCACGAAAGTGATGAAATTTTTAATGGTAATTGTAATGAAGTAGTGAACCAACAATCTGTACAACATATGTAAGCTAGAGCAAAAGCTCTAGCTTTTTTTCTTGCTTTTTGAAAAGAGCTTGGTTTATTATTGCGTTAAGGAAACTTTTTTTGCCACTGCCATATAATAGAGTAAAAAGGAGCGAAATACGGTGAATAAAGTTCAGAAATACGCTTATTTATTTTATAAAATCGGCATTTTAACAAAAGAGCAAAAGAAACAGGTTATAGATAAAAACAGTAAAAAAACGCGGTAGAGACTCTACCGCGTTTTTTTCATCTATAGGGTTTCTGCAATAATTTGATAGTTTTTATGGTTCACAACGGTTTTATGTTCTAAATCTAATTCTCGAAAGTTGCTCATGTACGTAAGATCAACGATAACAGAGTTTTCGTTTACTTTTTCTACAATTCCTTTCAATCCATCCTTAAATTGAATAACGTTTCCAATCTCCGCAATCTTCATGCTCTCTCCCCTTTACAAAAGCGTTTTAATAACATTAACGATTACTGGTTAAAAAAGTTTCATTTTTTTGAAAATTACTTTTTTAAATATTTTGCCTTAAAAAACAAATTCCGTAAAGACATTTTTATAAAAATAGCACATTTGAACTGACATTGTGAGTAATTTGGGGTATAGTTTTGGTTAAGATGAAAAAGGGAAAGAAGCCCTATTTAAGTTGAAACTTTATCTCTGTTTTAAACGTATTATGATGAAAGATAACGTTTTTAAAAGTAAGGAGAGAGCGGATGGAAAATAGAGAAACACTTCAAGAGATGTTAAAAGAAATTGAAAAATGGGAAAAAGATCAAAAGGGCTTATGGTTTTGGGAACGTTTCAGCCGTATTCCTTTTAAAATTATAGATAAATTAACGCCTGCTTTTATTCAAAAGAAAATTGGTTCTTTACTAGATGAGCTAGGAAGTTTTGTTCAAAGTGGAGGAAAGTATTTAACAAGTGAAAAAGGCGTACTAAAACGTTTGCGTGAGCAAAATAATGGAATTAATCCAGAAACAATAGAAGACATAGACAAAGTTCCTGTAGCTGTAATGAATGCTGTAAGTGAAAGCATTCAAAAAAACAGAGGGAATATGGCGACAGTGCAAGGAGCAACAACAGGTTTTGGGGGAGTATTTACCCTTGCTGTTGATATTCCTGCCTTGCTTGGGCTGTCACTTAAAACACTTCAAGATATAGCCGTCTGCTATGGCTATGATCCAAATGATAAAAAAGAGCGGGCTTTTATCGTAAAATGCCTGCAATTTTCTTCTGCTGACGTTGTTGGAAAAAAAGCTATTCTAGAGGATTTAGCTCTTTACCGTAACGGAGAATATGAATATGCGGCAATGGCTTCACAGCTGCAAGGATGGCGTGAGGTAGTCTACACGTACAGAGATAACTTTGGATGGAAGAAACTTTTTCAACTTGTCCCTATTGCAGGTGTTTTTTTTGGAGCATTTATTAATAAGTCAATGATGCAGGACGTTGCAGAAGCTGGTATAATGCTATATCAGAAGCGCCGTATTTTAGAGCGTATGAATAAGAAAGATGAGCTAGAAGTATAAAAGAGGTGTTTTTAGTGGATAGAGAAGAAGCAAATGAGCAGCTTGATGCATTGAAAAAGGGAGAGATAGATGAACTTGTAGTTGAAAAAGAACATTTTCTCTTATTTCAACCTCTTCTTGTTCAAAGGGAAGACTTTAAACATTTTAGAGGAATTGCAAAGCACGGTGGTAAAATTGTTTATCACTATTTAGAAGCTCCACGCAGCTAGCACTGAAAAACTTTTCAGTGCCTTTTCTTATGCTAGACTTCTTAAGATATGAACGGAGGGAAGAGTGTGAAAAATAAAACTCCATTTTATTTTGCAGACTACGTATGGAGAAACGAAAAAGGTCACATTACGTATGGCATGCTAATAACGAAGCGTCCTGAAGATAAAGGTCTTAAACGTCTTCATGAAATTTTGCAAGATGCTTTTATTCATCATAAAAAAGTAGCTATTAAGACAGTTTATGATAACAGAGAACAATCGCTTGATGGATATGTTATTCATCTTTCAAAAGAAGAAGATGTATTTACATTTATGGATATAAACGGCTCTAAAATTGTCATTGATTTCTATGATGTTGTAGACATTTGTCTCCAAGATTAAAAAAATATATTGTATAAAGTCCCAGTTTTATTACAAATGAAACTGGGACTTTTTATTGTGCTTAAAGCTTTCTCGGTTTCTTTTGTAATAGTTTTTAAAGATTATGCAATAAACTTAATCTATTTTTTCAATGCATTGTAGAAAAAGCTGTGATAGATTTAGGAACATAGTTTTCTACAGGAGGGGCATCATGAAGAAAAAAAATATGAAAAAGTGGGCTGTTGTATCAGCAGCAATTGCATTCTTATTCGTTGGAAAAGGAACAGCTTCTGCTGCAACAAACCATCAAGTTCAAAAAGGGGATACCCTTTGGAAGCTTGGAGAAGATTATCATATTTCAATTGATGATATTAAAAAAGCAAATGATCGTCGAAACGACATTATTTATATTGGTGAGTCACTATTTATTCCAACAAATGATGATGACTTATATAAAATTAAAAAAGGCGATACATTATCTAGTATTGCAAAAAGCTATGGAGTTTCCATTGAAGAGTTGCAACAGGCAAACAACCTAACAGGAAACCTTATTTATGCGCAAGCAATGCTTACAATTCCAAATAAAGAAACGGCACAGCCTGCTCAAACAAAAGAAGTTAAAGCAGCAGAAACAAACGTAGCTACACAGCCAAATACAGCTGAACAAGCAAGTGCATCACCAGAAAATCAAGGACAAGCTGTTTTGCCAGAAGAACGTGATCTTTTAGAGCGCGTTGTTGAGGCTGAAGCAAAAGGAGAGCCTTATGAAGGAAAAGTAGCAGTAGCAAACGTTGTGCTAAACCGAGTTGCTTCAAGCGAGTTTCCGAATACAATTACAGAGGTTATTAATCAAAAGATTCCAGGGGGAAGCTATGCTTTCACACCTGTTCAAAACGGTTCAATTAACAATCCAGCTTCAGAAGAATCAAAGAAAGCTGTGAACGAAGCTATTACAAATCGTGCTCAAAAAGAAACGCTGTTTTTCTACAACCCAGACATTGCAACAAGTGATTGGATTAAATCTCGTCCTGTTGTAGCGCGTATTGGTGATCATGTATTTATGAAATAATGATAAGTATTCTAAAGATAAAAAAGCAGGCAAAAGCCTGCTTTTTAATTTTGGATAAAAATATCCTTATCTTCACTTCCATTGCTACCTGTCAAAACAAGGCCAATATCTGTTTCACTATTATGATTTTGGACAATTGTAAAAGGTACATTCTCTTGATTAGCTATTTTAATATATTTAGATAGGTGAGGATAGCTAATTTCTCCATTTAAATAAAGATGTCCATTTCGCACATTTTTAATGTTTGCTACAACTTGTTCATAAGGAGATGTTTTCATAACCTGTCCTTTTTTCAAAGCAACTTCAATTCTTTCTCTTAGTGCTGTTAAATAATAGCGTCGTTCTTCAGATTTTGTTTCTTTTACTCCGTACATTCCACGATCTAAATACTCTTCAATATTTTCTTTAGCCAAACCTTTCATCTCCCATTTCATCAACTTACTTATTAGTGTAACCGAATTTCATTCAATTATAAAACAGGTACACGCTCGTTTTGCTGAATATGATGAAGTAGGGCTTGAATACTGTCTACTACTTCCTGTTGAGTAAGCGAGGGAAAAAGAACATGCACTCTTTTATCCTGGGCAATGAAAGAAGCGAGCTTTTCTACCGTTTCTATATTTTCTCCATATGGAAGTTTAATTTGGCGATAAAAAGGAAGAATACGATCTATTTCGTCCCAATTTTCTTCAAGAGCCAGCTGAATGAAAATCCCATAAGCCGCTTTTTCACCAAGCAACAGGGGTGAAGAAGAGTTAAGGGAAATACTATTTTGAAAAAGCGTCGCTGTTTCGTGTTGAGAATTAAAACTTGAAGCTATTCCCCCGCCCATTATAATAATTTCAATTGTTTTAAGAAGAGATGTGCTGAGTTTTACAGTGGCTAGATCAATAAGTGCCTGTTTACCGTGTGCAAGAAGTAATGTATGACTATTATGAGCGATTTGATGAGCGAGCTCCATTGCATACGTTTTGTTTTCTTCTTTAGCCATTAGAGCGTCTAATTCATACCACTTTGCAAGCGTATTGCTAATACCAGAGCGTAAATAGGCTACAGGAGAGTGAAGAATGATTCTTGGTTCAATCAAAACCATAAGCGTTTGTTTTGGATGAGAAAGAGCGCTATGAAACTGCCCGTCCTTGTACATAAGACTTTTTGGCGTCCAAGCCGAACATGTAGAAGCAAGCGTTGGTATGAGAATTACTTCACAATCAACTACATTCGCAACAGCCTTTCCAAGATCCAATACGTTGCCGCCTCCAAGTGAAATAATAACGTCTGCCCTAAACTCTTCGGCTTTACTAGCAAGGCGATCTCGTTCTTTTAGGCTGCATTTCCCTTCATAAGATACAAAAAGTGATTGAATGTAATGAAATTGAGGCAAGAAGGGTTGTGCAGCTTCAAGGCTTTTCTTGCCATGAATCCACAAAGCTTTTTTATAATTTAATGTACTAAGCCTTTCCTCAAGTGAAGACAGCACATCCTTTTGACACTCATAGTAATTAGGGCCACTGCGAACTTCCAGATTTTTTTGCATATATAATCCTCCTTCTCAAAGCCAAAAAATTATTTCATCTTTGTTGATAAGAATAGCACCATATAGAATAGAACATTTTAAATGATGATAAAGCTTACCATATTCAATGTCAATAATGGTTTTTAATATTTTAAAATATTCTCACATTTAAACAACGCGATAGTACTCAAACATTATGAGGGGGAGAAAGAAGTTATGCTAAAAAAATGTCTTTTTTCACTAATTTTATTTACATCTTTTCTAGGATGTAAAGACACTTATGGAACTGAAAAAGACAGCATTGTTATTTTACATACGAATGATATGCACGGACATATAGTAGAAAGAGCAAATGGTGAGCTCGGTTATGCGAAGATGGCTTATCTAATTAAAACAATGCGTGATTCTTATCCATCTCTTTTACTAGTTGATACAGGAGACGTTTTGCATGGGACGAACTTTGTTTCTTTCTTTAAAGGTGAATCTGCTGTTATGATCATGAACAAGCTAAAATATGATGCAATGACGCCTGGAAATCATGATTTTAATTATGGCATGCATCTGAGTAAGTTAGAAACCATGATGAACTTCCCTATCTTAAATGCTAATATCACAAAAAAAGGAGAACCTATTTTTAAACCATATATGATTAAGTCTGTAAAAAACAAAAAGATTGCTTTTGTTGGAGTGACATCAACTGAAACAAAGACAGCTACAAATTTTAGTAATACAAAAGGATTAGCTTTTAAAGATGAGAGAAAAACTGTACAACGTATAGTAAATGATGTGAGAAAAAAGGCAGATGCTGTTGTTCTCCTTTCTCATAGTGGTATTACAAAGGATCGAGAGATAGGGGATTATGTAAAAGGTATTGATCTTATTATTGGAGGACATAGTCATACTTGTCTTGAAGACCTTGAAAAAAGAAAGTATGCTGCAATTGCGCAAGCATGTGAACATGGAAAAGCGTTAGGAAAAGTCGAGTTGATTTTTAATGGGAAAACCCTTTCGTCTATACATGGGGAACTTTTAAAAAAGAAACAGTGGGTTGAAAAAGACGAAGGTATAAATACCCTTATATCAATGTACAACAAGAAAGTAGAAAAGCATTTTAATAAGAAAGTGGGGTACTCTTCTTCAGCTTTTAAAGGAGAACGTAAAACGCTGCGTACAAGAGGAACGCCACTTGGTTATTATTTAGCTGATATTTTAAAGCAGAGCACAGGTGCAGATATCGGTTTCATTAATGGGGGAGCGATTAGAGATGGGTGGCCTCAAGGTGTGCTGACGCGAGGAGATATTTATAACGTTATCCCATTTGAAGATAGAATAGTTACGTTTCAAGCAGAAGGGGCTGATATAAAGAAGGCCCTTGAGAACGGTGTGTCACGCTATCCTAAAGAGCATGGTGGTTTTCTTCATGCATCAGGATTATCCTTCACTTTTAAGCCAGAGTATCCAAAAGGAAAAAGAGTGAGGAATGTGAAAGTTGGAGGTATTCCACTTCAAGAAAAAGAAAGCTATCTTATTTCAACAACCTCATTTCTTGCCAACGGAGGAGATGGCATTTTTACACAGACGAAAAAAATTCACGATAAAGGCGCTCTCCAAGAGGAAATTATTGATTACTTATCAAATCAAGTAAGAAGTAGAAATAAATAAAAAACACAGTGAGACATCTCACTGTGTTTTTTATTTATTGAGCCGTATATCCGCCATCAAGAAGAACAGCTTGCCCTGTTACTCCTTTTGCTTTTTCACTTGCTAAAAAGAGAGCATAGTCTGCAATTTCTTCTACAGAGAGCAATCGTTTCTGTGGAACGAGTGGGTAAATAACTTGTTCAAGTACTTGTTCAAGTGCAACATTACGCGTTGAGGCGAGATCTTTAAGCTGATTACGCACGAGTGGAGTATCAACATATCCAGGGCAGAGAGCATTTACCGTCACCCCATGTTCAGCTCCTTCGAGTGCGGCTACTTTTGTAAGACCAATAACTCCATGTTTTGCACTATTGTAAGCGGATTTCCCAGAAAATCCGATAACGCCATTAATAGAAGCCATATTAATGATACGGCCGTTTTTTTGCTCTTTCATAATAGGCAAAGCATGTTTAATAGCTATAAATGGTGCCGTTAGCATAATTTTAATAAGAAGTTCAAACCGCTCTGTTGGAAAGTCTTCAAGAGGAGAAACATATTGCATACCTGCATTATTAATAAGCACATCAAGGGATCCAAAATGTCTAACTGTTTCATGTAGTGTGTTTTGAATGTCGGTTTCTTTTGTAACATCACACTTTAACCCGATTGCTTCTAATCCTTTTTCTTGTAAAGAAGCAGCTGCATTTTTGACTCCGTCTTCGTTAATATCTGTTAATGCTACTTTACTTCCGTTTTTTGCGAAATGTTCAGCCATCTGAAAGCCAATTCCCTGTGCTGCTCCTGTAATATAAACAACTTTATTTTCCACCATTGTTATGCCCCCTATATTTTTGGTAGCGCTATCATTTTATATTTTTGCGCATAGTGCAAAGCATTTAAAACCATTTCTTTAAACCTATTATAGTTTCATTTTACCAGAAAATTCTTAAAATAAAAGCATATGCTCTGTGCTTTTGTTCAATAACTTCTAAAGAAAAATCCCTTTGCTTAGGGTAAATGCCTACGCAAATATGTACATTTGTCATATGTTGAAGTGTAATCAGTTTTTTAAGGGAGGAAATAATGATGTATCATCACATTTCACCATATGATGTTCGTCGTCCATATGGCCGCCGACCATTTGGTCGTCCTTTCGGTTATGGATTTGGCTATGGATTTGGAGGACCTTTTATTGGAGGAGTGCTTGGGGGAATTTTAGGAAGTGCACTTATAGGTCGTCCATACTATTACCCGCCATATCCTTATCCGTATTATCCATATTACTAAGATGAAAAGCAGCTTTTGAAAGCTGCTTTTTATTTTTAATACATTTATAAAAGGTATTTATAAATGTATGTGGAAAAAAGATACATATCGTAAGTTTCAAAAAGATCGGAATTTAGAAAGGGGAGAGGCTTGGAAGTGAAAAAGTATCTAATTTTTATCTATAGCATAATGTTAGCTTGTGGCGCAGTATGGTCTACTTTTTTGACTTTTAATCTTCAAATTATTGAATATGCCATTCCTTTCAGTTTACTTTCTTTTGGAGCCGTTTTGCTTTGTACCACAAGTTTTCTCTATCTCGGGGCAGAAAATGAAAATACTATTTATAGGGAGGGAGAAAAATGAGGGTGCTTGTTTCTTTATCAAACAGGCTTATGCAGAGATACTTACCAGATCCTTTAATTTTTGTTTTTCTACTTACTTTTCTTGTCTTTGGATGTGCTATTATTTTCACTCCAACAACAGCTACGCAACTTTTTAATTACTGGGGTGAAGGGTTTTGGGGACTTTTGTCGTTTACAATGCAAATGGTTCTTGTTTTATTGACAGGACATGTACTAGCAAGCAGTCACCTTTTTAAAATTTGGTTAGGCGCTCTTGCAAGTATTCCAAAAACGCCTGGTAAAGCTATCATTTTAGTTACGTTTATATCAATGCTTGCAAGTTTTATTAACTGGGGATTTGGGCTTGTTATTGGCGCTCTGTTTGCCAAAGAAGTCGCTAAAAAGATAGAAAATGTTGATTACCGTCTTCTTATTGCAAGTGCCTATAGTGGATTTGTGATTTGGCATGGAGGGTTATCTGGATCCATTCCTTTAACAATTTCAACCCCAGGTCATTTTTCAGAAGAATTAATAGGGATTGTTTCAACAAGTGATACCATTTTTTCTACGTATAATTTAGCTATCGTCATTGCTTTATTTATAATCATTCCTGCTACAAATCGCTTCTTAATGCCTTCTCGAAAAGACACTATTACAATTGATCCAAAACTTTTAGAAGAACGAGCTTCTTTTGAAGCGGCTTCAATCGAAGAACAGACACCAGCAACTAAGCTTGAAAATAGCCGATTCATCTCTTTAATAATAGGTGGGACAGGACTTGTTTTTTTAGGAATATATGTAGGTGAAAATGGTCTTGAACTTAATTTAGATATTGTGAATTTTCTCTTTCTCTTTCTTGGTATCCTTTTTCATGGAACACCAAAAAAGTTTTTGAATGCGGTTACAGAGGCTGTGAAAGGAACCGGCGGAATTATTGTTCAATTTCCTTTTTATGCAGGATTAATGGGAGTTATGCAGTCATCCGGGTTAGCGACAGCTGTTTCAGAAGCATTTGTGTCGATTTCAACTGAATCTACTTTTTTTGTTTTAACATTCTGGAGTGCCGGACTTGTGAATTTGTTTATTCCATCAGGCGGAGGGCAATGGGCCATACAAGCTCCAATTATGCTAGAAGCAGCCGAAAACTTGGGTGTCTCACTTCCGAAGACAGCAATGTCTGTTGCTTGGGGAGATGCGTGGACAAATATGATCCAGCCATTTTGGGCTCTTCCTGCCTTAGCTATCGCTGGTTTGAAGGCAAGAGATATTATGGGGTTTTGCGTATTTATTCTTCTTATAAGTGGAGCAGTCATTTCATTGGGGCTTTTCTTCCTATAGGTATTAATTGGTATGTTTTAAGAAAAATAGGAATAATATAAAATAGTAAAAGGATATCAATCAATACTGTGGAATATGAACAATAGAAGAGCAGTTCAAAGTTGGAAGGAGTGAAGCACTGTGGAAGAAAGAGTAAAATTAATTCGTATACGAGAGCTTGCATACGAGATTTTACACTGCCGTTTACAAGATCAAACTGCTTATCGTCAGCAAGATTTGCAGGAAGTAGTAGAACTTCTCGCAAGAGTTGTTGTTGATTTGACGAACACGCAGTTAAGGGAAGATGCAGATCCGCCAACATCTTTAAAAGCAACTGTTTCGAAAACACGAATGGCTTATAATACAATGATGGTAAAGCAAAGGGATGTAAAAGTACAGTAAAAAAGACGTGTTCAAAACACGTCTTTTTTGCTTATTTTACGCTTGTTTTTGCATTATAGTCTAAGATGTATTGAGCAACATCTTTTACAGAAGAAACGACATGAGTAGTGAGTTTTTGAACCTCCGGTTCTCCACCTTTCATCGCAAAACTATGCGGAGTGATGTTAAACATCGGAATATCGTTAAAAGAGTCGCCAACACAGGCAATTTCTTCTTCTTTTAAATTTAAGTGAGAGAGAAGAATGCGTAGTGAATGTCCTTTACTAATATTCTTAGGCATAATATCTAAACATCCTGGAGCTGAGACGTAGCAATCAACTTCATTGGAAAACTGCTCAATGATGGATTTTTCAATAGCGAAAATCTCGTCAGGAAAGCTAATGACAGAAATTTTAGAAGGGAAAAGTGATTGACCAAACTCAAGGCTCATGTTCGGTTCTTTCTCAATAGGGAAGAAGAGATATTTTTGAATCTCTGCTAGTGCTTCATGATCTTGTTCAACAAAATTTGTATGATTTGAGCAAACGAGCGTAATTGTTTCAGGATTTTTAACTGTATTATAAACGTTCCTCGCAATTTCTTCGGAAAATACTTTTTCATAAAGTGTTTCACGCTCGCGTGTTATAACATAGGCTCCATTTTGACTTATTTGATGAAAATCACCTTGAAGCATAAGAGCCACCTTAGCCATTTCATTATCCATTCGACCAGACGCAAGGCAAATATCAACTCCGCTTTCTTTTAAGTCTTTAATTGCCTTTAAATCAGCAGGCGTTACTTTTTTCTCGGCGCTTAATAGTGTTCCATCTAAATCACTTACAAGTAGCTTAATCAATCTGTTGTGTCTCTCCTTTTCCAACCAATAGGTTTTGTTGTCTATATTGTAGCAATGTTTATTTTAGGATGCACATAAAAAGAGCTAAGCAATTATGCTTAGCTCTTTTTATTATAATACGTTAAAGTAGCGTGCTTGTGGATGAGAGAAAACGAGCGCTGTTACAGATGCTTCAGGCTCCATCATAAATCCGTCTGTTAATTGAATTCCAATCTCTTCTGGTTGTAGCAATTTAAAAAGCTTTTCTTGATCTTCTAGATTTGGACATGCAGGATAGCCAAATGAAAAGCGTTGACCTTGGTATTTAGCTGTGAAACGTTCCTGCATTGTAAAGTCAGGAGAATCTGGGAAGCCCCATTGATCACGAATTTGTTGGTGCATACGTTCTGCAAGGCCCTCAGCTGTTTCAAGAGCAAGAGCTTGAAGGGCGTGGCTTTTTAAGAAATCTCCGTTATCTTTAAACATTTTTGAAAGCTCTCTTACACCTTTCCCAGCCGTTACAGCAAACATGCATACATAATCCATAATGCCAGATTCTTTTGGTTTTAAGTAATCTGCTAAACAAAGGAACGGTTCTTTTTGCTGACGAGGAAACGTAAAACGCTCAATCTCTGTTTTTTCATCAGAATCATAAATAACAACGTCATCTCCATCAGCTTGAGCAGGAAAGAATTGATATGTGGCAGATGGTTTAATAAGGTTTTCTTGTTTAGAAAGAGTCATTAAATCATCGACCATTTCTTTCATTCCAACTACTTTTTCATCTTTTTCAGCAAGAAGACGAGAAATTTTTCCCTTTACTCCAAGGTGATGACCAAGGAGCATTTGTAAGTTAATATACGGCTCGACCATTGCAAGACTGTAGTTTTTAATAACATGCTTTTTTAAATCATTTGGTATATAAACAGGAGCATCTGTTGAGACACTTGAACGTTTTGGAATAACGATTTCTGTCTTAACAGCTGTAGCAGGTTTTTCTAAAACAGCAACAGAACTCTCTTTTTGTCTACGCTCTTCAATCATTTTACCCATTTTTTCTTCATCGCGCAGTGAATTTGCAAGAGACAATCCTTCCATTGCATCCTTTGCATATAACACAAGCCCGTTATATTCCGCAGAAATCTTTTGATCCGTAAATCGACGAGAAAGGGCAGCTCCTCCAACTAAAATCGGAACCGAAATTTTAGCTTGGGTCAAGTCTTGAGCTGTGATCACCATTTGTTGAGCTGATTTTACAAGAAGTCCTGATAATCCGACGATATCCGGCTTTTCATCGTTGATTGCCTTAATTAAATCTTGCGGAGTGACTTTAATACCGAGGTCTACTACGCGAAAACCGTTATTGCTTAAGATGATATCCACTAAGTTTTTTCCAATATCGTGCACATCACCTTTTACAGTAGCTAAGATGACTTTTCCTTTTCCTGTATCATCTTCTTTCTTTTCCATATATGGCTCAAGATGAGCAACAGAAGCCTTCATAACTTCTGCACTTTGCAGAACTTCTGCTACAATAAGCTGATTTAAATTGAAAAGACGTCCAACTTCGCTCATGCCGTCCATAAGTGGTCCGTTAATAATATCGAGCGGATCATCAAACTTTTGTAAAGCTTGATCAAGATCTGGAATTAGTCCTTCTTTTGTTCCTTCAATAACGTAACTTGCAAGGCGCTCTTCAAGCGTTAATGTACTAGCATCAACTTTTTTCTCTTTTTTCTTGCCGCGGTAAAATTCAGTAAACGTTTGAAGGGTTTCGTCATTTGTTTTGAAAAGAAGATCATCCGCTAGCTTGATTTCCTCTTCTGGGATAGAGGCGAAGCGCTCTAGTTTTTCTGTATTTACAATTGCATAGTCAAGTCCTGCTTGTGTGCAGTGATAGAGAAAGACAGCATTTAGAATTTCACGTCCAACAGGAGGTAAACCAAACGAAACGTTACTAACACCAAGCATTGTAAGACAGCGTGGAAAATGCTGCTTAATGAGTCGAATTCCTTCTACTGTTGCTTCTGCTGAACCAATATATTGTTCATCACCTGTTCCAACAGGGAAGACGAGTGGATCAAAAATAATATCATCAGGTTTAATGCCATACTTTGTTGTGAGTAACTCGTAAGATCGCTTAGCAATTTCAAGCTTGCGCTGTGCTGTTACGCCCATTCCAACTTCATCAATTGTCCCGACAACAATTGCTCCTCCATATTTATGAAGAAGGGGGGTGATTGCTTCAAAGCGTTCTTCCCCATCCTCTAAATTGATGGAGTTAATAATTGCTTTACCTTGAGAATACTTTAGCGCACGTTCAATGACTGCTTCATCTGTTGAGTCAATCACAAGAGGGACTTTTACTTTTTTTACAACTTCTTGAATAAAAGTTTCCATGTCTTCCATTTCATCACGATCAGGGTCTGCCAAGCAAATGTCAATGACATGAGCGCCATTTTTAACTTGAGCACGAGCAACTTCAGAAGCTTCTTCAAATTTCCCTTCAGCAATAAGGCGTTTGAATTTGCGAGAGCCAATTACGTTTGTTCGTTCCCCAACAAAAAGAGGTCTCATCGTGTCTTCGTACACAAAAGATTCAATTCCTGACACAGCATGAGCGTGGTCTTTTTCAGGGAGAGAACGAGGAGGAATCTGTTCCACAGTTTCCCGAAGAGCTTTAATATGAGCAGGAGTTGTTCCACAGCATCCCCCAACAAGGTTTAACCAACCTTTTTCAGCAAAACCACCGATTTTTTTAGCTAAAAGTTCAGGAGATTCATGATATTGTCCTTCTTCATCAGGAAGTCCTGCATTTGGATAACAGCTTACTGCGGTTGTAGCAAGCCCTGATAGAGAGCGAATATGATCTGTCATAAACTCAGGACCTGTTGCACAGTTTAATCCAACAGAAATAGGTTTCATATGCTCAAGAGAAAGGTAGAAAGATTCGATATCCTGCCCAGCAAGCGTTGTACCCATTGGTTCAATCGTACCTGACACCATAAGCGGCACTTCTTTATTAAAATGTTCAAAAGCTTTCTGAATACCGAGGAACCCTGCTTTTACATTCAGCATATCTTGACATGTTTCAAGTAAAAGTAAGTCAACGCCACCTGTTAGAAGGCCTTTCGCTTGTTCAAAATAATCTTCAACAAGAGCATCAAACGTTGTTCCGCCTGTTACAGAAAGGGTTTTTGTTGTAGGCCCCATTGCACCTGCAACATAGCGGGGCCAGTCAGGTGTTGAATATTTATCACAAGCAGCGCGCGCAAGTTTTGCTGAAGCAACATTAAGCTCAAAAGCAAGCGAGCCAAGATCATATTCATCTAGAACAAGGGCTGTTCCCCCGAACGTATTTGTTTCAATAATGTCTGCTCCAGCTTCTAAATATTGCTCATGAATAGATTGAATGAGTTCTGGTTTTGTTTGAGATAAATACTCATTACATCCTTCATATTCTTCGCCACCAAAATCATCTGCTGTTAAGTTGGCATTTTGAATCATTGTACCCATTGCGCCATCAACAATTAGAATGCGTTTCTGTAATTGTTCTGTGATGTTCGTGAAAGCCATTTAAATCTTCCTTTCTATTGAAACAAGTTCTTTTGCTTTAATATAGTTAGCGAGCTCAACTGTCATCTCATAGCGCATAAATGGAGTAATTAAATACAAGCCGTTGAAAAGCTCATATGCTCTATCAATGAGCTCTTTTGCAAGTAGAATTCCTTCTTTAGCGCTTTGTTCTTTATTGTGTTCAATTTTCTCCATACGAGTTAGAATATTTTCTGATAGTTTAATGCCAGGCACTTCATGATGTAAGAAGCGAGCATTTTTAGCACCTGTAAGCGGCATAATACCGATATAGATAGGAGCTTTTAAATTTTTAGTTGCTTCATAGACATCTTCAAGCTGCTCAATTGAATAAATAGGCTGAGAGATAAAGTAATCTGCTCCACAATCAACTTTTTTCTCAAGGCGTTGTACGGCTCTGTCAAGGTGGCGGACATTAGGATTGAAAGCTCCAGCAATTGAAAAGTTTGTTTTTTGGCCAAGAGGCTTACCTGAAAATGAAACTCCCTCATTAAACTGTTTAATAAGGCGAATCAAGTCAAAAGAAGAGAGATCATATACTGATGTAGCACCAGGGAAATCCCCAATCTTTGATGGATCGCCTGTTAGAGCGAGAACCTGATTGAATCCTAGTGTATGCATGCCCATTAAGTGTGACTGAAGACCAATCAAGTTATGGTCTCGACACGTTAAGTGAATAAGCGGGCGCGTTTTTAACTGATCTTTTAAAAGTGAAGCCATCGCTAGGTTACTAATACGTGGACTTGCTAGAGAGTTATCTGCAAGTGTTAATGCATCAATTCCAGCTGCTTGAAGAGCATGAGCTCCCTTTAGAAACTTATCAACTCCAAGTTTTTTAGGTGGATCAAGTTCAACAATAATGGAGTGATTTTCTTGTACAATTTCATGAAGATGGGGTTGTGCCTGAATCTCTTGACTAAGAATCTCAATTGGTGGAGTTTCCTTTACCGTTTTTTCTGTAATTGGTACAGCATTTGTGAGCGCTTTTGCCATTGCTTCAATATGCGAAGGCGTTGTTCCGCAGCATCCTCCAAGTAATCGAACTCCTTGGTCTTTAAACGCAAGCGCTGTTTTGTAGAAATAGTCTGGGTCTGTTTCATAAATAAGGCGACCATCAACATATTGAGGTAAACTAGCATTTGGATATGCTGATAGAAAACTTTTATCTAAAAGAGGAACTTCCTCTAAAATTTCAAGCATATGATAAGGACCTTGACGACAGTTTGTACCTACAACATCCGCTCCAAGTTCTTCTAATATTTTTAAAGCTTTCACAATCGGGGTTCCGTCTTGAAGAACTCCTTTTTCATGGAGAGAGACATTTGTCACAATAGGTTTATCTGTCTCACGGCGTGCGATTTCTAAAACGGTCTTCAGCTCTTCCAAGTCATAAAATGTTTCAAAAAGAAGTCCGTCAACATCCTCAGACAAAAGCCAAAAAAGTTGTTCTCTAAAGCTTCTTTTAATTTCTTCAAGAGAAATAATACTTTTTTGGAACGATCGAATCCCGCCAATTGTACCTAGAACGTAGCCAGAATCTCCAACTGCTTTTTTAGCGAGACGAACTCCTTCAACGTTGATGTCCTTTACTTTTTCTTCCGCTCCATATCTTTTAAGCTTCGGGAAATTTGCTCCATATGTATTTGTTTGAATAACAGAAGCACCTGCTTTTTGATATGCTTTATGAATATTAAAAATATCTTCCGGCTTTGTAATATTTAGTTCTTCAAAACAGTTATCAATTCCGTGAGCGTGAAGCAGTGTTCCCATTGCCCCATCCCCAATTAGAATTTTTGACTGTAAATCCTCAAGTAAACCCATTTTCATCTCCCCCTTTTAGTGAACATCACTTTCCTAATAAAAAAAGCCTTCTTTATGAAAAGAAGACTTGTAGTTGTCTTCTTATCTTCTAAGCAAATATGCTTACTGGATTTAGCACCTTGTTACAAACGTAACTGGTTGCTGAAGTTTCATAGGGCCAGTCCCTCCACTTCTCGTGATAAGAAATATTTATATGCGTATGAATTTGGATAGTTTTTAAATATACTAATAATAAATTTTACTTTTCCTTGGAAAGTGTATCTGATTTTTGAAATTATACAATAATTTCTGAACATTTTAAACCCTTTTTTTAAAATTCTCTTTTTTTAAGGGGAAACATACTTTAAAAAAGCTGAAGGGGTAAATTTGGATATTAAACTTTATTTTAGGAATAATGTTCGGATTTAAAAGGGGAAAAATTAGAAAGTACGAGAAAAGAAGCAAAAAGTTATGACTTTTGTGAGAACCTCTGCTATAATAAAGTCAAATTTCATAGTTATCCTTCGGGGTCAGGTGAAAATCCTAACCGGCGGTGGTGAATAATGATTATATTCTAAGCCCGCGACCCGCATATCTTTACTGATATGCGGTTGATCAAGTTTGAATCTTGAGCCGACAGTTAAAGTCTGGATGGGAGAAGGATCAGGTGCGACACTATCAGTTTGTGTTTTTTAAAGCGTGCATAACGTTTTTTAAGCATACATATGATAGTTTGTTTTCGCTTATTTTCATTTTGTCAATATACTGATTCAGCATCTCTACCCCTTTAGGACCCAATCCTAAAGGGGTTTTTACGTATAAAGGGGTTTGTAATGGAGGGGGAAAAGTGAACGATCAAGCATATATGAAACTTGCTATACAAATGGCAAGTGCGACAATAGGACAAACTAAACCGAATCCAGCAGTTGGAGCTGTTGTTGTAAAAGATGGAGCAATCGTTGGAATGGGTGCACATTTAAAAGCAGGTGAACCACATGCTGAAGTTCATGCTTTAAATATGGCAGGAGATAAAGCTTATGGGGCGACAATTTATGTCACTCTTGAACCTTGTAGCCATTATGGGAAAACACCTCCATGTGCAGAGCTTATTATCCAAAAAGGCATTAAGCGAGCTGTTGTTGCATCTCTTGATTCAAATCCGCTTGTAAGTGGACGAGGGATGGAAATGATGAAAAAGGCGGGCATCGAAGTGAAAGTTGGCGTTCTTGAAAAAGAGGCCAAAGCACTTAATCCTTTCTTTCTCCATTTTATGAGAGAAAAGCGTCCCTTTGTGACATTAAAGTCTGCCATGAGTTTGGATGGTAAAATTGCGACAAAAACTGGAGAAAGCAAGTGGATTACTGGTGAACAAGCAAGGCTTGATGGTCATCGTCTTCGACATTCTCATGATGGAATTCTAGTTGGAGCAAATACAGTGATAGCTGATAATCCACTGTTGACAACAAGAATTATGGGGCATGCGCGTCATCCAATCCGTATTGTACTAGACACAAACCTTAAAGTTTCACCTGAGGCTAAGATTTTTCAAGATGATTCTGCTGAAACGTGGGTTATTACAGGAAATGTTAGCGAAGAGAAGAAAGCTCCTTTTGCTAAAGAGCATGTTTCTATTTTTTCACTTGAGCAGCCTCAAAATATAGAGCATATTTTAGAACTTTTAGCAGCAAAAGGAGTTCAGTCCCTGTTAGTTGAGGGAGGAGCAACTGTTCATGGAGCTTTTTTACAGAGCAGATTTTTTGATGAAGTAGTTTCCTACGTTGCTCCTATTTTAATAGGTGGGAAAGATGCTCCAAGTGCATTTGGTGGAGCTGGTTTTTCTACAATGGCTGAAACGCAGCATCTTGAGATTATAGAAACAAGTGTATTAGGTGAAGACCTTAAAATTGTCTCTAGAAAGAAAGGGAAATAATATGTTCACAGGGATTATAGAAGAAATAGGAGAAATCGAACGAGTTGAAAAAAAGACAGATGCCATTATTTTTTCAATTCGAGCAAATGAAATTTTAAAAGATGTAAATCTTGGTGATAGCATTTCAGTAAATGGAGTTTGTTTAACTGTCACAAGCTTTACAAAAGATCGATTTACTGTCGATGTTATGCCAGAAACGATTAAAGCAACAAACTTAAAGGATTTCAAGCAAGGAGTGAAAGTGAATTTAGAAAGAGCAATGGCAGCGAATGGGCGATTTGGAGGACATTTTGTTTCAGGTCATATTGATGGTACGGGAGAAATTATTGAAGTAACGCCAAAAGGTAATGCGATTTATTACCGTATTCATCTTTCAGAGCATCTAACTCGTTCCCTGTTATTAAAAGGCTCTGTTGCTCTAGATGGAACAAGCTTAACTATTTTTGGGCTTGAGCGGGATGAACTAGTTGTTTCACTTATTCCGCATACAACGGATTATACGATTTTAGGAGCTAAAAAACGTGGGGACACTGTCAATATTGAGTGCGATATGATTGGGAAATATCTTCATAAGTTTGTTCATAAAGAAGAAGCAAAACCAGAGGATAAGCTAAGCTATGAGTTTCTGAAAAATCATGGATTTTAAAAAAGAGGTGTCAAAATGTTTAACACAATTAAAGAAGCATTAGAAGATTTAAAAAAAGGAAAAGTCGTTATTGTATGTGATGACGAGGACAGGGAAAATGAAGGAGACTTTATTGTTCTAGGAGAGCATGCTACACCTGAAAATGTTAATCTAATGGCTGTGCATGGGCGTGGACTTATTTGTACGCCGCTGTCAGAAAAGCGTGCTGAAGAGCTTGAGCTTTCACCAATGGTTTCTCAAAATACAGATGCCCATGGAACAGCATTTACAGTCAGCATTGATCATAAAACAACAACAACAGGTATTAGTGCTTTTGAACGCTCTGAAACAATTCAAGCTCTCTTAGATAAAGAGGCTAAGCCAGCTGATTTTCGTCGACCTGGTCATGTTTTCCCTCTAATTGCTAAAGAGGGAGGCGTTCTTCGCAGAGCAGGTCATACTGAAGCTGCTGTTGATTTGGCAAAGCTTTGCGGATCTCAAGAAGTAGCTGTAATTTGTGAAGTAATGAAGGAAGATGGCACAATGGCGCGTGTTCCTGACTTAATAGAGCTTGCGAAAAAGCTGGATGTAAAGCTTATTACAATCAAGGAACTGATCGCATACCGTCGTAAGCATGATAAGCTTGTGAAACGAGAAGTGCAAATTGAACTTCCAACGTCATTTGGTCACTTTAAGGTATTTGGATATTCTAATTCTGTGGACGATCGTGAACATATCGCTCTTGTAAAAGGAGATATAAATAAAGGGGATGTCCCGCTTGTTCGTGTTCACTCTGAATGTTTGACAGGAGATGTGTTTGGTTCACATCGCTGCGATTGTGGACCACAGCTCCATGCAGCTCTTTCTCAAATTGAGAAATCAGGGAAAGGTATTCTACTTTATATGCGTCAAGAAGGACGTGGCATTGGACTCTTAAATAAACTAAAAGCGTACAAGCTTCAAGAAGAGGGATATGACACAGTTGAAGCAAATGAAAAACTAGGTTTCGGAGCGGACTTGCGTGAATATGGATTAGGAGCTCAAATTCTTCGTGATTTAGGAATTGAAAAAATGCAACTTTTAACAAATAACCCAAGAAAAATTGCTGGGTTAAAAGGATATGGTTTAGACATTGTCGAGCGTGTCCCGCTTGAAATGCCTGTCTTAAAAGACAATGAGCACTATCTTCATACAAAAGTTGAGAAATTAGGACATTTACTACACTTTTAAAAGGAAAGAGGAGAAAAAAATGGCAAAAACATTTGAAGGACATTTAGTAGGAACAGGATTAAAAGTAGGAATCGTTGTAGGTCGTTTTAATGAGTTTATTACAGGCAAGCTTTTAGGTGGAGCAGAAGACGGATTGAAACGTCATGGAGTGGACCCTGACGATATTGATATCGCTTGGGTACCAGGCGCATTTGAAATTCCGCTTGTAGCAAAAAAATTAGCAGCATCTAAGAAATATGATGCGGTTATTACTCTTGGTACTGTAATCCGTGGATCAACACCACACTTTGATTATGTATGCAATGAAGTAGCTAAAGGAGTATCTGCTCAAAGTCTTGAAACAGGCGTTCCAGTTATATTTGGAGTTTTAACAACGGAAACAATCGAACAAGCCGTTGAGCGTGCAGGAACAAAAGCAGGAAACAAAGGATGGGACGCAGCAATTTCAGCTATTGAAATGGCAAATCTCCTAAAAGGTATTGAATAATTCATTGCTTCTCCAAAAAGAGCGCTAAAGATCTTCTTTAGCGCTCTTTTTCGTATATCTTTTAAGCGTTGATACATGCTAAAAAGTGTCGGAAAGGAGGGGGTAGTTTGTCGCAGTCACTGCCTTTTTTTATTCTTCTTGTTTTAAGTTTACTTTTGACTGTTTTTATTCTGTGGAGAAAATCGAACAAGAGGCTGTTACTCTTATTCTTATTTATTGGTGGATTAGCGCACTTATTAGATTTTTTTATTATGGTTATTTTAAATAGCTACGTATATAAGCCTCATTTTGTTCAGAACCACTATTATGATAATATACTGGGCTCTCTTGTCTCCCAAACATTTGTTTATCCAACAGCAGCTTTGATTGTTATAGCTTACAATTGGTCTATTTTTAGGATTTTTCTTTTGTCCTTTTTGTTTATGGGAATTGAAACGCTCTTTTTATCACTCGGCATATATGAACATTTTTGGTGGAAGACATTTTATACAGGCATTTTTATGTTTATCGGTTTTCTTATTGCGAAGAAATGGTATGAGTTGATGAACAGAGAAGATGATTCGAAATGGAGGAATTTTCTCACTCTTTATTTTGCGGCCTTTGTGCTCAGTGGGATAGGCCTTTCATTAATTACGGTCTTCACATCTTTAAACACGATAAGTACGGGCTTTTTCAGTGATGGAGAAAGGGAGCAAATAATTCTAACCACCATTTATATAAGCATTGTAATTTTCCTTTATAGCACGTCTGTTGTATATGGCACAAACTCGCTATATACGTATGGTTTGCTTTGTATTATCTGTACTGTAAGTTACAGTTTGGTTATGCTCAATATTCTAGAAATAACTGCTGTATATAAACTGCTTTCTATATGCTTGTATAATGTAATTGTTTTAATTATTATTAAATCAATCCATAATCGTCTTCTCTTCTTATAGAATGAATATTGGGCTTAGAAGAAAGAGAATACAGCGTTTCCATTGATTTCATAAAACGATATGTTGACGTTGTGAAAATGGTTTCGTAATATGGAAAGATGACAGAGAAGCTATAAGGAGTGGGGAATGAGTGAAAAGCACCTTTTTAGTGAAAAAGGTACTAAACAATAATGTATTAATTGCCACTCATGATGAATATAAAGAGACCGTCATGATTGGCAAGGGTATAGGTTTTGGGAAAAAAGGCGGAGAGGAAATTACAGAAACTTCAGCTGAAAAGTTATTTATTTTACACAATGAACGGGAACAAGAACAATATAAAATGTTGCTCACTCAAGTGGATGAGAAAATTGTAGTCATTATGAATGATATTATTTCTTATATTCAAAAGCATGTGAAAACGCCTTTAAATGAGCATATTCATATTAGCCTAACAGACCATATTTCTTTTGCTATTAAGCGGGTGAAGCAAGGGATGGATATTAACAATCCTTTTTTACTTGAAACAAAGGTATTGTATCCTACCGAATACGAGCTTGCAAGGCACGTTTTGGAGATGATTAAGGAACAAACGGGTATTTCCCTTCCAGAAGGAGAAATAGGGTTTGTTGCGCTTCATATTCACACAGCAATTACAGCGCGTGACTTGTCTGAGATTAACCGACATTCAGAACTTATTCAAACAATTATTAGCATGATTGAGCAAGGTTTTTCTATAACATTAGATAAAGAATCTTTAAATTATATGCGTCTTATCCGCCATCTTCACTTCGCAATTGAACGTGCAAATAAAGGGGAAGAAGTAGAAGAACCAAAAAAATTATCAGAGCTATTGAAAAAAGAGTATCCCTTATGCTACAATCTTTCTTGGAAAGTAGTAAAAGTGATGCAACAAGCGCTTTCACGCCCTGTTGATGAGGCAGAGGCAGTTTACTTAACAATGCATTTACAGCGTTTAATGACAAAAATATAAATAACAGCATTCATTTCAATACGTGTTACTGATACGATCAGGCATGAGTGGAGAGATGAAACGAATCTAATTAAGGGACAAGTATACCCTTTTATGAGACCGTTTCCGCCCACTCATGCCTTTTTATATTTTCTAAGAAAGCGTTTTAACAAAAGATGGTTTATGCATGGATTGAAAACGTTGTTGCACACTATAAAAGGACAGAAAAAAAGGGGGCTACTTCATGTTTAAGAAGCTTTTTGGGGTTCTTCAAAAAATCGGGAAAGCTTTGATGCTTCCTGTAGCGATTTTACCTGCTGCAGGTCTTCTGCTCGCATTTGGTACAGCATTCCAAAATGAGCAAACATTAAAGTATATTCCGGCACTTGGAGCTGATTGGTTTCAGCTAGTAGCGACAGTAATGGCGCAAGCAGGGGACATTGTTTTTTCTAACTTGCCACTATTGTTTGCTGTGGGAGTTGCGGTTGGTTTAGCAGGAGGAGACGGTGTTGCAGGTTTAGCTGCGATTATCGGATATTTAATCCTGAATGTTACAATGGGAACGATTTTAACTGGGACAGGACAATTAGATCCTGCAATGTTTAATGTTGGGTCAACTATAGAGAAAGACCCGGCATTTGCAAGCGTCTTAGGAATTCCTACGATGCAAACAGGGGTATTTGGTGGTATTATCGTTGGGGTATTAGCTGCTTCAATGTATAATCGTTTTTACCAAATTTCGCTTCCGCAATATTTAGGATTCTTTGCAGGAAAACGATTTGTACCAATTGCTACAGCTGTTTCATCTTTAATCTTAGGATTAATTATGATGGTAGTATGGCCACCAATTCAAAGTGGTTTAAACACATTTTCACAAACGATGTTGAATGCAAATCCAATGCTTTCAGCCTTTATTTTCGGGGTAATTGAACGTTCATTAATTCCGTTTGGTCTTCATCATATTTTCTATTCGCCGTTTTGGTATGAATTTGGAGAATATATTGATAAAGCAGGGAATTTAGTGCGTGGAGATCAGCGAATCTTTATGGCACAGTTAAAGGATAATGTTGATCAATTTACAGCAGGAACATACATGGTTGGTAAGTACGTATTCATGATGTTTGGTTTACCAGCAGCAGCGCTTGCTATTTATCATGAAGCACGTCCAGAACGTAAAAAATTCGTAGCTGGTATTATGGGTTCTGCAGCTTTAACGTCATTTTTAACAGGAATTACAGAGCCGCTTGAGTTCTCATTCTTATTCGTTGCACCAGTTCTTTTCGCGATACATGCTGTGTTTGCAGGTCTTTCATTTATGCTTATGGCATGGCTTGATGTTAAGATTGGAATGACGTTCTCTGGAGGATTTATTGATTTTATTTTATTTGGAGTCTTGCCGAATAAAACTGCTTGGTGGTATGTTATTATCGTCGGTCTTATTTTAGCTGTTATCTACTACTTCGGTTTCCGCTTTGCCATTCGCAAATTCAACTTGGCAACGCCTGGACGCGAGAAGGAAGATGTAGGATCTGAAATTGCGACACCAGCAGAAGAACTTCCTTATAATGTTTTACAAGCAATGGGAGGGCGCGAGAATATTGCTCATCTTGATGCTTGTATCACTCGTTTACGCGTTTCGGTTAACGATATTGGAAATGTTGATAAAGAACGCTTGAAAAAACTTGGCGCTTCTGGTGTACTAGAAGTTGGTAACAATATTCAAGCTATCTTTGGACCGAAGTCTGATACATTGAAAGGGCAGATGCAAGACATTATGTCTGGAAAAACACCTGTTCCTTCTAAGGAAAGCGATGAGAAGCCAGCTAGTGAACCAACTGTAGCTGACTCAGCAGAAGAGATTGTTTCTCCAATTACTGGAGAAGTTGTCCCGCTTTCAGAGGTACCTGATCAAGTTTTCTCGCAGAAATTAATGGGCGATGGATTCGCCATTATTCCCGAAAAAGGGACAATAGTTGCACCAGTAGACGGAAAAGTTGTAAACTTATTTCCGACGAAACATGCGTTAGGAATTGAATCAGTAGGTGGAAGAGAAGTCCTTATTCATGTAGGAATTGACACAGTGAACCTTAAGGGTGAAGGATTTGAAGCTCTTGTTTCACAAGGTGACGACGTCAAAAAAGGTGATCCGCTTCTAAAAGTTGACTTGGAGTTTGTAAAAGAAAATGCGCCAAGCATTATTACACCAATCATTTTTACAAATTTACAAGAAGGCGAAAAAGTAATGATCAACAAAGAAGGTCATGTAGATAGCGGTGAACAGAACATTATTACCATTACTAAGTAACAGGAAAAAAGGAGAATGATTAAAATGGCAGAAAAAACATTTACAGTAACAAGTGATTCAGGAATTCATGCACGTCCAGCAACAACTCTAGTTCAAACAGCAAGCAAATTCGAGGCAGACATTAACTTAGAGTACAACGGAAAAAGCGTAAACCTTAAGTCAATCATGGGCGTTATGTCTCTTGGAATTGGACAAGGAGCAGAAATCAAAATCGTAACAAACGGTTCTGACGAAGCTGAAGCTCTTTCTGCTTTAGAAGAAACAATGAAAAAAGAAGGTTTAGCAGAATAATGGCTAAAGAAATTACAGGCATTGCCGCGTCAAGCGGCATTGCCATTGCCAAAGCTTTTCGTCTCGAAGAACCAGAGTTGAATGTTGAACAGAAGAAGATTTCAAATGTAGAAAAAGAAACTGCGCGTTTTGAGAAAGCGCTACAAATTTCTAAAGAAGAACTTGAAGGAATTAAAGAGCATGCTAGAAAAGAGCTTGGAGAAGATAAAGCAGATATCTTTGCAGCTCATCTTTTAGTTCTTAGTGATCCAGAACTTATTAATCCAATTAAAGATAAAGTGAAAAATGAAAGCGTTAATGCTGAGTTTGCGCTTACGGAAACGGCTAATATGTTCGTTAGTATGTTTGAGTCTATGGACAACGAATATATGAAAGAACGTGCAGCAGACATTCGCGACGTAACAAAGCGTGTGCTTGCTCATCTTTTAGGAGTAACAATTACAAATCCTAGTATGATTTCGGAAGAAGTTATCATCATCGGAGAAGATTTAACACCTTCAGATACAGCACAGCTAAACCGTCAGTATGTACTAGGGTTTACAACAGATATTGGTGGTCGTACTTCTCACTCAGCTATCATGGCTCGTTCAATGGAGATTCCAGCTGTTGTTGGAGCTAAAACAGTAACAGCAGATATCGAAAATGATGTCGTTGTAATCGTAGATGGCTTAGATGGAAAAGTAATTGTAGATCCATCACAAGAAGTAATTGCTGAATACGAAGCAAAGAAAGCTGATTTCGAAAAGAAAAAAGCAGAGTGGGCAAAACTTGTAAATGAGCCAACTGTTTCAAAAGATGGTCATCATGTTGAGCTTGCAGCAAACATTGGAACACCTGAGGATGTAACAGGCGTTCTTGAAAATGGTGGAGAAGCTGTTGGGCTTTATCGTACAGAGTTTCTTTATATGGGACGTGACCAGCTTCCAACAGAGGAAGAACAGTTTGATGCGTACAAGAAAGTTCTTGAGCGTATGAAAGGTAAATCTGTTGTTGTTCGTACGCTTGATATCGGCGGAGATAAAGAACTTCCATACTTAAGCTTACCAAAAGAAATGAATCCATTCTTAGGATTCAGAGCTATCCGTCTTTGCTTAGAAGAGCAAGATATTTTCCGTACTCAACTTCGTGCACTGCTTCGCGCAAGCATTTACGGAAACTTAAAGATTATGTTCCCGATGATTGCCACAGTAGATGAGTTTCGTCAAGCTAAAGCTATTCTTCTTGAAGAGAAAGAAGCACTTCAAGCTAAAGGAGTAGAAGTTGCTGAAGGTATCGAAATTGGGATGATGGTTGAAATTCCATCTTCAGCTGTTATGGCAGATGTATTTGCTAAAGAAGTTGATTTCTTCTCAGTTGGTACAAACGACTTAATTCAGTATACACTAGCAGCTGACCGTATGAATGAGCGCGTGTCATATCTTTACCAGCCATATAACCCAGCAATCCTTCGTCTTGTGCACATGGTAATCCTAGCGGCACATAAAGAAGGCAAATGGGTAGGAATGTGCGGTGAAATGGCAGGAGATGAAATTGCAATTCCAATCCTTTTAGGATTAGGTCTTGATGAATTCTCAATGAGCGCCACTTCTATCTTAAAAGCACGTTCACAAATCTCAAAACTTTCTAAACAAGAATTAGAAGGTCATATGGAAACAATTCTACAAATGAGTACAACTGAAGAAGTTATTTCATATGTAACAGAAAACTTCCATATTGAGAAATAAAAAAGAACCGATCGATTTGATCGGTTCTTTTTTTATAAAAGGAAAGGAAGTAGTGCAGTTGAGATAATGAGAGTTAGAAGGGCTGTCATAATCATAGCAAGACTAGAAAACGTTCCTTCAAGAGTTCCAAACTCAAATGCACGAGCCGTTCCTGTTCCATGTGCTGATACGCCAAGTAAAAGTCCTCTTGCTACAGAAGAGCGGAGTGTTAACAGCTTAATAAGTTTAGGTCCTGCATAGGCACCAACAATACCTGTAATAATGACAAAAAGGATAGTTAAGCTGGGGTCTCCCCCAAGGGTTTGTGAAACATTAACAGCAATCGGAATTGTAATTGAACGAGGGACAAGACTGTTTGTTAATAAGTGATCAAAGTGGAACAAAAAGGCTAATAAAAGGGAAGAGAACATCGCAATCATCGTTCCGCTTGCAACACTTAAAATAATTTCGACACCGTGTTTTTTTAGTAAATGAAGGTTTTTGTAAATTGGTACAGCGAAAGCAACGGTTGCTGGACCAAGTAAATAGCTAATAGAATCTGCACCTTCTTTATATGAAGTATACGGGATATCACCGATAACTAGCGTTCCGATTAGAATAACTGGAGCTAGAACAATCGGTGAAAAAATAATTGTCTTAAAGCGCTTGTAGAGAACCTTGGAAAGCATATAAGCAGCAAGCGTTCCAACAATTGCTGAAGCAATGATTAATCCACTCATATTGAGCGCTCCTTTCTTTTTGAAATATATTCCGCTACGACTCCTGTGATAAACATCACAATCAATGTGCTAATAGAAACCACAATAATAATTTTTAGGCCATAAGTTTTCATCATCTCTCCATAGTCAACAAGTCCAACAACAGCGGGAACGAAAAAAAGCAGCAATTCTGCAAGCAAGAAGCTCCCACCAAGTTCTACCCAGCTTAATTTAACAACTTTAAGCTGCAATAAAATAAAAAGTAGAACTAAACCAACAATACTACCTGGTACTGGAAGGTGGAAGAAATCAGATATAAATGTTCCAATCATATAGATGCCTGTTAATAAACCAATCTGTAAAATCATAATTATCCATTTCATTTTTAAGCACCTCCAGATTTTAAAAATTACATAAGTTACAAAAAGCTTCCAAAATAAATAAGAGAGCCGCCTATGAGGAAGACGACTCCAATTGGGAGAAGAGAAAACTTTTCATGTTTTACGTAACAGGGTTAACGCAAATTGCCGTATTATTTACGGAGTGTGAGGAATGTTACAACTTAAGTTTAGCCCGATTTTGCTTATCCGTAAAATATATAAATGTTATAGTTTGTATTCGTTTTAGTTATGACCCGTTTGAAATGCCTCAACGGTATGCTTAATAAATGTCTTAGTAGCAAAAGAAATATAACGATTTTTTCTCGTAATCACAGCAAGTTGCCAAGGAATATAATTTTTTAGTTCTTTAATTTTTAGAGAGGGTTGATAAAGTTTTCGGCAAATGGAAGTTGGAAAAAGAGCGACCCCTAAATTCGCAGCAACCATTTCAGCAATAAAATCCCACTGTGAACTTTTATACGCTACATTAGGTGTAAAGCCGTGTTTGATACATTCTTTATAAATAAGGTCATGCATAGCAAAGTCTTCATGAAAGATAATAAATGAATCATCTTTTAAATCAAGCAAGCTGAGCGATTCTTGATCTGAAAGGGGATGCTCTTCATGGATAACGACTTTCATAGGCTCTCCAGCTAGTTTTGTAAGGTCAAAGATGTTTTCTTCAATCGGAAGCACTATAACTCCGACGTCTACTTCCCCAACTTCAACCATTTTCGTTACTTTAGCTCCCCCAAATTCAATCATTTCAATTACGATATCGGGATAAGAATCTCGAAACGACTTAATAATAGTTGGAAAGAAGAGTGTTCCAACAATAGGAGGAATCCCTATTTTTATTTTTCCTTTTTTTAAATTCATCAGATCATAAAGAGAATTAGATAAATCATATAATGAATGCAAAATTGTAGTTGCTTCTTTATATACAATCATCCCCGCATCTGTAAGCTGAATTTGTTTGCCAGAGCGGTCGATTAACGTTACTCCAAGTTCATCTTCAAGTGCTTTAACCATTTTACTTAAAGACGGCTGAGACACATGGAGTTTGTGAGCAGCCTTTGTAAAACTTTGTTGCTTAGCAACTGTTGTAAAATAATGTAAATGTCTAAAATCCATTTTTACTCCTTCCTTTACAATGTCTTCTGTAGACTGTATTTATTGTATAAACATGAGACTTTGTATGTAGGCTTATATTGTAATTAGTGCGTTAACTTATAGGTTAAGAATTTTAATTTATCATTTCTTTATTAAGAAAGAAACGATATAATAATTTACAGTATAATGAATCGTTTATCGATGTCGTTTATATAAAATAAACTAAAGTAGTAACGGTGTATCATAATAAGGAAAGTTCAATAACCACTTTTCCTCTTCAGTAATTAATATATGTAAAAGGCAGGTATCTACTATTGGCGCATCCAGATGATATAAAAGAGCTTGTTTATATCAACGGAAACGTAAACGATAAGTGTTTCTTAACGCACGGCATTGAATTTAGGGAATTCCTTGCATCCCTCCCAACAGAGCTGTCAAATCTTCTTCTGTTGAAACATAATTACGAAGATAGCGATTTTCATATGGGAACGTTTATGAATTATGTTGAAAAGGAACAGATTACAGAGCTTGTTAAAGAACCCATCAGAACATACAGTGAATTTTGCTGGATTGATATTGATGATACAAGCTTGCTTGATTCCCTAGAACCAGAAGAAAAGGCAGCATTGCTTTACTTAGGACATTATAAGAAACCATTATCTTCTCCGTTTTTCCGTAAGCTTAATAATGAATATGTTTATTTAACAGAAGAGGACGGCTGGTTAAATAAAGTTTACTGTAAGCAGGTAGCCCATATTCAGCATATGATTAGTCATATTGTACCACTAAAGACATCAATGCTAATAAAAAAACGCCTTCCGCTTTTTCGTAAACATTTAGATTATCCACCGCTGCCGCCCGTTTTGGCACATACGATTCTAACCTTAACACATGACGGCCTGTTAATCGACTTTAAAAGTATGACAAGGTCGCGCAAGGATTTGCAAATTCCGCTTTATACTGTAGGTTCTTTTTTCAGTATAGATGAACTTCTGCAAGATTTATCTTTTTATAAGCAAGAAAGCAGTTATAAAGCGAAGCTTATTTATTCTCGAAAAGATGATATGTGGGATTTAATCTACTAAGATGACGCTTCAGATGGAGCGTCTTTTTTGTATAGTGGGTTTTTCCATTCCATTAAAAGAGCGTAATGACAAGAGTGTTCGTCTTCTAAGTAGTTAGGAACAACGGTGAGGGGAGTGCGTCCACTTTTTAATAAAAAGGTTACAACAGGATCGATTATTTCTCCTTTTATGATTTTCTCAATGTATTTTTCAGGGGGATAAAGATGTTTATATTTCGAATAATGGGGCATGCGAGCTCCACCAAGCAATCTTTTTAAATTATAATGTACAGCAACTTCATAAAGTGAATGAATGAGCCATTTGCCAAGCTGTAGCTTCCTAAAAGAAGGAGCAACACATATGTCTACAACATAAAGAGTATCACCATGCTCAGTGTGATTACGGATATAGCCTTGATCAGTTACTTTATCCCACGTGTGTTCTTCTTGATGTTCATCGTATTTGATAATAAGCGAGGTGATGGAGCCGACAATTTCCCCATCAACTTCGACACATAAACATCCTGTTTTAAAATGCTTAATATGTTCTGTAAGCTGTTGTTCAGACCAAAGAAGATCAGGTGGAAAAGGCGGAGGAAAGGCACATTTTTGGACAGCTATTAAAGCATTAATATCATCCTCATTATAGCTGCGAATTTTTGCTTCTACAAACTTATTATTATGAAACATAAGCAACTGTTTTTTATATTCCATTCTCTCATTCTCCTTTTGAAAAGATTGAATAATAAAAATATTTTGCTCATTTCTTTCTTCTATGGTAATTTGAAGTAGACAATGTGTAAAGAGAAAGGAAGTTGAAAAGTGGATTTACAACTTAAAGGGAAAAATGCAGTTGTTCTTGCAGGAAGCCAAGGTCTTGGGGAAGCTATTGTTGAAGGATTTGTGAAAGAGGGAACAAATGTTATTATTGCAAGTCGTTCAGAAGACAAGCTAGCTCAAATGTGTAAGGAGCTAACAAAAAAAGGGGAGTCACGTGTTCTATATCAGAAAACAGATATTACGAAACCTGAAGATATTGAAGCCCTTCTAGAACGGGTGAAAACGGAGTTTGGTTCACTAGACATTTTAATTAATAACAGCGGAGGACCGAAAGCAGGTACGCTTAATGAACTAACTGATGAAGATTTTTACAATGCCTTTGAACTCAACCTTCTTAGTTATGTGAGGTCAATTAGAGCTTTCTTTCCACTTCTAAAAGAAAAAGGAGGAAAAATCATTAACATCGCTTCTTCTTCTATTAAGGAACCAATTGAAGGGCTTCTTCTATCAAATGTTTTCCGCACGGGTGTTGTAGGATTAACGAAAACCATTGCAGGTGAATTTGCCCCGTACAACATTTTAGTAAACACGGTAGCACCAGGTAGAATCGCAACAGCGCGCGTTGAGCATCTTGATGAAATAAGAGCTGAAAAACAGGGGAAAAGTATCGAACAAGTAGGACAGGAAGCAAAGGCTGGCATCCCGCTTGGCCGCTATGGAGAACCTAGAGAATTTGCAAATGTCGTTTTGTTTTTAAGCTCTGATGCAAATACATATATGACAGGAAGTTCATTTTTAGTCGATGGTGGGGCAGTGAAGTCCATTTAAAAACAGTTGGACTAATGTCCAACTGTTTTTAATTATAACCACGTTGTTAAACGGTCAAGGTCAAAGCGTTCGCTTTGATGGGCTTCTTTTGCTGCTTTTCCGATTGAAATGAGCATAACAGGTAGATATCTACCGCTCACTTTAAATTCTTCCACGAAGTTTTTTGCATTGAAGCCGCCCATTGCACATGTATCATATCCTTTTGCTTTTGAGGCATGCATAAGAGTCATAGCGGCTAAAGAAGCATTTGTAAATGCTGCATCACGAGCGAAAATATCATTTTCATAAGCACGGTTAATTTGACCTGCTAAAATGTCTTTTACTTCCGCTGTCATTGCTTCTCTATTTACAAGTGGATTATATACATCATCTACGTTTTTGTTTGCTTCTAAATCACCTAAAACAGCAACAACGGCTGAAGCCTCTGTGACTTGGTTCTGATTATAAGCAATTGGTAAAAGGCGCTGTTTTGCTTCATCACTTGTGAATACCATGAAATGCCAATGCTGAAGATTCCATGCAGATGGAGATTTTGCTGTTGCGGTTAAAATGTCCTTTAGTTCTTGTTTTGATATTTTATGTGAAGCATCATAATGTCTAATTGATGTACGAGCTTCAACAACTTCAAAAAAGTTTTGTTCCATTGAGAAACCTCCAAATTATAATGTTAACTAAGTTAAAGATTGTAAAGGGGAGCAAGCAAAAAGTCAAACAGTTTGTTTTTAGTATGTGTTCGATAAAGAAAAAATACTTGAGGTGAGGAAAATGAGTCAATTATATAAGGTTGGATTTATTGGAACAGGAGTAATGGGAAAAAGCATGGCTTCCCATCTTCAGCATCAAGGTCATGAACTTTTTGTGTATACAAGAACAAAGGAAAAGGCGCAGTCATTAATTGATGAAGGAGCCGTATGGTGCTCTATAAAAGAAATAGCAGAAACATGCGATGTTGTAATGACAATGGTTGGCTATCCAAGTGATGTAGAAGAAGTATACTTTAATGAACAAGGCTTATTAAACAATGCTAAAGCTGGCACATATCTCATTGATTTTACAACTTCAACACCTTCTTTAGCACAAAAAATTTATAGAAGTGCAAGAGAAAAAGGGATTTATACACTTGATGCACCTGTATCAGGAGGAGACGTCGGTGCTCGAAATGCTACGTTAACCATTATGGTTGGTGGAGATAAGGATGTTTTTGACACATGTTCTCCAATGCTGAAAACGCTAGGGGAAAATGTTCTTTTACAAGGACAAACAGGTGCAGGACAGCATACTAAAATGTGCAATCAAATTGCTATTGCTTCTAATATGCTCGGTATCTGTGAGGCAGTTGCATACGCTAAAAAAGCAGGCTTAGATCAGGAAAATGTATTAAAATCAATTTCAGCAGGAGCAGCTGGAAGTTGGTCATTAAGTAACTTAGCTCCGCGCATTATAAATGGTGACTTTGAACCAGGTTTTTTTGTGAAACATTTTATTAAAGATTTGAAAATCGCGCTTGATGAAGCGGAAAAGATGGATTTTAAAATGCCTGGAGTTGAGATGGCGAAAGAAATGTATGAAAAATTAGCACAGCAAGGGTTTGAAAATAAAGGTACTCAAGTCCTTTACAAATGGTATGAATAAACAAGGATAAAGAGCTCAGCTTTCCTCCACAATAAGTGGTGAAGGAGTTGAGGACAATGGCAAAACGCACAAAGAAACATGATGCAGATCAAAAAAATAAAAAAGGTTTTGACTCATCAAAAACGGATACTGAGTTTAGCCGTGAAATGGGAAGTGCTAAGGCGAATCATAAGCATAAAGAAGATATGAAAAAGCAAAATGCTTCAAAAAATGCAGGAGTATATAAAGGCGGATTATAAAAAGAAATCCTCCCTCAATCGGGAGGATTTCTTTTTATTTTAAGTAACATTCCATCCTATCTAGTCCTTCTTTTAACTGTTCCATTGAACAAGCATAAGAAAGGCGTACATATCCTTGTCCATAATCTGAAAAGGCCGTACCTGGTGTGAGCGCAACACCAGCTTCTTTGACAAGATTTAAAGCAAACTCGTGTGAATCATGATGAAAAGGCTTAATAGATGGAAAAATATAAAATGCTCCGCTTGGTTTTGTAACGGTAAAGCCCATTTTAACAAGTCTTTCATAGGCGTATTCCATCCGCTTTTTGTATTCTTTCTTCATTGGCACTGCATCATCTTTCCCCTCTGTTAAGGCAGCAAGTGCTCCTTTTTGAGAAATAGAAGAAGCACATGAAACGTTGTATTGCAGCACTTTTATCATATGTTTTGTAATCTGAGCAGGAGCAAATAAAAAGCCAATGCGCCATCCTGTCATTGAATGTGATTTAGAAACTCCATTTATGACAATCGTTTTTTCTCTCATTGAAGGAATAGAAGCAATTGAAACATGATCGCCATAAAAAGTAAGTTCGCTATAAATTTCATCTGAAATCACAAAGATATCGTGCTTTTCTAAAAGAGTTGCAATCTCTTGTAATTCTTCAAGTGAAAGAGTCACACCTGTAGGATTTGATGGATAAGGTAAAATAATAGCTTTTGTGTTTGGCGTAATATGCTTTTTAAGTAATTCTGCAGTAAGCTTAAAGTCTGTTTCTGTTGTATCAACATGAACAGGATGAGCACCACAAAGGGAGATAACAGGTTCATATCCTGGATAAACAGGAGCGGGCAAAATGACTTCATCTCCAGCACTTAAAATGGTACGGAAAGCAATGTCAATAGCTTGACTTGCCCCAACTGTTACAAGTACTTCATCTTCTGCTCTGTAGTGCAGATTGTAGCGTGAACGAACAAAGCTCGCAGCCGCTTCTCGAAGTTCTATAAATCCTGCATTATGTGTATAGGATGTTACATTATCGTCAATGGCTTTTTTAGCTGCTTCTTTAACATGTAATGGTGTCGGGAAATCAGGTTGCCCAATTGTAAATGAGATAACGTCCTCATAGTGAGCAACCATGTTGAAAAACTGGCGAATGCCTGAAATTTTTATGTTTTGTACACTAGTATTGATAAGATGCTCCACTTTGATGTCCTCCATTTTTATAGAAATAATGTTATACATAGAGTACCATATAAAAACGATAGAAAGAGAAAAGAGTTTTAAAAAAGTCTGTGCGGGGTATGTAAACTAGAATACATAAAAAAGAAAGACGTGACATTTTATGATAAGAGTATATGGAATAACGAAAGAAGGGGAGCTTAAAGAAAATCTACCACTTCGTGATACAGGAAGAGCGAGTATTTCATGGTACTGGGTTGACTTTGATCAACCAACAGATGAGGAAATCAAGCTTCTTTCCAAAAAGTTTCGGTTCCATCCTTTATCAATTGAGGACTGTATAGAGCATGTACAGCGTCCAAAAATGGACTCCTATGACAAGTACACATTCCTTACAGTTCATTATCTTCAACAAAAAAGTTTACAGGCAGAGGAAATTAACTTTTTTCTTGGGAAAAATTATGTTGTTACATTCCATAAGAAAAGCGTGCGAGCTATAAATAATACGTGGGCAAAATTAAGAAAAAATGAGAGGCTACAAAGAGGAGCAACAGAAATTGCACATGATATTATTGATCAAATTGTGGATGATTACTTCCCGCCTCTTTATCGTATCGAAGACCGTCTCAATGAAATTGAGGGAAGTGATGATGAAGAGAGCCGCAGCTCTATCCTTGATGAGGTATTTGAGTTAAGAAGACAGTTAACGAAAATTCGTCGAACTATTTTTCCTATGCGTGAGTTAATATATAAAATTGTTAGCACTCAGCATATAAAGGATGTAGAAGAACAGCATCTTTATTTCCAAGATATTGCAGATCACCTTCTTAAATTAACGGAGCTTGTTGAAGTAAACCGAGATTTCACCTCCGATATACGAGATAACTATATTTCTATGAATTCAGACCGAATGAACAGCATTATGATGACGTTGACCGTCATTACGACTATCTTCATGCCTCTTAGCTTTCTTGCAGGACTGTATGGAATGAACTTTGTTTTTATGCCTGAACTCAAAGGGAAATACAACTATTTTATTTTACTGGGAGTAATGGCGGTTATTGCTATTGTATTAACAATCTGGTTCCGTCGTAAAGGATGGTTTCGCTAGAAGAAAGAGCTGTAGTCCATGGACTACAGCTCTTTTTATTAATCTGTATGAATTTCTCCTTCACGGAAAAAGGCATTTGAAATATATCCTAAATCAACTTTTCCATCATCTAATTGAACAAGACAATGCTCTTGTTTTGTTTGACGACGAATGTCCTCCAACAAAGTTTCTTCTATATCTTCAATAACTCTCATCTCGTTCTGTTTATTAAAAACAACGATTGAGCCTTTCATTGAACTCAACACCTTACTTTCGTCATAAGCTTTAGTTAGTATAAGAAATTTTTGCTTGTTCGTCTACCGTTTGAACTATATCCAAAGTTTTCTGTGAATTAAGAGGTTTTTTCTTTTTCTATTCATAAAGCTTTTAAAGTGCCGATACGTGAGATAGTGAGAAGAAGGAAAAGAGGAGAAATGATGACACATAACTGGCTGGAATTTAAAATAGAAAATTTACATATGGCAGTTTCCTTATCGTCCATTTGTAAAATTAAAGATAAGAAAGAGCTTACAGAAGAACGAGAAAAAGAGCTGAAATTATATAGTGGGAAAGAGTTGCTTGGACTTGGTGAAAAACGAGAAGAGGAAAATACTGTTTTATTTACTCGACAAGAGCATTATTCTCTTGTTTTTACAGTAGATGAAGTAGTTGGTTTATTGGAGATAAGAGAGGAAGATATTATGGAGATGCCATCATTCGGAAAAAGAGAAGATACGCTAACAAAAAGTATAGGCATAGTAGAAGATAGGATTGTGCAGTTTCTCGATCTTCAGCGTCTCACCAACCTTTCAACCAATTTAATAGCAGATAAAAACAAATGAAAGCTTGTTTTTCGAACAAGCTTTCATTTGTTTTATTTCCCGAGCGGTTTGAATACGGGCTTTTGATATTTTTTCTTGTAAGGAGAGCGCTCGTCCTTTTTCTTTTCTTCTTCATATCCTGTATAGGCTACAAGAATTTTTTTGGCATGAGATAGCGACATTTTAGTAGGTGGATTTCGATACTGTTGATCTAGTAAACCTAGATGTGGCAGGGTAGCAAAGTCTTCTTTCTGAGGAGGAAGATGAAAGTAATAGTCAGCAACCGAAACAAGTAAATCTGAACGCTGTTGACTATTTTTAGGGTTGGGAGAAAAATGAAGGCCTTCTTTTTTGGCTTTCTTTTCAGAGATTAGCTTCTTCAAGCCAAGTTTTTTCAGCATATAAAGATATTTAGGATCTGTAGCTGTTTTCGCATGGCGATTTACAGTAAAGAGAGCCTGTGCAAGCTGCAATGTTGAAAATGTCTTTTGTTCATGAGCAGACATATTTTCACTCCTTGTCCTTTAAACATTTTCCTCTATTATAGCCGTTATTGTTAATTTTGCAACATTGTACATAAAAGGTTAGCACACTTCACATAATAATTTCAGCTTGAATTTTAAAACCTTAAGAAAAGAAGGTGAACTTATGTTAGATATTCTTGTTGCTCTTATACCAGCTATTACGTGGGGAAGCCTTGTTTTCCTAAGTGAAAAGTTAGGAGGAGGACCTTATAGTCAGGTTCTCGGGACAACAATAGGCGCCCTTTTATTTTCTATTGTCGTATATTTTTTCACTACTCCAGATTTTACAACGCTTATTTTTATTATTGGCTTTATTTCGGGAGTTTTTTGGTCAATTGGACAGATGAATCAGTTCCGTTCCATTGAATATCTCGGTGTATCTAAAACAGTTCCACTTTCAACTGGAATGCAGCTTGTTGGAACATCATTGTTTGGGGTGCTTGTTTTTGGGGAATGGGATACAGGGAAAAAGTTAACAATAGGAATCATTGCCCTCGTTGCGATTATCATTGGAGCCATTTGTAACTCTTATGATAAATCAGCAAATGGTGGTGAAGGAAACGGGAAGTCTAATTTCACAAAAGGACTGCTTATTCTCCTTCTTTCAACAGTGGGATATGTCGCATATGTTGTTATTATCCGGTGGTTTGAAATTGACGGGTGGACAGCTATTCTACCTCAGTCAATAGGAATGGTTGTAGGAGCTTTCATTATGTCTCTTAAACATAAACCATATGATAAGTACACATTACGAAATATTTTCACAGGAATATGGTGGAGTACGGGAAACCTTGCATTACTATTGTCCATTCCACTTGTTGGTGTAGCCACCAGTTTCTCTTTATCGCAAACAGGAATTATTATTTCTACTTTGGGAGGAATATTCTTCCTCGGAGAGAAGAAAACTAAAACACAAATGGTATTTGTTATTATTGGCTCCATTTTAATTATCGTTGGCGGAGTTATGCTAGGATTTACGAAATAGAAGGAGGACATCATGATGTACAATGACTTAAAAGGAAAAGTAGCTGTTGTAACAGGAAGTACTTCAGGTCTTGGACGAGCTATTGCTATTCGTTTTGGACAAGAAGGAATGAAAGTTGTCGTAAATGGACCAAATGACGAAAAGGCTTTAGCAGAAGTGGTAGGAGAAGTGAAAAAAGCGGGTGGAGAAGCAACAGGTGTTGTAGCAGATATTTCTAAAGAAGACGATGTGAAAAAGCTGATCGACACGGCAATATCTGAATTCGGAACACTCGACGTTATGATGAACAATGCTGGGGTGCAAAAAGAAATTCCATCACATGAGATGTCGCTTGAAGATTGGAATAAAGTTATTTCAGTAAACTTAACTGGAACGTTTATGTGCGCTCGCAATGCTATTGATCACATGGTTAAAAATGACAAAAAAGGTACAGTTATTAACATGTCAAGCGTTCATGATACAATTCCTTGGCCGCATTTTGTTCACTATGCATCAAGTAAAGGCGGAATTCGTATGATGACGGAAACGCTGGCACTTGAGTATGCACCAAAAGGAATTCGTGTAAATGCTATTGGTCCAGGAGCTATTAATACGCCAATCAATGCTGAAAAATTCTCAGATCCAGAAGAGAAAAAAGGCGTAATTGAGCTTATTCCCATGGGATATGTAGCAGAATCAGAAGAAGTAGCCTCAATTGCTGCTTTTCTTGCTTCAGAAGAAGCGAAGTATGTAACAGGGGTAACTTTACACGTAGATGGAGGCATGACGCTTTATCCAGGTTTCCAAGCTGGTAAAGGATAATATAGTTGTCTCCTCTAAAAACTTCAGCTAAAATGGACATAAATAAAAAAGAAACTTCCAGATTTGGAAGTTTCTTTTCAATTGAACGATTTAGCGAGGGAAGATAAAGAAAACAAATGGTAAAGGGTGTAGAAGAAACGTTGAAAACAAAATATGGAATGATTGATATTGGATCAAACACAATGAGATTAGTCATTTATGAGCACAATAAAGGCTTAAGATTTAAAGAAATTGAAAATATAAAAATAGTAGCTCGGTTACGAAATTATCTCAATAAAGAAAACGTGTTAACAGAAGAGGGCATTTCTGTTTTGTTGAATACACTGCAGAGCTTTGAATCGATTACAAAACATCATGATTTAAACCATGTAAAATGTGTAGCAACAGCAACTGTTCGCCAAGCAAAGAATGTTGAAGAAATAAAAAAGAGAGTTGCGCTTGAAACAGACTTTCATATGAATGTAATTACGGAATTTGAGGAAGCATACTATGGTTTTTTAGCTGTTATTAATTCAACTGAAATTACAGAAGGTATTACAATTGATATTGGAGGGGGAAGTACAGAAGTTACGTATTTCCAAAATCGAAAGCTCGTTGAGTTTCATAGTTTTCCGTTTGGAGCTCTTTCCTTAAAGTTAAATTTTGTTCAAGGAGATGTTCCAACTATTGCTGAGTACGAAGAGATGAAACATTATCTCCATAGTCAGCTTGAAGAAATTCCATGGCTCCGTTCTCGAAGACTTCCGATAATAGCTATTGGAGGAAGTGCAAGAAATGCTGCACAGCTTCATCAAAGCTTTATAAATTATCCACTAGGAGGACTTCATCAGTATGAAATGAAGCCTGAGGATATTACATATGTTAGCCAAAAACTTTGTCCACTTTCTTATGAACAGTTACAAGGAATGGACGGGCTTTCAAAAGATCGAGCAGATACGATCCTTCCAGCAATTGAGGTATTTAGACAAATTTGCGAATATTCAGATGCACCTTTATTTATGTTGAGTAGAAAAGGGCTGCGTGAAGGAGTATTTTTTGATGAAATTATGAGACCTCTTAATATTGAATCTTTTCCGCATGTTGCCCGTGAAAGTTTCCAAGCCCTTATTTATGATTTTGAAATTGATACAGAGCACGCTAAGCAAGTGCTTACGATTGCAATGAGCATGTTAGACTCTTTAAAAGAAGTGCTTCAACTATCATGGGAAGAAGAAGATTGGCTGCTACTTAAGCGTGGCGCTTACTTATTCCACTTTGGTCAATATATCGATTCTGAATCAAGCAGTCAGCATACATTTAACATTATAGCTAATAGAACGATTGAGGGGATACGTCACCGAGATCGGTTGAAACTTGCTTTTGTTTCATCATATAAAGGCAAGGGTGTTTTTAGACAATATATGGAGCCTTATGGAGGCTGGTTTACAAAGGACGAGCAAAGAAAACTTCGCTTTTTAGGAGCTCTTCTTAAATTCTCTTATAGCTTAAATGCAACAAAACGAAATATTGTTGAAGAGATAAAAGTAAAACAAGACAACAGCAATACAGTTGAGCTTTATATAAGCTGTAGGGATGAATATCGAGCGGAAGAATATCAGGCAGAAAAACAAAAAAAGCATTTAGAAAAAGTAATTAAAAGAAATTTAAAGCTTGAATTTGTAAACAAAACAGAAGTTTAGACATATTAAAAAAGCCTCTTTGGATAAAGAGGCTTTTTTTGTAATTGCAAAAGGAGATTACAGGCCTAAAGGCCTTATTAATATTTATTGTTATATGCGCAAAAAGAAATATGTTCACTTAACATTATGTGACAAAAAAGGAATTATTCTTTGAATTTTAAAGAATGTTAACAGAAAATTTACATTAGCTTAACAATTAAGTGGTAATTTGAAATAAGATGATAATTCTTTCTACGCTCCTTATATAAAGAGATAGAGAAATAGTAAGGGTGGTAAAAAACTGTGGAACTATTAAGTGCAAATAACAAGGTAGAAGGATTAGGGAATCCTGAGTATTACAACAACCGTGAGTTAAGTTGGCTCGCTTTTAACGAACGGGTATTAGAAGAAGCGATAGATACATATAATCCTCTTCTAGAATCTTTGAAATTTCTTGCTATTTTCAGCTCTAACCTTGATGAGTTTTTTATGGTTCGAGTAGCAGGATTGAAAGATCAAGTAAAAGCAGGTTTCAACAAACCAGAGAATAAAGCAGGACTCACGCCTAAAAAGCAGCTTTCAAAAATTGCTGAGAAGAATCAGTCATTAGTAAGTATCCAGTCTGAAACATACAATTCGCTCATTCCATTACTAGAAGAAGAAGGAATAAGCTTTATTTCAATGGATCAAGCAACAAAAGAACAGAGAGCTTTTTTAGAAAATCATTTTGATGAGCAAATTTTTCCTGTTTTAACTCCTATGGCTGTTGATGCTTATAGACCTTTTCCAATGCTTCTAAATAAAACGCTAAACCTAGCTATTGTATTAGAACAAGGAGAATCAGAGGATGAAGAAATGGTTCTTCCAACAGGAAAACTTGCATTAGTTCAAGTTCCGAGTGTGCTAGATCGTTTTATTGAACTTCCTACACAATCTGAACATAAGCGCTTATTTATTTTTTTAGAAGATGTTATATCTTTTTATATTCACAAGCTCTTTACAGGTTTTACAGTTAAGAGTGTTACACAATTTCGAATTACCCGTAATGCCGATATGACCATTCATGAAGAGGGAGCAAGAGATCTTCTACGGGAAATTGAAAAAGAGCTTCGGAAACGTAAGTGGGGAGCTGCTGTTCGATTAGAAGTTAAAGGAGAACAGTATGATCACCATGTTTTAAATTACTTGAAAAAAGAACTTGAAGTCCACAATAAAGATATTTATAGCATTAATGCACCGCTTGATTTAACATTTTTATTCTCATTTTATAAAACTGTATCAATGACGCATGATCATTTAATTTATGAAGCGCTCATTCCTCAACCTCCTCGTGATTTGTATTATAATGAAAATATTTTTGAAAAAGCATTAGAACGTGATATTTTACTTCATCATCCATACGAATCATTTGAACCTGTAGTCGATTTTGTGAACGATGCAGCAGATGATGACGATGTATTGGCAATTAAACAAACACTGTATCGTGTCAGCGGAGGCTCGCCAATTATTAAAGCTTTAAAAAGAGCAGCTGAAAAAGGCAAACAGGTTACAGTACTTGTAGAGCTCAAAGCTCGATTTGATGAAGAAAATAATGTACAATGGGCAAAGGAACTCGAAAAGGCAGGCTGTCATGTAATTTACGGTATGACATACCTTAAAACACATAGTAAAATTACGCTTGTTGTACGTAAAAAAAATCATCGCATTGAACGGTTTGTCCACCTTGGTACAGGCAATTATAATGATGCTACAGCTAAAATATATACAGATGCGGGTCTTATTACATCGAACCATCGCATTGGGATTGATGCGACTAACTTCTTTAACTACCTAAGTGGTTATACCGAAAAACCGAATTATAATCACCTTTCTGTCGCTCCATATGACATTCGTAAAGATTTTATTCATTTAATTGAAGAAGAGATTCGTTATCACCATCAGTTCAAAAATGGACATATTATTGCTAAAATGAACTCTCTAACAGATAAAATGCTTATTATGAAGTTTTATGAAGCTTCAAATGCAGGTGTAAAAGTAGATTTAATTGTACGAGGGACTTGTTGCCTTCGCCCTGGTATTAAAGGCGTAAGCGAAAACATTACAGTGAGAAGTATTGTGGGGCGTTTCTTGGAGCATACACGCATTTATTATTTTCACCATAACGGAGAGAAAAAGTTTTTCTTATCTTCTGCGGATTTAATGACGAGAAATATGGAAAAACGTGTTGAAATTATGTTTCCAATTTTTAGCGGGTATTTGAAGCAACGTATCACCCAATGGATGCAAATTATGATGAGTGATAATGTAAAAGCACGTGAACAGTCTCCAGATGGAACGTACCATTATGTAAAAAGAACTGAAGATGAACCAATTATAGATAGCCAGCAAACCTTATTTCAGCTTGCCTATAGTGTAGGGGAAGACGAGGAATAGCTAAAAAAGCCGCCAAACGGAAGTTTGGGGGCTTTTTATCTTAAAACAACAAGTTTAGTTAACGATAGTAAGGATAGCCTCCATAATATGGAACAGGTGGCCCATAGAAAGGTCTTGGTCCATAGAAAGGTCCTGGTCCATAGAAAGGTGGTCGATATGCTCCGCCAATTGCGCCAATAGTCAATCCACCTAACAATCCTCCAGCAAGACCGCCTAGAAACGGAGCACCAAAGAAAAAGCGTTCATCTGGCTGATTACGGTAGTAGTGTGGTGGATAATATTGCATAGTGAAATTCCTCCTCATAAACTCTAGTCCTTAGCAGTGTATGACAAGATGAAGAATAATGAGCCTGTTCTTTATGGACGTATATGATTTAGTGTAAAGATAGTGAGTTCTGGTGGAGCAAGTAGACGAAAAGGAAGACGAGTTGTTCCCAAGCCTCGATTTACATAAAGTTTCATTGCTGAATGTTGAACTGTATAAAGACCTTCTACATAATTAGTGCCATATGGAGGAGTAACAATAGGACCTATAAAAGGCAGTTGTATCTGTCCACCATGTGTGTGACCCGATAATTGAAGGTTAATTGGGTAGCGTGCTACTTCTGGAGCGATATCTGGTTCATGAACAAGGACAATAGAGAAAAAGTCTTGAGAAGCATTCTGAAGCGTTTGAGTAAGATTTGGCTTACCGAGCATCACATCGTCAAGTCCATAGATTACTAGTGCTTTTTCATCACTCCCTTCAATTCGTACAGAACTGTTTTTTAAAAGCTGAAAATGGCTTTTCTTCATAATTTCTTCGTATAAATTAGTTCCAAACCCTCCATGATCATGATTACCATAAACAGCAAATTTACCGAGAGGGGCTTTAATTTGTTTTAGAATAGGGGGAATTTCTCCAGCTTCTTTGTATTGCTGTGGAGCATCTATTAAATCGCCTGTAAAAAAGACAAGATCAGGAGAGAGGGAATTTATTTGTTTAACAAGTCTACGAAGCTTTTTTAGTGTATATGTTGAATTAAGGTGAATGTCGCTAAATTGAACAATTCTTTTTCCACTAAGTTCCTTAGGGAGTGTTGTTGAGCTTAGGGTCTTAAAAACCGTGTGCACATAAAAAGGTTCAATATAGCGAATGTACATATATCCAAAACCACTTATTAAAAATGGTATAAGAGCACCGCTTCCTTTTAAAAAGGTTCTTCTCGTTATCTTTTTCATTTTACTAACACACCTTGTTTTTTATTTATTTAGATGTAGGATATTTAAATAAGGATAGAGAAGATAATTGTTTATTTTTATTTTTCACTTTTTTCTTAAAAAATGAAAAATGGTGAGATAATATACTAGCGCAAATATAAAACTCATATTATACTATTTGTTAACATTAAAACTAAAGGAGGTGTTCATAATGGATCCACTTGACATCCTAACAAACATGGACAAAGTTTTCCCTTATTACCAAGCTATATTTAGTGCGGATGAACACCGAGTTGTTGGTTATGAAGCATTAGCTCGCTTTGATAACAATGGTGAGGTTGTAAGCTTAGGGTCTTTTTTTTATGACCAAACAATTCCAGAAGAATATCGAAATGAAGTACAAAAATCAATTATTGTGCAAGCTCTGGAAGATGCTGTAGAAAGTGAAGAGCCTTATCTTTTGTTTTTTAATCAAAACCCGAACTTGCTAATGCTTGATCATGGGGAAGAGCTTCTTTCACTTTTAAGAACGTATGAAGAAAAAGGACTCTCCCTTTCTCGTATTGTGATGGAAATTACAGAACATAATTTTGAAGGAGAGATTGAGCATCTTCAGCATTTACTTTTATACTATCGTACATATGGTATTAAACTTGCTGTGGATAATATTGGGAAAGAAGGAAGTAACTTAGATCGTATTGGTTTGCTTCAGCCAGATATTTTAAAAGTTGATCTACATATGCTTCTAAAAACATCTGTTCCACAGTCGTACCGCGATGTTTTATATTCTCTTTCAATGCTTGCTCATAAGATAGGAGCAACCCTTCTTTATGAAGATATTGAGTCTTCTTTTCAGCTCCAATATGCATGGCGAAATGGAGGAAGGTATTTTCAAGGGTTTTACTTACATAAACCAGAAAGAAAACGAGTTGAGCAAGGGATTTTAAAAGAAAAATTAAAAAACCAATTTGAAATGTTTATTAATCATGAAAAAAAGAAGTTGCGTTTTCTTCATGAATTAACAAATAAAATTCATCGAAAAGTCGAAGATGTGTTATCTAAGCATAAGCATTACGAAACATATGACGAGCTTTTAGCTTTTATGTGTGAGGAGCTTGATAAAATGTGCTTTCGAATGTACGTTTGCGATGAAAATGGTTTTCAGCTTTCAGGGAACAGATTAAAAAGAGAAGGAGAATGGATTTTTCAGCCTGAATATCTTCATAAAAACTGGAGCTGGCGTCCTTACTTCTTAGAAAATGTAATGAAAATGAGCTTGAATCAGCGCGGAATTCTTTCAGACTTGTACAGCGACATTGAAGTAGGTGAAACCGTCCGTACGTTTTCGTTCCCGCTCGGTCAAACACAGTATTTGTTTATAGACTTGTCTTATGATTACTTATATGAAAAAGATGCGCTCTTATAAATGTCCCCCCTTTCCTTTTTAGGTAAGGGGATTTTATATTTTATAGTCTTCTGTTTCATAATAAGGGTAATACTGTTTATAATAGAAGCTGTTCAAGTTTTTCAATATTAAAGCCAGTCACAATCTCATCTTCTACAACAACGGTTGGAGTAGAAAAAGAGCCTAACGTATTTATCATGTGTTTTCGCGCTTTTGCATCACGTTTTATATCAAATTCTATAAATGAAATGTTGTGATGTGTTAAAAACTGTTTTACAATGTGACATGGTGGGCAATCTTGTTGAGTGTATAATTCTACTTTTTTCATTTTTGTTCCTCCTTAAGGTGATTTTTAATGTGGTACATGTTATCATAGCTTAGCACCGTTATAGGTGGAATGAAAAGAAGAATGACTGTTCGTATTCTGCCAAACGATAATGAATAACAATAAATAAACATAAGGGAGTTTAAAAATGTCACAATTAAAAGCGATTATTAGCCGATTAGAAAGCTTGAAAAACCAAACAGAAACGCTTGAAAAGCCACAGCGCTTTTTTGAAATAAACGGAGAGCGCATCTGTAGCGTTACATATGAAGCAAAAGGGGACCTTTTTGAATTAAAAGTATTCAACAAAGGTGAAAAGCCTAAAACGTATGAATTCGATAATATTGATATTATCACAATTGAAATCTTTGATTTACTTCAACTTGTATAAGAAATATTTTAAAAAAGCTTTTTGTGAAAAAAAGGTTATATGTTATATTTTTTCCTAAAGTTTAAAAAGAGCGAAAACATTTGTTTTGGCTCTTTTTTGTATGCGTCGAAAAATGTAGAAAGAGCTCAGGAAAAGAGGAATGAAATGCCAAGATGTTATATTGACAGAGCGATATAGACCTTTTAGACTTTTATATATAGGATAAGAGAGGAGGGGAGACGAATGAAGGCGACAGCTTCGCTTGCAAAGGAAGAAGAGCAGCTTTTACTTCATATATTATTTGAACAAGGATATGCGTTAGAAGTTGTAAGCAGTCATCTTGTAGATATTGAACATGGATTAAAAACAGTAGAAACAAAGCAATATCAAGAAATTGCTTCTTTATATAGTCGTTTACGAGAATTATCATAGCAATACATATAATACAAAATAATAGAGTGAAGAAAGGCAAGCGAATAAGACATATTCGCTTGCCTTTTTTGCTTTTATATGTTCAAAAATTATTTGAAAGACTATAATAAATAAAAACAAAAGAAATTGAGGGGAATTATGCAGCTTGTTGAATGTAAAATGCTCGTTGTGTTAGCACAAGAGCTTAATATGCGCAGAGCATCTCAGCGGCTTTTCGTTTCACAACCGGCGCTCTCACAGCGTTTACAAACAATTGAAAAGGCTTGGGAAACTCAAATTTTTATACGCTCACAAAAAGGACTTGCCCTTACACCAGCAGGAGAAAAAATTATTGAGTTTGCAACTGAGATGGTCGAGAAAGAAGAAAAAGTAAAAGAAGAGCTCGGCTCTTTGCAAACAGAAGTCCATGGAACATTGAAGCTTGCTGTTGCATCTATTATCGGTCAGCACTGGCTTCCAAATGTACTAAAAGAGTTTGTAAGAAAATATCCGCACGTGACAATATCGCTTGTAACAGGCTGGAGTAGTGAAATGTTGCAATATGTGTATGATGATAGCGTGCACCTTGGGATTATCAGAGGGAACCCTGATTGGAAAGGAGTTAAAGAGTACCTTCTTACAGATCAGCTCTATCTTGTTGATACAGAAATTCAAGAATTCCAAGATGTTTTAAAAACAGAGAAACCTTTTATCCAGTTTAAAAGTGACTCAACGTATTATCAAGAAATTCAGGACTGGTGGCATACTCAATTTCAAACGAGTCCAAAGAGAACAATTGTGGTAGACCAGATTGAAACGTGTAAACAAATGGCTTTACATGGAATTGGGTATGCGATATTACCTTCTGTATCTCTAAAGGAAGAAGATGACTCTGTTTATAAGCTTCCACTGTTAGATGAAAAAGGAAAGCCTATCGCAAGAGATACGTGGCTTCTTGGCTATGACTCTTCCTTTAAATTAAAGCAAGTACAAGCTTTTTTAGAAGTAATATCAGAATATAAAGGTGTATAAGTTTGCCTGAATAACAGGCAAACTTTTTTTTATAGGAAGAAAGAATAAAGAAATAATGTTGACAATGATAATCATTTTCAATAATATGAACATATGATAATCATTATCAATTACAAGAGGTGATGGAAATGAGCCGTACGCTTATTACATTTGTAAGTATGTCGGGAAATACAGAAGATATCGCAACAATATTAAAAGAAACATTGGAAAGTGAAGGACAAAATGTTTCTTACGCATTTATGGATGAGATATCTATTGAAGATATAGAAAACTATGACAATATTTTAATTGGTTCTTATACATGGGGAGATGGAGATTTACCATATGAGGCAGAAGATTTTTACGATGAGCTTGAGAAGGGTACGCTACAAGGTCAGAAAATTGGCTGCTTTGGCTCTGGTGATCGAGACTATCCTCAGTATTGTGAAGCTGTAAATTTATTTGCCGAGCGAGCTTTAGAAGCGGGTGGCGACGTCTTCTCTGAAAAGCTGAAGATCGAGCTTTATCCAGAAACAGATGAGCAGATTTTAGAATGCCAAACATTTGCTAGAAACTTTTTGAAATGGGTAGAGAAAGGAAAAGTGGATTCCCATGTTTCATAAAGGAGCTACCTCTGTTGTATACGATGGAGAAGGGAGTTATTACTTAGCCGTAAAAGGAGAAGGAATTTATCGTTTTTATAACGGTCAATTTAAGAAAGTGCTAACAATTGGAAATCGTATTTTAAGTTTAAAAAAAGTCGGTGGCAATCTCTTTGGAGTTGGTGACGATGGCACAATGATTAAAGGAACGGATAGTGGAGAAAGGTGGAACCTTGCGCACTTACCAACAAAAGCAAGAGTATGGTCTGTTACAGGTAGCGACGAGAACATCGTCGCTACTCATGGTCAGCATACGATCTATCTTTCAGAGAATGCGGGTACTTCTTGGCGAACAATTAAGCCTTTTGAGAATCTGAAAAACAAGCCAACGATTCGTTCACTCTGTATTACAAGTCATTTTTTATTTATTGGAACACAGATTCATAGCCTGTATGGTGGTATATGGATGTATAGTTTAAAAACAGGAAGTCTCACACATATTAACAAAGAGGAAAAAGCGATGATTTCATCTCTTCTTACTTTAAATGATAGCTATTTAGTAGCTGCAAAAGGATCAAGTAAAGGAAGACGGGGGAAAATTGAATACACGCCAATCCTTACAATGAAGAGATGGATTTTTAAAGAATGTAAGAGCCCTGGAACAGAGTCTTGCTATTTAGATTTATCAGAACATAATGGTGAAATTTATGCATCATCTACTCAAAATAGACAAGGCTTCTCTAATATTTATTCTGTTGATGTTTATAACAGTGCTCTTCATCAGTGTGAAACTGTTAAAGGACACGGATTCCGTGTGGCAAATGGTGAACAAGATTTCATGGTTGCAGGGTTGTATGAAAGCAAATATGTTGGATGCAAAAAAGATATGTTTGTTCTTCATTAAGCAAAGGGAAAGAATGTTCACCTTAACACATTCTAGGTTTATGAGAAGTGAATAAAGCTTGTCAACTTAGGTCGGATTTGTTACATTAAACAAATACATAAGCATTTTAAGGAGGAACTAAGGATGAAAATGATGGATGCAAATGAAATTATTTCATTTATTCAAAACAGCACAAAATCAACACCTGTGAAAGTTTATGTGAAAGGTGAGCTAGAGTCAATTGACTTTGGTGCTTCAAAGGCTTTCATTACAGGCAATACAGGCGTTGTATTTGGTGAATGGAAAGATATTAAAACAGTTCTTGAAAGCAATGAAGGAAAAATCGAAGACTACGTATTAGAAAACGATCGCCGCAACTCTGCTATTCCTTTATTAGATCTTAAAGGTGTGAAAGCACGTATTGAGCCAGGTGCAATTATTCGTGACCAAGTTGAAATCGGTGATAATGCCGTTATTATGATGGGTGCTTCTATTAATATCGGTTGTGTAATCGGCGAAGGTACAATGATTGACATGAACGTTGTAATGGGTGGTCGTGCTACGACAGGTAAGAACTGTCACATTGGAGCTGGCGCTGTTTTAGCTGGCGTTATTGAGCCTCCTTCAGCAAAACCTGTTATTGTGGAAGACGACGTTGTAATCGGAGCAAATGCAGTTGTTCTTGAAGGCGTAACAGTTGGTGAAGGTTCTGTTGTTGCAGCAGGAGCTGTTGTTGTTGAAGATGTTCCTCCATTTTCTGTTGTAGCTGGAACTCCAGCACGCGTAATTAAGAAAATTGATGAAAAAACAAAATCAAAAACTGAGATCAAGCAAGAGCTTCGTCAACTTAACGAAGAAAACTAAATAAGAGTTAGAAGAAGCTCATTTTAAGAAGGAAAGCGTGGTATGCTTATTTGCCACGCTTTCCTTTCTGTTTATTTTCATCGCCATTTTATATTAAAGGATGTTGAGACATGAATCAGTTTATAAAAATTCGTCGTGATCTACATAAAATCCCTGAGCTTGGCTTTCAAGAATTTAAAACGCAGCGCTACTTACTGACGTATTTGCAAACTCTTCCAGGTGAAAGGGTCGAAATCAAACCTTGGAAAACAGGGCTTTTCGTACGTGTTAAAGGATCAAATCCGTCAAAAACGATTGGATACAGAGCAGATATTGATGGGTTACCAATTACAGAAGAAACCAATCTACCATTTTCTTCAGAACATGAAGGAAATATGCATGCATGCGGACATGACTTTCATATGAGCATTGGTTTGGGTCTTCTTACATATGTTGTTGAAAATCCAATTGAGGATAATATGGTATTTATTTTTCAACCAGCAGAGGAAGGACCAGGTGGGGCGGAGCCAATGCTAAAGAGCGAAGAAATGCGAGAATGGAAACCAGATATTATTCTTGCTCTTCATATCGCTCCTGAATATCCTGTTGGAACGGTTGCAACGAAACCAGGCCTTTTGTTTGCTAACACGTCAGAGCTTTTTATTGATTTAAAGGGACGCGGCGGACATGCTGCATATCCACATCTTACAAATGATATGGTTGTTGCCTCTTGTTCTTTAGTAACACAGTTGCAGAGCATTGTCGCGCGTAATGTAGATCCACTAGATAGTGCAGTTATTACTGTTGGTAAAATTACAGGTGGTACAGTTCAAAACGTAATTGCAGAAAATGCGCGTATCGAAGGAACAATTCGTACTCTTTCACCAGAAGCAATGCAAAAGGTAAAACACCGAATTGAAGCTATTGTAAAAGGTATAGAAACTGGCTATGAGTGCAAAGCAACAATCGATTACGGAGCGATGTATCATCAAGTATATAATGATGAAAACCTTGCAAAAGAATTTATGGATTTCATTCAAAAAGATGAAGAAATGTCCCTTGTTCACTGCAAGGAAGCAATGACAGGAGAAGATTTTGGTTATATGTTAAAAGAAATTCCTGGAGTTATGTTTTGGCTTGGTGTTGATTCAGAAAATGGCCTTCATCATTCAAAGCTTCTGCCAAATGAGGAGGCAATTGAAAAAGCCATTTCTCTTCTATCCCGCTACGTAACTTATAAAGGAAAGAGAAAAAACTAAAATATTGGAATAACTTTCCCCTCTTAAGGAAATAGTACGTGTATGTAGGAGGTGGAAAGTGATGGCAAGAATTGGTGTTGAAAATGGCTTAACAGATGTGGCAGAAGCCCTAAGACAGCAAGGACATGAAGTTGTAGAGCTTCATAATGAAAACGATGCAAACGGCTGTGACTGCTGTGTTGTCACAGGAAGCGAATCAAACGTGATGGGAATTATGGATACAACAACAAAAAACCCAATCCTTACGGCATCAGGATATACAGCTGATGAGCTTTGTCAGCAAGTAAGCCAACATATTAACCAACAATAATCATCAAACAAAAAAGACGTCTTGAAGACGTCTTTTTTGTTAATTAATAGGAAGATGTTTCTGTTCCTTCTTGGTTTTTGTGAATATAAACCTGGTGTGGAAAAGGAATTTCAATATTATGTTCGTCAAACGCTTCTTTAATTTCTTTACGAAGCTGACGTTCAACACCCCATTGTTCCATATTTTCTGTTTTAGCAATAACGCGTAGCACTACATCAGAGGCTCCTAAACCTTGAACTCCTATAACATTAGGGCCTTCAACAACAAGGGGGTTAGAAGCGGCTACACGGTCACATACAGCTTGCATAATTTCCATTGCATGATCAATGTTATCATCATAAGAAATTCCGATATCAACCAACGCACGCATATTTCCTCGAGAATGATTACTAACGCTTGTAATTTCACGGTTTGGCACATAGTTTAGCGTACCGTCAAAGCTTCTAATTTGTGTTGTACGAAGTCCAACAGATTCAACAATTCCATCAAAGCTTCCAACTGTTACATAATCATTCACATCAATTTGTTTCTCTAACAGTAAGAAGAAACCAGTCACAACGTCACTGACAAGCCCCTGAGCTCCAAATCCAATGGCAAGTCCAACAACACCTGCTCCAGCGATTAAGCTTGCAATTGGTAAACCAAAAATACCAAATAGCGTGGCAACAAGCATAAATATTAAAACATAGGAAAAAATATTTTCGGCTAGCTTATGTAAAGTTAAGGACCGGCCTTCTGAAATATTTCTACGCTTTGCAACTTCTTGAAAAGCTTTGTTCATAACGCGACTACCGATAGCTCTTACGATATAAAAGGCAATCAACAGCCCAATAACCTTAAGGGCAATGAGTCCTGCATTAACTAAAAGTCCTTCCCAATCAAACTGATTTACATCAAACAATAAAATCATCCTTTCTCGTCCAAACAGTAGGGGACACAGCATTTACTTCTTAACCTTTTCCCTCATTTGTCCATGATAAACTACTAAGTAGAATTGTCAACGAAAGTTTCATGCATAATAAGTATGAAAAGAATCAATCATATTATTGGAAAGTTAGGGTAGGGTTGTATTAAAATAAAGAGAGAGAAGCTAAGCTTGTTTCATATGGACAAGCTCATTAAAATCGTCAGTTATTTAAATTTATTTTAAAATAGTATTAACTATTAATAGTTGACTGGTGACCCTGTCTACTCTATAATTGAACTTGTTGAAAAGAGATGTAAATGAGAATAACTTCTATGTATTCTCATTTAACTATATTGTTGGAGGGATTATTAATGGCAGAACGCATGGTAGGTAAACAAGCACCACGTTTCGAAATGGAAGCAGTACTAGCTAACAAAGAATTTGGTAAAGTAAGTCTTGAAGAAAACATGAAAAATGACAAATGGACAGTATTGTTTTTCTATCCAATGGACTTTACTTTCGTTTGTCCAACAGAAATTACGGCTTTATCTGATCGCTACGATGAGTTTGAAGACCTTGATGCGGAAGTGATAGGGGTTTCTACAGATACAATCCATACACACTTAGCGTGGATTAACACAGATCGCAAAGATAACGGTCTTGGAGATCTTAACTATCCATTAGCTGCTGATACAAACCACCAAGTTTCTCGTGACTATGGTGTGTTAATTGAAGAAGAAGGTGTAGCACTTCGCGGTCTATTCATCATCAACCCTGAAGGTGAATTACAATATGCGGTTGTTAACCACAACAACATTGGTCGTGACGTTGATGAAACACTTCGTGTTCTTCAAGCACTTCAAACTGGTGGTCTTTGCCCAGCAAACTGGAAACCAGGTCAAAAAACTCTTTAATTTATACATGATGACATGGAGGTCTAACAGAGCGTTAGACCTCTTTCTAAACTTAATTTGCAAGTGAACTGCTTGTTAATAGGGAGGAAATAAACGATGAAATTACGTGCTCCAATGCCTGAACTCGAAGGTGCAACAACTTGGTTAAATGGACAAGTTTCAAAAGAAGATTTAGTTGGTGAAAAACCAACACTTATTCACTTTTGGTCCATCAGCTGTCATCTGTGCAAAGAAGCAATGCCAAAAGTAAATGAGTTTCGCGATGAATATAAAGATCAGCTTAACGTTGTTGCTGTACATATGCCTCGTTCTGAAGATGATCTTAACGTTGAACAAATCGAAAAAGTAGCTAAAGAACATGAAATTACGCAGCCTATTTTTGTAGACAGCGAGCATAAGCTAACAGATTCGTTTGAAAATCAATATGTTCCAGCATACTATGTTTTCGATAAAACAGGTCAGCTTCGTCATTTCCAAGCAGGTGGAAGTGGCATGAAGATGCTTGAAAAACGCGTAAACCGCGTGCTTGGCGAAACAGAAAAAAGTGAATAATAAAAAAAGTGTCCATATTGGACGCTTTTTTTTTGAAGATTCCTTCTTTGCTTTCTAATCTATTTTCCCTTATAGTAAATAAGCATAGGCTAAATTTATATGAGAAACATCGGTACATAATGGAGGTTGTCAAAATGAAAAAAGAATTTGCCGTTATTGGACTTGGGCGCTTTGGAGGAAGCATTTGTAAAACATTAAGTGACCAAGGAATGGAAGTTCTAGCAATTGACATTGATGAAGACAAAGTAAACGAATATGCCAACATTGCTGCACATGCTGTTATTGGAGATTCTCTAGATGAGAATGTCTTAAAAAGTTTAGGAATTCGTAATTTTGGAAATGTCATAGTGGCAATTGGAGATAACATTCAAGCAAGTATTTTAACAACACTCATTTTAAAGGAGCTTGGTGTAGAGCATATTACGGTAAAAGCACAAAACGAATATCATGAAAAAGTGCTTTCTAAAATTGGCGCAGACCGAATCGTGCATCCTGAGCGAGACATGGGAAGAAGAATTGCCAATAGCCTTATGTCAAACACTGTTCTTGATTACTTAGAGCTGTCAGAAGAACATAGTATTGTAGAACTTGTAGCAGGCCAGAAGATAGATGGAAACTCTTTAATTGATTTAGACATCCGTGCCAAGTACGGAATTAACATTGTCGCTATCAAGCGCAACCATGACATCATTGTATCTCCTCAAGCATCTGAAACAATTCGTCAAGGAGACATTTTAATTGTTATTGGAGCTGATGTGGATATTAATCGTTTTGAAAACCGTCTTGTTAGTGATTAATAAAAAAAGACCCTGGACATCCAGGGTCTTTTTTTATTACACTTCCATAATAATTGGTAAAATCATTGGACGACGTTTTGTTTTCTCATATAAGAAAGGAGAAAGCGTGTCCGTAATTTCATTTTTAATTTCAGACCATTGTGTTGTACGGCGCTCCATTACTTTGCTAAGGTGCTTTGTGATAAGTGACTGAGCATCGTTAATGAGATCTCCAGATTCACGCATATATACAAATCCTCTTGAAATAATATCAGGGCCTGCTGCAATTTGGAATTCTTTCATATTAATGCTTACAACGACAATAACAAGGCCTTCTTCAGATAGGATGCGGCGATCACGTAAAACGATATTTCCAATGTCGCCAACACCATTTCCGTCAATATATACAGAGCCAGATGGTACTTTTCCTGCAACAGATGCTTCGTTTTCACTTAGTGCAAGTACTTCACCATTGTCCATGATAAAGCAGTTTTCAGCTTCTACACCGCAGTCTTGAGCAAGTTTGTTATGCATGCGTTGCATTCTAAACTCCCCGTGAATTGGCATAAAGAACTTTGGTTTAATTAAGCGAAGCATAAGTTTTTGTTCTTCTTGTCCACCGTGTCCTGATGTATGAATATCGCTGAATGGTCCGTGAATAACTTCAGCACCTGCTCTGAAAAGCTTATCGATAATACGGCTTACGCTAATCGCATTTCCCGGGATTGGTGAAGAAGAGAAAACAACAGTATCTCCAGGGATAATTTGAATCTGACGATGAGTACCGCTAGCGATTCTAGAAAGAGCTGCCATTGGTTCTCCCTGGCTTCCTGTACAAAGAATGGTTACTTTGTTTGCAGGTAAGCGATTAATTTGATTTGGTTCAATAAACGTATCTTTAGGGCAGCTAATATAGCCTAAATCTTGACCAATTTGAATGGCTGCTTCCATGCTTCGGCCGAATACAGCAATTTTACGATTGTGCTGAACAGCTGCTTCCGTTACTTGCTGAAGACGATGAATATTTGAGGCAAATGTAGCAAATATAATACGTCCGTCAACTTTACGGAAGATATCATGAATGCTCTCTCCTACGCGACGTTCAGACATTGTGAAGTTAGGGACCTCACTATTTGTACTGTCAGAAAGTAAGCAAAGAACTCCGTCTTTTCCGATTTCAGCCATCTTAGTTAAGTTTGCTGGCTCACCTACAGGAGTAAAATCAAATTTAAAATCGCCTGTGTGAACAATTTGGCCGTTCGGTGTTTTAATAACAATTCCATAAGAATCTGGAATACTGTGTGTTGTGCGGAAGAACGTTACAGACGTTTTACGGAATTTAATAACGTCATCTTCATGAATTTCATGAAGTTTTGCACGGCGAAGTAAACCATGTTCTTCAAGTTTATTGCGAATAAGACCTAGAGCAAGTTTTCCGCCGTAGATTGGAACATTAAGCTCTCTTAATAAGTATGGAATTCCTCCAATATGGTCTTCATGACCATGAGTGATAAAAACTCCACGGATTTTATCTGCGTTTTTAATTAAGTAGGTATAGTCAGGAATAACATAATCAATTCCTAATAATTCATCTTCTGGAAATTTAATTCCAGCATCAACAACGATAATTTCGTCTTGGAATTGAATGCAATAGGTGTTTTTCCCGATTTCACCTAGTCCGCCTAAAGCGAACACTGCTGTTTGATTGTTTTTTACAAATTTCATTTCTATCATAACTCCAATACTTTAAAATCTTCGTTCTGTTGTTCATATTCTAGATGTGCACCTTCAATACGTTGGATAAATTCGATGTTTATATTATGATCTTTGAGCTTATAGCGTACGTCGCGCTCAGAATCACCTTCTACATAAACAGTTTGTGTTTTCTCACGTACAGGTACTTCATAACGATCTTGCTGGTGATACACTTTGAAAATCATTGTTTCATCTCTCCTTAATTCCGTAATTCAAATCATTTTTTTATTATAATATTATAAAATCCGCTAATATCTAATGTTTTTTCTAACTGAAAATACATTATAGCAGAATGGGAAGCATCTTTATTAGGTATAGCTATAGTATCTATCAAAGAACTTTATAATTATGTATACCCCTATCGCAGGGAAATCAAAAGGCTATTATAGCTCATTTTCTGGTATGAAAAGCTTGATATATCGCTAGGGCGTTCTAGAAAAAGCAATACTCAAAGCTTCTGTGAATGTATTGATCCGTACTGAAGGGAACGTATACCCTTACTTACATAAAGTTTCTCTGTGTCTATATTTTAGTTGTCTTTTGACGTGAAGTCAATCTATCGTGTAAAGCGTTTTAATAATTATAGTAAAAATGCGACTTCTTCGAAGAAGTCGCAGCTGTAAAATAAAAAAAATTAGGCAATGGTTTTCTGACGCCACATGTCGTTCCATTGGCGTACAAGGCGTTTCTTCAGTCGTTTTAGCAAGATGATTCAACTCCTTATGACAAAAATGTTTATTTCTATTATATGCAAGGTTGTCCGGTTTCTCGCATGGTTGATCTTGGGAATTTATTATTTTAGCAACATTGGAGAACTCAATCTCATTTTGTTTGAGAAAGGGCGTTTTGTTATACTGAAAGAGACATATCTAATGTGAGAAGCTAGAAGAAGCATAAGGTAAATCATATACTAAGGGAGCAAGGTGATGAATGAATGAGTAAGAAAATTATCTTCTTTGATATTGACGGAACTTTACTTGACCATGAGAAAAATTTGCCACAGACAACTAAAAGCGCTGTGCAAAGTCTGAAAGATAAAGGGTACATAGTTGCTATTGCAACAGGAAGAGCGCCATTTATGTTTAAAGAATTAAGAGAAGAGTTAGAGATTGATTCTTATATAAGCTTCAATGGTCAATACATTGTATTAAACGGTGAAGTTTTCTATAAGAATCCTCTTCAACGTGAAGCGCTAGGTCAACTGACAGACAAAGCTCTTAGCTTAGAACATCCTGTCGTATATATGGATCATGACGATATGAAAGCAAATACTCCTCATCACCAATATATTGAGGATAGTATAAGCACATTAAAATTCTCCCATCCACAGCATGACCCCGACTATTTTTTAACGCGTGAGATTTACCAAGCTCTTTTATTTTGTGAAGTTGGAGAAGAAAAACAGTATGAAGAAGAGTTTGATGCTTTTAAATTTGTACGTTGGCATCCTGTTTCAACAGATATTTTACCAAGCGGAGCTTCAAAAGCGAAAGGGATTGAGCGAGTAATTGAAGCTCTTAAAGTTTCCAAAGAAGATGTTTACGCATTTGGTGATGGATTAAATGATATTGAAATGCTTGGATACGTAGAGCACGGAGTAGCAATGGGAAATGCGGAGCCAGAGACAAAAGAAGCAGCGCGATATGAAACAAAAGATGTAAGTGAGGATGGAATTTTACACGGCCTGAAGATGATTGGCCTTCTTTAATGAGAAACAGCGCTGAAACGCAGCGCTGTTTTTTTATTCAATAGGCGTTGATCCATCAGGGGCAGTGAATGGCTCTTCCTTATTAATATGGTCATAAAACATGACACCATTTAAATGGTCGATTTCGTGCTGAAACACGACGGCAGGAAGCCCTTTAAGTCGAAGCTTGACCGTTTCTCCATTAATATTTGTTCCTGTTATCGTCACACGCTTGTAACGAGGAACATATCCAGGAATCTCTTCATCAACAGAAAGGCAGCCTTCTCCACCTGAAAGATAAGTCTGCTCAATAGAATGGCTTACAATCTTTGGATTAAACAATGCGTAGCTGTAAAGCTTATCTTTTTCATCTGTCACATGAACAGCGATCATTCGCTTTGGAACGTTAATTTGTGGCGCTGCTAGTCCAATACCAGGACGAAGTCCGTATTTTTCAGCAGTGTCAGGGTTTTGACTATTAATAACGTACTGCAACAGACTTTGTAACGTTTGCTTATCTTCTTCTGAAGCTGGAAGCTGAACTTCTTCAGCAACTTGTCTTAACGTTGGATGTCCGTCTCGAACGATATCATTCATTGTAATCATCTTTCCACACTCCTTTACTCAAGACACTATTATAACATTGACAATTTAATTATGTAACAACTTCCTTTTAAAGCATACATTCAAAATCGATAAAAATGGAGAATGTCGTTTTAGACATCCTCCTTTGTAATTTAATTAACAGAATATAGAAGCTCCAACAATGATTAATAGAATGAATAGAACAACAATTAAAACAAATCCATCGTTTGTTCCACATTCTCCACCATAACTATATCCTTCATAACCACAGCAGTCGTGTCCCCCATAACCGTACATCTTGTTTCCTCCTTTTAAATCCCTTTACCGACTTTTAAAAAAAACCGGATTACTATACATTATGACAAATGCTCTATGTGGTGTAGGTTGCTGCCTATGGAGAGAAAATAAGCTTGCATTTTTAAAAAAATATAAGTATTAAAAAATTTTAAAAAGAAAAGATATCTTAAAAATAGGGATTTTCCTTTTATATAACACGGAGGAAAAAAAGGAAAAAACAACTACGTGAACAATACACAAGAGTACATTTTGTCGCTATAACCTGAATTTTGCCGAGATTACGTTCCGCTGTGTAATGAGCATTGTCTGTTGAATAGACTACTATAATAGTACAGTGAACAATGTTGTATTAGTACAGAAGGACGTGTTTTTTAAAAGAGGAAGTTGGAAATAAAAAGGGTAGAAAATGTTGATGTAAATAGATTGACGAATTCTTTATAGTTGTTGTAAACTAGTCCTCGGAAAGAAAAAATTGTATTACTATTTCTTCAGTAGGAATTAATACAGTTAAACGTTACAACAAAATGTTTGTTTTCATTCTGACGCTGTTTTTGTCAAAAAAATAGGGGAAGAATACATAAAGAATGAGAAGCTAGAAAACAAAATGAGTTCAGCTTGCCTTTTTTGGTTACTCTAAGACAGGAACTATTTTAACACTAGTTTTTTACACTAAATTTGCAAACGTTTAAAACGAAAGGAAGAGGTGACGAGAATGGCTGCCAAAACTAAGAAATCAGTTTTAAATTTTGATAAGCAGCGTGAGGCAATTTCAAAGCAATTTGAAACGCTTCAAATTCTAAATGAGAAGGGCGAAGTTGTGAATGAAGCAGCAATGCCTAATTTAACAGATGAACAATTAGTAGAATTAATGCGTCGTATGGTTTATACACGTATTTTAGATCAACGTTCAATTTCTTTAAACCGTCAAGGACGTTTAGGTTTCTACGCTCCAACTGCTGGACAAGAAGCTTCTCAACTTGCATCTGAATTTGCATTAGAAAAACAAGACTGGATTTTACCTGGATATCGTGATGTTCCACAATTAATCTGGCACGGTCTTCCATTATATCAAGCGTTCTTATTCTCTCGTGGTCACTTTAAAGGTAACCAAATGCCTGAGGATCTTAATGCGCTTTCTCCACAAATCATTATCGGTGCTCAATATATCCAAACAGCAGGTGTTGCTCTTGGACTTAAAAAGCGCGGTAAAGAAGCAGTTGCAATCACTTACACTGGTGATGGCGGAGCTTCACAAGGGGATTTCTACGAAGGTATTAACTTTGCAGGTGCATTCAAAGCTCCAGCAATCTTCGTTGTTCAAAATAACCGTTTCGCAATTTCAACTCCTGTTGAAAAGCAATCTGCAGCAAGCACTGTAGCTCAAAAAGCAGTTGCAGCAGGTATTCCTGGAATTCAAGTAGACGGAATGGATGCTTTAGCAGTATATGCAGCTGTTCGCGAAGCTCGTGAGCGCGCTGTTCGTGGCGAAGGTCCAACATTAATTGAAACACTTTGCTACCGTTATGGTCCACATACAATGGCTGGTGACGATCCAACTCGCTACCGTACAGCTGAGCTTGATTCTGAGTGGGAGCAAAAAGATCCACTAGTTCGTTTCCGTGCGTTCCTAGAAGCTAAAGGCTTATGGAATGAAGAAAAAGAAAACGAAGTAATTGATCAAGCTAAAGAAGACATTAAAGAAGCAATCAAAAAAGCTGATGCTGAACCAAAACAAAAAGTAACAGACTTAATGTCTATCATGTATGATAAAATGCCTTACAATTTAGAGGAACAATATGAAATTTATCAAGAGAAGGAGTCGAAGTAAGACATGGCGCAAATGACAATGATTCAAGCAATCACTGATGCATTACGCACAGAGATGAAAAACGATGAAAACGTCTTAGTATTCGGTGAAGACGTTGGTGTAAACGGTGGGGTTTTCCGTGCGACTGAAGGTCTTCAAAAAGAATTCGGCGAAGATCGTGTATTTGATACACCGCTTGCTGAATCTGGTATCGGCGGTCTTGCGCTTGGCCTTGGTCTAGAAGGATTCCGTCCAGTTCCAGAAATTCAATTCTTCGGTTTCGTATACGAAGTAATGGATTCAATTTCTGGTCAAATGGCTCGTATGCGCTACCGTTCTGGTGGTCGTTGGACTTCTCCAGTTACAATCCGTTCTCCATTCGGTGGTGGAGTACATACGCCTGAACTTCACGCTGATAACTTAGAAGGATTAGTTGCTCAACAACCTGGTCTTAAAGTTGTTATTCCAGCAACTCCATATGATGCAAAAGGACTTTTAATTGCAGCGATCCGCGATAACGATCCTGTTATTTTCCTTGAGCACATGAAATTGTATCGTTCTTTCCGTGCGGAAGTACCTGAAGAAGAATATACAATTGAAATCGGAAAAGCTGATGTTAAACGTGAAGGAACAGACCTTTCTATCATCACTTACGGTGCAATGGTTCACTCTTCATTAAAAGCAGCTGAAGAACTTGAAAAAGAAGGCTACTCTGTAGAGGTTGTTGACCTTCGTACAGTAAGCCCATTAGATATTGACACAATTATTGCTTCTGTTGAGAAAACAGGTCGTGCACTTGTTGTTCAAGAAGCTCAAAAACAAGCAGGTATCGGTGCTAACGTTGTTGCTGAAATCAACGACCGCGCTATCCTTAGCCTTGAAGCGCCTGTACTACGTGTTGCAGCTCCTGATACTGTATTCCCATTCTCAGAAGCTGAAGGTGTTTGGTTACCAAACAACAATGACATCGTAGAAAAAGCAAAAGAAGTTCTTGAATTTTAATTGTTAATAAAGTAAAAAAAGCACAAAATGGCTTTCCTTGACTGCTTCGCGCAGCCAAGGTAGCTGTTGTGCTTATCTATGTACTTTAAATCATAAAACATAATTTCTTACAGGAAGGTGAATGCTCGTGTCATTTGAATTTAAACTTCCAGATATCGGTGAAGGTATCCATGAAGGTGAAATCGTTAAGTGGTTCGTAAAGCCAGGAGACAAAATTAGTGAGGATGATGTACTTGCAGAAGTACAAAACGACAAAGCTGTTGTTGAAATCCCATCTCCAGTAGACGGAACAGTTGAAGAGTTAAAAGTTAGTGAAGGTGAAGTTGCGACAGTTGGTCAAGTTATCGTAACATTTGACGCACCTGGCTACGAAGACTTACAATTTAAAGGTAGCGATAGTGAAAGCTCTTCCAAAGAAGAACCAAAAGAAGAGAAAAAAGAAGAAGTACAAGATGCACCAGCAGCTAGTACTGAAGCAGTAGATACTGATCGCAACGTTATCGCAATGCCATCTGTACGTAAATATGCTCGTGAAAAAGGCATTGACATCCGTCAAGTAGCTGGTAGCGGTAAAAATGGTCGTATTCTAAAAGAAGATATTGATAGCTTTGTATCTGGTGGAGCACAACCTGCTGCACAAACAGAAGAAAAAGCTCCTGAAGCAGCTTCTGCAGCACCAAGTGCACCAGTAGTAGCTCCAGAAGGCGACTTCCCAGAAACTCGCGAGAAAATGAGCGGCATGCGTCGTGCAATCGCAAAAGCAATGGTGAACTCTAAGCATACGGCTCCACACGTTACACTTATGGACGAAGTAGATGTAACAAAACTTGTGGCTCACCGTAAGAAGTTCAAAGCAGTTGCAGCTGAGCAAGGAACAAAATTAACGTTCTTACCTTACGTTGTTAAAGCTTTAACATCTGCTCTTAAGAAGTTCCCAGCTCTTAACACATCTATTGATGATGCAACAGATGAAGTAGTTCAAAAACATTACTACAACATCGGAATCGCAGCTGACACTGAAAAAGGTCTTGTTGTTCCAGTTGTAAAACACGCTGACCGCAAATCTGTTTTCTCTATCTCAGATGAGATCAACAGCCTAGCAACTAAAGCGCGTGAAGGTAAACTTTCTGGTGCAGAAATGAAAGGTGCTTCTTGCACAATCACAAACATCGGTTCAGCTGGTGGACAATGGTTCACTCCAGTTATCAACCATCCTGAAGTAGCTATTTTAGGTATTGGTCGTATTGCTGAGAAACCAGTTGTAGTGGACGGTGAGATTGTTATCGCTCCAGTATTAGCTCTTTCTCTAAGCTTTGACCACCGTATGATTGATGGTGCTACAGCACAAAATGCATTAAATAACATCAAGCGTTTACTTAACGATCCAGAACTATTATTAATGGAGGCGTAATATCATGGTAGTAGGAGATTTCCCGATTGAAACAGATACTATTGTAGTTGGAGCAGGTCCTGGTGGATACGTTGCAGCAATCCGTGCAGCACAATTAGGACAAAAAGTAACAATTATCGAAAAAGCTAATCTTGGTGGAGTATGCTTAAACGTTGGTTGTATTCCTTCAAAAGCTCTTATCACAGCAGGTCACCGTATCGAGCATGCGAAGCATTCTGAAGATATGGGAATCACAGTTGAAAACGTAAAAGTTGACTTCACAAAAGTTCAAGAGTGGAAAGCTGGCGTTGTTAACAAACTAACTGGCGGTGTTGAAGGTCTTCTTAAAGGAAATAAAGTGGATATCGTAAAAGGTGAAGCTTATTTCGTAGATCAAAACACACTTCGAGTTATGGACGAAAACTCTGCGCAAACATATACATTCAAAAATGTAATCATTGCAACAGGTTCTCGCCCAGTTGAAATTCCAGGATTCAAATTCTCTGAGCGCGTAATCAACTCAACAGGAGCTCTTGCTCTTAAAGAAATTCCTAAAAAGCTTGTTGTAATCGGTGGAGGTTACATCGGTACTGAGCTTGGAACTGCTTACGCTAACTTCGGAACAGAAGTAACAATTGTTGAAGCTGCTGATGATATTTTAGCTGGTTTCGAAAAACAAATGACTTCAATCGTTAAACGTGAACTTAAGAAAAAAGGAAACGTTACAGTTCATACAAAAGCTATGGCTAAAGGCGTTGAAGAAACTAAAGACGGCGTAAAAGTAACGTTTGAAGTAGGCGGAAAAGAAGAAACTGTTGAAGCAGACTATGTTCTTGTAACAGTTGGTCGTCGTCCAAATACTGACGAGCTTGGTCTTGAACAACTTGGTATTGAAATGACTGATCGCGGTCTTATCAAAATTGACAAACAATGTCGTACAAACGTCAACAACGTGTACGCAATTGGTGATATTGTTGAAGGACCACCATTAGCACACAAAGCTTCTTATGAAGCAAAAATTGCTGCTGAAGCAATTAGCGGTGAACCTTCTGAGATTGATTATCTTGGAATTCCTGCTGTATGCTTCACAGATCCAGAACTTGCATCTGTTGGTTACACAGAAGCACAAGCAAAAGAAGACGGCATTGAAATCAAAGCAGCGAAATTCCCATTCGCAGCAAATGGACGTGCTCTTTCTCTTAACAGCACAGACGGTTTCTTAAAACTAATCACTCGTAAAGAAGACGGTGTAATTATCGGTGCTCAAATCGCAGGTAGTGGCGCTTCTGATATTATTTCAGAACTTAGCCTTGCAATTGAGTCTGGTATGACAGCTGAAGATGTTGCTTTAACAATTCACGCTCACCCAACTCTTGGAGAGATTACAATGGAAGCAGCTGAAGTTGCTCTTGGTACTCCAATTCATATGCTATAAGATAGATGAAGGAAAATCCCTTAGTCGAATGACTAAGGGATTTTTTTGTATACAATAAGAAAGCTTGCATATATATAGGACAAGGGTTTTGTTGGTGAGAGAGGAGGAGAAGGTTAAGGTGCTGTATCATATTTATATCTTACAATTTTTTATATGGTGTACATTTACATTTGTTGAGCATCTTTCTCACCGAGACCATCTTGGAGCCAAAGCGCTACTCTTCATTGTTTTCGTATACTTGGGATACCTCATTGCTGAAATGTATCTAAAACATAAAAAAAGCGCTTTCTTTCTCACTGCAGTCTCTATGATCACTTTTTTTAGTATGCAAACTTTAGTGTTTTCTTTTTTCTAGGCTGATGTTATGAAAAGAAAAAGGTTTATAAAATTTATTAATGTGTTATACAAATAAGCGTTGACATTTTAAATGTGACATAATATTATAGAAAACAAGAAGATAAAACGTTTTCAAAAATAACCTCAAAAGGCAAAAAGGAGCGCTATAAGATGGGAACAATTATTTGTCAAACATGCAGTGACACAATTGAGTATTTTGATGATGAGAAAGTATCAACGCTTTACGGAACGTGCCAATATTGTGAGGAAAAAGATAAATAGAATAATAGAATAATAAAATAAAAAAGCTCTGCATTTGCAGAGCTTTTTTTATTTTATTGCTTTATGTTCTTTAATGACTCGAAGTGTCTTTAATGTGTGATCCTCAGGTCCTTGAACAGGAAGACCTTCTTCTAGATTTTTCTTAATATATTGGAGGTTTTCTTCCATAATAATTTCTCCAGGAATAAAAATAGGAATCCCTGGTGGATAAATCATGATAAATTCAGCTGTAATACGTCCTGATGACTCTTCAAAAGGAACAACCTCTGTTTCTGCATAAAAAGCATCTCGAGGTGTTAGAGAGAGCACAGGGATGTCTGGTAAGAGCACAGAGATATCTTCAGAGCTTTGGACGTTGTCCTTACGCTCGTTAACAAGTTCTGTTAGTGCTTCTATAAGCGTGTTAATATTCTCTATTGTATCTCCTGGGGTAATAATACAAAGCAAGTTATAAAGATCAGAAAGTTCTACTTCAATATTGAAGCGTTCACGCAACCATTTTTCTGCATCATAGCCTGAAATGCCAAGCTCTTTAATTGAAATAATAAGCTTTGTCGGATCCATATCATACGTTGCTTTCGTGCCAAGGATTTCACGTCCAATACAACGAATATATCCAATTTCATTAATTCTTTTACGTGCTGTCTCAGCAAGGTCAATAGCATACTCTGCAAGCTCTTTTCCTTCTGTCGCAAGTCTTTTACGAGCAACGTCTAATGAAGCAAGTAAAATATAAGATGTTGATGTTGTTGTTAACATGCTCAAGATGGACTGAACACGCTTTGGTGAAACAAGTCCTTCTTTCATATTAAGAATAGAGCTTCCTGTCAAAGATCCGCCTAACTTATGCACACTTGTAGCAGCCATGTCTGCTCCTGCTTGCATAGCTGATAGGGGAAGATCATCATGAAAATGAATGTGCACTCCATGGGCTTCATCAACAAGAACAGGAATTGAGAATGAATGAGCAAGCTCAACAATTCGCTTTAGATCTGCTGCAATTCCAAAATACGTTGGATTAATAACAAGAACAGCTTTTGCATCTGGATGTTGATAAAGTGCTTTTTCTACTGCATCTGTTGTAATGCCGTGTGAAATTCCTAGATCAGGATCAATTTCAGGATGAATAAAAACAGGTGTAGCTCCTGAAAATATAATAGCACTCATAACAGATTTATGAACGTTACGTGGAACTAAAATTTTGTCTCCAGGTCCACAAACAGACATTACCATCGCTATAATGGCTCCGCTTGTACCTTGCACAGAGAAAAATGTATGATCAGCTCCAAAAGCGCGAGCAGCAAGTTCTTGAGCTTCTTGAATCATTCCGCCTGGCTGATGGAGATCATCAAGCGGTGCAATATTAATCAAATCTATAGAAAGGGCATTTTCCCCAATAAACGAGCGAAATTCTTCATCCATTCCACGACCTTTTTTATGACCTGGAATATGAAATTGAATCGGGTCTTTTTTAGCGTGCTCAATAAGACCTGTAAAAAGGGGTGTTTCAAACTGTGAAGACAATATACTAATCCCACCTTAATTATCAAACTTAAAAAACAAATGAATTATAGCACTTATAGAATGGTTTGCAAAGCTCTTTTTCATAGCTTTTCCGTTTTGAAAGGAAAAATAAAAAGAAGTTCTAAAAAATGAAAAGAAGTTGCGTTTATTCTATATTGTAAGGCACAATGTTAAAAGAGAAGTAAATGATAGGAGATGAAAGATATGGAATATCAATATCCAATTTCAATTGATTGGAGTACAGATGAAATTGTTGATGTTGTTCGCTTTTTTGAAGCAATTGAAAAAGCATATGAAAAAGGAATTTCACGTGAACAGCTTATGAGCACATATAGACGCTTTAAAGAAATTGTCCCAAGCAAATCAGAGGAAAAACAAATTTGCAATGAATTTGAAGAACAAAGTCATTATTCACCGTATCGAACGGTCAAAAAAGCAAAAGATGCACCAGAAGAAACTTTTATTCGTATGAGATAAAAAAGAAGAGCAATTTGCTCTTCTTTTTTAGATTGTATCTCCTAATTTATATAGAGGAAGTAGTGTTGTAAAGGCATCTTTAAACGTTTGGTCCCATTCATCTTTTGACATCTCTATAGCCTCTTTTTGTGGAATACGTAAACCACAAAGGATTTCTGCTTTTTTTATATTTTCTAAGCGGTCAAAGAGAGCTATTAAATCTTCTCTTGATAAATCCTCCATTGAGATAGTATCAGGCTTTGTATGGTCTTTTGACCAAACAAAATAAGCTGGGATCCTATTTTCGATTTCTTCAATATGTGTTTTTAAAACTTTTCCATACTCTGTTTTAATATCTGCTTCATAAATAACAGCAAACCAAATAAAGACGTGAGACTCAAAAAGTCCGATTTGGAAATGTGGATGTCTTTTATATCCGCGCTTATTTGCTGCAAAAGCAACCCACGTATCTTTCGGCGGATTGACAGAGCGTCTGGCGTGTTTTGCAACATGTGCAAACATTTCTTCCTGACATAGAGAAGATAGAAATGGAGCATATATTTCGCCTAAGCTTTCTAGCTTTGGACGTACTTGTTTTTTTAATTCGCCCATACGCTCATCAAGACCATCCACTGTAAAAACATTAAAGTCTTCTTTTGTAAATCTCTCAAATTTCATGGTGTACCTCCAGATGAATGTTTTTTTTAGAATAGGTGAGGGTAACTAATAAGTAATCATATCACAACTTAGATTGAACAATAGAAGTTAAAACCCTTAAAGCCTATTTTTAAAACTTTCTTACAAATGTAGTTACAAGATATAAATGTTCTACATACGATATAAAAATAATATATTCTGAATATTAAAACTTTTCGTCAAGCTTGTTATGTTAAGAGAGGGGGCTTCAACAATGAAGCAAGTAGTAAATATTCACAAAAAAACCGAATATACAAACCGTTTAGCAGTGTTGAGGATGGAACTTGATTATGAGCTTGCCACTTTGTACGAAGCAATGATTGAAGAAAATGAGGAACAAAAACTAAAAAGTAAACAAAAATTAGAAAAACTTCGCCAAGAACTATTGAAGTACAGCGAAAAAAAACAATAGTATGAGCGTTATAAAAAAATAAAACTTGTTTAGACTATACAGGTCTGTATAGTCTCTTGTTATGAAGGTTTTAGAATAACAACTATAAAAAAGGATGAAACTTGATTTGTGGCGCTGATTTTCATAAGCTACTTTTATAACTTAATTTTAGTTTGACTTTTAAGGGGGTTTGCAAAATGGAAGATTTTTGGGAAGATATTTATACATATGCTACATCATGGGTAAAAGAAGCGGGAGAAATGATTAAAGATTCGTTTAGTAAAGAGCTTCTTATTGAAACAAAATCAAATCCAAATGACCTTGTTACAAATATGGACAAAGATGTTGAAACGTTTTTATACGAAAAAATTCAAGAGACGTTTCCAACGCACCGTATTGTAGGAGAAGAGGGACATGGAACAGATGTTACATCAGCAGAAGGGATCTTATGGGTTATTGATCCTATTGACGGTACAATGAATTTTGTCCATCAGCAACGTAATTTTGCTATTTCCATTGGTATATTTGAAAATGGCGTAGGGAAAATTGGATTGATTTATGATGTTATGCATGATGAGCTTTATCATACAATTCGTGGAAACGGAGCCTATATGAATGATATAAAGCTTCCAATGCTTACTGAATCACCTGTAAAAGAAGCTATCCTTTCCCTAAATGCTACATGGGTAACAGATAATCACCGCATTGATCCAGCGGTTCTTTCTCCTCTTGTAAAAGATGTTAGAGGAACGAGATCATATGGTTCTGCTGCTCTAGAGCTTGCTTATATTGCCGCTGGACGTCTTGATGGGTATATAACGATGAGACTTGCTCCATGGGATTTTGCCGGTGGTCTTGTATTGATTGAAGAAGTAGGAGGAGTAGTTACTAATGTTTACGGAGAAGAACTTAATATTTTAGAAAAAAATAGTGTTTTTGCTGGTGAAAAAGCATTTCATAAAGAAGTCCTTCAAACGTACATTAATAAAAAGAGATAACTATGGAAAAACTGTCGTTTCGTTCATACACAAATGAAGACTTCCCGTTTTTTCAGCAGTTAGTTTTGGCAAGCAAAGAATGGGAAAGTGAAGAATGCTCCGTAGAGAATCTCCCTGTTTACTTAAGAAAATATGAAATGCTTCAAGGCCATTGGACGATATATGAACAAGATGGAGAAAAGGTAGGCCTCTCTTATAGCTTGCCTTGGGCACCATCAAATGAAAAACCTTGGCTTGGCACACTACTTGTCAAAGAATCACGAAGAGGACAAGGAATTGGAAAGGAAATTGTTACAAGAATTGCCGAGCATTTTCGGGGAAATCATAAAGCTTTTTTTTGTGCTTGTCCTGTTGAAAGAACAGGCTGGCTACAATTTCTGGCTTCGTGTGGCTTTGAGCAATTTAAAGTAGAAAAAAATGAGGAAGAAAAAGAATACGTTATTTTAGTTTATCCTCTTTAAAAAAAGCTATAAAAAGGACAAAACGTCCTTTTTATAGCTTTCCAGCTTCACGAAGTTTCTTTTTTGTCGTAAAACCAAGTCCAATAATAACAATAAGTGCAACAATACAACCAATTACTCCAACCATGCTACCTTCTCCGAGAAAAACCCCAATTAACATAATTGATAGCGTTCCCAAGATTGCATATAAAAGTAAACCCCATTTAATTGACTTCAACATAAACCCTCCCAAATGTCCTTCATATTGTGAAGAATATCTTAAGTGTACCGAAAAACCGAAAGCATTTCTAGTTTCTTTATGTTATAATATCCTAGGCATTAGCTTGATATGTGTGAAATTTGGATAAGCTAGTGAAGTATTTACACAAAAGTATGGGAGTTGAAGGGCTTGAACATTCGTCAAGACTTACGAAATATTGCAATTATTGCCCACGTAGACCATGGGAAAACAACACTTGTAGATCAGCTGTTACATCAATCTGGAACGTTTCGTGCTAACGAGCAAGTTCACGAACGTGCAATGGATTCAAATGATCTAGAACGTGAGCGAGGAATTACAATCCTAGCAAAAAATACGGGCATTCATTATAAAGATAAACGTATTAATATTTTAGATACACCAGGACATGCTGACTTCGGTGGAGAAGTAGAACGTATCATGAAAATGGTAGATGGCGTTCTTTTGGTTGTCGATGCTTATGAAGGGTGTATGCCTCAAACGCGTTTTGTACTTAAAAAAGCGCTAGAGCAAAATTTAACACCAATTGTTGTTGTAAACAAAATTGACCGTGACTTTGCTCGTCCAGCAGAAGTTGTGGACGAAGTAATCGATCTTTTAATCGAGCTTGATGCAACTGAAGAACAGCTTGAGTTTCCTGTTGTTTATGCATCAGCAATTAACGGAACGGCAAGCCGCAATCCTGAAAAGCAGGATGAGAACATGGAAAGCTTATTTGATGCTATCATTGAGCACATTCCAGCACCTGTTGATAACAGCGAAGAACCGCTACAGTTCCAGATTGCGATGCTTGACTACAACGACTATGTAGGCCGTATTGGAGTTGGACGCGTTTTCCGCGGAACAATGAAAGTTGGTCAACAAGTTGCACTTATGAAAGTTGACGGTTCTGTTAAACAGTTCCGTGTAACAAAAATGTTTGGTTTTATCGGATTAAAACGCGTTGAGATTGAAGAAGCAAAAGCAGGAGATTTAATCGCTGTATCTGGAATGGAAGATATCAACGTTGGAGAAACTGTTTGTCCTGTAGATCATCAGGAAGCACTTCCTGTTCTTCGTATTGATGAGCCAACTCTACAAATGACGTTCCTTGTGAACAACAGTCCTTTTGCTGGTAGAGAAGGTAAATTCGTAACAGCGCGTAAAATTGAAGAGCGCTTGATGTCAGAACTTGAAACAGACGTAAGTTTACGTGTTGATCCTACTGATTCTCCTGATGCTTGGGTTATTTCAGGACGCGGAGAGCTTCACCTTTCAATTTTAATTGAAAACATGCGTCGTCAAGGTTACGAACTTCAAGTATCAAAACCAGAAGTTATCATCAAAGATATTGATGGTGTTCGTTCTGAGCCTGTTGAGCGCGTACAAATCGACGTACCAGAAGAGTACACAGGTTCAATTATGGAATCAATGGGAGCTCGTAAAGGTGAAATGTTAGACATGACAAACAACGGCAATGGCCAAGTTCGTCTAATCTTCATGGTACCTTCTCGTGGTCTTATCGGTTATACAACGGAGTTTTTATCACTAACTCGCGGATACGGCATCATCAACCATAGCTTTGATAGCTATCAACCAATGCAAGCTGGCCAAGTTGGTGGACGTCGCCAAGGTGTGTTAGTATCAATGGAAACAGGTAAGGCTTCTTCATACGGAATTATGCAAGTTGAAGAACGTGGCGTAATTTTTGTTGAGCCAAATACAGAAGTTTATGAAGGTATGATTGTTGGAGAACATTCTCGTGAAAACGATCTTGTTGTTAATATTTCAAAAACGAAGCATGCAACAAACGTTCGTTCTGCAACAAAAGACCAAACAGTAACAATGAAAAAACCTCGTATTATGTCTCTTGAAGAATCATTAGAGTATCTAAACGAAGACGAATATTGTGAAATTACACCAGAATCTATTCGTCTACGTAAGAAGGTTCTAGATAAAAACGAGCGCGAAAAAGCAGCTAAAAAGAAAAAGCTTGCAAATAAATAAAGATAAGTGTGGCCTTAAAAGTTAATATTTAAAGGAGCGTGATTGATGATGGGTGTCAGTGAACGCCTTCAGTTTTTTGCGAAGCTTTTTAAAGTGGACGAAAACCCCGAAGCGGGCATGTGGTTATTGTACTTTACCATTCTTTTGCTAGCCGTTGTTGTATACAATTTAGGTTTTGCGCGAAAGCTACCTATCATCAAGAACGTGATCATTTATGCATTACTAGCTTTTGGCTGCACAATTCTTACATTTTTCGGAGCCTTTTTACCTGTAGCAGAAGGCTTGCTCATTGCAGCTATTGTGCTTGGTGTCTACAAAGTGCGTTTGCATCAAGCAAAGAAAAACGAACAAATGTAAAAAAGCGGGATAGCGTTGTTGGACGTTATCCTGTTTTTATAAGCAAAAACGTTGTTGAGGTGGAGAAATGAGAGTTCAATGCGTAATTTGTGATGTAATTGAAACAATTGATAACGAATTACCGTTAGCCAAAAAAATTAGAAATCGTCCTATTCATACATATATGTGTCAAACGTGTCATGACCGTATTACAAAGCGTACAGAAGAGCGAAAAGCAACGGGGAATTTTAAGCTTTATGAATCGAAAAAGGACGAAGATGAATGGTAAAAGTTTCAGATGTAAATGTAGTGTAAAAAAAGGGTGAATAAGTAAAGGAATTTTCTGAATTCTATTTTCATTTCTTCTAAAACACGTTATGATAAACATAATCTTTACTGATTGTTGTAAAGAGGTTGTAAGGCAACTATCAATCCTGTCAATGGAAGAGGTGGTAGAAATGTCAAACAGAAACGTAGCATGTACATTTACGATGAATTTTATAAAAGCAAATAAAAACGCTTAGTCTTTGCATGGAAAAAGACTAAGCGTTTTTATTATTCTTTATCTTGAAGTTCATTATTAGACTGATCGTTCTGTTCTTTTTGTAGTTCTCGCTGATTTTGTTCATTCAAGCGATCATTATTTGTATTTGTTTCATTCGGATGTTTTTGTCGTATTTCATTAGCCATTTCAGGTACAAAACGATCTACAATTGCTGCGAGTTCGTCGAGAACGCCTGTTACAGGACGTCCGTTTCTAATTTCTTGTGCCATCCCTTGCAAACGAGAGAACGTATCAGGATCAGCAATAACAACAGCATTTGCACCATTTGGGTCGTGTTTAAGACTTTCAGCAACAGCATACTTGATAGAACTTACTTCTGAACGATCAAGGTCACTTCCAACATCGATGCCAACAATAGCGTATCTTCCCACAACAATGGCTGTTGCACGTTCAACTTTCGGGACGTCTGTTGCAAGGTTTATCAGCCGTTGGGAGATAGCGTTATTTGATTGTTGTTCTTCAGGTTGGGGAGTTGTATTTTTTACTCGTACTAAATTATCATTGTTTCTTTCGTCGTTTGCTGCACTGTTATTTTGACAGCCTGTTAGAAATACTACAAGTAGTACAAGCCACATAAAGTATTTTTGCATACAGCAATCTCTCCTTTTATAGTGCGTAATATGGCGATGAGACCTTTTTAAAACTTCTTTGAACATATAGCTAGCATAGGAACAATGGCTTTTCTAAATTATTGTCTGTTCATTCTTCTATCTTTATGCATGGCTACATATAGTAAAAGAAGTAGAGGATTATTGTCATATTACATAGAAAGGTGAGAGTATCGGGTGCTTATTCTTCAAAGAAGACAAATGGAGGGGGCAAAAACCTTTGAAAAAGATTTATGTGTTAGATACGAACGTACTATTACAAGATCCACACTCTATTTTCTCTTTTAAAGATAATGAAGTCGTTATTCCAGCTGTTGTACTGGAAGAAGTCGATTCTAAAAAGAGATATATGGATGAAGTAGGGAGAAATGCCAGACAAGTATCTAAACTTATCGATGGTTTTCGTCAGCATGGCCGACTTCATGAGAAAATTCCGTTAGAAAATGGGGGTTCACTGCGGATTGAGCTTAATCATCGGTCATTTCATCAACTTCAAGAAGTATTTGTAGAGAAAACAAACGACAATCGCATTCTTGCAGTCGCAAAAAATCTCTCTCTTGAGGAAGAAACAAAAGAAGAAGGAAGACAGGTTATCCTTGTTAGTAAAGATACGCTTGTACGTGTCAAAGCAGATGCGATTGGTCTTTTAGCAGAGGACTTTTTAAGCGACCGAGTTGTCGAAGTAAACCACCTTTACTCCGGTTTTCTTGATCTTTACATTCCCAAAGACGAGCTTAATCGTTTTTACGAACAAGGTGAGCTTAGCTTATCACAGTGGGCAAATCATCCGTTCTATCCACATCAATTTGTTGTGATGAAAGACGCATTTGGAGGCTCTGGTTCTGCTGTTGGGATTGTTGATTCAACAGGAGAGAAAGTGAAAAAGTTATTGTTTGATTATGAGCATATTTGGGGAGTGAAACCGAGAAACGTTCAGCAGACAATGGCGCTTGAACTTTTGCTCCGAGATGATATACCACTTATTACCCTTATTGGTAAAGCAGGAACAGGTAAAACGCTTTTAGCATTGGCATCAGGTCTTATGCAAACAGAAGATTTGGGGTATTATAAGAAATTGCTTGTTGCTAGACCAATTGTTCCAGTAGGGAAAGATTTAGGGTTTCTACCAGGAGAAAAACAAGAAAAGCTCAGACCATGGATGCAGCCTATTTATGATAACTTGGAATATCTATTCAATACGAAAAAACCTGGGGAGCTTGACGCTATTTTAGCAGGAATGGGTTCTATCGAAGTAGAAGCTTTAACATATATAAGAGGAAGAAGTATTCCAGATCAGTTCATCATTATTGATGAAGCCCAAAACTTATCTAAACATGAAGTGAAAACGATTTTAACTCGTGTTGGAGAAGGAAGTAAGATTGTTCTTATGGGAGATCCTGCCCAAATTGATCATCCATATTTAGATGAATACAACAATGGATTAACGTACGTACTAGAAAGATTTAAAGAACAAAAAGTAGCCGGTCACGTGCAACTTGTGAAAGGAGAGCGTTCTGAACTCGCGCAGCTAGCTGCTGATCTTTTGTAAAATAAAACCGTTTCCTCATGTAGAGGAAACGGAGCTTAATTAACGAACTTGAAATTCTGTAATGTGTGTTGCTTCTGTTGTGCCATCGCTTTTTAGAAGATGAACAGGACCATCATCTTTAAGCGGTTTGCCATCTTTTGAAAAGGCTAACAAATAGCTATAGGCTTCTTCAAGCGGTACAATGACTTCACCCTTTTGAGTTATAACGGCAAGCTCACAGGCCTCACTGAGCGGCTCAGCATTTTTTAAAAAATGAGAAAGGTGAATAGCGAATGATCCTGTTAAAATACGTTCACGTTCGTATTTACGTTCAGATTTCAAAGTAGGAGGAGAAACGTTTCCTTCACTAATTTCACGAGACCACTGTCTTGCTGTTAATTCATTTGAATCGCTTTCATCATTTTGACTTTTAAGCGTTTGTCTTTCAACTTTGCGGTCATCAAAAATCCAGACGCTTGGATCTAATGTAATTGGATAAGATACTTTTCCTTTTAAGATGATAATATCATTCACTATGAAAAACTCCCTTTGTTTACAATAATTAATCTCCGCTCTTTTAGTATAAAGAACAAGAACAAAGCTGTCATCTTCAAATTGTAAATGTTCTTAATAAATCAACGCTCTTCGTTAGAAGCCTATTTTATGAATGTTAAAAGACTTTTATTTTTTAAAATTGTTCATCGTAATTTAGAATGAACCACTTGTTTTTTCTTGCAATTTAGTTCGTTTAACTGTATGATTTATAGATAGAATAGGAAATCGCTCGGGAACGGAGGGATTAATTTGACGCCTGAGGTTGCAGTAGATCATCGTGAAAGAGCATACGCACTGCTAAAGGCGGATGCGGAGAAGATTTTGAAGCTTATTCAAGTTCAAATGGATAACTTAACAATGCCGCAATGTCCTCTTTATGAAGAGGTTTTAGATACGCAAATGTTTGGCTTATCACGTGAAATTGACTTTGCGGTAAGACTTCATCTTATCGAGGAAGATAAGGGGAAGCAACTATTAGATCGCCTAGAACGTGAACTATCAGCCCTACATGAAGCCTTTACAAAAAAATAAGAAATATAAAAACTCAAACTTAGGCTCAGTCGGTTTGAGTTTTTATCATTTTACGTTATAAGAGGGCAATAATCCCTAGTTTCGTTCTCTCTCATTCAAAAGTAGGAGATTTCTTATTTCATACATAAAGGAATTTGTGCCTAAAAGGAAGAAAAGATAAAAATAAGAACTTTTTGTCTATAGTGCTCAACTTTCAAAAGGACAGGTTTTAGACTTACTTAGAAAGGGATATACCCTACACACATGCTGCACCTTACTTATAACACAGACAACTTTTTCATCTCAACGATGTTGAAGGGACGAGGGAAGAGACTATGTTTAAAAAGATGTTTCGAAACTATGACTATTCAATTATTATTGCGCTTGTTCTTCTGTGCTCAATTGGCCTTGTAATGGTTTACAGTGCAAGCGTGATTACGGCTGTCTCAAGATATGATTTTGCACCAGATCACTTCTATCAAAGGCAGAAACTCTCGTTGATTATTGGAGCGCTCGTGTTTTTTGTGACGATGATTGTTCCATATCAGCTTTATGCTCGCTTTATTAAAGGAATATTAGCGCTCGTCGTTGTTGGACTCTTTCTCGTGAGTTTATTTGGACATGTTTCGAACAATGCCGCAAGTTGGTTACGTTTTGGGGGCTTGAGTATTCAGCCTTCTGAATTTGTAAAACTCGCCATTGTTCTCTATTTGGCAATGGTGCTTGAAAAACGTCAGCCATATCTTAATGATTTTAAAAGAGCATTTACAGGACCGGTTTTAATCGTTATATTTTTAACCGGATTAATTGCTGTTCAACCGGATTTTGGGACAGCCATGATTGTATTAGGGATTGCTGCTGCTGTTCTTCTTTGTTCAGGTATTAATAAGTACACATTTAGAAAGTTTTTGGCTCTAGGGGTTGGGTGTATTCTTGTTATCCTGCCAATAGCTTGGATGACAGGCTATATCTCACCAACAAGAATTGCCCGTGTTACAACAATGTTAGATCCATTCAAAGATGCATCAGGAGAAGGGTTTCAGCTTGTTAATGCATATATAGCGATGGGCTCTGGAGGATTTTTTGGAGCTGGTCTTGGCCAAAGTGTGCAAAAGTACGGCTATCTCCCAGAATCACATACAGATGCCATTATTGCGATTATTGCAGAGGAATTAGGATTTGTTGGTGTAGCTACGGTCTTATTTCTTCTTGCATTTATTATTATTAAAACATTGCTTCTCGCTAAAAAATGTCAAGATGTATATGGAAGTTTAATTTGTATTGGTATTGCCACAACAATTGGAATTCAAGCCTTTTTCAATTTAGGTGGAATTACAGGTGTTATTCCCCTTACAGGTGTTCCACTCCCTTTTGTAAGCTACGGAGGAACATCAATTTTACTTTTACTAGCCTCAATGGGAATTGTTGTTAATATATCTATGTTTACAAATTATCGAAGTAAGAAAGCACAAGGAGAGGAATCCCCTTTGCGAGCTGTAGATTCAAAGGAAGAGAGCTCTTTTTGAAAAAAAAACAGTGAATAATATGTCGAAAAACCACGAAATGTAAGCGTACATCTTCGTGGTTTTTTGACATGTTATTCAGAAAATTTACACATAACCCTTGTGAGCATTAAAAAGTTCAAGTAATATATCTTCATATAGCAAATTTTTTGATGTAAAGTTTTTGATGTAAAGGGGAGAGGGTAAAATGAGCACAGTAACAAAAAATATTGGGAAAGTTTTAGTTGCAAACAGAGGAGAAATTGCAATTCGAATTTTTCGTGCTTGTACAGAGCTGAACATTCGAACGGTTGCAATTTACTCGAAAGAGGATACAGGATCCTTCCACAGATATAAAGCAGATGAAGCATATTTGGTTGGTGAGGGGAAAAAACCAATTGATGCTTATCTTGATATCGAAAATATTATTGAAATTGCTAAAGAACATAACGTCGATGCAATTCACCCAGGATATGGTTTCTTATCGGAAAATATCCAATTTGCAAGGCGCTGTGAAGAAGAAGGATTAACTTTTATTGGACCAAAAAGTAAACATTTAGATATGTTTGGAGATAAAGTAAAAGCTCGTCACCAAGCAGTAAGCGCTGGGATTCCTGTTATTCCAGGAACAGATGGTCCTGTTTCGTCACTAAGTGAAGTTGAAGAGTTTGGTGAAAAATACGGTTACCCATTGATGATTAAAGCATCTCTAGGTGGCGGTGGTCGTGGAATGAGAATTGTCCGCAGTCATTCAGGACTAAAGGAAGCTTATGATCGAGCAAAATCTGAAGCAAAAGCAGCATTTGGAAACGATGAAGTATATGTTGAGAAATGTATTGAAAATCCAAAGCATATTGAAGTGCAAATTCTTGGAGATCATGATGGAAACATCGTTCACTTGTATGAACGCGATTGCTCGATTCAGCGTCGCCATCAGAAAGTAGTGGAAGTTGCGCCAAGTTTATCGCTTGGTGAAGATCTTCGCCAAAGAATTTGTGACGCAGCGGTTAAACTGGCAAAGAATATCCAGTACATAAACGCTGGAACAGTTGAGTTTCTCGTAGCTGGGGACGAATTCTACTTCATTGAAGTAAATCCACGTGTACAAGTAGAGCATACAATTACAGAGATGATTACAGGAGTCGATATTGTACAATCTCAAATTCTAATTGCTGATGGGTATTCTTTACACGAAAATGCGATTGGAATACCGTTACAAGAAGATATTAAAACAAACGGCTATGCGATTCAATCTCGTGTAACAACAGAAGATCCACAAAACAATTTTATGCCTGATACAGGTAAAATTATGGCATATCGTTCAAGCGGTGGTTTTGGGGTTCGTTTAGATACAGGAAACAGTTTTCAAGGAGCCGTTATCACACCATACTATGATTCACTTCTTGTAAAAGTAACAACATGGGCTTTAACTTTTGAACAAGCTGCAGCTAAAATGGTTCGAAACTTAAAAGAATTCCGAATCCGTGGAATTAAAACAAACATTGCCTTTTTGGAAAATGTTGTAAAACATGAAAAGTTTTTAAAAGGAGATTATGATACATCATTTATTGATGCTTCTCCAGAGCTTTTTGTGTTTCCTAAACGAAAAGACCGTGGAACGAAAATGCTTTCTTATATCGGAAATGTCACAATTAACGGATTTCCTGGAATTGGAACGAAGAAAAAACCGGTTTTTGAAAAGCCACGTGTTCCAAAGATTTCAAGCAGTGAGCCATTTGTAGACGGAACTAAACAAATTTTAGATAAAGAAGGCGCAGAAGGACTTGTAGATTGGGTAAAACAACGAAAAGAAGTTCTTCTTACAGACACAACGTTCAGAGATGGCCATCAATCATTGCTAGCAACGCGCGTGCGTACACACGATTTGAAAAAAATTGCAGAACCAACATCGCGCTTACTTCCTGAACTATTTTCAATGGAAATGTGGGGAGGCGCTACATTTGATGTTGCTTACCGCTTCCTTAAGGAAGATCCATGGGATCGCTTAATTGAACTTCGTAAGCAAGCACCAAACGTACTATTTCAAATGCTTCTACGCGCATCAAATGCGGTTGGTTACAAAAACTACCCTGACAATGTTATTAAAGAGTTTGTAGAAAAGTCAGCACAAGCAGGGATTGATGTGTTCCGTATTTTTGATAGCTTGAACTGGGTTGATGGTATGCGTCTTGCAATCGACTCTGTTCGTGATACAGGTAAGATTGCAGAAGCGGCAATATGCTACACAGGAGACATTTCAGACCCAACTCGCCGTAAATATAACTTAAACTACTACACAGACTTAGCAAAAGAGCTACAGGAGTCAGGAGCCCATATTCTAGGCATTAAAGATATGGCAGGGTTATTGAAGCCTCAATCAGCATATGAACTTGTATCAGCTTTAAAAGATAAAATTGATATTCCAATTCACTTACACACGCATGATACAAGCGGAAACGGAATTTTCACATATGCGAAAGCTATTGAAGCAGGAGTCGATATTGTCGATGTAGCAGTAAGTTCAATGTCTGGTTTAACTTCACAGCCTAGTGCAAGCACGCTTTACTATGCGCTTGAAGGAACGGACAGAAAGCCTGGGGTAGCTGTTGAGAACCTTGAGAAGCTTGGACACTATTGGGAAGATGTTCGTAAGTATTACAGTGCATTTGAAAGTGGAATGAATGCTCCGCATACAGAAGTGTACGTTCATGAAATGCCTGGTGGACAATATAGCAATCTGCAGCAGCAAGCAAAAGGCGTTGGTCTTGGTGAGCGCTGGGATGAAGTAAAAGCTATGTATGCGCGCGTAAACGAGATGTTTGGAGATATCGTAAAAGTAACGCCTTCTTCAAAAATTGTTGGGGATATGGCACTTTATATGGTGCAAAATAACTTAACAGAAGATGATGTATATGACAGAGGAGAAACACTTGATTTTCCTGATTCTGTTGTTGAGTTTTTTGAAGGTTATCTTGGTCAGCCTCATGGTGGTTTTCCAAAAGAGCTTCAGCGCATCATTCTTAAAGGGCGTGAGCCAATCACAGTTCGTCCTGGTGAGCTGTTAAAACCAGCTGATTTTAAAGATATTCGCGATACCTTATTCCATAAGCTTAACAGACCTGTAACAAGCTTTGATGTTATCGCATCTGCTCTATATCCAAAAGTATTTCTAGATTATCAAAAAACGCTTGAACAGTTTGGTGATATGTCTGTATTAGATACGCCAACATTCCTTTATGGCATGCGTTTAGGAGAAGAAATTGAAGTGGAAATTGAGCGTGGTAAAACGCTTATTGTTAAGCTTGTATCAATTGGAGAGCCTGCAGCAGACGGAACGAGAGTCGTTTATTTTGAGCTTAACGGTCAGTCTCGTGAAGTTGTGATAAAAGATGAGAGTATTAAATCAACTGTTGCTGCTAAGGTTAAGGCAGATAGACAAAATCAGAACCATATTGGTGCTTCAATGCCAGGTACGGTTGTGAAAGTCCTTGTTGAAAAAGGAGAGAAAGTCTCAAAAGGTGATCATTTAATGATTACAGAGTCAATGAAGATGGAAACAACAGTACAAGCTCCGTTTGATGGTGTCATTACAGAGATTTATGCTAAAAACGGTGAAGGAATTAGCACGGGTGACTTATTAGCGGAAATTCAAAAATAAAAAAAAAGCGACGAGTTCTCTCGTCGCTTTTTTTATTATATACGTTTTTTCTTTTTATCTCGACTTGCTACCATTACTAAATAACTTAGAACACCGAATAGACAGCTAATAAATAATGAATGTGAAAGGGAGAAGAAAAGGCTTAGTTTTGTGTAGACAACAAGCACTCCCGACAATGCCTGCAAGCAAACAAGAACAAGTGATGCTAACCATCCATAATAAATGTTCTTTTGATCTTTATAATGTTTCGCAGCATGAATGAAAGCGATCAAAATAAGAACAAAAATAAGGCCAGCAGCCATTCTATGAGCCATTTGAACCCATTCATTAAATTGTGTTGGCATATTCGTTCCATAGCAGAACGGTACATCAGGGCAAGCAAGACTTGACTCTGTATGACGAACGAACGCTCCTGAATATACAACAATAAAACTATAGGCTAGTGTTCCATAAATAAATCCTCTCATTGGTTTGCGGATAGATACGTTATCAGCATCAAGTTTTTTATCTACTTCAAAAATTAATAGAGTAAGAAGAAGAACAGAAGCAAATGAAACAAGAGAAACACCAAAGTGTAAAGCCATAATGATATCTGATTGTCCCCAAACTACTGCTCCTGCTCCAAGAAGTGCTTGTAGAATAAGGAACACAAGAGACATGATTGATAAGAACTTTGTTTCACGAATATGTCCAATTGCAATCCATGACCAAATACATAAAGCTAAGACGATAAAACCGCCCACTCCTGTTACTACACGGTGAGCAAGCTCAATGATAAGCTCAGGAGTAATATTACTTGGAATAAGCTCTCCGTGGCAAAGTGGCCAAGAACGGCCACAGCCCATGCCAGACCCGGTCTTTGTTACGAGTGCCCCACCTAATAAAATAAACAACATCGCAAGTGTTGTAATAACAGATAATACTTTTAAACCGCGTTGCAAATTATTCACCATCCTCATTGTCAATAGCATCTTTTGTTAAGTATGTTGTTGTGAAATGTTATAAAGGCGCTTCTTTATCCTATCATAAATTCTTTTATGAAAAAGACAAGAAAAAAGGAAGAGGTGCAGGAAAAAAAACGTTTACCACAGAAATGTAAACTTATAGAAAATAGCTAACTTTTAACATGAAAGCGCTGCAATTTGTGGTATGCTAAGAGAAAAGTATTAAAAACTCTCCAAGATTACGCTTGAGATTAGTCCTTTCACATATTCCATATCCATTTTAGAGGTTTTTATAGAAAACAATCAACAAGAGAATAAGAGATTTGTTTGTTTGACATAAAAAGTCCATATTTTTTTCATATTTCTTTCACAATTATTGATAGAACCGCACTAATCAACTTCCAATGTTAAAAATACTAAATTAGGCTCATATGTTTATAACCTAGAGCAAGATACACCTCTGTATAGCCTGAAGTAGCTTTATGAGAGTCAAAAGGGGGGAGAGGAAATGGATTATTCCACAGAATCCGTATCATTGCCACCGCAGAATCCAGAAATTAAAACAACAGTTTGGCAAGAGTTTTTAACTGTTATTAAAATTGGCATCGTAAACTCAAGTATGCTCACTACATTTACAGGTTTTTGGCTTTCCCTCAAGTTTAATGAAAAACCTTTTACTGAGCATCTAGATCTTGCTTTCTTCACCCTAGTAGGTTCAGCATTTATTATTGCGGGATCTTGTAGCTTAAATAATTATATTGATCGCGATATTGATCCTCTTATGAAAAGTAAACAAACAAGACCAACTGTTACAGGTCGATTTCATCCTTTAACTGTATTACTTATTGGACTTGGATTGACAGCAACAGGACTTTTTATGCTGTTAGCTGCTCATGTTATAGCCGCTCTTATTGGAGTAGTCGGCATTTTTACATACATTTTTTTCTACACCATGTGGTCGAAACGCCGCTATACAACAAATACGATTATTGGGAGTATTTCAGGAGCTGTTCCTCCGTTAATAGGATGGGGAGCTGTTGATCCTACATTAAGTCTTGAAGCCTGGATTCTCTTTTTGATTTTATTCATTTGGCAGCCTCCCCATTTCTTTGCACTTGCCATTTTGCGAGCTGAAGAGTATAGAGCTGCTAAAGTTCCAATGTTACCTGTTGTTTATGGTAATCCACTAACAAAGCGACAAATGATTGTATGGATAACTTGTTTAATTCCGCTACCCTTTTATCTTTATGAGTTAGGCATAACATTCGTTGTTATTGCATCTATTTTAACAATAGGTTGGCTCTTAGTAGGGGTAAGTTTATATTGGAAATTAAAAACTGAAAAATGGGCTAGAATCATGTTTGTTTATTCTGTTAACTATGTCACGTTTCTTTTTATAAGTATGATTTTAGCTAGCTTCTTTACTTAATTTGTTTCTTCTTTACTTTTTATATAGAAGAATAGGAAGCGTTTTTGTAAAAGTTTAAAATTTTTTTAAGAAAACGCTTTTATCTCGAAAGTTGATTTGAAAATAAAAGAATAGGGGGATAGAACATGGGAAAATGGCGCCTATTATCTTTGCTCAGTTTTGTTATCCTGTTTCTTTCTGGCTGTGGTGAGCCTTTTATATCAACGCTTACCCCAGCTGGTGAAGTAGCAGACGCACAGTATGAACTTATGCTTTTAAGCACAGCCATTATGGTTCTAGTCGTTGTAGTTGTGACAATTATTTTTATCTACGTTATTATTCGTTTCCGACGAAAAGGAAGAGAAAGCTATCTTCCAAGACAGGTAGAAGGAAATCATAAGCTAGAAATTTTGTGGACCGTTATTCCAATTTTACTGCTTGTTATTCTTGCTGTACCAACTGTTTCCTACACGTTCAAATTAGCGGACACAAGAGAAATGAAGAACGCGAAAAATCCAGAAGATGCAGTGGTTGTAAACGTAAGAGCTAATTTATACTGGTGGGAATTTGAGTATAAGAATCAGAAGATTATTACTTCTCAAGACCTTGTTGTACCAACAGATGAAAAAGTTTATTTTAATTTGCAAGCTTCAGATGTAAAGCACTCTTTTTGGATTCCAGCTGTAGGAGGCAAGCTTGATACAAATACAGATGGAACAAACAAGTTTTATTTAGAGTTTGATAGTAAGAGATCTAAAGAAGCAGGAAACGTATTTTATGGGAAATGTGCTGAACTTTGTGGACCTTCACATGCATTGATGGATTTTAAAGTAAAAGCGGTTGATAGAGAAAGTTTTGATCAATGGGCTAAAAATCTAGCAAATACTAAACCTGAAGTAACAACAGCAGAAGCGAGCGCTGGAGAAGAAGTATTTAAGCAAAACTGTCTAAGCTGTCACGCCGTTGATGCAGGAGATAAACGCCCTGCTGAAGCAAGAACAGCTCCAAATCTGGCAGGCTTTGCAGATCGAGAAAAAATTGCTGGTGTTTTAGATCACAATGAAGAAAATCTGAAAAAATGGATTGAAAATCCGGAATCAGTTAAGCCAGGAAATAAAATGACAGGAACATATAAAGAATTAACTCCAGAACAAGTTGATGAATTAACACAATACTTACAAACATTGAAGCTTAAAGAATAGCACAATTCTAAAGTAAAGGAGGATGTTCACGCGTGAGTACATTAGCGAATACAAAACCTAAGTCTGTTTTATGGGATTACTTAACAACGGTTGACCATAAAAAAATTGCCATTCTTTATTTAGTTGCAGGCGGTTTTTTCTTTATTGTTGGTGGCATTGAAGCAATGCTTATTCGTATTCAGCTTGCTGTTCCTGAGAATACGTTTGTTGGAGCTGATACGTACAATGAGTTGATGACAATGCACGGAACCACGATGATTTTTTTAGCTGCCATGCCACTTATATTTGCCCTTATGAATGCCGTTGTCCCTCTGCAAATTGGAGCGAGAGATGTTGCTTTTCCATTTTTAAATGCACTTGGATTTTGGCTGTTTTTAATGGGTGGAATCTTTCTTAATCTTGGCTGGTTTTTAGGTGGAGCTCCTGATGCAGGATGGACATCTTATGCATCTTTATCCTTGCACTCCCCTGGCCATGGTATTGATTTTTATACGCTTGGTTTACAGATTTCTGGGGCAGGAACGCTCATTGGCGGGATTAACTTCTTAGTCACAATCATTAATATGCGTGCTCCTGGCATGACATATATGAGGATGCCTCTTTTTACATGGACCGTTTTTGTTGCTTCGGCCCTCATTTTATTTGCTTTTCCACCGCTTACTGTCGGCATTTTTCTTATGATTTTTGATCGCCTTTTTGGTGCTAATTTCTTTGATCCGACCCTTGGTGGAAATACAATTATTTGGGAGCACCTTTTCTGGATATTTGGTCATCCTGAAGTATATATTCTTATACTTCCTGCATTTGGTGTTTTTTCAGAAGTGTTTGCAACGTTTTCAAGAAAACGTCTTTTTGGATATACATCAATGGTATTTGCCATTGTGCTTATTGGATTTTTAGGATTTATGGTATGGGTTCACCATATGTTCACAACAGGACTTGGTCCAATTGCAAATGCAATATTTGCTGTTGCAACAATGGCGATTGCTGTACCAACCGGAATTAAAATCTTCAACTGGCTTTTGACAATGTGGGGCGGAAGTATTTCATTTACAACGCCAATGCTTTACGCTGTTTCATTTATTCCTTCGTTCGTTTTAGGAGGCGTAACAGGGATCATGCTTGCAGCTGCTCCTGCTGACTACCAATATCACGATACATACTTCGTTGTTGCTCACTTCCATTACGTGATTGTTGGTGGTGTTGTACTTGGTCTTCTAGCTGGTGTTACCTATTGGTGGCCGAAAATGTTTGGGAAAATACTTGACGAGAAACTTGGGAAAATTACATTCTGGTTATTTTCAATTGGTTTTCACCTTACGTTCTTTATTCAGCATTTTGTTGGATTAATGGGAATGCCGCGCCGCGTATGGACATTCTTAGATGGGCAAGGGTGGAATACAGCAAACTTAATCAGCTCAATTGGTGCTGTGTTTATGGCTGTTGCTGTGCTTATTTTAGTGATTAATGTTATTAAAACGAGCATAAGCAAACAACAAGTAGATGGCGATGCATGGGGAGACGGTCGAACGCTTGAATGGGCTATTCCATCTCCACCGCCTGAATACAATTTTAAGCAAACACCTCTCGTTCGTGGTCTTGATCCATTGTGGATTGAAAAAATGGAAGGAAGAAAGGAAATCGTTCCAGCTGAGCCAGTAGGAGATATTCATATGCCAAATGGTTCTATCTTACCGCTTTTAATGTCCCTTGGATTGTTTATTGCGGCAATTGGATTTCTTTATCGAAATGACTATGCTTGGGGAGATCCGATTGGAGCAGGAGGGTTATTTATTACATTCGCTTCTATGTTTTTAAGATCTTGGATTGATGATCATGGCTATCACATTCATAAAGAAGAGCTTCTAGATGAAGATGAAAAGGAGGTTAAATAATTGAGCGCAGAGGAAAAGTTAACAAGAGAAAATTTCCCTGAATCTCCTGAAAAAGCAACACTAGAAGGAAAGAACAAGTTTTTAGGGTTTTGGCTCTTTCTTGGCGGAGAGACCGTTTTGTTTGCTTCTTTATTTGCGACATACTTGGCTCTAAAGGATTCCAATGCTGGAGGAGCAACGTCTCAAGACTTATTTGAGCTTCCAATTGTATTTATTGCCACAATGTTGTTATTAACAAGCAGTTTAACAAGCGTATACGCGATTTATCATATGAAAAACTTTCAATATCGTAAAATGCAGGTTTGGTTTATTATTACAATTTTACTTGGAGCGGGATTTTTGGCACTTGAGATCTATGAATTCAATCACTATGTACACGAGTTTGAGTTTACATTTAAAAGCAGCGCATTTGGATCTGCTTTTTATACGCTTGTTGGCTTTCATGGAGGGCACGTTGCGGTTGGATTAAGCTGGTTTATTACCCTTTTAATCCGAAATGGAAGAAGAGGGCTAAGCTTATACAATGCGCCTAAATTCTACGTCGCAAGTCTTTATTGGCATTTTATCGATGTTGTCTGGGTCTTTATTTTCACAGTCGTATATTTAATGGGAATGGTGGGATAAAACATGACGACAGAAGAAAAAAATGTAAGAGGCGATTGGGAATATCGCCTTAAGAAAAACAGGGATGAGATGAGAATGCAAGTTGTCTCCTTTTCCCTTATGCTTTTTTTAACATTAGTCGCTTTTTTTGCAGTCTCCTATGATAAATACTCAGCTTGGTTTATCGTACCGTTTATTTTATTGCTTGGTGTTGTGCAAGTGGTCTTTCAACTTTACTATTTTATGCATATGAGTCATAGAGGTCATGGAACAGCAGCATTCTTTTTGTACTCAGGTGTTTTTGTTGCTTTCTTAACAGTACTGACATTTTTAACGATTGTTTGGATTTGAAACTACAAAAAGGATCAGCAGTATGCTGATCCTTTTCTAACATTTATGTAGAGAAAGGAGAAAGAACATGTCTAATCTTGATATATTTGGCTTTCGCGCGCTTTTTAGTCCTTATTTCTTTCTGTTTCTTGTTTTTATTACTCTTCTTTATTTTCTCATAGTCAATAAGGGCTACAGTCGATTTAGGAAAGGGAAAAAAACTTCATGGCAAACGAAAATGTTTTTTGTACTAGCAATTGTTACTCTATATATTATTAAAGGAAGTCCTGTTGACCTTCTTAGTCATCTTATTTTTAGTGCTCATATGACGCAAATGGCTCTTTTATATTTAGTTGTGCCTCCTCTTTTTATTCTTGGTATTCCATCATGGGGATTTGAAGTTATGCTGTTTAATAAGCGGATTAAACCGCTCTTTTCATTTGCTACAAAACCGCTTATTTCTTTGATTTTATTCAATGGTGCTTTTTCGTTTTATCATCTTCCTCTTATCTTCGATTTTGTAAAAACAAATGCTTTTATACATGGCAGTGTAACAAGTTTTCTTTTTGTATCTTCTTTTTGCATGTGGTGGCCTCTTATGAATAAAGTAAATGAAAATGACATGTCAGGGATTAAGAAAATAGGTTATATTTTTGCTAATGGGGTTTTACTGACGCCTGCATGCGCGCTTATTATTTTTGCAGATACTCCGCTTTACGAGACATATACCTCTCCTGATGCATGGTTACAGGCAATGTCGCTTTGTGTGCCAGTGGATATGTTAGGTTCATTAAATATATCAGGTCCAGAAATGTTTAATACGCTTCCGCCATTAGAAGATCAACAGCTTGGTGGGGTTTTGATGAAAATTATTCAAGAAATTGTATATGGTTCTATTTTAGCGTACGTCTTTTTTGGATGGGCCCGAAGAGAGCGAGCAAAAGATGCTATCTCACCGCTTCCCGACGATTTTTCCCCCTCTGAGCATATTGTGAACAAATAGAAACATTTGAAAGTCATTCTACCTCGCTTTACAATATAAAGGAAAAGCAAAGGGGGAAGAAAAGATGAATGTAGAAAAACTAATAGATGAGAGAGATTTTAAAAAATCAATTGAGCTATCTGATTATGCTTTTCAGCGGGGATTTACAAAGGAAGAGAAAAAACTTCGTCTTCAAAGAATGCAGGAAAACTTAGTGCTCGGCATCAAAAAAGAAGAAGAACTTGCAGCAAATCTCCAAGTCCTTTCATCAGAAGTATGCATAAATGGGGAATATTATTCGATGGGAGGCATTGCAAGCGTTGGGTCTTATCCAGAACATCGACGTGGAGGACTTGTTACAAAGCTTTTGGAAGCTTCATTTGTAGAGATGAGGAAAATGGGCCAAGTTATTTCTTATCTTCATCCGTTTAAAGTAAGTTTCTATCGCAAATATGGATACGAAGTTTTTGCAGACGAAAAACAGTATACAATCGAAAATGTTGATCTTAAACAATTTCAAGAAGGAGAAGGACGTATTGTACGACTTTCTTTTGAAGAAAGTTTGCCAGCGCTACAATTTTTATATAAAAAAGTGCAGAATCACTATAGCGGAACATTAAACAGAACAGAGAAGTGGTGGAGAGAGAGGATTTATAAAGAAGGAGATTACTACATAGTATGCAAAAATAAGGAGGATCAAGAGGAAGGGTATCTTCGCTATGAAATCAACAACCGTACTATGATTGTACATGAGTATGTAAGCATAACCGTAGATGCCAAAAAGTCTATATGGAACTTTATTTGTCAACACGATTCAATGGTTGATAAAGTCACAATTAAAGCAGCGAAAAATGATATCCTTGCCCACCTTTTGGATAATCCTCGTATTGAACAAAAAATATGGCCGTATTTTATGGCCCGAATTATAGATGTTGAAAAGTTTCTATCTCTTTACAAGCTCAGCATGAAAAGGGACCTTCTTTTGAACGTTCAGGATAGTTCGGCTCCATGGAATGAGGGAACTTATGCTATTTCTGACGGGAAAGTGAAGAAACTGAAAGATGGAGAGCAAGGAGGATTAAAGCTTTCTGTTGGTCCTTTGACTGCAATTTTGCTAGGGTATATAACACCAATAGACCTTTATTATGGAGGACAGATTCACGGTGACATTTCAGATGTGGAAGCGCTACAAGAAGCAGTAAGAAACGTGAAACCAACTTATTTTCCGGACTTCTTCTAAAATAAAAAAGACGAAAGAGTTTAAACTCTTTCGTCTTTTTTACTTTGTTGTAAACTTCCAAGTTCGCCTTCAATATCAAGAAGCAGTGATTCACATTGTTCGACAAGATGAGCTGGAAATGTTTCGCCTTCACCGTATTCCACTCCGTGGGGATAATAATGTTTGCCAAGAAGAGGAGTTAAAAGTTGTAAATTTGCTTTATGTGCTCCTACATCGCCTTCAATCACAAAAGCTTGGACGCGCAAGTAGTACGTATCAGATTGAATCTCAAACTTTCGATCGTATGTAACACGTTCATAATCCCAGCCCTCTGCTCGAATAAGACCGTGCTTTTCCATGATGTAATCAAGGCGATCAAGTGGAGCGGTTAGACCATCGAAATCAACTTGTTCAAAACGCAAAAGACTTCACTCCTTTTTATCAAACATATTCTTTTCTTAATCATAGTATGTGTGGAAAAAACTTTCAATGAAAACGTTCTCTTTATAGATATTTTTTTCAAAAAAACAGCGTACATAAGGTGAAAGAATTAACTCATACTAACTATGGGAAGAGGTTCCTAATCGTTTTAGAAAGCTTGGAATTTTCCTGAAAAAACAACAAGAAGCGAGGAGAAAACGAATGGAAACTGTACGCGATATTATGAGTCATCATACGGACTGCTGTACAACTCAGGATAACATCTATGAAGTAGCTGTAAAGATGAAAGAACTAAATGTTGGAGCTATCCCTATTCTTGATGGAAATAATCTTGTAGGGCTAATTACAGACCGTGATTTAGCAATTCGGGCAATAGCTGAAAAAAGACCAAATTCTTCTCAAGTTACAGATGTTATGAGTCCTAATTTAGTAACAGTAACACCAAACGATTCATTAGAAAAAGCAGTTTCTTTGATGGCAGAGCATCAAGTTCGTCGTCTACCTGTTGTAGATAGCAACAAGCTTGCAGGAATTGTTTCATTAGGAGACATAGCGTTAAATCAGTACTCAAACGAAAAAGCAGGTTTAGCGCTTGTGGAAATTTCGAAAGAACTAAACTTTTAAGAAGCCGAACTAATGAGCGACAGAAAATATCTGTCGCTCTTATTTTGTAACTCGTTTTTAAAAAGCTAAGAAGGTTATAATAAGAAGTATTCACTGTTTTAAAAGGGAGAATAAAAGCACAAAACATAAAAAGAATGTATGATACATAATAAGAGTGAAAATAATAAGCTGTTGAACATACATGATATATTAGTGTAGATAGAGAGAAGGTGGAAAGTTGAGAAAGATATTTTTTGTAATTGCGGTTATCGCTATTTTTTATGCGGTAAGCAGTATACCTTTTAAATCCAACGATGAGGAAAAAAATCAGCAGAAGGAAGAAGCAACGTTTAGTGACCAAAAAGAAGAAGCATCAATAAGTAAAGAGTCTATTTTATCTTTAATTGGTAAAAATAAAGATGATGTTTCAGAACGCTTTGGCAAACCAGACCGAATCGATGAATCACAATATGGTTATAAATGGTGGATCTATCGTTCTTCTCCTTCCTCATATATGCAAATTGGTGTAGAAAAAGATAAAGTTGTTATGGTATATACAATTGGCGATAACGTCAATGTCGCCCCTTATTCCATTAATGAAACGAGGCAGGAAGTGATGAAACATACACCTGTTTCTCCACAAGTTCAATTCAACTATAAGGGAAATATGTATCAATTTGAAATGTCTGAAGCAGATATGCAGATGAAACCTCTTATTCAATACGAAGACGTATTTGTCCAGCTTTATTTTGATCAATATACAAACAAAATATCAAGTATAAGAGCAATGGATGCTAAGACCCTGATCGAACAGCGTCCTTATGAGCTTACATATCGAGGGGAACTTATAAGTGCAGAAAAACCTTCTAAAGAGATTCAAGAAGAGATTCAGCATGGGAATGAACAACAAATTTTTGATATTACAAACGTGATTCGGATTAGACATGGCCTAAATGAGCTAGGATGGAGTGAAGGAGCTGCTAAAGTAGCATATGGACACAGTACAGATATGAAAGAAAATAATTACTTTGATCACGTTTCTCCAACGTTTGGAAAGTTAGCTGATCGCCTAGAAAAAGGAGGCGTCCCTTATGATACAGCAGGGGAAAATATCGCTGCCGAGTATCAGGATGGAATTGCAGCTGTTGAAGGATGGCTTAATAGTGAAGGTCACAGAAAAGCTATGTTAAATCCAGATTTTGATAAGCTTGGAGTCGGTGTTAATGAACAATACTACACACAAAATTTCATTGCTGAAAGAAATTAGACATGGTCTAAACTCGTCCTTTCTTACATAAAGTTTAGTAGTGAGGAGGGACGAACATGAAGCGATGGATAACGTTATTCTGCATGATTCTTTTGTTGCAAAAAGGAGTGACTGTGCAAGCAGAAAGCAGTTGGAGTACGTTGAATGAACTTGCCGATCAGGCTTTGTCCTTAGCGCAGCAGGAGCATTATAAGGAAGCCATCACATTTATGGACCGTTTTAATGACGAGCTGACTCCAGTAAATAGAGAAAGTTTGCATATTTCAACAGAGCAGTTTCGAATTTTACAATATAGTCACAGTCTTGCGTTACAAGCGTTAGAACAAGGAAACAACGAAGAGGAACCAAGTGCAAAAGTGATGCAGTTCCGGCTTTTGGTCGATGCGCTTCAAACGAATCATCAACCACTTTGGACAGAAATGGAAGAAGAGATGTTAAGTACTTTTGGGAAGTTAAAGGAAAATGCTGAAACTGGCGATCAGGTTGCATTTCAAGAAGATTTAGCCGTGTTTTTGCAGCAATATGATCTTATTCTTCCAAGTGCACAAGTTGATCGCAATCAGCAAGATATTGAGAAAATGAATGATCACGTTGCTTTCCTGAATAATCAAAGCCTTGAGGCGATGAGTGATGGAGAGAAAGAAGCTTATTTCAAACAAATTGAAAAAGATCTTCAGACGCTTTTTGAAAAAGCTCCCTTTCAATCTGATGTTTCTCCATTTTGGGTAATGATGACAATAGGAAGTATTATTGTGACGACTCTTCTTTACGTTGGCTGGCGCAAATATATTGGAAGCCAGACAATTCATAGTTCTTATTAGAGGAAGGCAAATCTTTTGACATGAAGCGCTCCCTTTAATAGAATGAGGATAAGTAAATTTAACTATGTGGAGGCGTATAAATGGGAATGCTCATTTATTTTATAATCATCATCTTAGTTCCAATTTTAGCGAGTTGGAAAGTAAGAAGTGCTTACAAGAAATACTCTAAAGTTCATAGTTCTTCAAATATGACAGGAGCAGACGTTGCTCGTCGTATTTTGAACGACAATGGAATTTATGATGTCACAGTTGAACCAGTTGGCGGGACTCTTTCAGACCACTATGATCCACGTGCAAAGGTTATTCGTTTATCAGAGGATAATTACTATGGAACATCAGTAGCAGGAGCGGCTGTTGCAGCCCATGAAGTAGGGCATGCGATTCAAGACCATGAAAGCTATGCGTTTTTAAGACTTCGTCATTCACTTGTTCCAGTTGCTAATATCGGTTCGAATTTTTCTTGGATTTTGATTTTTATCGGAATTATAGCAGGAATGTCAAATCTTCTGTTATTGGGAATTGTATTTATGCTAGCCGCTGTAGTATTCCAAATTGTTACACTCCCTGTTGAGTTTGATGCGTCAAATCGAGCAATGGCTCAGCTTGTCTCTTCAGGGGTAATTCGAAATGATGAGGAACGCCGCACGCGTAAAGTGTTAAATGCAGCAGCCTTAACATATGTAGCAGCAGCAGCTGTAGCAGTGCTTGAGCTCGTCCGACTTGTTTTAATTTATACAGGAATGTCAAATAGCGAAGAATAAGAAAGAGCCGTCCAGCTGGACGGCTCTTTTAACGTTGTAATGGCATCTTATTTTCATCAAGTGTAAAACCTTCTCCAAGCACGTCATGAACGGTTGTGAAAGCAACGAAGGCATGTGGATCAATAGATGTGACAGCTTGCTTTAATCTAAATACTTCGTTTTTCCCGACAACACAATAGAGGACGTTCATATCTTGTTTAGAAAATGAACCTTGGCCTTTTAAAATTGTGACCCCTCTGTCCATCTCCTTCAAAATACGTTGTGCAATTTTATCATTTTCCTTTGAAATAATGGTGGCCCCTCTTGCTGTATAAGCACCTTCTTGCATCACGTCAATAACGCGTGCAGCAACAAACACAGCAACAAGCGTGTACATTGCTTCTCTAAAATCTAAATATGTAATAAGTGAAAGAGCAATTACACCAAAATCAAACATAAACATCGTTCGCCCCATATTCCATCCTACATATTTATTTACAAGACGAGCGATAATATCGACACCGCCTGTTGTGCCTCCAAATCTAAAGATAATTCCGAGTCCTACTCCAATGAAAACACCTGCAAATAGAGCAACAAGGGTCATATCATTTTCGAGATGAAAATTGATAGGAAAACGCTGGAATATCCAGAGAAATAGCGAAAGCCCTACTGTTCCAAGAATTGTATAGATAAAGGCTACGCGTCCAAGCAATTTCCATCCAATGAAGAAGAGTGGAATATTTAAGACAAGGTTAGAATAAGAAGGATCAATCTTAAAAAGGAAAAATAATAGCAGGGTAATACCTGTAAATCCTCCTTCAGCTAAATTGTTTTGCATGTTGAAATTAACAAGCCCAAAGCCAAAGATAGCGGTTCCAAGCAAAATAAATACAATGTTAGTTATACGCACTCCTTTAAGCATAAAGCCCCTCCTTTTTAACGTAGTATTCAACACCTATCCTACCATAGAAAAGAGAGTTGATAGTGACAATTGCTATTTTTAAAGCTAGAATAATTGTCAAGAACGTTCTCATTCGCTAACATATGAACAGAGGAAGCGTTTTTACAACTCTCTTAGTATGAACGAGGTGAAACAATGGAAAACAAATCAATGAAAAGAATGCAGCAAGAGGTAGACGAATATATTGGTCAATTTAAAGAAGGCTATTTTAGTCCTCTTGCGATGATGGCTCGTCTGACAGAAGAGCTTGGTGAACTTGCTAGAGAAGTCAATCATTATTATGGAGAAAAACCGAAAAAAGATACAGAAAAAGAAAAAGCAATGGAAGAAGAAATCGGAGACGTTCTTTTTGTGCTTATTTGTTTAGCCAACTCGTTGAACATTAGCTTAGAAGAATCGCATAATCTTGTGATGAATAAATTTAATACGCGTGATGCGAATCGTTGGACGAAAATTGAGGAGGATAAGTAAGATGAATAAAGTTAAAGTTGTAGTAGCAGGACCACGAGGACGTATGGGGATAGAAGCCCTTCACTTAATGAAAAACACGGAAAATTTTGAGCTTGTAGGAGCTATTGATCGTATTAATGAAGGAAAGAAAATTAGTGATGTAGAAGGATTACCGGCAGTTGATGCTCCTATTTATACAGATATTCATACATGCTTAACAGAAACAAAGCCAGATGTTTTAGTTGATTTGACAACACCTGAAATTGGACGATTACATACGAAAACTGCACTTAGCTATGGGGTGCGCGCTGTTGTAGGTACAACTGGTTTTTCTGAAGAAGATTTAACAGAGCTTAAAGAAATGGCAGAAGAAAAAGGGGTAGGCTGTATTATTGCTCCTAACTTTGCAATTGGTGCGATCTTAATGATGAAGTTTTCACAAATGGCAGCTCGTTATTTTTCAGACGTAGAAATTATCGAGCTTCACCATGACCGCAAACTTGATGCTCCGTCTGGAACAGGGATTAAAACAGCAGAGCTTATTTCCAAAGTACGTGAACCAAAGAAGCAAGGGCATCCTGAAGAAAAAGAAATTATAGAAGGAGCACGTGGAGCAGAATTTGATGGAATACATCTTCATAGCGTTCGTCTACCAGGACTTATTGCACATCAAGAAGTGTTATTCGGACGCGACGGAGAGTCATTAAAGATTCGTCATGACTCTTATAATAGAGCGTCCTTCATGTCAGGTGTTGAGCTTTGTGTGAATACGGTAATGAACATTGATACGCTTGTTTATGGACTTGAAAATATTATCGAATAGAAGGCGGGAGAAGAGATGAAAATTGCGCTAATTGCTCATGATAAGAAAAAAAATGATATGGTCCAATTTGTGACAGCATATCAAGAAGTTTTAAAAGATCACGAACTTTTTGCAACAGGGACAACAGGTTTTAGAATTCAAGAAGCAACAGGCCTTGATGTTCATCGCTTTCAATCTGGTCCTCTTGGAGGAGACCAAGAAATTGGGGCAATGGTTGCCAACAACAAGATGGATATGGTCCTCTTTTTCCGTGATCCTTTAACAGCTCAGCCTCATGAACCAGATGTAACAGCCCTTATTCGTCTTTGTGATGTTTACGCGATTCCGCTTGCAACAAACATGGGTACAGCTGAAGTACTTATTCATGGGCTTCGTCGTGGAGATTTGAAATGGCGCACAATTGTTCATGAAGAACAGAAAGGAAATCTTTAATGAAATTGAAAATCGGTATTGTTTGTTACCCTTCCGTTGGTGGATCTGGAATTGTAGCAACAGAACTCGGCAAATTACTTGCTGAAAAAGGACATGAGATCCATTTTATTTCTTCAAGCATGCCATTTCGTTTAAATAAAGTGTATTCAAATATCTACTTTCATGAAGTGGAAGTGAATCAGTATTCTGTTTTTAAATACCCACCATATGATTTAGCTCTTTCGAGTAAGATTGCAGAGGTGGCAAAGCGTGAGAAGTTGGATCTTCTTCACGCTCATTACGCCATTCCTCACGCTGTTTGTGCTTTCTTAGCAAAACAGATGGTTGGAGAGCATTTGAAAGTTGTGACAACCTTGCATGGAACGGATATTACTGTACTCGGTTATGACCTCTCCTTGAAGAGTATTATTAAGTTCGCAATTGAAAATTCTGATGAAGTAACAGCTGTTTCCTCTTCACTTGTTAAACAAACGTATGACCTTATTGCTCCTCAAAAAGAGATTCATACGATTCATAACTTTATTGAACAGAAAGAAGAAACAGGGGAAGATGTTTCACTGCTTAAAAAAGAATATGGAATTAAAGAAGGAGAAAAAGTCCTTATTCACGTTTCAAACTTTAGACAAGTGAAGCGGGTAACAGATGTTGTACGAGCTTTTTATCATGTTCAACAAAAGGTTGATGCGAAGCTTTTACTTGTTGGAGATGGCCCAGAGATGACGGCTGTTTGCTATCTTGTTAAAGATCTTGATATTGTAGATAAAGTTCTTTTTCTTGGAAAACAGGAAAATGTGGATGATCTTTATGCTATTAGCGATCTTAAGCTTCTTCTTTCTGAAAAAGAAAGCTTTGGCCTTGTTTTATTAGAAGCAATGGCTAACGGTGTTCCATGCATTGGGACAAATATTGGCGGAATTCCAGAAGTTATTGAAGATGGGAAAACAGGCTATATCTGTGAAGTTGGTAATTATGAAGAAGCTGCCGAAAAAGCTCTATCTCTCTTACAAAATGATAGTTTGTATGAAGAAATGTCGGCTTCTGCTCTTCGTTCCGTATGGAGTAAATTTTCTTCAAAAGATATCGTCACGCAATATGAGGAGCTTTATGAAAAAGCGTTAAACAGAGTGAGGTGAACATCATGAGAGACCCTTTTATAAAACCTTTAGCAATCTTACATAAGCTTCAGCAAAACGGTTATTTAGCATACTTTGTTGGAGGGTCTGTTCGCGATTTTATTATTGGCCGCCCTATTGGCGATATTGATATTGCTACTTCAGCAAGACCAGAGGATGTTGTTCGTTTGTTCCCGAAAGTTATTGAAGTTGGCATTGAGCATGGAACAGTTGTGGTGGTCCTTGAAAATGAACCATATGAGGTCACAACATTTCGGACTGAAAGTGATTATAAAGATTTTAGACGTCCTGATGAAGTTACGTTTATTAGTTCGCTTGAAGGAGACTTAGAACGACGTGACTTTACAATGAATGCTATTGCAATGGACGCGAATGAAACCTTAATTGACCCTTTCGGCGGAAGGAATGCTATCAAAAGGGGTATCATTGAAACCGTGGGAAACGCAGATGAACGTTTTAGTGAGGATGCACTGCGTATGATGAGAGCTGTGCGTTTTATGAGTCAGCTTTCATTTACAATTACTCCTGAAGTAAAAGAAGCAATAAGAAGAAATCGCTATCTTTTGCAAAATATCGCAATGGAGCGTATTTCAGTTGAGTTTCAGAAACTCATGCTCGGAAATAAAGCTACAGAAGCTTTTCGAACCATTGTAGACACAGGATTGCTTGACGTTTTACCTCTTCATGAAAAGAAGGAGCTTATAGAATATGACTGGACGACCATCAGTGAAGAGACCTCAGCATGGTCGCTCCTTTGTCTGATTCTAGAAGTAGAGGATACCGCTCTATTTTTAAGAAAGTGGAAGCTTTCGAACAAACGAATAAAAGAAACCGAAAAGACGGTCGTTTTTTACCGTTCTATAAAAGAATGGACTCCTTTTGCTATTTATCAAAGTGGATTAGAAGTTGCGTTAAGAGTAAATCATCTAAAAAGGATTTTACAAGGCGTGCAGAGTGAAGAAGAGAAAATTCGATTGATCTATGAATCCCTTCCAATCTATTCTCCTAAAGATATCGAAGCAAATGGAAAAGATCTGGTTTCATGGGGCAATCGTGCTCAAGGTCCGTGGATTGCACAATGTATCCAAGAACTAAGCGAAAACATTGTTTTTGGCAAAATAGAAAATGATCGGAACGTCATTAAGGAGTGGGTAAGCAAGTGGAGTCTGAAATTCGACGAAAATTGTTAGAAATGTTTACCACTGGAGAAGAAGAGTATGTGTCAGGTCAGAAAATAAGTGATGAACTTGGCTGTTCACGTACGGCAGTTTGGAAACATATTGAGGATTTACGAAAAGATGGATATGAGCTTGAAGCTGTTAGAAGAAAAGGGTACAAGCTTATTAAAAAGCCAGAGCTTGTTACGCCAGACGCTCTACGGCTTGGATTAGATACAAAGAAGCTTGGCCAAAACATTTGTTATAGAGAAACAGTTGATTCAACTCAAAAGGTTGCGCATCGTCTTGCACAAGAAGGATGTGAAGAAGGCATGCTTGTTATTGCAGAAGAACAGGTTGGTGGACGTGGGCGGTTAAATAGAGCATGGCATTCTCCAAAAACAACAGGCATTTGGATGAGTCTTGTCTTGCGTCCACAAATTCCTCCTCATGAAGCCCCACAGCTTACACTGCTTGCAGCTGTGGCTATTGTGCAAGCAATTGAGGAAATTACAAATATAAAAGTAGATATTAAATGGCCTAATGATATTTTAATAAACGGAAAGAAGCTCGTGGGTATTCTAACTGAAATGCAGGCGGATGCTGACCAGATTCATTCTGTGATTATTGGAATGGGGATTAATGTAAATCAACAAGAAGCAGATTTTAATGATGAGCTTTCTTCTATTGCCACATCGCTTTCTATTGAAAAAGGTAAAAAAATCTCTCGTGCAACACTTGTACAAGCTATTTTAAAGAGGTTAGAAGAACTTTATTATCAATATTTAAAAGCAGGGTTTGCACCAATTAAAATTCTGTGGGAAGCATATGCTATTACAATTGGGCGAAATATTATTGCACGCACGTTAAAAGGCTCAATTGAAGGGTTAGCAAAAGGCATTACTCCTGAAGGAACATTAATGCTTGAAGATCTTGAAGGGAAAATGCATTACATTTATTCTGCTGATATTGAGCTTAGTGATAATAAGTAGTGGTAAAAAAGGGATTTTTCTCTTATAATGACGAGTGAAAGAGTAGTATCTATATGAACTACATCTTTCACTCTTTTTTATTGAAAAGAAATACTATTCTGCCTTGATCCGGGCATGGACTAGGACAGAGGAATGACAAACCAGAGGGTTGTTCATTTCTCTCCATTTAAAGGAGGAAGCGAACATGAGAACAAGAGACAGCTTTATGAAAATGAAAAAGGAAAAAGAGCCAATTGTAATGCTAACAGCTTACGATTATCCGTCTGCCCGTTTAGCAGAACAAGCGGGCGTTGAGATGATTCTTGTTGGAGATTCTCTTGGGATGGTTGTACTCGGATATGAGTCAACAATTCCTGTTACGGTAGAAGATATGATACATCATACAAAGGCCGTAAAAAGAGGAGCAGGCAAGACGTTTATTGTGACAGATATGCCGTTTATGTCCTATCACACTTCAAGAGAAGATGCACTAAGAGTAGGAGCCAAAATAATGCGCGAAAGTGGTGCACATGCTTTGAAGCTTGAGGGAGCAGGTGAAACGCTTAGTGTTATTAAAGCTTTAACAGAAGGAGGCATTCCTGTTGTAAGTCATTTAGGGCTTACTCCACAAACAGTAGGCGTACTTGGAGGCTATAAAGTGCAAGGAAAAGATGCTCAGTCAGCATTAAAGCTTATTGAAGATGCGAAATGTGCGGAAGCCTCAGGAGCTATTGCAGTTGTGCTTGAATGTGTACCATATCAGCTCTCAAAACGAATTACAGAGGAACTAGAGATCCCTGTCATTGGAATTGGTGCTGGTTCATATACAGATGGGCAAGTTCTTGTTTATCATGACGTCATTTCTTATGGCGTTGAACGATTGCCTAAATTTGTGAAAACATACGGAAATGCAAATGAATATATTGAAAAAAGCTTACGTGAGTATGTCAGTGATGTAAAAGCAAAAACATTCCCAAGTGAAGAGCATTCTTTTACGATGAAAGAAGAAGCGCTTTTTTCTCTTTACGGAGGGAAGTAAGCATGAAGACAGCCGTAGGTATGAAAGTTATAAAAACTGTAGAAGAAATGAAGGATTTTGTAAGAGAAGAGCGAAAGAGTTGTCGGACAATTGGATTTGTGCCAACAATGGGTTTTTTACATGAAGGCCACTTAACGCTTATTAAAAAAGCTAAAGAACAAAATGATACTGTGATTTTAAGTATTTTTGTTAATCCGACTCAGTTTGGTCCTAATGAAGATTTTGAAAAATATCCAAGAGATGAACAGCGTGATCTTACTCTTGCAGCAAAAGAAGGAGTTGACGTTGTTTTTCTGCCTTCTGTTGATGAAATGTATCCAACATTTCCGACAACGAAACTTACAGCTATAGATCGTACTAACGTTCTTTGTGGAAAAAGCAGACCAGGACATTTTGATGGAGTTGTAACTGTCCTTTCAAAACTATTTCATATAACAATGCCAGATAGAGCTTATTTTGGTTTGAAAGATGCTCAGCAAGTAGCTGTAACGAAGGGACTTGTGGAGGATTATTTCTTTCCAATTGAAATTATTGGTGTTGAGACAGTGCGCGAAGAAGACGGTTTAGCTAAAAGTTCAAGAAATGTTTATTTAACAGAAAAAGAAAGAGAACAAGCTCCTCATTTATATGAAAGTTTGCATCGGGCAAGTACGCTTGTTGAACAAGGGGAACGAAATAAACAAAAGATTAGAGAAAGCGTTCTCGCTCACATTAATGAGCATACAGATGGAGAAGTTGATTATGTGGACCTTTATCGCTATCCATCTTTAGAAGAGATAACTGTTCTTGAAGAGAAGATTATTATCGCTATCGCAGTGAAGTTTTCCCAAGCACGCTTAATTGATAACGTGATTCTAGATGTTAAAAAGTGATGTAAAAGGAAATAGGCTTGAAATTACTGAAATTGGTAATGCTAGTAAATAGAAGTTTAAAAAGAGAGGAAGAAAAAACAGTTCTGTTTTTCTTCCTCTCTTTTTCACAAGAGCAACGGACATCAAACAATTGCTTAAACATGAGCCAACTGTTAAAATTTTAGAGACAGTAGTCGCCATTGCTTTTCTCTATAACTTAGCCAATCGGCAATAGTTCATATTTAATAATGTTGTTTTAACAGGGATAAACTTTAAAACAACATAGAGAAGAGGGTGTCTAAAAGATGGTGACACTCTTTTTATATTTACATAGAGAAATGTTAGTTATGGAACAATAGAGGTGGACTTTACAATGAGTAATCAGTACGTTGTGCTTGATTTAGAGACAACAGGACATAACCCTAAAAACGGAGATCGCATTATCCAAGTTGCGGCTCTGCTCATGGCAGATGGAGAAGTTCTTGCTCGGTTTTCAACTTTTGTAAACCCAAAAGCTGAAATTCCGACGTTCATTGAGCAGCTTACGCATATTAATAACGAAATGGTGCAACATGCACCAACGTTTGAAGAGATTGCTTCCTCGCTTGTTGAGTTTATTGGGGATGCTTATTTTGTAGCGCACAACGTTCACTTTGATTTTTCTTTCTTGAATCAAGAATTACAAAGAATTGGTTTTAGGCCATTAACAAATAAGCTAATTGATACAGTGGAACTTTCACGTATTTTACTTCCAACAAATGAAGGATACAAGCTTCAGCAGCTTTCAACTCACTTTAATATGGAACATGATAATCCACATCAAGCAGATAGTGATGCAGAAGCAACAGGTGACTTGCTTTTGTTGCTCCTTGATAAAATTAAGGAGCTTCCTAAAGAAACGCTAACATGGCTTTCACGTTTTGCTCCTTCTTACAAAAGCGCTATTGGTGAGCTTTTTAATCAGGGATTGAAAGAAGCTGTGCGTGCACAAGAGCGAGAAGAACTTGAAATTATTCAAGATTTGCCAATTAAAAAAGCAGTTGTAAAAAACGTCGATAATCATACGGATCTATCATATGAAACCTTTTATAATAAACGAGAAGAGCTCTTTACAGGAGTGCTGAAGAAATATGAATCACGCAGTGCTCAATGGTCGATGATGGAAACTGTATACGAAGCGCTCACAACGAGCCAGCATGCCATAATTGAAGCAGGAACAGGAACAGGTAAGACGTTAGCTTATCTTATTCCAGCTATTTTTGTGGCTAAAGAAAAAAAGCAGCCTGTTGTTGTTTCAACACATACAGTGAATTTACAGCAACAGCTTATCGATCAAAATGCTCCGCTTCTTGAAGAACTTGTTTCATTTCCTGTGTCTGTTACTCTTTTAAAAGGGCGCCATCATTACTTGAATGTTAGAAAGTTTCTTAGCTTTTTGCCTAAAAAAGAAAGCAACTATGATATTGTGCTTGCTAAGTCAGCTATTGTCGTGTGGTTGACTATGACAACTACAGGGGATATTGATGAGCTGAATTTGCCTTCTGGTGGAAAGCTTTTTTGGGAACAAATTAATGATGAACAGCCGCTCCCTATCGATTTTCAAGAACCATGGCAGAGGTTCTCATTTTATGAACGAGCTCAAAACAGAGCAAAAGATTCCGACATTATCGTAACAAATCATCGTTTATTGCTTCTGGATGTGATGAGAAAGCAAAAATTTCTTCCTCAATATGATAGTGTAATTATTGATGAAGCTCATCATTTAGAAGAAATTGCGAGTGAACAGCTTGGCGCACAGCTTGACTATTTTCAAATTCATCATCTTCTTTTAAAGATCGGTACAAATGATACGGAAGGGTATTTAAAAGATGTTGGTGAGTATATGACAGGAAGAAAGTCGTGGTTTATTAAACTTGATGGTAATATTAGACAAGTGCGAGCTGAAATGGACGATTTATTTCGTCTTATTCATCGCTATGTAAGAAGAAGCATGCAGCATGAACAAGCGACAACGAGAGTTCGTAAACGATACGAAGTAGAAAAAGCACCATCTGCGATTAAAGAATCTTGTTTAAGGACACTTTTCTTGTTGGAGGATTTTGAGAGAATTTATCTTATCTTTAAACAAGAAGGAGAAAAACAGCAGTGGGATCCCGTAAGTAAACAGTATGAAAAATGGCATAATTTGATTGCATGTTGTGAAGAGCTTTTACTTATTCGAGATAAATTACATACTCTTCTTCTAACAGAAAAAGAAGGGGAAGTGTGTTGGGTTGAGATTGAAGCAAAAGGAGCGGCAAATGCTGCTTTTTTATACAATCAACCAGCAGATGTAAGCGAAGCGCTTGCTGATTTATTTTTTACGCATAAAAAGAGCGTTGTATTAACATCTGCCACATTAACAATTAAAGAAGCTTTTGATTATACAATTGAAAGACTTGGTTTATATGATTTTCAACCTTTGCAGTTGAAGGTTGACTCTCCTTTTCATTATAAAGAGCAGGCTCGACTTTTTATTCCAGATGATCTTCCTACCGTTAATGAAACAGATCTTGATGATTACTGTCTTTCTCTTGCTCATTCCATCTTGCAAGTTGCTCGGGTGACAAATGGGAAAATGCTTGTTTTATTTACGTCATATGAAATGTTGAAAAAAACGTTTCACTATACAAAAGACTTAGATTTTGAAGAGCGTTTTATGATTTTTGGACAAGGAATTTCAACAAGAAATCGAACAAGACTTGTCAAAGACTTTGTACAGTTTGATCAATCTATTCTCTTTGGAACAAGCAGCTTTTGGGAAGGTGTGGACATTCCAGGAGAAGCTCTCTCGTGTCTTGCTATCGTACGTCTTCCTTTCGCACCTCCACACGACCCGGTTGTCGCGGCTAAAATGGACCGAATAAAAAAGCTAGGACGAAATGCTTTTACAGAGCAAGCTCTTCCAGATGCGATTATTCGATTTAAACAAGGATTTGGTCGTCTTATTCGTACGAAGAGAGATAAAGGAGCAATCGTGATTTTTGATCGACGGATTATAGAATCACCGTATGGAAAACAGTTTATTAAATCTATCCCAGAAGTGGATGTTGTATACAAACCATTTGATGAAATGATAGAAGGACTTGAAGAATGGTGGGATCCTTCAGAATAAAAAAAGCAGCTACTTTATCATAGCTGCTTTTCTTCCCTGTGTGTGGCAGGAGTTTTGTTTTGATGTAGTCGTAAAATCTAGGTTGAACTGTTATAATATTGCTTAAAGTCATGATCTTTATGGCTATAATATGTGCGCTAATCGTACAAAATATGCTGGCAATTTTTTTGATAGGAGCGAAATGAATATGGAAACGAAAATTGAAGTATTATCAACAGTAACTGTAGAGAATTCTTCAGACCTTTATAAAGTGGTGGATACGTTGAATCGAACGTTAAAGCGTCAAGATTTAATGTTTGGACTAGCTTTAGATGAAGAAGACAAAGAAAAAGCTGTATTTACAATTTATAGGACTTGAGTGATTTGAAATGAGAAAATGGTTTATTATCGGTGGTAGCATTATTGTTGCTCTTTTTGTATGGCTTTGTGCAGATATTTATCATAGTTCAATTAGCGCAGAAAAAGTGGAAAAAGGCGACATTTCTATTTTAACGAAACAGTATAAATTAAAAAACGTTGAGCCAATTTCGACCTATCATGGAAAGAAAACATATTACATTGCAAGCGGAGAAAACGAAAAAGGTGAAAATGTAATTGCATGGGTTCCTGAAAAAGCGAAAAAAGGTGACGTTATAGTTCGAAAAAAAGAGGGTATTATTTCTAAGGAAAGAGTAGAAAGTATTGTAAAACAAGATCGAAATCCAGAAGAAATTAAATCCATTCGCTTAGCTGTAAGCCCTAATGGAAAAACGCCGCTTTGGGAAGTGACGTATACAGACGATGAAAATCGCCTAACTTATTATTATGTCACGACAGGAAGGGGAGACTTTTATCGTCGCTATAGCTTAACGAGGGGCTAAGGTGCTTATGGTTACTACATAAGGGGGAGCGGTATGTTAGCTAATCGTGTTTCATCTTTAACGCCGTCCGCAACGCTTGCAATTACGGCAAAGGCAAGAGAGCTTAGAGAAAAGGGATACGATGTAATCGGTCTTGGAGCTGGGGAACCTGACTTTAATACCCCTCATAATATTTTAGAACAAGCTAAAAAAGCGATGGAGCAAGGCTATACTAAATACACGCCATCAGGTGGATTGCTTTCTTTAAAAAAGGCTGTCTCTGCAAAGTTTAAACGAGATCAGAACCTTCATTACGATGCTTCTGAAATTATTATATGTACAGGGGCAAAGCATGCTCTTTATACGCTTTTTCAAGCAGTGTTAAATGAGGGAGATGAAGTGCTTATCCCAACTCCGTACTGGGTAAGTTATCCTGAGCAAGTGAAGCTTGCTGGTGGAGAACCTGTCTTTGTTAAAACATACGAAGAAAACGAGTTTAAAATCACTATTTCTTCTCTTCAAGAAGCTGTTACAAGCAAAACAAAAGCTATTGTTTTAAATTCACCGAGCAATCCAACAGGAATGATTTATACAAGAGAAGAGCTTGAAATGATTGGGAAATTCTGTGTGCAATATAATATTCTTATTATTTCAGATGAGATTTATGAAAAGCTTGTATATGATAAATATCGTCATGTTTCAATTGCAGAGCTGTCAGAAGATATAAAGAAACAGACAATTATTATTAATGGAGTATCAAAGTCACATGCAATGACTGGCTGGAGAATTGGTTATGCTGCGGGAGATCAACAGATTATCAAAGCAATGACAAACCTAGCTAGCCATAGTACTTCAAATCCAACTTCAATTGCGCAATATGCAGCTATTGAGGCATACACTGGAGATCAAAGTGTCGTAGAAGAAATGAGAGTGGCGTTTCAAAAGCGTTTAAACATTATTTACGAAGAGTTAATAAAAATTCCAGGAATTACATGTCTGAAACCGCATGGTGCTTTTTATCTTTTTCCAAATGTATCAAAAGCAGCAGATCTTGCAGGATATGATACAGTTGATAAATGGGTGGAAGGGCTTTTAGACGAAGCAAAAGTAGCGCTTGTTCCAGGCTCTGGATTTGGAGCGCCTCATAACGCAAGACTTTCTTATGCAACATCACTTGATGAACTTAGTCGGGCAGTGGAACGGATAAGGAATTTTATGAAGGATCGGATGAACGCCTAGCGATAAAAAAAAGAGCTGTAAAAAAAGGGATACTTTTACGGCTCTTGTACTTGTTGAAAGTGGACGTTATAATAGAAAGCGTGCGCGCATGAAACGGGCGCTTTAAACGTGTTTAAAAAAGGATACATATTGAATGACTTGGAGGCTAAAATGGTGAAGGTAACAATCTCACAAGTAAGTAACTATATTGATCAAGAAGTCACAATTGGAGCGTGGCTTGCAAATAAACGTTCAAGCGGAAAAATTGCTTTCTTACAACTTCGTGATGGGACAGGCTTTATGCAAGGCGTTGTTGTTAAAGCAGAAGTTGGAGAAGATGTTTTTAAAGTAGCAAAGTCAACAACACAGGAATCTTCTCTTTACGTAACAGGAATTGTAAAGAAAGATGAGCGTTCTCCATTTGGATATGAGCTTTCTGTTACAGGTTTAGAAGTAATTCATGAAGCAGTAGACTATCCAATTACACCAAAAGAGCATGGAACAGAGTTTCTAATGGATCATCGTCATCTTTGGATTCGTTCTCGTAAGCAACATGCGGTGCTAAAAATTCGTAATGAAATTATCCGTGCCACATATGAATTTTTTAACAAAAATGATTTCACAAAAATTGATCCACCAATCTTAACAGGAAGTGCCCCTGAAGGAACATCAGAGCTTTTCCATACAAAATATTTCGAAGAAGATGCATACCTTTCTCAAAGTGGTCAGCTTTACATGGAAGCTGCTGCAATGGCGTTTGGTAAAGTATTCTCGTTTGGACCAACATTCCGTGCAGAGAAGTCTAAAACACGCCGTCATCTAATCGAGTTTTGGATGATTGAGCCTGAAATGGCATTTTATCAATTTGAGGACAGCTTAAAGGTTCAAGAGCAATATGTTGAACATATTGCGCAAGCAGTGCTAGCAAACTGCAAGCTTGAACTTAAAACGCTTGATAGAGATGTATCAAAACTTGAAAACATTAAAGCTCCATTCCCACGCATTACGTATGATGATGCCATTACATTCTTAAAAGAGCAAGGATTTGATGATATTGAATGGGGAGATGATTTTGGATCGCCGCATGAAACAGCTATTGCTAACAGCTATGATCAGCCTGTTTTCATTACACACTATCCAACATCACTAAAACCATTCTACATGCAGCCAGATCCAGAGCGTGAGGAAGTTGTTCTTTGTGCAGATTTGATTGCTCCAGAAGGTTATGGCGAAATTATCGGTGGTTCAGAGCGTATTCATGATGTTGACTTATTAGATCAGCGTGTAGAAGAACACGGTCTTGAGCCAGAAGCATACAAATGGTACTTAGAGCTTCGTAAATATGGTTCTGTACCTCACTCTGGATTTGGATTAGGTCTTGAACGTACTGTAGCTTGGTTGAGCGGTACAGAACACGTTCGTGAGAGCATTCCATTCCCACGTTTATTAAATCGTTTATATCCTTAATAACAAAGAGAAAAAGGTGTTTAAAAAGCAATTAAGCTTTTTAAACACCTTTCTCTAGCTTTTCTAGCTTAGGTAATAATTGAAGTTCTATTTACTCTTTACAACATGATATACTAATAAAAAGAGGTGTTCGCAATGGATAGAGAGAGGGTAGTAGAGTGGTTAGAAGGGGGAAACGTTTCTATTCCAAAAGTTTTGCTCAAGCACTATGCGGACATTGGACTTAATGAAATTGAATTTTTAACGCTGCTACACATTCATGAATCTATTGGAAGCGGCAATCCCTTTCCAACCCCAATTGAAATTTCCAACCGCATGAGTATTGACGGAACAGCTTGCTCAGAAGTTTTACGAAGTTTAATGAAGAGAGGCTTCTTGGCAATTGAGCAGCAAGACGTTTCTATGATGATCTGTGAAAAGTACTCTTTACGACCTCTATGGCAAAAGCTTGCTTCCCTTATGTTTGAAACGGTTCACGAAGAAGAAGAACAAGAAAGAGAACAGTCGGAGACAGACCTTTACACAATGTTTGAAAAAGAGTTTGGTCGTCCGCTATCACCTTTTGAATGTGAAACATTATCGATGTGGATTGACCAAGACGACCATGAGCCAGTTATTATTAAGGCTGCGCTTCGTGAAGCTGTTATGAGCGGGAAACTAAACTTTCGTTATATTGACCGCATTCTTTTTGAATGGAAAAAGAACGGTGTAAAAACAATTGAACAAGCTAGAAACCAAAGTCGAAAGTTTAGACAACATCAGCAGTCAAAGCAAGGAGTAAGTTCTAATGAAGGAACGCGCAAAACGACGATTCCCTTTTTTAATTGGTTAGAGCAGTAGAAGAAAACGGGAGGGCTCTCTCGTTTTCTTTTTTTGGATAAGGAACAATAAAGGAGAACAAAAAGAATGTTAACTCTAAAAGAAATTCGCTACTGTTTGGATCAAATGGCTGAGATGTTTCCTGATGCTCACTGTGAGCTCAATCATCGTAATCCATTTGATTTAACGATTGCTGTAGTGCTTTCTGCACAATGTACAGATTCCCTAGTTAATAAAGTAACAACCCACTTGTTTGAGAAATACCATGAACCACAGGATTATGTGAACGTAACAGAAGAAGAATTACAGCAAGATATTCGTTCTATTGGTCTTTATCGAAATAAGGCTAAAAACATCCGCAAACTTTGTGAATTATTAATAAAGGAACATAATGGAGAAATTCCAAAAACGAGAGAAGAGCTTGAAAAGCTTCCAGGAGTAGGGCGTAAAACAGCTAATGTTGTTTTATCAGTGGCTTTTGGTGTACCAGCTCTAGCTGTTGATACACATGTTGAAAGAGTTTCAAAGAGACTTGCTATCTGTCGGTGGAAAGACTCTGTTTTAGAAGTGGAAAAAACACTAATGAGAAAAGTACCTGAAGATGAATGGTCTGTTACACATCATCGCTTAATTTTTTTCGGGCGCTATCATTGTAAAGCACAAGCCCCAAAATGCGAGATTTGTCCACTTCTTGAGCTTTGTCGCGAAGGAAAGAAAAGAATGAAGAGTAAAAAAGCATGAAAAGCATAAAAGTGCCACAAAGCTTTATTCATCCGCTTTTTTATCAAGAGGAGGACGTTGTTTCCTCCAAAAGTGATTTGTTTTATTATGATATAATGGCTCTTTTGAACGAAAGAGAAGAACGCCCGTGGGAAAAGGGGAGCGAGACTCCTTTTAAAGTGTTTCAAAATGAAAAGGAAGAGATAAGAGAGCTGTTTCGACAGCGAAAAAAAGAAGATGTTAAAGAACTTATGAAAAGTTCAATTGGTCAATTTATTACCTTTCTTTTTTGGATGAATCATTCACCAGTTCCTGGTTTTCAAAATTTCTCAGAGCATGTAGCTTCTTTAGAAATCAAACCGTTCAATGTTACAGAACGTCTTTTCTTTATTATGCAAAAGCCGAATCAGTATGTATCTTATATGCAGCTTGATGAGCTCTTTACAGAAGCTAATAAACAAGCAAAAGTAAATGCCATTATAAAAAGAAAATAGCCGATCCTTTTAAAAGGATCGGCTATTTTTATTGAGCAGTTTCAGGCTGAGTTGGAGTTGTTGGTGTTTCAGTTCCAGTTCCAGTTCCAGTTTCAGGCTGAGTTGGAGTTGTTGGCGTTTCAGTTTCAGGCTGAGTTGGTGTTTCAGTATTGCCACCACCGTTTTCGCCCTCAGTTCCTTCACCATTTCCCTCGTTTCCACTAGGTGGAGTCGTTGGCTGAGTTGGCGTTGGCTGCTCGTTATTTTGTTCATCGGTTGTATCATCATTATTATTGTTGCTCTCGTCATCGCTTCCGCTATCATCTTCGGACGGTTGTTCATCTTCAGGACGTGTACCTTGCTGATCATCCTGATTATTATTATCCGTTTCTTCGTCAGTTCCTGTTGAACCGTCTCCAGTTCCTATACGAAGGGATGTTGAAGCACCGTCACTCTCATCCCCTGAACTATTGACCGCTACAACGGTGAAAGTATAGTTACCGTTAGGAGAGGAAGCTTCAAACGTAGCTGAAGTGCCGTTTGTTGTTGTAGATGAACCCGCTTGACCATCTACGGTTGAAGAGACTCTAAAGGAAACACCGTCTGTATCTCCACTATAATTCCAATTTAACACAATTTGATTGGAAGCTTTGTTGTATGAAGCGCTAAGACCTGATGGTTTCTTAACGTCACTGTCTTCTTTTTCCTCTTCTTTTTCTTCTTTTTTCTTTTCTTCTGCTTTTTTCTCATATGTTTTTGATACTTTAGAAGGCTCTGTACCTTTTACGAAAAGCTCTGTAACCTTTGCACTGTCAGGCGTATATTTACTCGCCAGACGACCTGGGTTTGCTGAGCCTTTTTCAACCGTTACTTCAGATACTGAGCTTGGTTTCTTAAAGTCTTCATCTTTTACATCTTCAGAAACGTGAGTCATTACTTTACTGAAGATTTGCTTCGCCATGCCAAGCTCTTGGCTTGTATCCATGTAGTACTTTCCTTTTTCAATGTTCTCATATCCTGTCCACACGGCAATCGTATAGTTCGGACTATAGCCGACAAACCATGCGTCAGGGGAGGCACTTGATGGAATATTATACTTTTCACGGTCGTCTTTACTAAAGTTTGTTGTACCCGTTTTTCCTGCCACCGTTGCATTTGGAACAGAAACAGCTTTACCCGTCCCTTTTTTCACAACGTCTTTTAACATATCTGTCACCATATATGCCGTATAATCGTGCATAACAGAGTCAGATTCAGGAGATAAATTCATAACGTTTCCGTCAGGGAATTCAACTTTTGTTACAGTATGTGGTGTATTATACACACCATTATTACCGAACGCGCTGTATGCTCCAGCCATTTGTGTTGGAGTTACACCGCCGCTAAATCCACCGATTGAGTAAGCTTCAGTAATAGGATCTGGTAGATTTAAACCAAGATTTGTTCCAAACTCACGAGCTTTATCTGCTCCAACAGCTTGGAATGTTTTGAGTGCTGGAATATTGTACGATTGTTCAAGCGCTTTTCGAATTGACACAGTACCATGATAATTGCCACCATAGTTTCCGATATGCGTACCATCTGAATACTCATACGGTTCATCTTTTAGCTGATGGTATGTGGACCATTTTAAATTTTCAACAGCAGGTCCATAATCTAAAATTGGTTTAATGGTTGATCCTGGTTGGCGATTGACTCCTGTTGCAAAACTTAAGCCACGCGCAACCCGATTACGTCCCGCACCAACGGCACGTATCGCTCCCGTTTTAGTATCTACAACAGTAAATCCTGCTTGAAACTTGTCATCAGGCCAGTTGACCATGTTGTCTGTTGATAAAAGTTCATCAACGTAATCTTGCGCATCTGTGTCAAGCGTTGTATGAATTTTAAGACCAGCAGAATAGACGTCTACATCTGTTTTTTGTTTTACTTCTTTTACGACTTCATCAATAAATGTCGTATATTCCCCATCTGTCTCTTCCTGTTCGTCAATCGGAATTAAACTTTTTGTAACAGGCACTTGTTTAGCTTTTTCTACTTCTTCTTTTGAAGCAAAGCCGTGTTTCGCCATTAAGTTTAATACTGTGTTTCGACGCTTTTCAGCACGATCAGGATGTGTATAAGGATCATACGCTCCTGGAGCTTGTGGAAGACCAGCAAGAAGGGCAGCTTCCTCAAGCGTAAGCTCGTCTAAGTCTTTTCCAAAGAAGAACTCAGCGGCTTTCTTGACTCCGAACACTTGAGAGCGCGCATAGTCAATTTTATTTAAGTACATAGCTAAGATTTCTTCTTTTGAATATTTACGTTCAAGTTGAAGAGCTAGCCACATTTCCTGTACTTTTCGAGTGACAGTTTTTTCAGGAGTAAGAACAGACATTTTAATAACCTGTTGGGTAATTGTACTTGCTCCTTCAGCTCCAAATCCACTCGTTACGTTCGCAACAGCCGCTCCACCGATTCGGTAAAAGTCAATTCCGCTATGTTTATAAAAGCGTACATCTTCTGTTGCAATAAAAGCATTCTTAACCTTATCTGGAATCTCGTCATATGTAACAAGCTCTCGCTTTTCACCGCCGAGTTCCGTTATTTCCTTGCCGTTCTTGTCTAGAATAACTGAGGAAACAGGGTCAGTTAACTTTGCATCGTCAAGCTCTGGAGCGGTGCTTGCGATATAAGCAAACGTTCCTACCCCAATTACGAAGCAAATAACGCCAAGTAGAAGAATGATAGCTAGTACGCGTTTAAAAAGGCTCTTTTTTCCTTTATCGCCTTTTTGTTTTCCTCTTCCTCGCTTTGAATTTTCCTTTTGTTTTCTTCGCTGTTCGCGAGAACTATATTGATCAGACATTTTCATTCCTACCTTTCAACGAATTGAAAAGAGAATCAACCACTATAATCATACCTATTGATAAAAGAAAGTCAACAATTAACTTAACATAAAAGGGGAATATTAAGAAGCTAAATTTTAAAATAAAGCTCGTCAACAACCTTTAAATAGGGAATTCTAGGCTGAAATCCAAGTTCAATTAGATGTCCATCTTGTGCAATACTTTTTTTCGGAATGGACTTTCTCCCGCCTTTTTTCATGTCGTCCCACCATTTTAGAAGATGATATGCTTCATACAAGTATATTTCTTCCACAGAAGAGAACATTAAAATAACGAAACAAATGCCATTTTGTTTCACAACATTGCTCATATGTTCAATTTGATGATCATGAAAGTTTTGAAGTGGGAAAGACGTTTTGTTTTTTGTTTCTTTGGCTTCAAAATCTAAATATTTTCCTTTGTAAACGCCGTTATAGTCCGTTGTTGAAGCTTGTTTAAAGTAAGCTTCTTTAATAACTGCAGCACTTCTTTTCGGATAGTTTACGTTTACAATTTGAATGGGCGTTGGCTTTTTGTGAACAACAGCAATGCTATGGTCTAAATAATAGCTGTTCGTTTCATTTAAATCATCTTCAAGCGTCATCCCACGATTGCTGTAAATATGATTTCCTTTTTGCTTAGTATGGTTTATCTCTGCTTTCTGATACGCGCGACCGTTTGGATATCGAATCATGAATGATTTCCCCCCTTTAAATTTAACGCCCCACAAAAAAATATATTATATATCATAACAAAAATCATAAGTCCATAGTTACAAAAATATGAAAAAGGTCGTTTGTTAGAAAGGAGGGAACAGGAATGAACGAGCAGGAGATTGTTGATTATATTATAAAAGAAACGGAAAAAGCAAACATAGACAACATCTCAAGAACAGAGGCATACTATACATATTTTAAACGTCATGAAGAAATAGAATGGGCTTTCCTTGCAAGTATGGTATCCCGCAATGCAGGATGGAATATGTGTGATTTAGAAGGAGCGTATTTTTCTTTTGCTTTGAAGAAAAACCTAAGAAAACGTCTTTTTTTAACATATGAGCGTGCCAATTGGCTCATTTTCAAAGATGCATACCCACAGCTTTTACTTTATGAATTATCAAAAAAGAAGAAGAAGTCGCTTTTTTCATTGCTTTCTAAGTTCGATGTTCATTCTTTTATGGAAGAAGAGTGGACTCGTTTTTGGGAGGAAGGAAAGAAAAAAAGGCTCGTCCATGCGCTCATTGTGAATGAACAGCATATTATCCAACAACCTGTTATTTCTCATCCTGTTTATCAGAAAAGAGTGTTTTCTCGTCCTTTTTTCAAACTTCAAGAAATGTTGCATTTTAGCTCCGTTCTATTTCCAACAATGCAAGGAGAGCTTTATGGTCTTTCTGTATATAACTTTTTAAAAGTTGAAGAGCGTATTGAACTAGGGATAAAGCTTTCAGAACTTCTTTTTCACAGAGAGCTTTTTACTTTATTTGATGATTTTGCTTCTTCAACTCCTCATACAGGATCTCGTTATGATTATGAACAATACTTTAGAGAAAGAGGAAAAATAGCCACCCCATATCTTCGTTCTGCATTTAGACCTGTTGCTCATCATGAGACGCAGAGAGATAAATGGGTTGAAAGCAAAGAAAAGCTTGAAAGATGGCTAGTAGATATGCCTCTTGTTGAAATTGTGAACATTACAAGATGGTATAAAAAGAAACAAAGGATGCTTCACTTCTATATGTTAGTAGAAGGAAGAATTAAAGAGCTCATAAAAGGAAAATAAAAAAGGACACCAACATAATGTTGATGTCCTTTTTTTATGATATTAAGTAGAAGGACGATTTGGTCCATCTTGTTTTTTGCTCATCTCTGTTGAGTTTCCTGCATCCATTTGTTGATCTGCAAGATTTTGAGCAGCGTTATGTTGTTTTTGAAGTGTTTGTTCAGTGCTGTCATTTGTGTTGTTTTCGAAACGTTCTTTCATTGATATCCACCTCCAATCGTTAGTATGGTCGATTATCTGAAAATCATACATTTTAGAAAATGTCGAATAACCGTTAAAAAGAAGATTTATTTAGCGAATCAAAACTAGTTTTGTCAGCGAGAAAGGGAGGAAAGAAAAAAGAAAGAATAAATAGAAGAACATAGCGTAGAGGAGGAAGACAAATGAATAAAAAATGGGTTCGTAAAAGTGAGCTTTTAGGTCTTTTGGATCAGGCGATTGTAGGTTTAGACGAAACTGAAAAAGAGCTAGGAAGACGAGTAAGCGAAAAAGCGAAAGAACAGCCCACTGCGTCAGAAGAAATGCTGTCTTCAATCAAAGCCTCTCTTTTAGAAATCGAAAAAGCAGTTGATGAACTAAAATATGTAAAAAAGTCTGAATATCGCATCGCTATCGCAGAATCAATTTAATGTTACAACTTTTTATTTCCATGTTACAATAACCTCTTAGAGGTGATTTGATGTCCAACGTTTATAAGCTTACTGAAAAGCTTCTATCTTATAATGAAGAAGCTTCTAATAGATTAAAGGTTGTAAAAGCGAAAGAACAATCAGCAGATTTTTATGAGGAAGTAAAGCCATATGCTGAAACGTTTTTTTCATTGCTTGATGAATGGGAAAAAGCTGTAAGGAAATGGATTCTAGAGACGAAACCCAAATATGTTCATTTTACTCAAGTTGATGCAGCAACTGAGAATTTACACAATGTTATTTTGCAATCGTTCCATAAAGATACAAGAGCTAAACAATTTAGCAAAATGTATATATCAAATAAGTATTTTTTAGAATCTATTTTAGCAGAAAGAGAAAAAGGAGCTTAATAAAAGCTCCTTTTTGTAGGAAATATAAAAAAAGAGAGCGCTTACTTTATTAAGCGCTCTCTTAGTATTAAGGAAAAGTTAAATTAGTTGCTCCATCTTGTTCAAGTGCATACATCACTTTCTTGTACTCGCTAAGACTCAATTCCCCTTTTAAATACTTGCGCCTAGCAAAATCGAGTAGCTGATCGTGATTTTCTGGTTCACATTGTTTTACGTCAACAAAACGGTTACGAAGTGTTTCAACTGTCATTTTAAACTCCCCCTTACCCCTTTTTTATAGTTTAACACAATAATCGGCAAGTTCCTTTTGTTCGAAAAATTTAGAATTCCGACAAAAAATGACAAAAAACGATAAATTTCGTATTCACGTCTGCCTAGGCTGTTTACATAGTATAAAAATGAAAAGAGAGGGGGAAGAACGGATGAGAAGAGTTCATCAGTACAGATATGCACCTATTCAAAATTACGGAAATCCCTATTTGTATCAAAGTCATCCATATGTAAACAACACTCAGTTTGTAGATGTCCCTTATACTCCTAACATGTACAATCAACATATAACAACCGGTGGATATATGCCACAGCAGAATATGTATGAACAAGGTCAGCCCCACTACTATCCTAAGCAGTGGATGCAAACAAAAAGTCAGCCACCGCAAATTTTAGCACAGTTTAAGAACAGCGATGGTACGTATAATATGGATAAAATGATGAATACAGCAGGTCAAATGATGAACGCTGTTAACCAGCTATCAACGGTTTTTAAAGGTGTTACGTCGATTTTTAAAGTATAGGAAAAAGCCGGGTATTCCCGGCTTCTTAATGTCATGAAACTGTCACAGGAACAAGGTGATAAAAGATTTGTAACTTTGGTATACTAAAAACGTAAGCACATAAAAAATGAATTTGGACATACATAAATAAAAACAATACAAAGGAGACGATAATATGATGAACTCTCCACTCGGTGGAATGAGGTTTGTAGGACTCATTGAAGGGCTTTCTCTCTTAGCTCTTTTAGGAATTGCAATGCCGCTTAAGTATATAGCAAATATCCCTGAAGTTGTAACAGTTGTTGGTTCTATTCATGGGGGATTGTTTGTTTTATATATTTTAATGGTTGGTTATGTCACGATGAAAGTACGTTGGTCATATAAATGGATTGTAAGTGCTTTGTTAGCATCTGTTATTCCATTTGGTAATTTTATTTTAGATACAAAGCTACGCAAGTTCTCAGCTTAAAAAAGTCATCTCAAAAGAGCTTTTACCAAAGGTAAGAGCTCTTTTTTTTAAAAGCATATTATTATGGAAAGTGTGAAATTTGTAGTATGTTTGAAAAAAGAGTGAAGGGGGAAAAAATGTGAGGAAAGCTTCAGAACTCGTAGAGGAAGTTAAGTTCCAAAAAAAAGGCTCTTCATATTCTCTTATTCACCTGCCAAGAGAATTAAAAGTAATAGGAACAGGGAGAAGTGCGTGGGCTTTTAAAGTGAAAAATGAAAATAAAGTGATTAAACTATTTTTTCCTTCGTTTGATCACTTAGCGCAAAAAGAGGGAGAAGTGTATGAAAAATTATCACATTCTCTCACTTTTCCTGAAATATATGAAGTTGGACCAAACTATATTGTAATGGAATATATTAAAGGCAAAACGTTTTATCAGTGTTTAACAACAGGTGTGAGAATTCCTACAAAAGCAATTGAAGAGGTTGAAAAAGGACTTGCCTTTGCACGCTCGAAAGGATTAAACCCTTCAGATATTCATTTACACAATCTTATTCTAACGCAGGATAAAGAAGTTCGTATTATTGATGTTGTACGCTATACTCAGAAGAAAACATGCTATCAGTGGCGCGATTTAGCAAGAGCTTATCGCTATTTTTATCAAAAATCTTATTTCCCAAAAAAGTTTCCAAAATGGTTTTTAGAAGCAATTGCTTATTTATATAAATACTGCAAACGTCTTAGTCAGTATCGAAATAATAAGGAGCTGAAATAATCATGGGAAGATTGAGCAAAATTATCAGATTACTGAAGAATCCTAAAGTCCAAAGAGCTATTAAAAAAGGTGTTCCAATTGTAAAAAAAGAGCTTCAAAAGCGTAAAAAGAGATAGAAAGGAACAAACTCACAAGATTAGATGTTCCTACGTTTGTCTATAATGATAAAAATAAGATAGAGGAGGAATAAGGCAATGGACTTTCCTTTATATGAGGCAACAAAAAGCGTAGCAGAATACAATGAACTAGTGAGTGAAAGATTAAGAAGATGGGACTGCACTGTATATTCCATCACTGCTTTTTTATATGAGTAAAAGAAACAGCAGAGACATTCGTTTCTGCTGTTTTTTTAATATATGCTTAAAACAGGATATAGTAGAAAATCCTTTTGAATAGTGTGTATATTTAACCTTTTTAGAAAACTTCGTTGACAAACACTCATATTTTTACTAAAGTAAGATTAATTACTTAACAAAATCAATGAATTATAAATTTACTCTTATCAAGAGTGGCGGAGGGACTGGCCCGATGAAGCCCGGCAACCATCAAGTAATATACTTGAACGGTGCCAATTCCTGTAGAACAAATTGTTCTTACAGATGAGAGATTTCGGATTAGCCGCTCTTTCATTTGTAAAGAGTGGCTTTTTTATATTGAGGAAGAAAGGGAGAATATTATGCATATTGAAACAGAGTTAGTAAGATCAGGAATGAAAAGAGATGCTGCAACAGGTTCACTTACAACGCCAATTTATCAAGCATCTACGTTTGAACACCCTCGTTTAGGAGAAAGCACAGGTTACGATTATTCTAGAACAGCCAATCCTACTAGAACATCGCTTGAAGAAGCAATTGCGGTTCTTGAAAAAGGAGAAGTAGGAGTTGCTTTTTCATCAGGTATGGCTGCTATCTCAGCCATTTTCCTTCTTCTTGAAAAAGGCGATCATCTTATTATCTCAAAAGACTTATATGGTGGAACATATCGTATTCTTGAAGATATTGTCAAGAAAAATGACGTAGAGGTTACATATGTTAACACTGAAAATTCAGAAGAGATAAAAAGAAATCTAAAAGAAAATACAAGAGCTCTATTTATTGAAACACCAACAAATCCACTTATGCACGTTACAGATTTGCATGAAGCAATTGCTATTGCAAAAGAACATGATCTTTTAACAATTGTTGATAACACATTTATGTCTCCATATCTACAGCAGCCACTTGTACTTGGTGCAGATCTTGTTGTACATAGTGCAAGTAAGTATATAGGCGGACACAATGATGTTATTGGTGGACTTGTTGTTAGTCGATGTCGTGAGCTTGGTGAACAAATTCGCTTTTATCAAAATGCTATTGGTGCCATTCTTGGACCACAGGAATGTTTTCTCCTTCTTCGTGGCTTAAAAACATTGGCATTAAGAATGGATCGCCACGAGGAAAATGCTTTGAAAATTGCTCAGTGGCTTGAAGAACAAGATTTGATTGATAAAGTATTTTATCCAGGATTAGAAAGTCATCCAGGCTATAACGTAATGAAGAAACAAGCAAAAGGCTTTGGAGGAATGCTTTCCTTCTCTGTAAAAGAAGAAGCCCTAGTGCCTTTCTTATTAGAACATCTTCAAGTAGTTACGTTTGCTGAGAGCCTAGGAGGCGTTGAAACATTAATTACGTTCCCTGCACGCCAAACACATGCTGATATTCCAGAGGATGTTCGAAATGAAATTGGAGTAACGAATTGCTTGCTTCGCTTATCAGTTGGTATTGAGCATGGAGAGGATTTAATTCAAGACTTTAAGGAGAGATTTGATGAGTACAAAAGATCAGAAGTTCAGCACAAAGCTTATACACGCTAAAACTCACGTTGAAGAGCCATTTGGTTCTGTCAATGTGCCTATTTATCAAGTAACTACGTTTAATCAGCAAAAAAATAACCGATACGATTATTCTCGATCAGGTAACCCTACACGAGAAGCTCTAGAACATACTGTTGCATCCTTAGAAAATGGAACGTATGGATTTGCTTTTTCATCAGGTATGGCTGCTATTTCTTCTGTTTTATGTTTGTTAAAAAGTGGAGACGAAATTATCGTTTCACATGATGTATATGGGGGAACATTCAGAGCGGTTACACAGCTCTTCACTAATTTTAATATTAAAGCTGTGTTTGCTAATACAACAGATATTAAAGAAGTAGAACAACGTATTACAGAAAAAACAAAAGCGATTTTATTTGAGACTCCATCAAATCCGTTCTTACACGTAACAGATATTAAAGAAATTGTGCGCCTTGCAAAAGAATATGATTTATTTACGATTATGGATAACACGTTTATGACGCCATACTTACAAAAACCGCTTGATAAAGGCGTAGATATTGTCGTTCATAGCGCAACGAAATATCTTGGAGGTCACAGTGATGTTGTAGCTGGAGTTGCCATTACAAATAGCGAAGAGTTTGCTGGGAAAATTGGGTTTGTACAAAACGCTTTTGGAGCGATTTTAAGTCCTAATGATAGCTGGCTTCTATTAAGAGGGATTAAGACACTAAAAGTACGTCTAGATCAGCAACAAAAGTCAGCTTTAGAGCTTGCGCAGTGGCTAAGTGATAACTCACAAGTAGATGAGGTGTATTATCCAGGACTTCCATCTCACCCACAGCACAAATTAGCAAGTGAGCAAGCAAGTGGCTACGGGGCTATCATTTCCTTTAAATTAAAAGATAAAGAAGTAGCAAAAGAGACGCTTAATCATGTTGTTCTCTCTTCAGTTGGGGTAAGCCTTGGAGCAGTAGAGAGCATTTTAACGCATCCTGCTACGATGACTCATGCAAGCATGCCTCTAGAAGATAAAGAAGAACGAGGCATTACAGAGCATCTTCTTCGTATTTCAGTTGGCCTTGAAGATGTTGAGGATTTAAAAGAAGATTTAAAACAAGCATTTGAGAAAGCGGAAAAGGCTTTTTCATATAAATAAAAAATAAACGTCAAGGAATTCATTCCTTGACGTTTATTTTATCGCGTCATAAATTTGTTCATACAAAGCTTTTAATGCTTGTTTCGTCTCATTTTCTAAAGAAGACTGTTCAATTCGAGTAAGGGCAGTTGTAAGCTGAACTTCTTTTGATTTACGAATACGAGGGTGCGACCATGCTGAACTTAAATCTTCTTTTATAAGCTCTTTAAGTTTTTCTTCAGCTTCTTTATAGGAAGAAAGCTGGCGGTTGTTCCAAAGAGATAAATAAGCTTTTAATAAGCCTTCATAATTCATTTTAATAGCTCCTTTGTGAAAAATAAAAGCTGCCAGAAGGCAGCTTTTATTTTAACTTTATTCAGTTTGCGAAACAAGCTTTATTTAGCAGGTTCTGCGTTAGCTTCCGTTTTCTCTTCAGGTATAGGCTCATCATTATCAATAATTGCTTTTGGTAATCCACTATATTTAGCCCAGTAGTAAATAGCTAGTGCTACTACAGTGACAAGAATTAAGTCTACAGGATTTTTTAATGTCTCTGTTCCTCCACCAAATGAACCAAGGTAAGAAATAACAAGCATGATAATGTAATAAGCAATTAACCACCAAGCAGATTTTAATTGTTGTGCTAAGCTTACTTCTTTTGTTGGTACATATTTAGAGAAGATAAGGTATAGAACAAACATAACAAGCTGAGAACCTAATAACCAAGAGTTTGTTTTCCATCCTGACCAATATACGATAAAGCTTGCAAAGATAAATGAAAGAGGTGCAATAATACTCATACCTTTAAGCTTAAACGGTTTTTTTAGGTCTTTTGCATTTACTCTAAACGCAGCAGATGAAATTGGAGCTACTACATATGAAAGAATAAGGGCAACCGAACAAACGTTAACAAGCGCGTCCCATGATGGGAATGGTAATGTCCAGAATACAGATAGTCCAAATGAAAGCCATAGAGAAGAACGAGGAATTCCTGTTCCTTTATCTACTTTTGAGAACGTTTTGAAAAGTGTTCCAGTACGTGACCATGCATAAACGAGACGGGATGCTGTATTCATAAAGATGTTTCCACTCGCTCCTGGAGAAACAACAGCGTCTAACACAACAATTACAGCTAACCAACCTAAACCTAATGCAATGGCAATATCTTTAAACGGAAGTGAAAATTTATCGGCAATTTGCGCCCAATCGTTACCGATCATATCTGTTGGAATACTTCCGAGGAAAAGAACTTGCATTGCTGTATAAATAAGGGCTGAAAGAATAATACAAACAACTAACGCAATCGGAATGTTACGCTGTGGGTTTTTAACTTCACTTGCGATTGAAACGATTGGATGTAATCCAAGATAAGCAAACATTACGCCACCTGTTGCAATTGCTGTTTGAACTCCTTGTCCACCAAATGGGGCAAACCCAGCTACTGAGAAGTTAGCTGATTTAAAATGGAAAGCAAGAATAACGATAATTGTGACAGGAACTAAATATTTGAAAACTGAAATAATAGCGTTTGCTTTTGTAAATGCTTTAACACTCCAGTAGTTCAGTAAGAAAAATAGAGCGAGTAAAGCAAACTGCAACAGCCATCCAATAACAGTTGGTGACTCTGAATTCGCTTTTGTTAACCCTGGGAACCAGAACGCTAAATATTGACGAACTGCCGTTACTTCAATCGAAACTAAGCTTGTATAGGCGATAATCGTTACAAAAGAAATGAGATACCCAACTAACGGACCGTGTGAATATACTGGGTACCGAAGAATTCCACCTGTACGAGGTAATGCTGCCCCGAGCTCAGCATAAACGAGACCAATTAAAAGAATAATGGCCCCCCCGATTAACCAAGCCAAACTTCCTACTGGACCTGCTTTTGAAGCAACACTACTTACAGCAAAAAGCCAAGCTGAACCGAAGATTGCTCCCAATCCAATAAGAATAAGATCAAACAATGATATGGACTTTTTAAAATTTCCAGACATCAACTTCCTCCTTAAAACATTACAAAACTTACGACTAATGTGGTTTATAAGAACATAAAATCTTTTTACTTATTTTCTCGCAATGATGTGCTCATTACGCGTGAAATAAAATGGAAAGTTTTCGGTTCCTCCTCTCTTGAGATATTGAGAAGAGTACGGTAGTTCAATATCTCCACAACTCTGTAATTTTTTTCACATTTTTCTTCTTACGTCATATTGACACAAAAACAAAAATATGAATAAATCGCTTATGGTTTCTAAACCTAACAAAATATTACCCAATGTTCAAGGTTCTAAACCTATTGTTATGAAAAATGAAACTTTGTTGCACCGCTTGCTGTATATAATGTAAGCGCTATCTTTAATTAATTAAAATAAAACTATTCTGACATTTATCTTTTTAAATATTTTGTTTTGTTGTAAAGAGAAATGTGTATGCGTTTTTATCTATAAAATGAAAGAAATATTCTAGGACAACCGATGTTGTTCATATGTATGAAAATAAGCAGAATATAAAGGAGGAGACTATTATTTCACAACGTGAGGAGAACCAACGAGATGGGCAAAAAAGAGGGTTTGTGAAAAATACGTCAAATGAAGTAAATGAGCTTTTTCATAAAACAGTTGATACAGCAAACAATATTGTTAAAGGCGTATCCGGAAAAGGTGGATTGGTTGGAAAGGTAACAGATACATCTTCGAACATTTTGAAAGGAACATCAAGCAAGGCAAACGAGATGATTGGGAAATCTGCAGATACAACTGGGAAAATGGTTAAGAAGACTAAAAATAAATTTTTTGGTCCTAAAAAATAAAAAAAGAGCCTCTGAGCTTACAAGCGCTCAGAGGCTCTTTTTCTTCTTAGTAAGTGTAAGAAGTACCGATGATGATAAGCAAGATGAACAAAACGACAACTAATGCAAAGCCAGAATTAAAGCCCATTTTATTGCCCTCCTTTGTTTCTAAAGTAAATCTAACTTCCCTCTTTCTTTCTGTACTTTTAGCTTATGCAGAAGAACATAAAACGTATAGGTTAATGAATTAGACAAGTTGCCCGTTTTTACGAAGTAACCTTAAATGAGTACATTGAGGTACTGAAAAAACTGTGACATAATCAACTAAAAAAGGAAGGGGAATTCTATGGACATAGCAGGGGTGTTACTAGTAGGAGGAGAGTCTAGACGTTTTGGAAGACAAAAAGCTTTTGCTCATTGGAAAGACAAAGAATTTTATCAATGGTCATTTGAAGCCCTTAATGAAGAAACACAAAACACAGTAATTATTAGTCATCCATCCCTTGAAGAAAAATTAAAAACGATGTATGACCAAGTGTATCTGGATGATTTAAAATATCGTGGAAAAGGGCCTCTTGCAGGCTTGTATACGGGAATGAAAAAAATAAAAGCAAACTGGTACGCTATTCTCCCTTGTGATACACCAAATATAACAGGGGATGTGCTTGCTGAATTAAAAGAACTCAGAGACGAACGTTTTGATGCAATTGTTCCTGTGATAGAAGAAAAGAAGCAGCCACTAATCGCTCTTTATCATAAAAGAACGCTTCCTTTTATTATAGAGAACCTTGAGGAAGGGAACTTGAGAATGAGCAGTCTTCTAGACTCGATTTCTGTACTTTTTGCTAACAACCTTAAAAGTCCTTCTTTTGCTTTTCTTAATATTAATGATCAAGATACTTACCAAAAGCGTCGTTCTTTTTAAAGGGAAGGGAATACAACGTTATTTAGATCATTTTCATGGTAAACTAGAAGAAGGATTATACATAAGAGGAAGTGATTTTATGGCCCATATTTTGCAGGTTGTAGGCTATAAAAATAGTGGCAAAACAACACTAGTAGAAAAAATCGTTTCTTATTTAAAAAAGAAGCATGTGCGTGTTGCCACTATTAAACATCATGGTCACGGAGGAGAACCCTATAATGTAGAAGGAAAGGATAGTGTAAGACATCGCCTTGCTGGTGCTGATGTCTCGGGAGTAGAAGGAGGCGGTCTTTTTTCACTTTCCATCAAAAAAGAAAAATGGACGCTTGATGAGCTTATCGAACTTTATCGTCTTTTTTCTATTGAAATGATTATTGTAGAAGGGTATAAAGAAGAGGCATATCCTAAAATCTGTTTAGTGAAAAATGAAGAAGATGTACATATGCTTAAGAATCTATCTAACGTGTTACTTGTTTTAACGTGGGGGCCAATTCCCAAGGGACATTATCTTGTATATTCTATTCATAGTAATGAGTTTACTGAATGGTTAGGTAATTATTTTAAGGAAGTGATAAATGATGAATCAACTATTTGAAATTGTGCGCGAACCGATTGAGCCAAACAAAGTAATGAAGAAAGTGATGAGACGTGAAGCAGGAGCCGTTACAACTTTTATTGGTACAGTAAGGGAATTTACAAAAGGGAAGCGTACGCTGAAGCTAGAATATGATGCATATGACAAAATGGCGGTTAAAATGCTTGAGAAAATTGGCAAAGAAATAGAAGAAAAGTGGGGAGATGTAAAAGTAGCGATTACACACAGAATCGGAATGCTAGATATTTTAGATATTGCCGTTGTTATCGCTGTTTCAACTCCTCATCGACGTGATGCATACGAGGCGAACGAGTATGCAATTGAACGAATTAAACAAATTGTCCCAATCTGGAAAAAAGAGTTTTGGGAAGATGGGGAACAGTGGATTGGAGATCAGCTTGAAACAATTCCATATCCAGATGGAAAGCCTCAGAAGGAAGGAGAACAGAATGATTAAAATTTTACTTTTTGCACGCTTGCAAGAACAAGTAGGAAAGTCAGAGCTTCATGTGCAATATAGCGGTCAAACGGTTGGAGAACTTAAAGAAATGCTTCAAAAGAAATATGATTTCCTATTGGATAATGTAATGGTAGCTGTTAACGAAGAGTACGCTTTCGACGAGGAAAAGTTATCTGAAAATGACGTTGTTGCTTTTATACCACCAGTTAGCGGCGGGTGAACGAGATGAAGCGGACAGGCACGTTTTTTTCACTTTCTTTTAAAATACTTTTAAAAAACTGGCGCATGACAATTTTGCTTTTGCTCATTCCGCTAGCCCTTGTGGCAACTCTTGGCGTTACATTTAGTGCGCTATTTCACAAGGGAGAGCAAGTTAAATCATTTTCGGTTAGCATTGTTGATGAAGACAATACGTTTGAAACGCAATTTATTCTTCAGCAGTTTACAGAAAATGAAGAATTACATAAATTAATTACGCCAATTGAAACAGATATAAATGAAGCAAATAGACTTTTAAAGAGAAATACAATAGCGGCCATTATTATTGTGCCCGAAGGATTTAGTGAAGGATTAAAAAATGGAGAAAATATTCCTGTTGAAGTAATAGGAAACAGCAGAAGACCTCTTCAATCTGAGCTTGTCGCCTATCTTATGAAGAGCGCGGCTGACTTTGTTTCAGCATCACAAAGTGGAATAAATACTGTATATAAATTTTCAGAAGATGCTGGTTTTTCGGAAAGTGAGCTTGAAAAAGAATTTAGATCTTCTCTGCTTTCGTTTTCTTTTCACGTTTTAGAAAGGAATGAAGCTTTTTCTCATGATGTTGTAAAGGGATTGTTCAGTCAAAATGTCATTCAGTACTATGCGGTCTCTTTTTATGTGTTGCTTATTATGTTTTGGAGTTATGGAGGGCTATTTTTGTTGCGAACAAAGCAAACAAAAGCATTAAATCATCGTTTTGTTTCACGTCATATCTCGCTCTTTTCCATTAGTATCGGAAAAGGTTTTGCTTTGCTTCTTCTAATTAGTCTATGTTCGCTTCTGATTGGAGTGCCTATCTTTGAAAGTCTCGGATTAAAAGCAGTGGAAAATAGCTGGATTTTTGGAGGTTTAACCGTAATTTCAGCCTTTTTCTTTATAAGTTTATTTATCCTGATAGAAGCATTAACAAAACGTATTCAGTTTTATCAACTATGTGGACTCTTTTTTATGATTGTCAGCGCTCTTTTAGGAGGACATCTTATCCCACCTGTCTATTTTCCAGAAGAACTTTTATGGCTTGAAGTGTATTATCCGAACTCTATGATTTTAAAATCGTTTCTTGCCTTATTTAGTGGAGAAGAGTATAACCATTTTCTAAAATCCTCTCTATCTCTTTTTTTCCTTTCATGTGCTTTTCTCGCTCTAACGTTGATGAAATTCAAGTTAGGAAGAGGGGAAAAGTAATATGAGATTAATGGGATTAAATATTAAACAAATGCTAAAAAAATGGACAACGTGGCTGCTTTTTCTTTTCCCTGTTCTACTTGCAGTAGGAGCTGGAGGGCTGATTGAAAAGCAGGGAAGCGAGATTGGAATTCCAATCGTTTTTGTTGATAAAGATAACAGTACCTCGTCAAAACTTGTTGTGGATCGGATGAAAAAGCAAGATCTTTTAGACGTTTCAACAGCAACGCAAAAGGAAGCTTTTCGTCGTTTAGGACAGAATAAAGTAGATAGCGTTTTTATCATTGAAGAGGGATTTGAAGAAAAAATAAACCTTGAAGAAAGAGAGGGCGTTATTAAGCTAGTTTCTACCCCTTCATCTCTTACTTATCGTATCGTTCGTGAACTTGTCGCAAGCGAAGTGACCCGTCTGACAAGCAACGCAAAGGCTGCTAACCGGGTTATTGCCATTTATGACAAGAGAAAAATAGATATAGACAAGGAAGAAATTTGGAAAGATGCATATCGTTATTCAGACGACCAGTGGGAACCAGAACCACTTATGACAATCCAGTATAAACAAGAGGGAGAGAAGTTCGGCAATAGAGAAACTAAAGGGAATTTTAATTCTTATCTAGGACTATGGAGCTTCTCAGTATTGCTTCTTTGTTTTATTATGAATGAATGGGTTTTAAAAGAGCGGCTTTTGTTTTCGAGAATGAGAACAACATATAAAGGACTCACGGCCTATATTTACGGGAAATTAGGATCACAGCTTCTCTTCTTGTTTGGAAGCGCCGCATTATCTTTTGGTGTCTTGTTATACTTTCACCATATTACAATGAATATAAAAGTATTAGTAAGTATGATCATATTTAGTTTGTTTTCTAGTATGTTAAGTATGTTTATGGCAAGCTTTATCCGTTCTAGTGGAAACTATTATTTGCTATCTTTTTTAGTTGTAATGATGATAAGCGCTTTTGGTGGAAGTTTCTTTCCGCTCAGTGATTTTTCACCTTCCTTAGGACATATATCAGCTTGGATGCCTCAATCGCTTTTTGTAAAAGCATCTTTTGCTCATGAGTATTATTATAGTTTTAGTGCTTTTATAATCGGAATAAGCGTGATTTTATGGGGAGGAACAGTATGGAAAATACAGAAACAGAAAAGATAATTGTTATAAAAGACGTGTATAAAAAATATAAAGGAAGAATGGCGTTAAAGGGGGTTTCACTTTCTATCCACAAAGGGGAAATCTTTGGACTTCTTGGTCCAAACGGAGCGGGAAAGTCTACGTTGTTATCGTTGCTAGCAACCATTGTCCCGCCGTCTAAAGGCGCGATCACTGTTCAAGGACTCGATCTTCGAAAACATAAGAAAAAAGTACGGGAACAGATTGGCTATGTTCCTCAAGACTTAGCTCTATGGGAAGAGTTTACGGTAAAAGACAACTTTATGTTTTGGAGTAAACTCTCAAAACGTAAAAAATCGAAGGAAGAACTTTATAAACTATGTGAGAAAGTAGGTCTTGGTGACAGGTGGAATGATAGAGTTGAAAATCTATCAGGCGGAATGAAGCGAAAGCTTAATATTGGTATTGCCCTCATTCATGAACCATCTATTTTAATTATGGACGAGCCAACGGTTGGAATAGATATTCAATCTAAGTTTGAAATTAATCGTTACGTGAAAGAGCTAGCTGCTGAAGGAACAACAATTATTTATACAACACATGATATGAGTGAGATTACAACCATTTGTCACCGCATGGGAGTTTTAAAAGAAGGAAGAATGGACTTTATCGGAACAATTGAGGAAGCTAAGTATAATGCAGAAAATAAAGGTTGGAATATAAAGAACCAAGAAGAGTTAATTTATCACATCTTAAAGTAAGCAAGGATTGAATGTTCAATCCTTGCTTTTTTGTATGTAAACAATTTATACATTTTCAAATGAATTGAAATTGTGTAAGAAGTTCTGACATAATAAATCTGAAAATTTAAAAAATGGTGTTGACTTTTCTTTCTAATGCTATAAAATAAAATTAAATCATTAAATGTAAGGAAAAGTAACACTTGATGTAACTAAAGAGATTTGTGATGAAAAAAGGGGGCAATCATATGGATATGGAATTTTTGATGAACAGCGTTTGGGTTATGCTTGGAGCAATTTTAGTTATTTTTATGATAGGCGGATTCATTCTTCTTGAAGCAGGATCAACGCGAATGAAAAACGCCGGCCATATTGCTGGGAAAACAATTTTTACATTCGGCATTTCTTCCCTTGTCTTTTGGGCAGTTGGATTTGCTTTTATCTTTGGAGATAATGCAAACTTTCTTGTTGGTTTATCTCACTTTTTCTATTCCGGTTATGAAATTGAAGGGCAAGGACTTTCAACGGCTGTATTCTTTGTCTTTCAATTAGCTTTTGCTGGCATCTCGTTAACTATCGCGCTAGGTGGGTTTGCAGAGCGAGCAAAAATGTCGGTTTATTTTATCTTCTCTATTTTATTTGCGGCACTTATCTATCCGGTTGTTGCACATTGGATTTGGGGCGGAGGTTGGTTAGCTGAGCACGGTAAGCAAGACTTTGCTGGATCAACGGTTGTTCATTTAACAGGCGCTATGGCTGCGCTAGCAGCAACGATTCTTTTAAAACCCCGTATTGGCAAATATAATAAAGACGGTTCAGCAAACAACATTTATGGTCATAACCAAGTGTTTACAGCTCTAGGAGTGCTCATTTTATGGGTAGGATGGTTCGGTTTTAATGCGGGAAGTACAGTTTCTGTAGCAGATGGCTTTTTTGGATTTGTTGCTCTTAATACAAACCTTGCTGCTGCAGCTGGAGCTGTTGCTGCATTTCTTATCTCATGGCTTGTGCTTGGAAAATCAGATGTTCCAACGATCTTAAACGGAGCATTAGCAGGACTTGTTGCCATTACGGCCTCTTGTGCATTTGTTGACACGTGGGCAGCTGTTGTTATTGGTTTCATTGGTGGACTTATCGTATTTTATAGTGCACGTTTCTTTGAAAGAAGACGTATTGATGATCCGATTTTTGCTTTATCTGTTCACGGTGTAGCAGGAGTTTGGGGAACATTATCAACAGGATTTTTCGCAACGCCCGAACTTGCTACAGTTGGAAAACCAGGTTTGTTCTACGGTGGTGGATTTGACCAACTTGGCGTTCAATTCACAGGTGTAGCTGTTTCTGCTCTTTATGCTTTTGTCGTTTCTTTCATTATTTTAGCTATTGTTAAAAAAGTAATGGGAGGACTTCGCGTAACAGAAGAGGAAGAAATTATGGGATTAGATATGAGCGAGCATGGAAGTTACGGATATCCTGAAGCCTTTACAACTCAAAAAGAAAACAATAAGCTTAGTTCATAAAGAAAGAGAAAACTTTGCAATAAATGAAATGAAATCCTCCATAAAAGAAAGTGGAGGATTTTATTTCATTTCAATAGAAAGTGTTCCCTTTTAGTATAAGAAAAAGGAAGTGGCACAGTGCAAAATGAAGCTCAGTACAAAGAACTAAAAGAATGGCGTTCTGAACACATTCAAGCTTATTTGACAGATAACAAGAAGTTAAATCAATTTCACGATGAGCTGATGAGAAAGGTGTTTAACAAAGCTTTTCAAACGATAAAAAAGCAAAGTGGTGAACCACCATGTGCTTTTTTATGGTTTGTAGTCGGAAGTGCTGGAAGGCGTGAACAAGGGGTTGCGAGTGATCAAGATCATGGACTTGTATATGAGACGAAAAGCCAAAAGTATGAAACATATTTTAAATCTCTTGGAGAAGAACTTTCATTTGGTTTAAATGAAGTTGGCTATCCTTATTGTGAAGGAAATGTAATGAGTTCAAATAAAGTATGGAGAAAATCGCTAGAAGAGTGGGAAGAACAGCTTCTAGAATGGATGGATTCACAAAGTTGGGAGAGTATGCGCTATTTGCAAATCTTCTATGATGCTCGCTCCCTTGTTGGAGAAGAGAAGTACATCACAACATTAAAAAACAAAGTGCATGATTTTAAAAAAGAACATCCCACATTATTAAGGCGTTTTTTAGATAATATGATGCACGTGAAAAAAGCTGTTGGTCCATTTGGGCAAATCTTTGTTGAAGATAATGGGGCACATAAAGACTCTATTCATATTAAAAACGCTGCTTTTATGCCATATGTAAACAGCGTTCGTCTTTTATCAATTAAGGAGGGAATTCATGCAACGTCAACTTTAGAAAGGCTCTCTGAACTTTGCTCATTTCCTTGCTATAAAGAGCTGAAATCGTACTACGAGAATTTTGAACGAATGTTAAGTTATAGAGTCTCGCTTTTTAAAGCATCTACAACATATGATGAAGTACATTACTTAAATATTAAAAAGTTGAGCAAGGATGAAAAAAAAGAAGTAAAGCACATTTTGAAGAATGGGAGAAAGCTACATGAATATGTACAAAAGATTATCAAAAAAGGATGTTAGATAATGGGGTTTGAGCCGTTTATTCATTTTATGAGGGAGATGCATGGTAAGCTAAATGCCAGTATTTTTGGCGGAGCTCAAGGGATGAGTTCTCAGCAAATAGCTTATTTGCGTCAGCTTCAACGAGAACTTGATGTAGAAAGAGCGTTGAATGTGCCTCTTTGTGAACTTGACGTTGTTGTGTTGGATTTAGAGACAACCGGTTTTTTTCCTAACAAAGGGGACGAAATTCTTTCTATTGGAGCTGTGAAAGTAGAAAAGGGAGAAATGATGGAAGCGAAATCATTTTATTCGCTTGTTCAATATGAAGGAATCTTAAAAAAAGAGGTCAAAGAGATAACGGGAATTAATGAAGAAATGGTCAAAAATGCTCCTTCTCTATCAAATGTGCTCATTGACTTCCTTTCTTTTGTAGGAGATATGCCAATTGTTGCTCATCACGCAAATCATGAAAAGAATTTTTTACAGCATGCAAGCTGGAAGCTATTTCGCGCACCTTTAAAACACCGAATTATTGATACTTCTTTTTTATATCGAATTGCTGATGAAAAAGATGATAATAAGCCGCTTGAAGAATGGTGCCTTGATAATAACATCGTTGTAGAGAATCGCCATCATGCACTTGGAGACGCAAAGCTTACAGCAAAGCTGTGGTGCACATATGTTAAAAAAGTTCAGAAATCAGGGTGTGAAACGCTAAGAGATGTATACGAGCGTATTGCAGCTAAATAGAGAGCATTTCGTAATGAAATGCTTTTTGGTTTACTCTTAGTAAGAAGGGGGAAGAGGTATAGTAAGTTAAGCGATAAAAAGAGGAGGAGAAAAGGATGAACAAACAAATGTATAAAGAATATACGGATCAAGAAGCAAATAGTAAGCTTTTAAAAGGAATCATTATTGGTGGAATTATTGGCGGAGCTCTTACTCTTTTTGATTCCACAACACGCAGCAAAGTGAAAAAGGCAGCGTCGGGAATGACGGCTTCTTCAAAAGAAATGTTAGTGAATGTAAAAGAAAATCCTCAAGAAACAAAAAATCAAATGATTGACCGTTTTAAGACGGCTTCAACGACTCTAAAAGATGCTATTAGTGATGCACAAGATTTGTATGCTAAATTTAATGAAGACGTATTTAGCAAAGTAGAAGAAGTGAAAGACATTTCTTCAGATGCAGTTTCAACAGTCAAAGATTCTAAAGAAGATATTAAAGAGGTAGGTTCAAAAGTAGCAAAAGCAGGTTCACAAGCTGCTGAAGCATATCCTCAAGCGTCCGAGAACAAAACAATGAGCGGAAATGTGGACAACCCTCCAGAAAAACAAGCTTCTCCAGAGCTTAAACCTGTTGAAACGGGAACTAGCAGACCAAATCAAATGTAATAAAAAGAGCAGAATTAGTTCTGCTCTTTTTTTACATTTAGCAAAAAAGATAGCAGTATTTTGAGTAACAGCCCTATTAAAATTCCTGGAATAACAAAGAGCATAGGGAGAAACACAGGTCCTAAATTATGATGAGCAATTTCAATTTTTGAATAATACATAAGTCCAACTGTTACAGAGTAAGCGCAGAAGGCAAAGGGAAGGAACGTTAACGGATGTTTCCCACCACCGTCATCTTTAAAGGCATCCCACATTGCAAAAAAATAGATACAAGGATAAAACATGAGCCATCCTATCTCAGCTGTTTCAGAAGCTTTCTCAATTTTTCCTAGAAAGCTATAGTAAATTGCTTCATTAAAATTTGCTCTTACATTAATTACTAGTTCTAAAATGATAAATGTAATTCCTTTTATATATTTTCCGTTTAAAAATTGACCAAACCCTGGGAAAGCAATACTCCAAAAAATTCTCTCCATTTTCAAGCTCTTTCCGATAATCTGTTTTGTTTAGAAAAGGAGAGCGGTTTATAGGAGCTGAGATTATCGGGATTAACCTGCTTAAACGGGAAAAAAGGAAAAATAGTAACTTCATACGAAAAAAGATTTCTTCTATTTAGTAAAGAAAAGAGAAGGATAAAAACGGGGTAGAGAAACTTCATAAATACCCTCCTTTTATAAAATAAGCTTCTTTTTATCTTTTTCAATTACTGGAAATTTATGCGGGTAAAGTCATAATATCAGAAGTAAGCAAAAAGGAAAGCGTATTTATGATGAAAAATACGCTTTCCTTTTTTAGTTATTTCTTAAACTTGAATGGAAGAGTTGTTACAATAACGTTTTTTCGATAAAGCAAATGTGCTTTCAACAATAAACTGGACTGATTGTGAAGCATATTGTGCCAGCTTTTGCTTGTAATAAACTGTGGAATGAGGACTGTTACTGCCATATTGCTATCTTTTGATTTTTCTTGCACAATGTCGATGAACCGCAGAAGCGGACGGACAAGGCTTCTATATTGAGAATAAAACGTAACAAGTCGAATGTCTGGATGTACTCTTTTCCATTTTTCTTCAAGTACTTTTTCACTTTCACGATCAAAAGCAACGTGAACAGCAATAATGGTATCTCCGATAAGGTTTGCATAACTTAATGAACGTTCTACAGCTTTTGTCATTCCTGCGACAGGAATGATCACTACATTTCCTGATAAAGCAAATGTGGTTTGATCGTCATCTGAAATGCGAAGCTGCTCACCAACTGCTTCATAATGACGTTTAATACGATGAAAAGCCAGAACCATAACTGGTAAGAAAATGAGTACTGCCCACACTTGAGTGAACTTTGTTGTAAAGAAAATAATGAGTACAATAAATGTAATAAGAGCGCCGACTAGGTTAATGATCATTTTTCCTTGCCATCCTTTAGGCTTTTCTTTCAGCCACTTTGCAATCATCCCTGTTTGTGAAAGTGTAAAAGGGATAAATACACCAACAGCATAGAGCGGAATAAGTTTTTCCGTTTGGCCATTGAAAATAACAATAAGCAAAATAGAAGCAGCACCAAGAGTCACAATTCCATTTGAATATCCTAATCGGTCTCCACGAATAGTGAACATTCGCGGAATATATTTGTCTGTTGCAAGATTAACAGCTAGAAGAGGAAAGGCTGAAAATCCTGTATTTGCTGCAAGAATTAGAATCAAGGCTGTCGTTCCTTGAACGAAATAGTATAATCCGTTTCTTCCCAAAACTTCAGCTGCAATTTGGGAGACAACTGTTTCATTTCCTTTTGGAGAAATGCCGTACCAATAGCCTAAAAAAATAATTCCTGAAAAAAGGATTGCCAAAATGATTCCCATTGCGCTAAGCGTTCTGACTGCGTTTTGAGCAGCAGGATTTTTAAAATTTGTTACCGCATTTGAGATAGCTTCAACTCCTGTAAGAGCTGAGCATCCTGATGAAAAAGCTCGTAATAGAAGAAATAAGCTAATTCCAGGAACAGCTGTACCCATTGCTGTATGTGTAACAGGGGGAGTTTGCCCTGTTGCAACGTTCCAAAGACCAACTGCAATTAAGATTAAAAGAGCAATTACAAAGAGGTACACAGGATAAGCAAGGACAGACGCCGATTCTGTCACACCTCGTAAATTTAAAAGAGTAATAACAATAACGAGTATACAAGCGATAATTACTTTATAATCGTGAATGGCAGGAAAAGCCGATGTAAGGGCGTCTGTTCCAGCTGCAATACTTACTGAAACGGTTAAAATATAATCAACTAAAAGTGAGCCACCTGCAATAAGTCCAGGATTTTCTCCTAAGTTTTTTTTCGATACAACGTAAGCTCCGCCACCTTCGGGATAAGAATAAATAATTTGACGGTAAGAAAGAATAAGCGCCATTAGTAAAATAAGGACTCCAATAGCAATTGGAATAGAATACCAGTATGCGACAACCCCAACTGTTGCAAGAACAATTAAAATCTGTTCAGGGCCGTATGCAACAGAAGATAGCGCATCAGACGAGAGAATAGCAAGCGCTTTTAGTTTGCTTAACTTTTGTTCTCCAAGCTCGTTTGATTTTAAAGGCTTTCCAATTAACCACTTTTTAAGAGCTGAATAGTTCATCATTTTTTCCTCCTAAGATTTTGCCATTTCATGAAGGAAGTGTTTACTAGGCTTAAAAAAGAGCACAAAAAAGAGCCCTAAGGTTTTCCTTAGCGCTCATATTAAGCAGCATAAAGCAAACCTTCTCTATAAACGCTGATGAGGTTAGCTGTCGGATTCGGGCCTTTAGAGTAGCCCTACCTTTTTAAAAGGATTCACCCCTAGTGACAAAGCACAAAAATTGGGTCCCCCACTCCTTACAGATTAAGCGATATAAGGTGAAATGGAATTTCAATATGATGTTTTCATAGGTAATATACTGCTAAAAATTCAATTTGTAAAGAGAAAGATTTTTAGCTTTTTTTCAAAAGAAAAAGGTCATTCGCCTCTTTAAATGTCTTCGCTTATTTTTTAAAATGATAAGTTAAAAATTTTTAACAAACCCATGATTTTAAAAGAAGATGGGCATATTATAACTTGTTTTATACCTATATGGGGTATATTGTGAAAGAGAATAAAGAGAGGAGTGGTAACGATGTATAAAAAGCTTGGTTTGATAGGATTAGCAGCTAGTATAAGTCTTGGCGGATGCAGTGAAAAAAGTGACTCAAAGGCTACAGAAGAGACAACAATGCAGAATGAACATCAGCATAAAGAAGAGCACAGCGGAACCGAGAAAGTCCCTGAAGATTTACAAAAAGAAAAACATCCTCATTTTAAAGTTGGAAGTGAAGCTATTATTACATCAGGTCATATGGAAGGAATGAAAGGAGCACAAGCAACAATTGAAGGGGCCTATAACACAATAGCTTATGTTGTCTCATATAAGCCAACAACAGGAGGGAAGACGGTCAAAAATCATAAATGGGTGATTCAAGAAGAGATAAAAAATACAGGAAACAAAACGATGGAAAAAGGAGATAAAGTTATGCTTGAAGCAAACCATATGAAAGGGATGAAGGGAGCAGAGGCAACGATTGTGTCCGCTAAGGAAACGACAGTTTATACGGTAAGCTATACCTCAAAAACATCAGGAAAAGAAGTGAAAAATCACAAATGGGTAACAGAAGATGAGCTAGAAGAAATAAAATAAGAGAATAAATTAAAAACTAGTCAATAAGTAGAGATTTGCTATATAATGAAAAAAATAGTTCTTTTTAACTATTGAGAGGAAACGGGTCGTGGAAGAATTATGGGTGTATATTACTGTTGTAGCAGATGCAGGTTTATTAAGCTTTTTTCTTTGTTGTTATTCTTATTTTAAGATAAAAGATGCACCTGGGGCTACTTCCTATACACTTGTGACACTTTTGTCCACCTTTTTCACTTTTTCTTACGTTTTCGAACTTAAAAGCACTTCATTGGTGCAAATAAAGTTTTGGGTAGGGATGGAATATTTAGCATTGCCTTTTATTCCTCCCTTTATTTTACTCATGTGTTTTGAATACATAGGCAAGAAGATTAGCGTGTGGCTTCGTTATATTTTATTCGCTATTCCACTTGTGACAATCTTTATGCACAGCACGAATGATCTCCACCATCTTTACTATACGACTGTTTCTTTAAGAGCGGATGCACCATTTCCAGTTGCAAACCTAGAACACGGTCCCTTTTTTTATCTTCATTCATTTTTTATGTTTGCGTGTATTGTAACAGGAGCAATTGTGCTGCTGATAGAAATAAAAAAAGCACAATTTCGTTTCAAAATACAGCTTCTTCTTATGTTTTTTGGATTGCTTGTTCCCATGATAGCAAATTATGGTTACTTGAATGGAATTAGCTCCTATGGGATCGACCTTGGACCGATCTCAATGAGTATTTCGTTTCTTTTTCACGGTATAGCTCTTTTTATGTTTCAAATGTTTAATGTTGCGCCCATTGCAAGAGATCGGGTTTTTAAGAGTTTGCAAGAAGGCGTTATTGTGTTAAATCAACAGACTCATATTGTCGATTACAATCAAAAGATGACGTCTATTATACCCGCTCTTAGCAAATGCTCTATTGGAACGAGTGTCCTGCAAATTGTGAGAGATAACGTGGACCTTTTTTGCATTATGGAAGAAAGAAAAGACTGTGACTATAAAGTGATACAAGAAAATAAAGAAGAATATTTTCACGTTCGATTTTCTCCTATTCAAAATCAGTAAGGATTTCAAGTTGGGTTTATTGTAACGTTCAGTAACATCACAGAACGAGTGATTCTTCAAGAGAAACTTCAACATCTTGCAAGCATTGATGGATTAACAGGAGTTTTAAATCGTACGTTTTTTATGCAGAAAGCAAAAGCACAGTTTCTAAAGTTTCAGCAACATGGTGGACAAGCCTGTATTATTATGTTTGATGTGGACCGTTTTAAGAGTGTAAATGACACATTTGGTCATGAAGCAGGTGATGCGGTATTAACGAGTATTTCTAAAATTGCAAAAGATACTTTAATAAATAGGGGTTTTATAGGAAGATATGGAGGGGAAGAATTTATTATTTATATTCCTGATGTTTCCCTTGTTGAAGCGTATGAATGGGGAGAGCAAGTTCGTCAAAAAATAGAGCAAAAAACTGTTATTGTCCAAGGAGCAAAAATCAATGTTACATCAAGCTTTGGCATTTCCTGCTTTGATGACACGTACCATTCCTCATCTTCAACGTTGAAAGATGTAATTCGAGAAGCAGATGAGGCTTTGTTTAAGGCAAAAAGAAATGGAAGAAATCGTGATCATTTTGTAATGCATTCTAGTTTATATGAGAAATTAACGTAAAAAGGCGCAAAAACAGCGTCTTTTTTTATTGTATATGTGACGTTAAATTTCTAGCTTCTTTATGTAGTATAGTTAGAAATCCTCTTCCTCTCCTCGATAAACTGTTTTTTCTACAATTCATAAGGGTACGTAAAAATGTGGAGAAGGTTTGTAAAGATTTTTTTATAATGACCGCATTTCTATAGACTTTTACGAAAAAATCCTATATCCTAGTCATTTGTATGAAAATATAGAATGAAAGGAGAGAGAAGAATATGAGCAGATTCTCTGCTTCTCGAAATATTATTTTAACTGTATTTATGATTTCAACATTCGCTATTGGAATGACTGAATATGTTGTAACAGGTCTTTTAACTCAATTTGCTGAGGATTTACATGTGAATGTTTCCACAACTGGACTTCTTTTAAGTGTTTATGCAATAAGCGTTGCAATATTCGGTCCTCTCTTGCGAATTGCAACAATCAGATTACCATCAAAGCCTCTTCTTCTTGGTTTAATGGGCTTGTTTATTATAAGTAATATTATCGCAGCTACGGCACCAAACTTTCAGGTGCTTGTCTTATCTCGTTTGTTATCTGCTGTAATGCATGCTCCTTTCTTTGGTTTATGTATGAGCATTGCATTTACGCTTTCAACACCTGAGAAAGGAACGCGTGCAATTGCTGCTGTACAAGGTGGCCTAACAATTGCTATTATGTTGGGTGTTCCATTTGGTTCTTATCTTGGCGGGATTTTTGACTGGCGCTATGTGTTTTGGTTTGTAGCATTATTAGGCTTTATTTCACTTATTGGTCTTATCCTTGTTGTTCCAAATCAAAAGGTTGGTGTTGCTCCTAATTTGCGTTCAGAGCTGAAAATATTTAAAAATCGAAATGTATTACTTGTGCTTGCTATTATTGTTTTCGGTTTTTCAGGTGTTTTTACAGCCTATACATTTACAGAACCAATGCTTACGCAAATTGCGGGTTTTAACGTAACGAATATTACAATTGGTCTTTTTGTTTTTGGAGTTGGTGCTGTTATTGGAACTTTTGCATCTGGCAAAATCCCTCCGCATCTTTTAACAGAAAGACTAATGATGGTTCTCATTGGATTAGCAGCCGTTCTTGCTTTGTTTACTTTCCTTATTCCATTTAAATTTGTAGCTTTTGTCATGTGCTTTTTATTTGGGGCTGGAACCTTTGGTACAACACCAATTTTAAATGCTAAGATTATTTTAGCTGGAAAGGAAGCTCCATCACTTTCAGGGACGATTGCCGCTTCTATTTTTAATTTAGCTAATTCAATTGGTGCAACTCTAAGCACAGTCTTTTTAAATGTTGGAGCGAGTTTTACCCTTATTACGTTAATTGCCTCAGGAATGATTTTATTTGGCTTGGTTTTAACCTTTGTGACCCACAAAGTTGAAGACAAATCTCTTTTTGCTCCTCAAAACAGCTAAACCATTAACGGTTTAGCTGTTTTTTTATAGGCCAAAATACCCTGGCTTTTTTGTTCAATGTTTTTTCACATCTTTCTTCATTCCCCCTCTTGTTTAATAGTTAGCTGTCACCTAATCTTAATAAGGAAACATTGTTCGAAAAATTTAGTTCTTTTATACAATAACATCTATTTTAAAATTAAGAAGGTGAACACAAAATGACATCAGATGATAAAACTTCAAACCGGGATGAACGTCCCACAGCAAAAACTTCATCTTCCTCCTTTTATAAGACAATTTGGAGATGGCACTTTTATGCGGGGTTAATTTTTACTCCTTTTCTGCTTATATTAGCAATAACAGGAGGAATTTATTTATTCAAACCTCAGATTGAGAACTTTTTGTATCAAGATTTATATGAAGTAAAAAATGAAGAGGGGAGCGTCTTGCCTTCAAAACAAATTGAAGTTGTAACATCGAAATATGTAGATGCTCATGTATATAAATATCGCCCAAGTGATTCACCTACTCGTTCATCAGAAGTAGGCGTTCATATAGGAGATGGAACGTATACTATTTTTGTGAATCCACACAATGGAGAAATTATTGGACAATTAAATGATAAAGACCGCCTTATGGATAATATCGAAAAATTCCATGGAGAGCTTATGGTAGGTACGATAGGAGATCGTATTGTTGAACTTGCTGCATGCTGGGGACTTGTTCTCGTTGTAACAGGTATTTACTTATGGTGGCCACGTAGAAAAACAAAGTTTTGGGGCGTTGTACTGCCGCGTTTTTCGAAGGGGAAGAAAGTTCTTACGAGAGATTTGCATGCAGTACCTGCCTTTTGGATTTCAGCAGGCTTACTGTTTCTTATTTTTACAGGTCTTCCATGGTCTGGTTTGTGGGGGAATACGTTTCAGCAGATTACAACAAATGCAGGACTTGGATATCCACCTTCTGTTTGGGTTGGTGACGCACCGAAGTCTGATGTACAAACAAAAGAAATTGCAGATGTGCCTTGGGCAGCTGAGACAATGAAGGTTCCTCTTTCAACATCAAAAGACCTTTTGCCACTTTCAATTGATGATGTAGTAAAAATAGCTGATGAGCAAAATGTTACAAAAGGATACAACGTCATATTTCCGCAAACAGATGATGGAGTATATACGCTTTCACTATTTCCACCTAAAGCACAGGATGAAGTGACAATGCATATTGATCAATACACAGGAGCAGTACTTGCTGATTATCGATATGATAGCTATAAACCGTTAGGCAAAATGATTGCTTTTGGTATCACAATTCATAAAGGAACACAGTTTGGTCTTATGAATCAGCTTATAGGACTTCTTGTTTGTTTAGGAATTGCAGGCGTTGTATTAAGCGGCTTTTATCTTTGGTTGAAACGTAAGCCAAAAAGTAAGCTCGGGGCTCCAAAAGCAGCTGAAAATCCAAAACAAATGAAAATTTTATCTTTTATCATTATTATAATGGGAATTTTGTTTCCGCTTGTGGGCATTTCAATTATTGTTGTACTTCTATTTGATTTCTTCATTGTCAAGAGAGTACCACAATTAAAAAGATTTCTAAACGCTTAGGGAGACAAAAGATAGGGGGTTCAGAGGTGTAAATGATGAAAAAATTTTTTTATCTCTTTTCGAGCTTTGTTATTATACTTTTGCTCTCAGCTTGTAGTGTTGATTCTGATGCGGCTAAATTGTACCGACAGTCAGAAAAGCTGAAAGCAGTTATTATGATTCCTAAAACTATGAATCCGAATGAGGAAGTAGGCTTGAAAGTAGAAGTAACAAAGGAAGATAAGAAAGTAGAAGAGCTAGAGAGAATGAATGTTGAAATATGGAAAAAGGGAAATGAAGAAAATAAAAAAGTGATAGAAGGACAAAGAACAGCGAAAGGAACATATGAAGTAGTAAACACATTTAGTGAAGATGGGATCTACTACGTTAAAGCAGATGTTCGAACAAAGAACCTTCATATTATGCCAACAAAACAGATGATTGTTGGAGAGCTTTCAGAAGAGGACGCAAAATCATTAAAATCAAAAAAAGAGAAAGAAAGTAATCACCATTCACACCATTAACAAATAGACAAAAAAGCTTTTCCTTTTAGAGGAAGAGCTTTTTTTATGATTGATAACTTATTGGTATAGTTTTTACATATCTTTAAAGTTTTTTGAAGATGTAAGATTGGAAAAAAACTCAATTAAGAAAGTTTGGAAGGACAACGAAACGTTAGAATGCTGCTTTTCCTTCGGAAGCGAAAGGTAAATGTTTCGTTCTGAAAAAGCCTCTTCTATTGGTAATAACACGACGCTTGAATTCAATACTTTATGCCATGTAATAGACGGAATAAACGAGACGCCAAGCCCTGCGTTAATAAGATCTCTTACTGTTGACGGGTTGTCGCTTTCATAAGAGATGGTAGGCGAGAAGCCAGCGAGTTCACAAATAGACTGAGCTGTTTTGCGTAAATTTTTATTTTCATTTAGTAAAATAAAGCGCTCATTTTTTATATCCTTTAGGGAGACCGTCTCTTTTTGAGCAAGATGATGACTTTTGGGTACGCCTAACATAATTCGTTCTGTAAACAGACGAGTACTTTCTACATTTTTTAGATTGATAAGAGAAGACGAAAGACAAATATCAAATGAGTTTGGTACTTCCCTACCATCAATATTTTGGCTAATATGAAATTCCACTTTAGGGTGAATTTCACTAAACTTTTGAAGAAGTTCAGGAAGAATAGGAGAACCAACAAGCATAGAGAAACGTAATGTTCCAAAGACATGTGGCTGTAACCCTTGCAGTGCTTTTTCCCCCTGTTCTAAAGAATAAAGGGCTTTTTCCACATGTTCTAAGTACACTCTTCCAGCCGTACTTAACTTAATGCTTTTTCCTTTACGCCAAAAAAGATCAACACCAAGTTCTTTTTCGAGCGTGCGAATCGTTTTGCTTAAGGAAGGCTGTGAAATATATAAAGACTTTGCTGCTTTTGTCATATGTTCATATTTAGCTACTGTTTGAAAATAGCGAAGCTGTAATAAATCCATGAAAAGGCTTCTCCTTTCTTACTTATAACCCCAGAGTTATATCTATTATAAACGAATCCATATTTTACATAAAGAAAAGAGAAGAATACACTAAAAATAAGATATTACATAATAAATAGAATGCTTTGCGTACAATTTGAGCGTTCTTTTTTTTAGAAAATAACGCTAAGGAGGTGAGATGGACCAGTGAACAAAATAGCTTTTCTTTTTCCAGGGCAAGGAACGCAGTATGAAGGGATGCTTGATGATCTCCCCAAAACAACTCTTACTTCCTCACTTCTCGAGAGAGCTCAAAATCGGTTGGGTCACGATCCTCTTCTGCTTGATGATCAAGAGTATATTAATACATCTGTTGGTACTCAGCTTAGCTTGTTTATAAAAGGTGTTGTTTTAGAAGCTCATCTTGAGGAGGAAAACATTTATCCACACGTTGTTGCAGGGCATTCAATAGGAAGTTTCGCTGCAGCTGTAGCGGCAAAAGTCCTATCTTTTGAAGATGGACTTTACATTGTGAAAAAACGTGCTGAATTAATGGATAACGTTGGCGGAGAAGAATATGGCATGGGCGTTGTTGTTGGGGTGAACAAGGAAAAGTTAGTTCACATGGTGGAGTCTATTCATAATGAAACAACGCCTGTTTATATAGCTAATGAAAATGCAGAAGATCAGTATACTGTTTCAGGAAAGCGGATAGGTATAGAAGTTGTGTTAGAAAAAGCAAGAAAGCAGGGAGCCTCAAAGGCAAAGTTTTTAAACATGACAGTTCCTTCACACTGTCCACTTATGGACAACGTAGGGAAAACCCTTTTTGATGAACTTGAAAAATGTCTAATTTCAGATCCTACTGTTCCTTTCATCGGAAATAAAAATGCTCGCCCACTTCAAACAGGCTCAACTGTCAAGGAAGACTTAGCTTTTAACGTTTCTCATCCTGTTTTATGGCATAACTGTTCCACTATTATGAAGGAACTTGGTGTAAAACTATTTGTTGAAATGGCTCCTGGTCATGTTCTAGTAGATCTTATCAAACGTAAATTCCCAGAAGGACATTTTTTTCCTCTTTCATCCTTTTCATTAGATGATGTCCTTTTTCTAGTACAGAAATACAAAAGTAAATAACAAGAGGTGAGTATGATGAAGAATTGTTCATGGACGACAAAACGAGATGAGAAAAGAAAAAAGCTAGCGTCTGTACAACATCTTGTAAAGGGTAAAATTATTGACGCCAAAAATATGAAAGAAGCCCTTGAGTGTCTTATTTCAAGCGGTGATAGAGTTGTACTTGAAGGGGATAATCAAAAGCAAGCATCTTTTCTTTCAGAAGCTTTAAATAGTGTGGATCCTAAAAAAGTTCATGATCTTCACATGATTATGTCAAGTATTTCAAGGCCTGATCATTTAACTCTTTTTGAAAAAGGAATTGGAAGTAAAATTGATTTTTCTTATGCTGGCCCACAGAGTCTACGCGTTGCGCAAATGATTGAAGACGGCATGTTGAAAATGGGGGAAATTCATACTTATTTAGAACTTTACGGACGTTTGTTTGTTGATTTAATTCCAAAAGTTGCTCTTGTAGCAGCTGAGAAAGCAGATGAAAAAGGGAATTTGTATACAGGAAGCAATACAGAAGAAACGCCAACAATTATTGAAGCAGCCTCTTTTAAAGATGGAATTGTTATTGTTCAAGTAAATGAAATTGTCGAAGAGCTTCCACGCGTTGATATTCCTTCTGATTGGGTGGATTTTGTTGTTCAGTCTCCTGAACCATATCAACTTGAGGCCTTATTTACACGAGATCCTTCTGGCATAACTGAACTTCAGATTTTAATGGGTATGATGGCTATTCGGGGTATTTATGAAAAGCATAATGTACAAAGCTTAAATCATGGGATTGGATTTAATACAGCAGCAATTGAGCTTCTTTTGCCAACGTATGGAGAGTCTTTAGGACTAAAGGGTAAAATTGCGAAACATTGGACGCTTAATCCACATCCAACACTCATTCCCGCTATTGAGAGCGGTTGGGTTGAAAGCATTCATAGCTTCGGCGGGGAAGTTGGAATGGAGAGGTATACAGCAGCGCGTCCTGACGTTTTCTTTACAGGGAAAGATGGAAAAATGCGTTCGAACCGAGCCCTTTGTCAAGTTGCTGGGCAATATGCAGTAGATATGTTTGTTGGTTCTACACTGCAAATGGATTATTACGGGAACTCTTCTACAGTAACTTCAGGGCGCTTATCAGGATTTGGAGGTGCGCCAAACATGGGGCATAATCCACATGGGCGCAGGCATTCAACTCCAGCTTGGTTAGATATGATTACAACAAACTCAAGTATGGAAAGAGGGAAAAAGCTTGTTGTGCAAATGTTTGAAACATATGGACAAGGAAACTCCCCTGTTTTTGTGGAATCATTAGATGCTATTAAAGTGCGTGATGAAGCAAATCTAGCAACAACTCCTGTGATGATCTACGGAGATGATGTTACACATGTTGTAACAGAAGAAGGAGTTGCGTATCTTTATAAAGCTGAAGGGCTTGAGGAAAGAAGACAGGCACTTTCGGCAATTGCTGGAGTAACAAAGCTCGGACGCGAACAAAGCCCAAAAGAAATGAAAAAGCTACGAGATAAAGGACTTGTCGCATTACCGGAAGATTTAAAAGTGAAACGAACAGAAGCTAAGCGTTCCCTGCTTGCAGCTAAGAATGTACGTGAATTGGTTCAATGGTCAGACGGTCTTTACGATCCGCCTGAAAAATTTAAGAACTGGTGATGTTATGGGGAAAATAGCCGTTTTTAATACGAGTGAATATTTAGGTACATTAGCTGTAAAGGCGCTAGTCGATGAAGTATGTTTAACACCTAAGCCAGGACTAGTTGATGAAGAAAACAACGGCTCTCATCATGATTTGACACTTTCCATGATGAAAGCTTCTGCTCGTTCCCTTTATCCTTTTTTTGTGGACATGGCTCAAGCTGCTAAAGGTAAACAACCCTCCCAATCATTGCGAGAGACATTAGGGGAAATAGGAAGAAAAGCAGAAGAAAAAATGTTTGCTGTAACAAATGGAATAAACACGCATAAAGGAGCAATTTGGTCTCTTGGTTTACTGATTGGAAGTGTTGCTTCACAAGGAAACAGTACTTCAGAGGAAATTGCGAAAAGAGCGGGCAAAATAGCTCGTTTTGAGGATGCTTTTATGATAAAAAAGTTAACAAATGGAACGAAAGTAAAGAAAAAGTACGGAGTAAATGGAGCTGTAGGAGAAGCCAAAGCTGGTTTTCCTCATATTATAAAATTTGTTTTACCAATGCTTAGAGAAACAAAAAATATAAATCATAGTCGTTTAAATGCCTTGATGGCTGTAATGGCCCATTTAGATGATACGTGTATTCTTCATAGGGGAGGACCTCTTGCTTTAGAAAAGGTGAAAGAAGGGGCTCGTGCCGTTCTTCAAGATGGCGGAGTTGGAACAAGAGAAGGATTTCAAAGTCTTCTAAAATTAAATAGCCTTGTTGAAGCGCTTTTTGTGTCCCCTGGTGGGAGTGCAGATTTACTAGCGGCAGGTCTCTTTTTATATGAATTAGAGAAGAGAGGAATTGGAGGGAATTTAGATGGAAACACTTCGTTACATTTATGAAGGAAAGCGAAAAATAACCAAACGTGCGCATATTGGGGTTGTTGCATCAGGTGATCTAGAAATACTTGTTGAGCCAACAGAAGAGAAGGAAGCAATCGTGACAATTAAAACTGGAAGTGAAGGATTTAAAGAAGTGTGGGAAGCTGTGCTTGAGCGCTTTTTTATAAAAAATGAGGTAACAGGAATATTCACAATAAACGACTTTGGAGCAACTCCTGGTGTTGTAGGACTGCGTTTAGCTCAAGTGTTAGAGGTGAGTGAACATGAGTAAATTGAAAGAAAGCTTCATCGAATTAAACGGACGTGAACGGGCAAAAGCAATTTTAGACAGTGGGGCAGGAATTGAACTTTTAGATCCTTTTGAAGGGATGAAGTCTCCGCATCTCGAGCCACAAGGAATCGTTCCTCAAAATGATGATGGGGTTATCGTTATAAAAGGTGAAATTGATGGAGAAAGAGTGGTTGTGATTTCAATAGAAGGAGCGTTTCAAGGAGGCGGTATTGGGGAAGTATCGGGAGCTAAAATTGCTGGTGCGCTTGAGCTTGCTTTAAAAGACAACAGAGAAGGAAAGAAAATCGTACCTGTCGTTGTATTTGATACAGGAGGTGTTCGGCTGCAGGAAGCAAACTATGGACTTTTGGCAATTGCAGAAATTCAAGGAGCCATTGTTGCTTTAAATGAATATGTTCCAACAATTGGAATCATCCCAGGCAAAGTTGGTGGATTCGGCGGGATGTCTATTACAGCAGCTCTTTTTTCTCACGTTATGATTACACCCAGTGGACGCTATGGTTTAAATGGACCTGAAGTGATTGAACAAGAAGCAGGAGTAAGAGAACTTGATTCAAGCGATAAAAAAATGATTTGGGAAATGATCGGCGGAACACAAAGAGTCAAAACAGGTCTTGTAGACACGCTTGTTGAAGACGATATTGATGAAATCCTTTCAAACGTTAAAAAAGCGATGAAAGAACATCCTGTTAAAAATCGGACAGAGGAAATTAACTTCTATTTAACATTAATTAATAAAGCATTTGCACAAGATACCTTTACTCCGAAAGATTATGAGAAACTGTATCATCATTTAAAGGAACAAGAGGTAGAGGAACTCCCTAAAGAGAGAGTAAAAGGGAGTGATCAAAAAGAAGATCAAAGTCGAGGAAGAAAGTGGTTTGAAGCATTAACAAGCGTTCAAAGTCCTTCTGGATGGGCCTCTACCGTTCTTTCACATATTGATGAAAATGAAAACTATATAGCAGTAGTTCCTGATTCTTATAGCCGATTCAAGCGAGCCCGTCACGGTGAAGTAGGTTTATATGAAGGATGGAAAATTGCGCAAACGGTGCAAGAGTTTATTAAAAGAGATGAGAAGAATGAAAAAAAGCGGGCCATTATTGCTGTTATTGATGTTCCATCACAAGCTTACGGTTACAAAGAAGAAGTGCTTGGCATTAATGTAGCTCTTGCTGCTTCTGTAAACATGTTAGCAAAAGCAAGACTTTGCGGTCATCCAGTGATTGGAATTATTCCAGGAAACGCTATTTCAGGTGCTTTTTTAGCACTAGGTCTTCAAGCTAATGTTTTGCTTTCAATAGAGGATGATAAAATTAATGTACAAGCGATGTCAAAAAAGTCAGCAGCGCGTATTACAAAAAGAACGATTAGAGAGCTTGAAGAAGCAACAAAGAAGGTTCCTGCTATGGCTTATGATATTCATTCTTATAAAACGCTTGGTGCTCTTTCACGGCTTATAACAAATATCAATGGAGATCATCCTTCAGAAGAAGATATTCATATTGTTAAAGACGCGCTTATAACTAGTATTCACGATGTTCAAAACCGAAATGATCGTTCCCTTTCCATTCGTTTGGAAACAAAGGAAGCTCTTTTAGGCGGACGAAAAGCCTCTATTGAGGTAAGAGAAAGAATGAAAAAACAGTGGAATTAAAACCACATGATTTAATTAAACTTTCTTCATTAAGGGATGGATTTTTAGCAGAAGAGAACGAGTTACCACAGTGGGCACAGCATTCTCTTCAAGCTTCTCCGTATGTTGTCGTACGAAGAGCGCCTTTTAGGGGAGAATATATCCCTGTTGGTGTGCGGGGAAAAAAGCGAAGTGAACGATTTGGCCTTTATATAAGTAAGAGTGTCATTAGTAAGGTGATTTCACCTATTCAGTTACAAGAGAGTTTTCCATCAAAGGAAAGACAACATTTAAAAGCCTTTCAGACGCTAAAGCAAGTGAGGGAGCTTCTACAAACTGAGGAGCGATGGGGCCTTGGAGGAAGTGTTGGCTTTGAATTAGCTACAGGAGTACAAACTGTAAAAGAGACAAGTGATGTTGATGTTATTTTATATAAAGAAGATGTGGTAAATATAAAAAAAGCGAGAGAGTTGCTAGCCTATTTGGATGATCTCCAAAGTCGAGTTGATATTTCTGTAGAAACAAAGTTTGGAAGTTTCTCGCTGTTGGAATATTGCAGTAAAGAAAGTTTCTTGTTAAAAACAATAGAAGGTCCAAAATTGATTCAAAAGCCTTTCTTTCTTTAGAAGGGCTTTTGAACTTAAAGAGAATTTAAGGAAACCTGTTGCAAATATTTAAAATTCAGACTACAATAAGATAAAATGTTAACGGTAACATTTTGAGAGTTTGAGAGTGATAAGATATCAATTTAGTAATTAACTGATGAAATAAATATTGTTTATTACAAAATGTTAACGTTAACAAAAAGGAGGATATTTAATAGATGAAGGGATTTATGAGGGAAGATTTCTTACTTACAAACAGCACAGCAGTAAAGCTATATCATGAATACGCAAAAGATATGCCGATTATTGACTATCATTGCCATTTAAGTCCAAAAGAGATTTATGAAAATAAGCAGTTTCGTAATATAACAGACATTTGGTTAGATGGTGATCATTATAAGTGGAGATTGATGAGAGCGAACGGAATTGAGGAAGATTATATTACAGGAAACAAAAGTGACTACGAAAAATTTATTGCTTGGGCTAAGACTGTACCAATGACAATTGGAAATCCGCTTTTTCATTGGACACATCTTGAATTGCAGCGCTTCTTTAATATTGATGAACTTCTGAATGAACGCACAGCAGATGATATTTGGGAGAAAACAAGTGAGAAGTTAGCAGACGGGTCCCTAAGAGCAAGGGACTTTATTACAGCTTCAAAAGTTGAAGTTGTTTGTACAACAGATGATCCTGTGGATTCCTTAGAGTATCACCTTAAAATAAAAGAACTTGAAAACTTCGATACAGCTGTATTACCGAGTTTCAGACCTGATAAAGGACTTGAAATCAATCGGCAGGGGTTTAGCAATTGGGTTAAATCTCTCGAAGAAGCTGCTGGTATATCCATTGACAACTATGATCGTTTTCTAGAAGCACTTGAAAGCCGTGTTCGCTTTTTCCATTCTGTCGGAGGAAGAGTATCGGATCACGCTCTTGACCGTGTTGTATATGAAGAGGTAACAAAAGAAGAAGCAGGACGGATTTTTGAGAAAGTAATGCTTCAAGGACAAAGCATTACAGAGGAAGAAGAGCGAAAATATAAGACATATATGCTTATTTTCTTAGGGAAATTATATAAAGAACTTGATTGGGTTATGCAATTTCATATCCATGCTCTTCGAAATAACAGTACGAAAGGTTTTGAAAATCTTGGACCTGATACGGGATATGATGCAATGGACGACGGAGAAATAGCAAAGCCGCTTGTTAGTCTTTTCAATCAGCTAGAGAAAGAAGAGAGTTTGCCAAAAACTGTTGTATATTCTCTAAATCCAAAAGACAATCCTGTTATTGCAACAGTAATAGGAAGCTTTCAAGGAGGCGGAGTACCAGGGAAAATGCAGTTTGGAACAGCGTGGTGGTTTAACGACCAGAGAGAAGGCATGTTAGATCAAATGAAAACGTTATCAAACATGGGTCTTTTCAGTCAGTTTATTGGCATGCTTACAGATTCAAGAAGCTTTTTATCTTATACAAGACATGAATATTTTAGAAGACTTGTTTGTGACCTTGTTGGTACATGGGTTGAGCAAGGGGAAGTACCATTTGATGAAGAACTTTTAGAACGCGTTATAAAAGGGATTTGCTATAACAATGCTAAAAGCTATTTCAATTTTCCAGCTTATACAGTTCAACAATCTTAGCTAAGAGAGGAGATTGTAAAAGAAGGGGAGTTCGCGATTGAGCGTTGTAAAAACAGAAGGAAAAGTAGAGGTCAAAGTAGAAGGACTTAGCATAAAAGAAAAAGTCTCCTATGGTATGGGGGACTTTGGAAATGGATTTATGTTTGACTTAGGACAGCTATACTTACTAAAGTTTTTTACAGATGTAGCAGGAATCCCAGCCGCCGCTGCTGGAGGAATTTTTCTTGTTAGCAAACTTTTTGCCGCCATTTGTGATCCAATTGTAGGCTCTTCTATTGATTATCGGAGAAATATTGGTGAAAGAGGGAAGTTTCGACCATATCTTCTATTTGGAAGTATTATTTTAGCCATCTTAACTGTTTTGACCTTTATTTCACCGAATATTTCCTCAACAGGAAAGCTCGTTTATGCATATGCTTCTTATATGATTTGGGGAATTGGCTATTCCTTTGTTAATATTCCTTATGGTTCACTTGGGGCGGCAATGACACAAAACGCTGCTGATCGAACATCTCTTGCTGCTTTCAGACAAACAGGTTCTCTTGGAGCACTTTTTATCACAAGCATTGCTGTTGTTCCTCTTATTCTATTGTTTCCGAGTGAAAAGATTGGCTACCCTGTTGTAATGGGGATAATGTCTCTTGTTGGCGTGTTGGGGTTCTATATATGCTATCGTAACTGCCAAGAACGCATTGTGGTAAAAGAAGGTCCAAAGGAAAAACTTTCGTTCATGTCTATCATCAGAACCTTTGCTTCAAATAAGCCGCTTTTAACACTTGTACTTATGACGGTTTTTACGATATCTGCCTACAATATTAAATCAGCAATGCTTATCTATTTTGCTCAATATAATCTCGGAAATGTTCAGCTTATGGCTTATATGAATTTTATTATTATTGGTTCCTCTTTTCTAGGGGTTATCATGCTGCCGAAGCTTGTGAAGCGATTTGGTAAGAAAAAAACGGCAATGATTGGGCTCGCCATAAGTATTATAGCAGATACAGCAAACTTCTTAATGCCGTCAAATGTTGTGCTATTCACTGTTTTAGCTAGCATTGCCTTTATTGGGATTAGCATTCCAAACGGAATTACATGGGCGCTTGTTTCAGACATTATTGATTATGGAGAATGGAAAACAGGAGAAAGGAAAGAAGGAACAACATATGCTCTCTTTAACTTTTCAAGAAAGCTCGCTCAATCTCTGTCAGGCTTTCTCTCAGGAGTTGGACTTGGTATTATTGGATACATTCCAAATGTTACACAAGCATCAAGCACGCTTTTAGGTATAAAAGGTCTGTTGCTTCTCTATCCTGCTGTTGCTTTGGGGATTGCAATGCTTGTAATTGGCTTGCTTTATAAATTAACGGACGAAAAGCACGAAGAAATGGTGAAAGATCTTCAAGCTAGAATTTAGAAAATCCTCATCTTTAGCCGATATCTGCTTATTATTCGAGAGTTTTTGTGATATTCTTATACTGAAAATACAGGGTAACTCACTAAAGGTAGGTAAATGAAATGAGTGTTACAATTAAGGATATTGCAAAGCTAGCTAATGTATCACATACGACAGTTTCAAGGGCTTTGAACAATAGCCCTCTTATAAAAGAAAAAACAAAAAAGAAAATTTTAGATATCGCAAATCAGCTTAACTATATTCCAGACTATCACGCCAAAAATTTAGTGATGCAAAAATCACATACAATTGGTTTGTTTTTTACAAGTATGGGAACAGGAACATCACCAAGCTTTCTCGTTGATACAATTCGAGGAGTGAACCAAATTATTGATGTTCAGTACAATTTGTTTGTGCGCGGAATTGATGACTATGACGACTTTTCTTATATAAATAATAAGCGCTTTGATGGGATTATCCTAATGAGTCAAAGTGATCGTGATAATATGTTTATTTACAATATTATCGAAAAGCAAATTCCGCTTGTTGTACTCAATAGGCAAGTGGACGATGACTCTGTTATGAATATCTTGTCTAATGATAAAGAAGGTGCTTATGAAGCTGGAGAATACTTCATTTCTTCAGGTCATAAAGATCTCGCTATTATTGAAGGAATTCAAGGATTCAAATCAACGCAGCAGCGAAGAGACGGTTTCTTACAATCATTAATAGACAATGGAATTACAATCCGTCAAGAATATATTGTGCAAGGAAATTATGATATGCAAAGCGGATATGAAGCGATGTGTAAGCTACTTGATTTACCAAACCGGCCAACAGCTGTATTTTGCTCAAATGATGATATGGCGATTGGAGCACTTAATGCTGTTTTTGAGCGAAACTTAAGCGTACCTCATGACATTTCTGTGATTGGTTTTGATGATATTGAATCTGCAAAGTATACAAATCCATCTTTAACAACGGTAAAAAGACCGATTGAAAAAATTAGCATGACAGGCGTTGAGGCCATTTTATCGCTTATTAAGGGAAAAGAAAATCTTCAAAAGAAGACGTTTATTAATACGGAATTAATTCGCCGCAAATCCGTGAAAAGCTTATGAATATAGAGCCGGTTATAGGAATAGCCGGCTTCTGATTGTTAACGTGTGCAAATGAGGAGGAATAAAAATGAAATTAAGCCGTAAAAATGCAGAATCTCATTCTGTTCAAGCAGAGAATGTGCTTCAATTTGGAGAAGGTGTTTTTCTCCGTGGCTTTGTTGATTGGCAAATTCAGAAAATGAATGAGAAAGGCCACTTTAATGGGAGGGTTGTAGCCGTGAATCCTCGCAGAACAGGAAATGCGCCAAAATTAAATGAGCAAGATGGATTGTTTACGGTTTCTTTACAGGGACTACAACATGGTGAAATAGTTAAAACCTCCTCTATTGTAAGCTGTGTGCGAAGAGGGGTTCATCCGTATAAACAGTATGATGAATATATAAAAATAGCAGAAAATGAAAATCTGCGTTTCGTTATTTCCAATACAACAGAAGCAGGTATTGCGTTTCGAGAAGAAGATAAACTTGAAGATCAACCACAGGAAAGTTTCCCAGGCAAAGTAGCAGCTTTCTTGTATCATAGATACCAATTTTTTAAAGGAGATAAAACAAAAGGTCTTATTTTCTTACCTTGCGAGCTGCTTGATCAAAATGGAGAAAAATTGAAATCACTTCTACTTCGCTACGCTGAAAAGTGGAATCTCGAGAAAGAATTTAGCACATGGATTCAGGGTGCCAACACCTTTTGTTCAACGCTTGTTGATCGAATTGTTCCTGGCTATTCGGAAGAAGAAGCAGGGAGAATACAAGAAGAAGAAGGATACGAGGATGATTTTCTTGTTGTTGCAGAGCCTTTTTATCAGTGGGTTATAGAAGCTCCTTCGTTTGTACGTGAGGAATTTCCAGCTGAAAAGGCAATGTTGAATGTGAAATTTGTAGACGATATTACCCCATATTCACTTCAGAAAGTAAGGATATTAAACGGCCTTCATACAGCAATGATGCCTATTGCATATCTTGCAGGATGTAATACAGTAAGAGAAGCGATTAGCAGTCATCACATTGGGATTTTTATTCGAGCCCTTGCTTATGATGAGATTATCCCTGTTCTTTCTGTTTCTAAAGAAGAAGCATCGGCATTTGCAGAGGCAGTGCTTGAACGATTTCAAAATCCGTTTATTCGTCATGACTTATTAAGTATTTCTCTTAATAGTCTTACAAAATTTAAAGCTAGGAATCTTCCAACATTGAGAGAGTATGTGGAAAAGTATCGGAAAGTTCCAAAGCTTCTTTCTTTTTCTCTTGGTGCGCTTTTTGTTTTTTATAAAGGTAAAAGAGGAGAAGAGAAGATTCCACTTTCAGATCAGAAAGAGCTTATCGAGCTATTCCAATCTCTTTGGGAAAAAAGCAATAGTGAGAAGGGAATTCAGCATCTTGTGAGCACCGTTCTTTCGCTAGAAGAACATTGGGGCGAAGATTTAAGCAAAATCCCTGGATTAGCACATGCTGTAGAGAGTGCTATTTTGCAAATTGAAGAAGCTGGTATGGAGAACGCCCTAAAAAAACTTTTTCATTTATCAACAACATAAAAGGAGTCGAGAAAATGAAAAACATAATTAAAATTCATGAAGCTGATAATGTAGCTGTTGCGTTAAGAAGTTTTCATGACAAAGAAAAAATTACGGTTGCAGGAGATGAAGTAGAAGTTAAAGACGGAATAAAAAGCGGACATAAGATTGCGCTAACAGATATTGGACAAGGAGAAAATATTATCAAATATGGAGCTCCTATTGGGCATGCAACAGAGAGTATTGCAAAAGGAGAATGGATACACACTCATAACACGAAAACAAATTTGAGTGACAAAATAGAATATACATTTAAACAAAATCTAGCACACAATACAGGAGTGAAAGAGCATAGAACTTTTAAAGGATATCGGCGTAAAGATGGAAATGTAGGTATCCGTAATGAGCTATGGATTGTTCCGACAGTTGGATGTGTCAATGGAATTGGGGAACGGATGATTAAAGAATTTGAGCTTGAAGTAGGTCCTAATAACCCATTTGATAATATGATGGTTTTAAAACATAACTATGGCTGCTCGCAGCTTGGGGACGATCATGTAAATACACGCACTATTCTAACTAAAATGGTTAAGCATCCGAATGCAGCGGGAGTTCTCGTTTTGGGACTTGGATGCGAGAATAATGGTTTAGAAGATTTTAAAGAAGCTCTTGGTTCTTTCGATGAAAATCGGATCAAATTTTTACGTTCGCAGGATGTAGAAGATGAAATTGAGGAAGGAGTAAAACTGTTAAAGGAAATTAGTGCAGCTGCTAGCGATGATAAACGAGAAGAGGTACCGTTAAGCGAGCTTAAAGTTGGGCTAAAGTGTGGAGGATCTGATGGTTTGTCTGGTATTACAGCTAACCCACTTCTTGGTCGATTTTCTGACTGGCTCATTGCACAGGGAGGAACAAGTGTCCTTACAGAAGTTCCAGAAATGTTTGGTGCCGAAACCTTATTGATGGAGCGGGCTCAAAATGAAGAGGTATTTCTTAAAATTGTTGATTTGATTAATGATTTTAAATCATATTTTCTTGCCCATAACCAGCCAATTTATGAAAATCCTTCTCCCGGAAATAAAGAAGGTGGAATTACAACGCTTGAAGATAAATCGCTTGGGTGCACACAAAAAGCAGGAATTTCGCCTGTTGTAGATGTGTTGAAATATGGAGAGTCTTTGAAAGATAAAGGTTTAAATCTTTTGAGTGCTCCTGGAAATGACCTTGTTGCTTCAACAGCTCTTGCTGCATCAGGGTGTCAAATCGTACTTTTTACAACAGGAAGAGGCACTCCTTTTGGTACCTTTGTTCCAACAATGAAAATATCAACAAACACGTCGATTTATGAAAAAAAGAAACATTGGATTGATTTTAATGCAGGAACACTTGTTGAAGAAGAAAATGAAGAAGCTTCTTTAGACCGTTTTATTACGTATATTACTTCTGTTGCAAATGGAGAACTTGTGAACAATGAAAAGAACAGCTTCCGAGAAATAGCAATTTTTAAATCAGGTGTTACGCTTTAGAAGAAAGGGGAATGAAGAGTGAAAAAGTATGCCATTTGTGGAGTAAGTAACAGAGCATTAGGAATGTTTATTAAGCCAATGTTAACAACCTTTTCAGATCATAAGATTGTTAGTTTATTAGACCATGATGAAGCAAGATTTGAAGCCTGTAAAAAAAGATTCCCCATCCTTGCTATGACTCCCGTTTATTTTCCAGAGGAGTTTCAGAAGATGATAGAACGAGAGAAACCTGATGCAGTGATTGTAGCGGGGAGAGATGATACACATGTTGATTATATTATGAAAGCTTTAGAAAACAATCTTGACGTGATTACAGAAAAACCGATGGTTACAACAGCAGAAGATGCAAGAAAAGTAATGGAAGCGGAGAAAAAAAGTGAGGGTTCTGTAAAGGTGACGTTTAACTATCGATATAACCCTTACCATCGTAAAATCAAAGAAATGATTTTAGATGGAAAACTAGGAAGAATCACTTCTGTTGATTTAAATTGGTATATTGATACGTATCATGGCGCAAGTTATTTCAAACGTTGGAACAGATATCGCGATCGTTCAGGAGGACTTTCTATTCACAAGTCAACACATCACTTTGATCTTGTTAACTGGTGGCTTAACGATGTGCCCGAGGAAGTTTTTGCATATGGAAGTCTACATTACTATGGAGAAGAAGGAGAATGGAATCCATTAAAAGAAAGCGGTCGTTTTTGTGGTACTTGTCATGTGAAAAATCGATGTCATTATTACCAAAGATGGAACAATAGAAGTGAGAGTAGAACAGTTCAAGATGATCATCTGCAACAGGATATGATGAACGGCAATCAAGCTATGTATACAAACTATCGTCCTGATGCTTGTATTTTTGACGATGACATTGAAATTGAAGATACGTATGCTGCTGCGATTAAATATAAAAAAGGTGCGCTCTTAAGCTATTCTATTAACTTTTCGCTTCCGTATGAAGGATATCGCCTTGCTATTAATGGAACAAAAGGAAGAATTGAGACAACGGAATATCATGAGCCAAGTCGAATTTCATTTCAATTTCCAAAGCAGAAAATTGATTATTTTCCGCTGTTTGGGGCAAAAGAAAGCATTGAAGTTGTAGAAACCGAAGGAGGGCACGGAGGCGGAGATCCACTTCTTTTAGAAGAGCTTTTTTTAGGGAGAGATCCATTGCGAAATTATGATATTTTAGCAGGAGCAGAAGCTGGTGCCTATTCCATTGCAGTAGGAGAAGGAGTATGGCGTTCAGTCCAAGAAAAGCGTCCAATTTCAATTGAAAATCTGCTAAAACTCAAAGAAAAAAGCAGGAAATAAAATATGAATCCGCTTTCAGAAATGTGTTGTATTCTTCCAGGGAAAATATTATAATGAAAACATAAAAGCTTAACGTTAACATTAGAGCGATTTTTATGCTAACGAAGAAAAAGCAGAAAGGAGGGCGGGGATAAAAAAGACTTTGGCATATATGTGAGCGTGAATTTCAAGCTAAGAAGATTGAAGATTATAAAAAAGAGAAGAAAACTTCTTAGCTTTGTAAGTTAGCAGCCTCTAAAATGTTAACGTTAACATTTTAGAAAAGTAGAGATAGATAACAGTTTTAAGAAAAAGGTCGCGCAATAAAAAAGCAAGAGAAATTAGTGGGTAATTTCTCTTGCGAACATAGCCTGTCATTTTTAATAAATTCATAGACATACCATTATTGAAACATAAATTGCGATCTATGACAAACAAAAACTCATGTTTCTTTATCGGTGCTGTAAAGAAGGGGAGATTCTCGTGCAGAGAAAAATAGGGTTAAGCCATCAGCTTGCTTACGGAAGTGCGAATTTACTTGGAAGTGGGGCATTAGCCATCAGTGGAGCATGGCTCATGTATTTTTATACCACGTTCTGTGGATTATCAATTGTTCAAGCAGCAGCTATCTTTTCTATCGCAAGCGTTGTAGATGCTGTAAGTAATCCAGTCATGGGTTTTATTACGGATAATTTTCATAAAACAAGATTAGGGAAACGATTTGGAAGAAGAAAGTTTTTTATTCTTTTAGGAATACCGCTTATGCTTGTTTATCCAATGCTATGGGTAGAAGGATTCGGGTTTTGGTATTATCTATTAACCTATATTTTGTTTGAATTAATCTACACATCTGTTATGGTACCGTATGAAACAATTGCAGCTGAAATGACAACAGATTTTAGCCTTCGTTCAAAGTTAACAGGTTTCAAAGCCATCTTTGGAAAGATTGCAAATTTCCTCGCTGCTTTTATTCCGGGACGTTTTATTGCTGAATATGGGCAAGACTCACCATTACCTTTCTTTTATACGGGTCTTCTCTATGGAGGGATTATGGTTATCGCACTCATCAGTCTTTATATCTTTTCGTGGGAGCGCTCAGCAGATGAGATTAAAGATGAACGTACAGGATCTTTATGGGAATCGTTGAAAAAGCTCTTTATTGATATGATATCAACGTTTAGAGTTCGGACGTTTCGTCATCATCTAGGAATGTACTTGTTTGGATTTGGAGCAGAGTGGCTGTTCGCTTCTGCATTTACGTATTTCATCGTTTTTGGTCTTGGTCAAAGTTCTGAACTTGTTTCTAACTTATTAAGCTTCAGCTCAATCATGCAGCTTATCTCAACCGCTTTCTTTATTTGGCTTTGCGTGAAAATGGGGTTTGCACGTCCATTTCGAATTGCTCTGAATGTTGTTATATTAAGTGTTATCGGCTATACAGCTCTCTACTTTACAGGTTCAGAAAACCTTGTCATTCTTCTGTTTGCAATTACAATGTTCTTTGGCTTAGGAACAGGAGGAGTATTCTACATTCCATGGAACGTATATACATTTTTAGCTGACGTTGATGAAGCCGTAACAGGCAGAAGACGTGAAGGCCTTTACGCTGGTGTAATGACGTTTGCAGGAAAACTTACGAGAGCTGTTGTAGTATATATTCTCGGCTGGGTATTGGGGAAATTTGGCTTTGTATCGGGTCAGTCAACGCAGCCGGAAGCAGCCGTTCAAGCCGTTGTAGGAGTATTTGCTATCGGCGTTATCTGCCTTGCAATTGGAGGCGTAATCTCAGCTTATAAACTAAAACTAGATCGCGAATCACACGGTATTCTAATCAAAGAAATTGACCGTATTCATGGCGGTGGTTCAATGAAAGAAGTTGACAACAAAACGCGCACTGTAGTGGAAGCGCTAACAGGATTTTCATATGAAAAATGTTTTGGAAACAATAACGTTGGCTATCAGCAGAAGCCAGACATCGACTCAAGTTTAAAAGCATAAGCTTTTTCTCATATAATAAAAAATCTAATAATGAGGTGGAATAATGTTACAAATGAATGATAAGAAACTTTATAATGATTGGGCTGCTAAAACATCAGATTCTGTGATGAAAAGAAGACCGGAAATTAACACAAAATGGGAATATGAAGATGGAGTTGTTCTTCAAGGGATGGAGCTTGTCTTCAACAAAACAGGTGATAGAAAATATTTGGAATATATGATAAAAAGCATGGATTTATTCGTTGATGAGAATGGCAATATTCCAAAGTATTCATCAAACGAATTCAACATTGATCACATTAACAATGGAAAGGTTCTTCTCGCTCTTTATGAACATACAGAAGATGAGCGCTATAAAAAGGCAGCAGATCTTTTAAGAAGTCAGTTAATAAACCATCCACGCACAAGTGAAGGAGCATTTTGGCATAAGGAAATTTATCCATACCAAATTTGGTTGGACGGTCTTTATATGGGATCTGTCTTTTATGCCCGCTACATTAAAGAATTTGGTGAAGAAGCAGAGTTTGAAGATGTGATGAAACAATTTATTCTTTCTTACAAGCATACAAGAGATGAAGAAACAGGTCTTCTTCATCATGCATGGGACGAAAAAAGAGAGCAGCCTTGGTGTGAGAAAGAAACAGGCCTTTCAAAACATTATTGGGCCCGCTCAATCGGCTGGTATGTGATGGCAATTGTTGATGTACTCGACTACATTCCAGAAAGTTATGAAGGAAGAGACGTTCTTCTTAATATGTTAGAAGAAACGGTAGAAGCAATGATGAACTATCAAGATAAAGAAACAGGAGTATGGTATCAAATTGTGAACCAGCCGGAGCGAAAAGGAAACTATTTAGAGTCATCTGGATCAGCTATGATGCTATATGCCATAGCAAAAGGTGTGAGAAAGAATTATTTATCACAAGACTGGTTTGAAAAAGCTGAACATATTTATAAAGGGATTATTGATGAATTTATCTTAACAACAAAAGATGGGTTAGTGAATGTTAATAAAATATGCCAAGTGGCAGGACTCGGTGGAAAAGATAAAAGAGATGGCTCGTTTGCTTACTATATTAGTGAACCAATTGTGACTAATGACCACAAAGGGGTTGGACCATTCATTCTTGCAAGTGCTGAAATGGAAATGCTGTATGATGAGCAAAAATAAAAAAAGAGTTCTAGCAAATGCTAGAACTCTTTTTTTATTTGCAAACGTCTCTAACATGTATGCTTCTAAATCGTGTCCGCTAATTCCTAAATTCATTGCGCTTCCTCTCCTTTGTATAAAATAAAGCCGCATCATATTGATGCGGCTTAACCGTCTACCGAGCTAACCAACCGCCATCAACAGCTAAGATATGCCCGTTCATATAATCCGAAGCTCTGCTTGATAAAAAGACGGCTGTACCCATTAAATCTACTGGAGTTGCCCAGCGCCCAGCAGGAATTCTGCTTAAAATTTCCTTGTTACGCTGTTCATCTGCCCGGATAGGAGCTGTATTCGCTGTTTCTACATATCCAGGAGCAATAGCGTTCACTTGGATATTGTATTCAGCAAGTTCGTTTGCAAACGATTTTGTAAGCCCTGTTACAGCATGTTTACTTGCTGTATAGGAAGGAACAAATTTTCCGCCTTGAAAGGATAGCATTGAAGCAATATTAATAATCTTACCGCTCTTTTGTTCAGCCATTACCTTTGCTGTTTCTTGACTTAAAAAATAAACAGCATTTTGGTTAATTGACATTACATCATCCCAGTCTTCTTCTTTATATTGAAGGATAGGAGCGCGTCGGATAGTTCCAGCATTATTAATTAAAATATCAATCTTCTTATAGATGTTAAGACACTCTGAAACTACCTGTTTAATAGCTGTGCGATCTGATAAATCTGCTTGATGGAAATGAACATTTCCTCCTGCTTCTTCCACAAGAGTTCGTGTTTCGTCCCACTCTTTTCCGTGTGTCACAATAAACAAATCCGCACCAGCTTTAGCAAGGGCAACAGCACAGCCTTGACCTAATCCTTTATTTCCTCCTGTCACAATTGCTACTTTCCCGTTAAGGCGGAAGAAGTCCATTGAAAATGAGCTTACATCTTTTGTCATTTACATATTCCTCCTTAGCGTAAGTCTTCCATTTTGACATGATCCATATCATCGTACGTAATGTTTTCTCCGCACATTCCCCAAATGAACGTATAGTTGCTTGTTGCTGTTCCAGTATGAATAGACCAGCTTGGAGAGATTGCTGCTTGTTCATTTTTCATTACAAGGTGTCTTGTCTCATTGGGTTTTCCCATAAAGTGAAAAACGCGTGTATCAGGCTCCATATCAAAATATAAATATACTTCCATACGGCGTTCATGTGTATGACAAGGCATTGTGTTCCAAACGCTTCCAGGAGAAAGCATTGTTAAGCCCATTTGAAGCTGGCAGCTATCACAAACGTTAGGATGAATATATTGATAGATGTTGCGCTCGTTTAGCGTTCCTTGCTCACCTTTATGAAGGGGATCAATTTTCTTAATATCAATCTTTACCGTTGGATATGTATGGTGCGCTGGTGTTGAGTTAATATAAAATTTCGCAGGGTTGTTTGCATCTTTTGAACGGAACTTAACGTCTTTTGTTCCGCGTCCAACATATAGTCCATCTCGACCTTTCATTTCATATTCGACACCATCAAGAATAACAGTTCCGTCCGCTCCAATGTTAATGATACCAAGTTCGCGACGCTCTAGAAAATAACTCACGCCAAGTTCTTTATCTAATTTAATTGTTAATTCTTCTTGACTAGGAGTGACTCCACCGAAGATCATGCGGTCGTTATGTGTATATGTTAGATGAACATGATCTGCTTCAAAAAGCGTTTCAATTAAAAAGTTTTTGCGTAATTCCTCTGTTGTTTGCTTTTTTACATCTTCAGGATGATGTGCATAACGAATTTCCATTTTGCATTCTCCTTTTCGTCATTAGTTTATTGAAGAGCCATTCTTACATTTTGAACTTTTTCAACATATTGGCGGGCAAGAAGAGAGATTTGAGAGAAATCGCCTGTTTTGGCAGGAGCCATTAGCTTTCCTCCAACTCCAACAGCAATGCATCCACTTTTAATCCAATCTTCCACATTATCAAGATCAACGCCGCCTGTTGGCATAATGTTTACTTGGGGAAGAGGAGCTTTTACAGCTTTAACGTAGTCAGGACCAAATGCGCTTCCTGGGAAGAGCTTTACAACGTCAACTCCGTAACGGAGCGCTTCCTTCATCTCAGTGACCGTCATACAGCCAGGCATATACGGAACACCATACAAATTGCAAAGTTTTGCTGTTTCAGCATCAAAGCAAGGGCTTACAATAAACTGTGCACCAGCAAGGATAGCGGTGCGGGCTGTAACAGAGTCAAGAACTGTACCAGCTCCAATGCACACGTTAACATTTTTATCGTGGCTAAAAGAGAGGTCTTTAATAACTTCCTCAGCTCCTTGAATTGTAAAGGTTACTTCAATTCCTGTAATACCCCCTGCAATACAAGCTTCTGAAGTTTGAATCGCTTCTTCCTTTGAGTCACCTCTTACAACGGCAACAATGCCGCATTCTGAGATCTTTGACAACACCTGTAGTTTTTTCATCGCATCCTCCAAAAAAGGGAATTATATTAAAAATATTTTAAATAAAAGATAATTGATAGTATTCTGAAAATTATAACTTCATTATATAAGAAGAGGGTCAAAACTTCAATGAATAAATGTGAGCAAAGGATTTTAAAAAGCTTGAAAATATAGATATGTAAGTGAGTACGAGCTTACGCTTTTCACTTATTATCCCCTGTTTTTGGAAATGTTTAAAAAATGATAAGGAAGTTGCGAAGCTCCCTCCATACTCATCTGTGCTATCTTTTCTTAAATCATGTAAAATAAGAGATAAGGTTGAATTTAGCGGCTATGAAAGGAGCATACCCTTATGGAGAAAAAACGAACAAGAGCGGAAGAACTAGCATGGACAAGGGAGCGTATTTTAAAAACGGCACAAAATTTATTTATGGAGAAAGGCTATCGGGCAGTATCGACACGAGAAATTGCCTCTGAATGTGGTATTACACAGCCAGCATTATATTATCACTTTTCTGATAAAGAGTCATTGTACGTGGCAATGCTTCAAGGATTCGTTGCTAAGATTGGCAAACGTTTAAAGTCTGTGTCTAAACCAACAGTAGCAGAGCGATTAGAAACAATGCTTGAAGTTCTCTCTGAAGAACATCCGTCAAGCATGATGATGATGCTTCACGATACGCTCGTTGAATTTAAGGAAGAAAACAGAGGCTTTATTTTTAAGCTTTGGAAGGAAGCATATTTAGATTCGTTTGTTGCTGTTTTTGAAGAGATGAAAAACGAAGGAACATTAAGGGAACAAATCTCTCCGGAAGAGGCGGCACGCTTTTGTTTGCTTACTTTAGGACAAACAATGTCAACATGGGAAGGAAAACCACAATCTTTAGCAGGACAGTTCAAAACCCTTGTTGATCTTATTTTACATGGAACAAAGAAAACGGAAAGCTAGCACATCGAATGATTGTCAAAAAAAAGAGCACTGTGATATAAATGGGGGTGTGAGTAGGAATCCCCCCCGCAATATCGCACTATTAATATAATTTATCGGTTGATAAGTGAAATAGTTTTATGATATAACGTGAGTGAGGAGGTTGTGTTTATAAAACTTATCAATTGATTAATAAAGGAGAGAACCAGCAATGTAGCGCAGGGTAAGAAATTTTTTTAATGTATACTTATCAAGTGATAAATAGAAAGAAGGGATAATATGAATCACTTTATGAAAAAACTCATAAGTGGAATTGTTGGTAAAAAAGGTCGCTGGATTACTCTAATTGTATGGGTTTTACTTATTGGAGTTTTACAAATGGTGCTTCCGTCTTCAAGTACCTATACAGATGATAGCGTTGAGCCACTTCCAAGCAGTGAACCTTCTATGGAAGCTGCTCGTATTGTAGAAGAGAAGTTTCCAAACAGCGATGGTGTACCTGCCTTGCTTACATGGTATAACAAGGACGGCATTAGTGAAAAAGAGCTTACTGCTATTGCCTCTCTGTCAAAAGAGTTAAATGAAAGCAAGCTCCCTCATCAAGAGTTGGCAGTGCCGTATGATAAAATGCCAATGCCTGCTTTAAAAGAACTTGTTTCTGAAGATGGCACAACCTTTATTCAGACGGTTTTATTTGAAAAAGGAGCTTCTTCTGATGAATTAAAAGAAAGTCTTACAGAATTAGAGACGCGTGTAGATCGGGAGTTTGAAGGAAACCCTCTTAATGAAAAAATGACGTCAGACAGCCTTATTACTCGTGTTACAGGGCCTGCGGGAATTAGCGTTGATGCAACAGGCTTATTTAAAAATGCTGACGTTTCTTTATTAATTGGAACAGTTTTACTTGTCCTAGTATTTCTGCTGCTTATTTATCGTTCGCCAATTTTGCCTTTTGTTCCCCTTATTGCAGTTGGAGCGGCTTATGCTGTTGCAACACCAATTCTCGGTGCTCTCGCAAAGGCTGGCTATATAAGTTATGATTCTCAAGGTATTTCCATTATGACAGTTCTTCTTTTCGGAGCTGGAACAGATTATTGTTTATTTTTAATTTCGCGCTTTCGTCTTTTCCTCTATGAAGAAGGAAGTCGTCTTCGAGCTTTAAAACGTGCATTTTTAGATACGTCGGGAGCCATTGGAGTAAGTGGTTTAACCGTTGTTTCAGCACTTTTAGTTTTACTTGTTTCTCAATATGCTACAATTCACAACTTTGCCATCCCGTTTAGCTTATCTATTTTTATTATGATGATTTCATCTTTAACACTTGTGCCAGCACTTTTAAGTATTCTTGGTAGAAGCGCATTTTTCCCATTTGTGCCAAGAACAGAAGAGATGGAAAAAGAAAGAGCACAGGAAAAAAATAAAAAAGTTAAGCTTCACAAGCAATCTCGTTTTTGGTATAAAATTGGAGCTTATTCAGCTAACAGGCCTGTTCGTACCGTTATCATTACACTCTTGTTTCTTATTGTGAGTTCCACATTTGTAACAGGAATTAAATATTCATATGATACGCTTTCAGCATTTCCGAAAGATACGCCGTCTCGCGAAGGCTTCGACCTTATTAGCGACGGATTTGGAGCAGGAGATCTTGCTCCTTTAACAGTTGTCTTTGAACAAAATGATGAAACCGAGAATATTAAAAACGATCTTGCTCGTTTAGACGGAATAAGTCGTGTTGAAAATCCGGAAACGAGTCAAAGTGATCAAAATTTTGTTTCTTATAAAGTTGAACTTGAACAAAATCCGTATAGTAATGAAGCGATGAATGATGTAGAACAGTTGCGTAAAGATCTTAAAGAGCTTTCAGATGACAAAGGATTTGAAAATGTCTGGATTAGTGGTCAAACGGCAGAGCAGCTTGATCAAAGAACAGTTATTGCTCAAGATGAGATGAAGATTATTAGTTTCGTCATCGTTGTAGTAGCCCTGCTTCTTTTACTTTATTTACGTTCTATTGTGGCAATGGTGTACTTAATTGCAACAGTATTAATTTCATTTACGAGCGCACTTGGGCTTGGCTGGATTATTCTTCATTATGGATTTGATATAGGAGCTATTTCAGGGCTTATCCCTATTTATGCTTTCGTCTTTATTGTGGCTCTTGGAGAAGATTACAACATCTTTATGATTTCAAACATATGGGAAAAGAAAAAAGAGTTGCCGCTTAAGGAAGCAATAAAAGAAGGAGTTGGCCAAAGCGGTGGTGTAATTACGTCTGCAGGAATTATTTTGGCAGGAACGTTCGCTGTACTTACAACACTTCCGATTCAAGTGCTTGTTCAGTTTGGCTTAATTACAGCAATTGGAGTTTTGCTTGATACGTTCATTGTTCGTCCACTGCTCGTTCCAGCGATTACAAGTCTATTAGGAAAATGGGCATTCTGGCCTTCAAAGCTTGGAAAGGTCAAAGCAAGAGAAGAGAATTAAGCGAAGAAATCCTTTGAACTTTGTTCAAAGGATTTCTTTAAAAAGGAGAAAGAAAAGATGAAAAAAGGAATCAAATACAGCCTTATTACGGTTTTTGTTTTGCTTCTTATTGGAGTAGGAAGCTTTTTTGTTTGGTCACAACTTACATATGAACCATCAAAAGAGCTTACAACACTTGTTAATATTGAAAATATACAGCACGAAGACGATGCTGTTATTCTTCAACCTAAAAAAAGCAATGGAAAAGGAATTATTCTTTATCCTGGAGCAAAAGTAGAGCCAGAGGCATACAGCTACTATGGAAAAAAACTAGCTGAAGATGGCTATTTTGTGGCTATTCCACATGTTTTATTGAACTTTTCCATTTTTGATCAAAATAGAGCAGAAGATATTATTGAAAAATACGATGACATTGAAGAGTGGTATATTGCAGGACATTCTCTTGGAGGTGTTAGTGCCGCTTCTTATGCCTATAAACATCCAAAAGAGATAAATGGCGTTATTTTCCTTGGGTCTTATCCAAATGAAAGTAATGATTTTTCGGAAAAAGAACTTCCAATGCTGTCTCTCTACGGGGAGCTTGATGGTTTATCAACTAAAAAGAAAATAGCACAAACTCATCATCTCTTATCTAAAGGTGCAGTTGTGCATGAAATTAAGGGTGGAAATCATGCTCAGTTTGGACTATATGGAAAACAAAAAGGAGATAACAAAGCGACAATCACGTCTAAACAACAGCAAGATGAAATGGTTCGTGTGACAAAAGAATGGCTTCAAAAGGTGAGTTAAAAAGATGATTATATGAGAAACATATCCTCTTAGGTGGTAGGGAGATAAATTAAACATGTATTAACTATAGTTTAACCAATTTTTAACATTAACCTTGTATCCTTTCAAGGAGACTTGAAAGGAGTGACAAGATGGGAAAGAGAAACAAAGTTCGTATAAAAGCAGTAATTATTTTAAGCTTCTTACTCGGTTTCCTAGCCTTTTCAATATATGTGTATCATCAATACGAAATAATAAAAGAAAAAAGCGTGCTCAAATACGAAGGAAATCTCGGCATTTTCAGTGAGATAGGATGGAAGGTAGATAATGAAGGAAAGGGAGGATATGTTCAGTTTTTAAACAGGAGTAAAATGTAATGTAGGAGATATTTTCACTCGTTTTTGTAGAAAGAATCAAGGATGAAGAGAATGAAAAGAGAAGGGGTTATTTACTTAAAACCCCTTCGTTCTCTACATAGCGTAAAATAAGTCTTCGTGCTTCTTCATTTCTAGCATACTCCCGATAAAAAAGCGGGTACTGGTTCATCTTGTTTTCTAAAAAAATATATTGAGGAAAAGCTTCAAAGAAAGTGAGACTAAGAGCATTCATCTGTCGCTCAGGAATTTTCGTTCCTTTTCCGCGCAAAACGTAATTAACGCTTCCTACAATGTTCATCATGTATGTATTAAGATCAGCATTAAAACAAGCTTCAGACGTTAAACACTCTTTAAAATCTTTCTTAATATTCTTTGTTTCTTCATACGGGAAAGGATCGTATAGTTCCTCATTTATTTCTTTTAACCTTTCATAAATCACTATGTTATCGATTGTAGGCACCGCCTTTTACAAAATATACTAAACTATTGAATATAATACCACTATTTGGATGGTTTGGTGCATTTAAAATGTTAAAAACCAGTGACCAAGTAGAAATCCAATATAGTTTCCAATAATATACCCTAATGTGCCAACAACTAAAATAGGCCCTACTAAATTTCTCCATCCTTTTGCAATTGCCATTGCACTTGCTGTTGTTGGACCTCCTACTGTTGCATTGCTTGCTAGAACAATATGTTCAAGATCAAGCTTAAATAGTTTTCCAAGCAGAAGTCCTGTTCCTAAGTTAAATAAACCAACAATTGAAACGAATAAAATTAAAAGCGGCGCTTTTTCAATAATTAAAGAAATTGAAGCAGGGGCACCAATTACAACAAAGAAAATGTAAATAAGATATGTGCCAAGTTCTTGTCCGCCTCTTATTTTATTAAAATAGTTTGGGAAGAAGTAGATAAAAAGGAACGTAAGCGTTGAGAGGAGCAAATATTTTTCTCCTAACATACCATTTAGAAAAACTACAATCCCTGAAGTATTTTCATCACTAGGAATGACACGATCGAAAAATTCGGCTAGTTTAAATGAAAGAACAACTAAGAAAAAAGAAGTCCCAACAGAGGCGGCGACATCTTTTAAGGAAATTTCCTTTCTACGCCAATACTTTGATGCAAGTGTTTCTTCTTTATTTACTCTTCCACGTTCAAGCTCATCAATACGCGGAGTGTTAAACCGTTTTTTAAAAAACAAAAGAGATGGAATGAGCATAAAAAGAGCAAACATAGCAGCCATCACCATATTATCTGCTACAACGGTTGCTGATACCATTTCACTAGAAGGTTCGAACCGGGCTGTTACAGCCGCAAAATTAACACCGCCTCCAACATAAGAAGCAGCAATAGCAGCAGAGAGTTTGGCAAGCTCTGGAATATAATCTTTCAAAAGAAAGAAACCAATTGAGCTTCCGATAACAGTACCAATAGCACAAATCAAGAAAGTTAAAATAAGCTTTTTACTTTCTTGAAAAAGTTCTCTCATATTAATGTTAAAAAGTAAAAGGGGGATTGCGAGTGGAACAAGGTATGTCCATACATTATCATACACAGGAGACTCTGTTGGAATAATGTTAAGGTTGGAAAGAATGAGAGCGCCAAGTAGGGCAATTACGGCTCCTGACAGGACTGAGGCCCACTTATATTTCTGTTCAAGAAAAATACTAATCGAGGCCCAAACAGCCAATATTCCCCAAAGCATCCACGTATCGTCAGAATGAACAATTGTATTTATCATATAATCCTCCTTTTCCTTAAACAGAGGTTGATTCATGATGTGAAAAACTGTTAAAGAGATATAATTAGCTGTATTGTAGCATATAGAGAAAATGAAAAAGCAAACAAAAGCTTTCTCTGCTTGTGTGAAAGGAAAGAAAGCTTTTTTTACTCTATTGCTGCTTTATTATCAAGCATTTCAATATAAAATTCTTCATTTGTATAACTACAAATGAAAATATCTTGAATTTTCTCGTTTCCTAACTTTGTTAACTCTTCTTTTAACCATTTTTCATCTTTATTAATCAGATGAAGATGTTGTCTTTGAATATTTCCATCTAGAATAAGCGGAAGTGAAAAATCATCTTTATGCTGAAAAACCGATAAATGGCCCGTTGGTTCTAAAAGAGCAAAGCTTACTTTTGAGATGTCTGCAATATCTTTGCTGCGAAGTTGAAGATATAAATCATCTAACGTATAGCCGAGGTCACTCATCACCTTTTGATTACATTTTCCATGTTCAATAACAAGTGAAGGACGCCCATCCATTATGGCTCGAGCTTTTTGACTTTTAAGCGTTACTTTAGAAAGGATAAACTGAATAATAATTAGTAAAATAATAGGAAGAAGCCCTTTGAAAATGGAGCTTTCAGGATTTTCAATGGTTAATACAGCTAAGTCTGCAATCATAAGGGTAATGCCAACATCTAAAACACTAACGTCTCCGAGGTCTTTTTTTCCTGTTAAGCGAAAAAAGATTAGGATGACAACAAACATAAACGGCGTGCGTAAAAGCAGATGAAAATATTCGTCCATCATTTTCGCTCCTTCACATAATCTAAAAGGATGTTTTATAAGTAGGTTTGTCAGATGATGGTTTTTTATGCGAGGATTTTTTAGTCATCACGAACAAAGCGCAGATTAGCAAGAAGAAGAGAAATAATAAGAGTTAAAATGGCTAGCGTATAGACGAACGTTGTCATTGGTTCTTCATGATTAACGATAATCAATCGAACAATGGCTGTAACTGCAATATAAATAAAATAGCGAAGGGGAAAATGATTGTTGTTTTGAAAGTATTTCACAACAAGACTTAAAAATTCAAAGTAAAGGAAATAAACGAGAATGCCCTCAACAAGAGAGTAGTAAGACGTTTTGTCATCGTGTAGCGCAAGGCTTTGAATCAGAAAAATGGTTTTTTTAACAAGAAACAAAGAAAGAATAATGCCTAAAAAGAAGATCATTGTATTTAAAATACGCTGAAAGAAAATAGAAGCATAGTTATCGTGATTTCCTTTCACAGTTTGTCACTCCTTCAAAGATGGATAGCACATCGGCTATTCTTTAAATATATTCACCTAAGGAAAAAACATGTCCATAATCAAAAGTGTAATCATTAGGCTGAAATGAACTAGGCTGTTAAAATAGAAACAAGAAAATAAAAGGAGGATTTCATATGAAGGTTTTAGTGATTATCGCTCATCCTGCAATTGAACAATCAACAGTTAATAAAGCATGGAGGGAAGAGCTGAAAAAGCATGATAATATAACAGTTCATGAACTTTATCAAGAATATAAAGAAGAGATCGATGTGAAAAGAGAGCAAGAACTTTGCGAAGCGCATGACCGTATTGTGTGGCAATTTCCGTTCTATTGGTATAGCTCTCCTTCACTTTTAAAAGAGTGGCAAGATAAAGTACTTACATACGGATGGGCATATGGATCAAATGGGAATGCGCTGCATGGAAAAGAGCTCATTTTAGCGGTTACAACAGGAAGTGGCGAAGAGAAGTATAGAGCAGGAGGACTTAATCATTATTCAATGAGCGAGCTGTTGAAGCCTTTTCAAGCAACAAGTAATTTAATTGGAACAACTTTTTTACCTTCGTATCTTTTTTACGGTACGTCCGAAGCAACAAAAGAAGAAATTCAGAAAAGTGCTAAAGAGTACGCGGAGTACATTTTAACACCCCTATCATAGAACTTCCCCCTCGCTTTATAAGGAAGCGAGGGGGAAGTTAAAAGTCAGGATTTCCTTTTAAAAACCCTTCCCACGCTTTTTTCATTCCTTCTTCATTTTCCTCTAGTGAAGCATGAAGCCTTCTTTCCGAATCTTCATAGCCAATTTCTAAGTCTCCTTTTTCAAAGCGTTCAAAAATCGAGTCAGCAAAAGCATTTAATGGAGCCCCAAACGTATGAAGCCCAACCCCTCCTAAATCTGTATTCACAGCTGGTGGAAACACTTCTATAACGGATATATGAGTATCCTCAAGCTGAAGGCGCAGAGAAGTTGTAAAAGAGTGAACAGCTGCTTTTGTAGCACTATAAATAGGCACCCATGCCCCAGGTCTTATTGCTAATCCTGATGAAATGTTAATGATTGATGCATCTGTTCGAGTTAAAAAGTAAGGAATAAATAACATGGAAAGGTGGATTAGTCCTTCAACATTAATGTGGATTTCCTTGCTGTAATAGTCCCAACTCTCCGTTGCTTTTAACACATTTACTCTTTGCTGAATTCCAGCATTATTTACTAATACATTAATATCCGGAAAGTGAGACGTAACCCATTCAAATAAAGAAATTCGTTCTTCTTGTTTAGAAAGATCACATACTTTTGTATGCAGTTCAGGAAATTTTTCTTTTGCTTCCTGAAGCTTTTCTTCGCGACGACCTACAATAATAACGTTGTTTCCTTTTTCTAAGAAGCGCTCGGCAAAAGCTAACCCAATTCCTGAGCCTCCCCCTGTAATGAGGACGGTATTTCCAGCCATTTTCATTTTGTATTCCTCCCTTTTTTAAGAAGCTTTTTTTTATTCATTTTCACCCTTTTAGATTTACCAAACATTTTATAAACATGCTTTCTACAAATGAAGAATTGAATCAGGACAATTAACCATTTTTTCGTTTCAGAATAAGATGGGTTGACGAACAAAGAGATTAGAGGAGGCATCATCATGTCTACGGAAGAACGCAGAACACTAGCATGGCACGAGACGCTTGAAATTCATGAGCTTGTTGCTTTTCAATCCAATGGGTTAATAAAGCTTAAGAAAATGATAAAAGAAGTGAATGATCCAGAATTAAGAGAAATTTATCGAAAATCTATCCTTGATATTGAAGGCAATATTAAAGAGCTTATTCCATTTTATTCCTTGGCTCCAGCCGGTCGAGAAGAAGAGTTGCGAAGTGACCTTGGGTTTTATTCAGGAGATTTATTAGGACTTTTAAAAACTTCTGTTCGTAACTATTCAATTGCTATTACGGAAACAGCTACTCCTTCTTTACGCAATGTACTTACAAATCACCTTTTAAAATCTATTAAAGGGCATGCACAAATCTTTAACTATATGTATAAAAAAGGATACTATCCTTCATATGATTTAAATGCCCTTTTAAGCAATGATTTAAAAATAGCAAATAAAGCGCTTCAAATGAGGTGAACATCTTGAGCTACGGAGATCGATAATTTTATCGGCCTTTTGTGTTCAACTTGTACAGAGTGTAAAACTATTCCTAGACGAAAGAGAGGTTAGCTTGGGCTAACCTCTCTATTTCACTTTGAAATTTTATAAAAATGAAAGGGCCTGCATTACTTGATAACAAGCGGATGCTGGGTGATAGTCTGTTTTAGGTGCTGAACTCTTTTCCTCACTGTAAGGTTTGTTTTGCTCGCTAAGCAGTGGATACCAAGCTCCATAAGTATGATCAATAAAATGCTTATTACAGTAGGAGAATGTTTCATTATAGTAATCCCAAAATGAATTTTCTCCTGTTTTGGTTGCTAGGAGAGCAGATGCTGCAATAATTTCTGCCATTACCCAGTAATTTTTGTCATGATCAATAACCGTTCCTTCTGGAGACAGTGAATAATACATTCCACCAAAGATTTGGTCCCAAGCTCTTTTCCAAGCTGTTAGAAAGAGCTCCTTTGAACGAGAAAGCATCCATGGTTCTGACTTGTGACGATCTATCCAAAGAAGCAGTTTACTCCATTCTACTTGATGTCCTGGCACAAACCCATATGGGCGAAATTCATCTTTTGTATCCATCTTGTTGTACTCCCAATCTGGTGTCCAATCTTCTTTGAAATGTTCCCATATCATCCCACCTGTTTGTTCAGCAAGTTCTCCTGTAACATATCTAGCAAGATGATAGGCTCTATTTATATATTTTTTATCTCCTGTTGCTTCAAAAGCTGTTAGCAGTGCTTCACACATATGCATGTTGGCATTTTGCCCTCTGTATGAAGAAGACTTTGTCCAATCTTCATTCCATTCCTCCATATAATAGCCATACTCCGAATCATAAAAATATTGTTCTGTAATGGAAAAAAGATTGTTTACGACATTTTCAGCTCCAGGAATTCCCGCTTGAAGAGCAATAGAAGAGGCGAGCAATGCAAAAGCATGCCCATAGGCTTGTTTTGAAGAATCTACAACTTCTTGGTTTTCTAATTCAAAAAAATACCCCTTATTTTCTTTATCACGATGATGATTCTCAAGAAACTGGAGCCCATGGTGAGCTGCTTTCTTGCACCATTCAGGACCGTCCAAAAGAGCTCCAAGGCTAAAGATATAGATGAAGCGAGAAGTACCAACAAGATGTTTTGTTTCTTCATCCATAATTGTTCCATCTCTTAAAAATCCGTTAATATATCCACCGTTCTTTTTATCAATACATCTAGGATAATAAAAAGATAAAATGTCAAAAACCTGTTCTCTTAAATACTCTTTATCTTTAAAATTTAATGTTTGTTCTGCATTCATCTCATCTACCGCCCTATGAAAGATAGTATATAAAAGAACGTTACCCTTTCTTTTTTGTGATAAACTTTCAATATGAATATTTGGATATATATGGATTTGTGGGGGGTGGGATATTATGTGATTGCAGGAACGAGTAGGATCGAAGAAGCACTAGCTAAAAGGATCTTAAATAAGAAGAAAAAAATTAAATTATGAGTTTATTAAGAAGAGGAAATATAGAGTTAGAAAAGCTAGCAGAGAGACAAAATAAATCATTCTGTTTTTATCAACTAAATTTACGAGAAACCGAAAAGATAGAAACGAAAATAAAGATTATATGCCAAAATATCACTGCTGCCGAAGGAGTATGCTTAATTAATAATGCCGCGATATTAACTCGAGTTGCTCCATTGTGATAAAAGAATATTGAATATTTCTTCAGAGTCTGTTCACAAAGTTGCTATAGCACGTCAAAGGTGGGCCTTGACTCTTTCACAAAAAATGTTTCGTTAGAACAAAAGGAAATTCGTTCCATTCGTAAAGATGATTTTCTGCTTGTTCATTTATTTCAAGAAGCATATGAAAAAGGAGAGCTTCAGACAGCAGGTGAAACGACAAGTCTTCACCTAGATAGAGCTGCTGATTCATGAAGAATTTGGGGAAGAGGTAATTGTTGAAAACTTAGCAAGTGCGAAAAAGTAAAGAAGAAGGGAGATATGTAAAGAAAAGCCTTAATTGTTGTTAAGGCTTTTTAGCAACAGAATATTACTAGAAGTTTAAATGTAGAAGGTTAGGCGAGATTGCAAGATATCTCATAGTTATGTTTTGTATAAACATAACCTTCGAAAATTTTCCGAGCTGTACGAGCTACTTTAATGTTTTGAATATGACCTGCTTCAATATCAACTTTTGTTTCCATAATGCCTGCTGGGTGACCTAAACGAAATATAGCATTGTTCACTTTTACTAGGTCAGAAACAATGGTATCTTCTAAGAAAGCTGAGGCTGTAGAACAAATAGCTCCTGTAATCGCTAATGCTTGATGAGGTTTTTGCATAGACATCATTCGAATGACAAGATTCATATTTTTGGCTTCTCTATTTACACCTGTTACATCCGTATAGTTCATAGGGGGAGCAATGAGAGTTAGCTTTGGAACAGCTGGGGTTTTTACGGTTGCCTTTTCTTTAGGAGAAAAACCGCACAGTTCAGCAGCAATGGAACGAATACTTTCAAAAAAATCTAATTGTTCAGGTGTGTATTCATGTGGTAATTCCGTTCCAGTTAAACCGATGTCCGCAGCCCGTATAAATACAAGTGGATTCGCAACATCTACAATTGAGATCTGCAAGATTTTATCTTTCACTTTTATTGTATCTTTAGGATTTCCAGTCGGAAAAAGTTTTCCTGTCACAGCTCCTTCACTTTTGGTGAAAGAAAGATAGATAGGGGAACCTGTACCAGGTACGCCTGGAATTGAAAAGCTTCCATCTGTTTTTACATGTCCATCTTTCACTTCAACGTCTGCCGTAATAAGCTTTTTCGTATTTGTGTTGAAAATTCTTACTGTTGTAATTGGTTCTACCGCTTGGACAAGTCCTTGCTCAATAGCATATGGGCCAACTGCTGATGATATGTTTCCACAGTTTCCTTTAAAATCAACGGTCTGATTTGTTAAACTCACTTGTCCAAATGTATATTCAACATCAATATGAGGAGAAGCGGATTTACGAATAATAGCAGATTTACTTGTTAAAGAGTTCCCCCCTCCAAGACCATCAATTTGACGTTGATCAGGACTTCCCATTATATCAAGCAGAAAAGCTTCCCATTGAGAATGATCTGAAGGCATATGATCATAGTTAAAAAATACGGCCTTGCTTGTTCCACCGCGCATTAAAGCTACAGGTACTTTCATGAGGATAACCACCTTTATAATAAGATTTTATTTGGTACCGCTTCCTTTACAAATATAGTATGATATGTTTGATTATAAGTAAAATACATATTTTTAAAGTAATAGTATAAAAGAATTTTATAATCCAGATAGGGAGGAATTAGAATGGATGAAAAGGATTGGGTAGCCATTAAAACGCTGTATGAAGAGAAAAATATAAGCAGAGCGGCAGAGCGCCTTTACATATCACAGCCTGCTTTAACGTACAGGCTTAAAAACTTAGAAAATGAGTTTGGTACTTCTATATTTTTAAAAGTTAAAGGGGGGATTGAATTTACTTCAGAAGGTATTCACTTGGCTAGTTATGCAGAAGAAATGATTAAAAAGCTGCAGCTTACAAAAGATTATATGTTGAATATGAAAAATGAGGTTAGAGGCACTCTAAGGTTGGGAGCGTCGAGTAATTTTGCTCAATATAAACTGCCAAAAATTTTAAAACAGTACTCAAATCAGTTTCCACTTGTTCAGTTTAACGTAAACACAGGGTGGAGCACAGAGATTATGAACCTTTTAAACTCCTCGGTTGTGCAACTTGGCATTTTACGAGGAAATTATCGCTGGCATGGAATGAAGACGCTTCTTCACAGAGAGCGCCTTTGCTTAATTTCAAAAAGGGAAGTAAATTTAAACGAATTACCAACAATCCCGTTCATTAACTATAAAACAGATAGCTCTTTAAAAAATCTTATTACAGGATGGTGGAATGATCGATTTTCAATGCCTCCTCGTGTCACAATGGAAACCGACCGGCAAGAAACATGCAAAGAGATGGTGAAAAATGATTTAGGTGTTTCTATTCTTCCGGAGATTTGCATGCAGCCTTCCGATAATCTTTATACATATGGTCTTTCTTATAAAAATGGTGAACCTGTTCTTCGTAATACTTGGCTTATGTACCATCAAGATTCATTAAAACTTACCGCTGTAAAACAGTTTATTGATTTCATAAATAAGATAAAACTATAAAAGTACGCATTGCGTGCTTTTTTCTTTTAAATTTGGATTATAAGTTTTTTTTAATCTTTTTATCAAAAAAATATATTTTACACATCGAAATATTTAGACTAATCTGTAAATAATAACGAGGGGAAATTTATATGCTTTGCTTCATTGTCTCTTAAGATTTTGTAAGCGATTTCTTTTTTATAAGGGGAGGGAATTAACATTTTAACATTTCTAGGAATAGCAATGGTTATTGTTTTTACGTATTTAATGATGTCTAAACGTCTATCACCAGTAGCCGCACTTACCATTATCCCTATTGTTTTTGCTTTAATAGGGGGATTTGGGTCCCAAATTGGGGAGATGATGCTTGACGGTTTAAAAATCGTAGCTCCTTCCGCAGCTCTTTTATTATTTGCAATTCTCTTTTTTGGTATTTTGATAGATGCAGGTCTTTTTGATCCACTTATTCGAACAATGCTCAAAATTGTGAAGGGAGATCCTGTAAAAATTGCGATTGGAAGTGCAGTGATAGCTATGACGGTTGCATTGGATGGAGATGGCACAACAACTCATATGATTACTATTTCTGCTATGCTACCGCTATATTTAAGACTTGGAATGAATCCTTTAATCTTGGCTACCGTCTCATTGCTTTCCGTTAGTATTATGAGTGGAATGACTCCATGGGGAGGACCTGCTACAAGGGCGATTGCTTCGCTTAATTTAGATGCAAATGAGTTTTTTATCGGTATTATTCCCACAATGTTAGCAGGAATGATGTGTATTGTTTTTACGGCTTATATGCTTGGGAGAAAAGAGCGAAAGCGCCTTGGAGTCATCACAATAAAGGAAGCTGCAGAGATGAAAAGCGCCATTAGTGAAGCTGCAGTCACTTCTATTGCACAAGATAACTTAAAACGACCAAACTTAAGATGGCTGAATTTGATTTTAACTATCACTGTTATGGTTGTTCTAATTATGGGTTTAATTCCCATTCCAGTCTTGTTTCTAATTGGTTTTGTCGTAGCATCTGTTATTAATTATCCAAATATAGAGCAGCAGAGAGAGAGGATTATAGCTCATGCAGGAAATGCAATTACGGTTGTTACCCTTGTATTTGCCGCCGGTATCTTTACAGGGATTTTTTCTGGTACAAAAATGGTGGATGCTATAGCTAATTCTCTAGTCGCTATTATCCCCGAATCACTAGGATCGTTCTTTCCTATTGTTGTGGCTTTAACAAGTATGCCTTTTACTTTTATTTTATCTAACGATGCTTACTATTTTGGGGTTTTACCTATTTTAGCTGAAGCAGGAACAAGTTATGGAGCGACAGCTGCTGAAATTGCACGAGCCTCTGTGTTAGGTCAGCCTATTCACTTTTTAAGCCCTCTTGTTGCTTCAACACTCTTGCTCGTCGGAATGGTAAAAAAAGATCTTGGTGAGATTCAAAAGTTTGCTTTTATATGGGCTCTTATTTGTTCACTAGTAATGATCGTAATCTCAATTATCACAGGAGCTATTATATAAAAAAGCGGTTGTATAACTAGTAGAGGTTATACAACCGCTTTTTTCATAAATGCTGAACATTTTCTAATGAAGCTTGATATATGGCTTCCGAAATAGCTAGAGCAAGATTTCTTACTATATAAAGACGTGTATCGTTGAGGAATTGAGTAGAAGGGAGGGGATCAACATAGTTTACAACGCCTGTGATATGAAAATCACCTGTTTTGGGAAGCAGTTTCTTTAAGGCTTTTCCAGGAACAACAGGCCCTTTTTTAAGAAAAGCAGACCCAACATGATCCTCATCCCCTAAAGAAGCATCAATGCTGATGATTAGAGATTTCTTAAATCTTTTGGTGATTTTTTTTAACGTATCTTCTAAATTAAACGCATGAACAGGGGTCTCTAACGTTCCATAAACTTCAAAGGGAACTTTTTTTTCTTTGAGCATTGTTCCAACTAAAGGACCTAAAGAGTCTCCAATAGATCGATCTGATCCTATACATAAAAAGATAATGTCACGATGTTCATACTCTTTAGACTGCATAATATGAGCGAGATCTGATGTTAGCTTTATGAAGCTTTGTTCAGCGGAATTCACGAGAAAAAAGTCCTCCTTTGCTTTATAAAAATAATGTGTTTTCTTGTTATTATACGAGTAAAAGAAAAGAAGTGCATTAAATAAGAAAGGTAAATAAAAAGACTCAAGATAGTCTTGAGTCTTTTAGCGATTCAATTTGGCATGGTTAATAAATGTTTGTTCTTCTTCCACAAGCCCGCACGTTCCACACTGAACTTTTCGTTCTGGTCCTTTGTAAGCTAAATGGAATGCATCCCGATTGCTATCATCATATTCATTTGTAATTTCTCCAGACTGTGGATCCATTTTTACAGATTGAGCAACTTGAGAAATAAGGTTGAAACGAGTGCGATTGGTTTTGCAGCTTGGGCAAAGATATGGATTTGTCATATATTAGCACCTCCTCTTTCTCTAATATCTCCATGTTCTTTACGTTCATGCGTTTTCTTAACTATTTCTGTCAAGAATGAATGTTTACTCTAGACTAAAGCAAAAGCTTGGTGTTTATAATGAGAAGAAAGATGAGTGGAAAAGGAGCGGAAAAGATGATCATTTATGAATTGAAAGAGAAAATGGAGCTTTTCAATCATGCAGTAGAATTCTTTTGGAATGCTTGGGGAACAAAAACTAATCAGCATTTTTATCAAGATTGTATGCTTCATTCTTGTTATACAAATGAAGAGCTACCCCGTTTTTACATTATGGTGAACGGAAATGAAATTATTGCTTCTTACGCTTTACTACGAACAGATTTCATCAGTCGACAAGATTTAATGCCTTGGTTCTCCTGTCTTTATGTGAAAAAAGAATGGAGAGGAAGGGGCTTAGGTCAACGCCTTTTAGAGCATGGAATTCAAAAAGCAAAAGAGAAAGGATTTGATGAGCTCTACCTGTCAACAGAGCTTGAAGACTATTATGAAAAATATGGATGGGACTATATGAAAGATGGTTATTCTATTGAAGGAGAGAAACTGAGAATTTATATCAACACTTCTTTATCATACACAAAGGACTAAAGCTTTTTTCTGCTTTGTCCTTTGTGTATTTTTCTGAATAATAAAAAAAGATATTGACCTTACAGATGAAAATGCTTACAATCAGTTTATAAGGAAAGAGCTTTCCTAAATTATTTAGTTAGAATAGAACAAACATAGGAGTGTTGGAGATGAAGAAAATTAGAATTGGTCTAGTTGGTGCAGGAAGAATGGGAGCTTTTCATGCAGAAACAATAGAAAAGCGACTTTTTGGAGCAGAATTATATGCTGTAGCAGATCCTGTGAGTGGAGCTGCTGAAAAATTAATTCATACACTAGGTTCGTCAGCTAAAGCGTATGATAATCCATCAGATATGTTTAAAGATCCCAATATAGATGGAGTTGTGATTGCTTCTCCAGCTAGAACGCATGCTGAAAATATTATTAGAGCAGCGCAAAATGGAAAAGCTGTGTTTTGCGAAAAACCAATGGCTATAACGATTGAGGAAGCAGATCGGGTAATTCAAACAGTTAATGAGTACAACGTTCCTCTGCAAGTAGGATTTAACCGCAGATTTTCAAAAGATTTTAGAAGCGCACATCTTGAGATTTTACAAGGAGATCTTGGAACGCCGCAGCTTTTACGTTCTTTAACAAGAGATCCAGTATTAGCGGACCCAGCCCCTGTTCCAGAGTGGACAATATTTTTGGAAACGCTCATTCATGACTTTGATATTTTAAACTATCTAAATCCAGGATCTCTTCCTGTAGAAGTATATGCTGTAGCAGATGCTTTAGTTAGACCGGATTTTAAGGAAAGAGGTTTCCTAGATACAGCTGTTGTGACAATTAAATATGATAATGGAGCAATTGCTACCGCAGAAGCCAATTTTCAAGCTGTATATGGATATGATGTAAGAGCAGAAGCGTTTGGTTCAAAAGGGATGATGACAATTGGAAGTATTCGAGAATCTAATATGACGCGCTATAACAAAGATGGAGTAAGTTATAATACACTTCGCTATGATCAGCATCTATTACACGATGCTTATGTAGAAGAATTAGCTTCTTTTGTAAATGCTGTTCAAAATAACGAAAAAACAGCAGTTGGAGGAGAAGAAGCAAGAATGGCCCTTCTTATTGCACGTGCTTGCATTGAATCTGTTGTGCAAAAGAAACCAATTCAAATCGAGCACAATGTTTCAAATCTTGTATAAGAAAAGACAGAGAAGAGCTTTTTAGGAAATCGAAGTTCGCTTATACTTATGGTAAACAACAGTAGAGGTGGTTTTCCCGTGAAAGCGACAATATATGATGTAGCCAAAAAAGCGAACGTTTCGATTTCAACTGTTTCAAAAGTATTAAATGGAACAGGAAACATTAGTGAGAAAACAAAAAAAAGAATTCGTAATATAATCGAAGAACTTCAGTATCAGCCAAGTGTTGTTTCATCTGTAAAAAAAGCAATTAAAACAATTGGATTATTAATTCCAGATGTAGCAAACCCCTTTATGGCTGAGGTAGCAAGAGCCGTGGAGGACAGCGGAAGGAAGAGGGGATTTAACGTTATTATTTGCAGTACAGATAATGACTCAACAAGAGAAGATCAATATATTTCAATGCTTCGTCAAAAATACGTTGATGGACTTATTATTGCAACAGGATTAAAAAACAGAAAAGCAATAAAAGAGCTTGTTGATAGCGATATGCCTGTTGCCATGCTTTCTCGTGATGTTCCTTATCTTCCGCTTCATACGGTGGTAGTTGATGATTTTCAAGGTGGATATGAAGCAGCTACTCATCTTGCAGACCTTGGACATAAAAGGATGGCCATGATTGCAGAGGATGTTGATGTTCCTTCTATTAAACAGCGGGCAGAGGGATTTAAAGAAGGTCTTCGGCTTTCAAATCTTCCTTTTAATGATAAAGATATTGTCTACTGTCCGCACGATCTTCATGAAAGTAAAAAAGCAAGCTTAAAACTGTTGAAAGATGTTTCAGAAAGACCAACTGCTATTTTCGTTTCAACCGAGATTCTTGCTCTCGGGGTTTTGCAAGCTGCTCGTTCTTTAAATATTTCCGTTCCACATGAACTTTCTGTGATTGGCTTTGATAATAGCATACTTGCTAAAATTAGCGATCCACAGCTTACAACAATTGAACAGCCAAAGAAAGAAATGGGCGAAAAAGTCATTGAACTTCTTATAAGTGAGATTGAGCAAAAAAGCGATGTAAAACAACGAGTAACTCTTTCACCAAAGCTCGTTATAAGAGAGTCAACTTCACATTGTAGGAAATAAAAAAGAGCGCAGTACAGAAGCAAGCCTTTTGCCAAGAGGTAAATAAAAACTACAGTTGTTTTGGAGGACGTTATGAAATCTAAAAAAGCATATATTAGCGTCATTTATTTTTTTGGAGCTTTAGGTGGGTTGCTTTTTGGCTATGATACAGGCGTTATATCTGGAGCGCTGTTATTTATCAAGGAAGATTTAGGATTAACCCCTTTTATGGAAGGACTAGTTGTAAGCGGCGTTTTAATTGGTGCCTTAGTTGGGGCCGCTCTTTGCGGACCTATAGCTGACAAGGTTGGCCGAAAGAAAACAATTATATTGCTTGGTGTTCTATTTACAATTGGAGCAATTGGAACAGGTTTAGCACCAAATGTGGAAGTCCTTGTATTATTTCGGATTTTCCTTGGTGTTCCTGTTGGGGGAGCTTCTGCTCTTGTACCGCTTTATCTTTCGGAGATGGCACCTGCAGCAATACGGGGAAGAGTTGCCTCACTAAACACATTAATGAATGCATTAGGGATTCTTATGGCTTATATCATCAACTTCACTTTTTCTGCTTCAGGAAGATGGGATTGGATGTTGCTTTTAGCCGTTGTACCTTCTGTTCTTTTAATGGTTGGAATGTTTTTTATGCCGGAAAGTCCACGCTGGCTATTAAAGCAAAATCGAGAAGGAGACGCGCGTAAAGTTTTGCTGTTAACTCGTGATGCAAAGCTTGTTGAAGAAGAAATTAAGAATATCCAAGAGGTAAAAGCAGCGGAAAAAGTTCCTTTCTCTGCTCTGTTTGCTCCAACTGTAAAACCCATTTTATTCATCGGGGTAGGAATAGCTATTTTTCAACAGGTGATTGGAACGAACACGATCATTTATTACACCCCAACCATTTTAGAAAATGCAGGTTTTGGGGCTTCGAGTGCTATTGCTGGAACAATTGGAATTGGAATTGTAAACTTACTTTTTACAATGATTGGTCTAGTTCTGATTGATAAAATAGGTAGAAGAATGCTCATGCTGCTCGGTAATGTAGGAATGTCTATTGCTCTTGTTGTGCTTGGGGTTAGCACGCTATTTTTCACAGCGCCTGGATGGCTTTTATTAACATGCTTATGCTTATTTATGGTAGCGTATTCAGCCAGTTGGGGAATGGTTGTCTGGGTTGTCCTTGCAGAGATTTTTCCACTGAGAATTCGAGGTACCGCAATCGGATTAGCAAGTACGACGCTTTGGTTAGCAAACATTGCTGTATCCCTTTCATTCCCTGTTTTATTAAATGCTTTTGGCTCAGGTTCGCTTTTCCTTACGTACGGTGCGATTGGCATCTTTGCCTTTCTATTCGTTTATAAATTTGTTCCTGAAACAAAAGGAAAAACGCTTGAAGAAATTGAAGCTGAAATCTCATCAAAGAAAACGATTCGTTCTAGAGAAGTCGCGGTATCTATTCGAAAGTAAAATGAAAAATTATCACATATAGGAGGTCACTATGAAAAGAGACTATGGACTATGTTTATGGACATTTGGAAATGTTCCTTTTGAAGAAAAGTGTCGTCTAGCAAGTGAAGTTGGAGTAAATGGGGTAGAAGTGGAAGGAGATATTAGTCAAGATCCTAGAGAAATAGTCACTATCCTTTCTAAATATGATTTAAAAATCCTGTCTATTACGCCAAACAATGTAGATATCTCAAATGATAATGAAAGCGTTCGCAAAAAGGCGGTTGAGTATTTTCTAGACCTCCTTTCATGGGCAGATGAGCTTGGAGCAAAGCGAATTTGTTTGCATGGGGATGTTGGAAAAGTTGTTGGATGCGGAGACGAACAAAAAGATTGGGCAAGGCTTGTTGAAAGCTCTAAAAAGATATTACAAAAAGCTGAGAACCTTCATATTGAAGTTGTATTTGAAGTATTAAACAGATATGAAAATCACCAAGTACGAACAGGGCAAGAAGCGTTAAAACTCATTGAAGATGTGAAAAGCTCCAATTTGAAAGTTCTCCTTGATTCATATCATATGAACATTGAAGAGGAAAATCCAACTCAAGCGCTAAAAGAGGTTAGGCAACATTTAGGTGTGTATCATATTGGGGATTCAAACCGCCAAGGTATTGGCCAAGGACACGCTAATATTCATGAACAAATTGAAGTGCTGCACGAGATTGACTACAGAGGCCCAATTATTATGGAAATGACTGCTCCTGGACCAAATCCATTTACACCCGTAAAGGAAGAAGGATATATTGAGGTTGTAAAAAATTATTATAAAGACTCTCTTTCTATTATAAAAGAATGGGAGCAAAATAAAATACAAGTATAAAAGAAGCCAAATGCTAATATAGCATTTGGCCTTTTTATTATAAAAAGAGAGTCACTATTCATTTAAACTGATAGTTTTCGAGTATCCTTTTTGTTTGGTGTCCAAAACTGTTCAATTTCTTCAAGAGATTTATTTTTTGTTTCCGGTACAATTGTCATAACAAAGATAAAGCATATAACGTTAATAACAGCAAACGTCCAAAAAGTATATGCTCCTCCCAATCCGCTTAGGAGCATTGGGGTAAATTGTCCGATTGCCCAGTTTGCTCCCCATAAGAACATCGTCGTTAATCCAACAGCTCTTGCTCTTAAATGGTTTGGGAAAATTTCAGGAATCATAATCCAAGGAATAGGTCCCATTGAAATACAAAATGCAGCTGTAAATCCAATAATAAAGATAATAAGCCATGGACCTGTAATGTTAAAGAAGAAAACGCCTCCAATTAAAAGCATGAAAAAGGCCATTAAACTTGAGCCGATCGCCATCAATCTTTTTCGACCTGCACGGTCAATTAAAAAGACAGCGGCAATTGTCGAGATGAGCTGCACAACGCCAACAAGGCTTGTTGCTACAAACTCTGTGTTGTTTTTAAATCCAACAGATTTAAAAATTTCAGGACCGTAATACGTAATTGCATTCATGCCAATTACTTGGTTGAAGAGCGCTAAAAAGATACCTACTCCAAGTGCTTTTCTTAATCCAGGTTGAAATAACCTTAGCATAGAAGAATTGGTTTCTGTAGTAATGGATAATTTAATCGCTTTCATCTCTAAGTCTGCTGTTTGCTTATCATTAATCCGGCGCAAAATAGAAAGAGCTTCTTGATCTTTCCCTTTTTTAATAAGAAAACGAGGACTTTCCGGAACAAAAAGGAGCGTAATGAAAAAGAGAAGAGACGGAATCATGCCATATCCTAACATCCATCGCCAGCCCGTTTCAATGCCCCAACTGTGCGTGCCGGCATTTGCTACAGCTAGGTTGACAAAGTAGGTAGAAGAAATTCCAAGCACTGTAAATAGTTGATACATTGATGACAATCGTCCCCGGATAGCAGGAGGGGCACATTCTGTAATATATGTCACAGCTAGTGAAGAAGCTAATCCAATCCCTAGACCTCCAAAGATACGGGCCGCAATGAGCATTTCGACTGAATTAACAAGGGCAGATAATATAGAGGAGATAGAAAAGATTACGGCTGCTGCCATTAAGATTTTTCGACGTCCAAAAATATCACCTAAATATCCAGAGATACCAACTCCAATAATACCTCCAACCATAATACTAGAAATTACGAACCCTTCCATAAATGGTGATAAACCATACAGCTCTTGCAAGAAACCGATAGCTCCTGAAATAACAGCTGTGTCATATCCATATAGAAGCCCAGCCATTCCGGCGGCCATTGAAATGACAGCAATATACCAGACTGAATTTTTCACTACCCTTTGCTTATGGCCCATTGTACTTCCCCCTTTGTATACTTAACAATAATAAAAAGAAAACGCTTTCTATGGAATTGATTCTATAATTTATACGTATAAGTGTCAATGGTTAAAAAATATGCATACAAAAAAACACCTATTGAAAAATAGATGTTTAATTTTTTATTTCTTTTGTTGATTCTCTGATGACAAGCTCTGGTTGGTATACAATCGATTCTACTTTTTTTGTAAGAGGGGCTTCAATAAGTTTTAAAATCATATTTGCTGCGTCAATTCCCATCTGTTCTTTTGGGTGCTTTATCGTTGTCAATTTAACATCTACAATCTTTGCGACCTGTGAGTCATCATATCCAACAACTGATAAATCTTCTGGAATACTCAGGCCTAGTTCTTTGGCGATGCTCATCACAGTTAAAGCAACTTGATCGTTATAGCATACAATACCAGTTGGGCGATTTGAACTTGTTAAACTTGCTTTAATACGCTGGGGTAATTCTTTCTTTTCCTCGTTTGTTCCATATGTAATAAAATCTCCTGGAACGGATAGAGAAGGATTTTGTTGATAAGCAGAAATAAAGCCATTCATTCGTTTTAACCCTTGATGATCATCCGTTTTGAAAATTCCAAGGATTTTACGATGTCCAAGTGATAGCAAATGCTCAGTTGCCATATATCCGCCTTTTGTATCATCCATTGTAAGAGAAGGAAAATTTGTGTCTTGATATGTAGAGTGAATCATAACACAAGGCACATTGCTTTTTTCTAAGTTTTTATAAAACCCAATGTTTTGACTAGGATAGGAGCTTTTAGTTGGCTCTACAATAATGCCCTCAATCGGATGTGAGAGTAAATTTTCTAAGCTTTTCCGCTCTAATAAAATGTCATGATGTGTACTAGAAAGTAAAAGTGAAAAAGAATGTTCTGACAAAACTTTTTCAATGCCAACAATAATGCTGGGAAAAATATAGTCAGCAATATGAGTCGTTAGCACAGCAATTGTTTTGGTGAGCGTTTGAGTTTCCTGTTTTTCTCGCCAATTTGCAACATACATTCCGCCCCCTTGAATACGATATAGATAATGTTCTACTTCTAAATCTCCAATCGCTCTACGGATAGTATGTCGACTTACATGAAATTTTTCCATAAGCTGTGTTTCAGTTGGTAATTTATCATGCGGGGAAAACTTATCACTCATAAGCCACGATTTAATTTCGTCTTTTACAGTTTTATATTTTGGTTGCATTGTAATCCCTCCATCAATCTTACTAACATCATAACCATTTTATATGCTTCATACAAGAAAAGAGAAAATTGATTTACGAAAATAAATACTCATAAAAATAACAACTTTTATATTTGCACGTATAAATACTACAGTTGATTCATAGAAATCTCTTACATTGAAAAGGTGGGAGAAAACAGGGAGCGAGTATTCAAATGGAGTTAATTTTGAAACTTTATTAGCTCGCTATCGAGAGAAAATCGCGTCTGAATAGGTAATGCCAAAGCTTATGTAAAATTCAGATGAGAATGAGGAATTTTATATAGAAAGAAGTAGGAGCGATGAACAAAGAAAGATTTTGTTCATCGCTTTATTTTGTAAAAAAACATAAAAGAGAAGAAAGTATATTTAAATATGAAGAAAAGCGGAATTTTATGCTTTTATATTTAAAGTGAAAGGAAATATTTCTTATAGAAACCGAAACAAACATTCGATAGAATAAAAAGAATAGAGGTGACAAAAATGAAGCATAAAAAATCTTTAAAAGAGTTAATTAATAGATTAAGAGAGAATGAAAATATTGCCTATTGGCATGAAATTGAGCCAAAAGAAGCTAAAACAGTGAAAATGCCCCAAAGTATTGATGAGCGCATTAAGAGAGCATTGAAAAAACGAGGTGTTGAAGAGCTTTACACACATCAAGCAACAGCATATAAGGAAATTCAAGATGGGAAAAGTATTGTAGCTGTTACACCAACAGCTTCAGGGAAAACAATGTGTTATAACTTACCTGTTTTGCAGTCGATTGCTGAGAACGAAGAAAACCGAGCCCTCTACCTTTTTCCGACAAAGGCGCTTGCTCAAGATCAAAAAAGCGAGCTTAATGAAATCATTGATGAAATGGGAATTGATATTAAAAGTTACACATATGACGGTGATACATCTCCTCAAATACGGCAAACGGTTCGAAAAGCAGGGCACATTGTGATTACAAATCCTGATATGCTTCATTCGGCTATTTTACCTCATCATACAAAATGGGTCTCTCTTTTTGAGAACCTAAAATATATAGTAATTGATGAACTTCACACATACCGAGGTATTTTTGGCAGCCATGTTACAAATGTTATCCGAAGATTAAAAAGAATTTGCAACTTTTATGGAAGTTATCCGCTCTTTATATGTACATCTGCAACAATTGCCAACCCACTTGAGCTCGGAGAAGGGCTCACGGGAGAGAAGATGACGTTAATTGATAATAACGGAGCGCCAAGCGGAAGAAAACATTTTGTTTTCTATAATCCTCCCATTGTGAACAAGCCGCTTAATATAAGAAAAAGTGCAACAGTTGAAGTGAATGAACTTGCCAAAGATTTCTTAAGGAATAATATTCAAACAATTGTGTTTGCAAGAAGTCGAGTGCGAGTTGAAATTATTTTAAGTCACTTAAAGGAGCTTGTGAAACGTGAGCTTGGACCAAAGTCGATCAGAGGATATCGAGGAGGCTATTTACCGAAACAGCGCCGAGAAATTGAAAGAGGCTTAAGAACAGGAGACATCATGGGGGTTGTGAGTACAAATGCCCTTGAGCTTGGTGTAGATATTGGTCAGCTTCAAGTGTGTGTTATGACGGGATATCCTGGAACTGTTGCAAGTACGTGGCAGCAAGCAGGAAGAGCGGGGAGAAAGCACGGAGAAGCGCTCATTGTGATGGTTGGAAGCTCCTCTCCAATGGATCAGTACGTCATTCAGCATCCAGACTATTTTTTTGAACGTTCACCTGAGTTTGCGCGCATTAATCCCGATAACTTAGTGATTTTAGTTGATCATTTAAAATGTGCAGCATACGAACTTCCCTTTAGAAAAGGAGAAGTTTTTGGTGGAGTTGAGGTTGAAGACGTTTTAGAATTTTTAGTGGAGGAAAGAGTGCTTTACGAGTCAGGAGAAAAATGGTACTGGGCTAATGAATCCTTCCCTGCTACAAATATTAGTCTTCGTTCAGCATCACAAGAAAATGTGGTGATTGTGGATATTTCTGAAACTGGAAATCGGCAAATTATTGGGGAAATGGATCGCTTTAGCGCTATGACCCTGCTTCATGAAGAAGCTATTTATCTTCATCAAGGTATTCAGTATCAAGTCGAAGAACTTGATTGGGAAGAAAAGAAAGCATATGTGAGAGAAGTTGACGTTGAGTATTTTACAGATGCAAACTTAGCGGTCAATTTAAAGGTGCTTGAAATTGATGAAAGCATGGAAAATAAGCATTCAAATGTTCACTATGGAGAAGTAGCGGTTAATGCAATGCCAACGATTTTTAAGAAAATCCGTTTAAGTACGTTTGAAAATATTGGATCAGGGCCAATTCATTTGCCGGAGGAAGAGCTTCATACAAGTTCAGCATGGTTTGAGCTACAAGATGTAGGAGAATTTGAAGAAAAAGCACTAGAGCAACTTTTAGCAGGTATTTCAAATGTCCTGCGTCACGTTGTACCTATTCATGTTATGTGTGATCGTAATGATATATATGTTGTTCCCCAAATTAAAGCAACATATACAGGGCTTCCAACAGTCTTTTTGTATGATCGATATCCAGGGGGAATTGGACTTAGTGAAAATGTATTTAAACGATTTGCTGAAATTAAAGAAGCAGCAAAGGATCTTATTGTAAGATGTCCATGTGAAGATGGCTGTCCGTCTTGTATTGGAACAGAAATTGATACCCAAAACGCTAAAGAAAGAAGCTTAGAGCTGCTTGATTTATTATAGAAGGGTTACTTAATCGGAGTGAAAAAAATGTCACTTAAAAACAAACTGGCACGAATGAAATCGCATTTGAATGTAGAAGAAGGAAAAGAAAAACCAAAATCGCGTCCTCCTGTAAAAAGTATTCCACATTTGGAAGAGTGGGAAAACTTTAATACGACTGTCTATAAGGGAACAGAAGGATTTTGTTTAATTCGAGAAGTAAAATACCCGCTTGATTATAAACATGGCTTATACACATTCAAGGAGCTTGCTCATGTCATTGAAGGATGGAATGCAACGGATTATCATCATCCATTATCATCAAAAGGATATAGTACAAATGAACTCTTTTTCTTTGACACGGAAACAACAGGATTAAGTACTGGAGCGGGCACAACAATCTTTTTGCTCGGATATGCGCGGGTTGAACAAGACGGGGTTGTTTTTCGTCAGCATGTTTTACCTGATCAAAGTGGGGAAATTGCTTTTTATGAGAGTTTTTTACAGGAAGTGAACTATGAAGCTCTTGTTACGTATAATGGCAAATCCTTTGATTGGCCAATGGTAAAAACGCGTCATACACTGCTTCGTGAGCATCTGCCAAAGCTTCCTTCATTCGGTCACTTTGATTTACTTCATGCGGCAAGAAGGTTATGGAAGCGTAAGTTAGAATCTGTCAAGCTTGTTAACGTTGAGAAAGAAATTTTAAATATTGAGCGTCATGATGACATCCCGGGTTTTTTAGCACCAATGATTTACTTTGACTATGTGGAAACCAAAAAAACTGAGGGTCTTATGAAAGTGATGCAGCATAATGAACACGATATTTTGTCGCTTATTACGCTGTACATTCACCTATCAAAACATTTGTTGCAAAATGTTGATAGAACGTCTACAGAATCGTATGAAGTAGCAAGATGGTACGAAGCGCTTGGTGAAAAGGAAAGAGCCGTACGTCAATATGAAGAAGTAATCGATGGAGAGGACGAGGAAGCAGAAAAGGCGCTGTTTGCCTTAGGAATCCAGGCCAAACGTGAGAAAGAGTGGGAAAAAAGTCGAGGGTATTTTGGGAGAATCACACGAACAAGAAACCTCATTATGCAAGCTCAAATTGAACTTGCTAAGCTTTATGAACATCAATTTAAAGAAATAAAAGATGCAACTTTTCATGCCGAAAAAGCGTATAGTTATATAGACGAAACAACAAATGAACGTCTAAAACAAGAGCTTGAAAAAAGGTTGAAAAGATTGCGGAAAAAGGTTGCTCTGTAGCGCTTTTAAAAGGAATCATTGCATTGTGAAAATGTAATAAAATGTTGCTTGCTCATGTGATTTAGAGTTGCTAAAATATTGCCATATCAAAAGAAAATAGAGAAAGATGGAGAGGTTTCAATGAGACAGATTTTACTAGTGTCTTTTTTTGCACTTGTCGGTTTAACAGTTGTTATATTCAGTAGTTTAAAAAATATAAACATGCTGTTTATGTGAAAAACTACCGAAATTAGGTGTTTATATTAGTACATGTAGTCCCCTTTCATCATAAGTTAGTATTGTACCAACAGAAAGGAAAGGGGAAATGAAAAATGTTTAAAAATCATTGTCATCGTCCGAAAGTATTGCCACCGATTGTTCATCCAACAAAATGTTGTACAACAAACAGCTATGAAGAAGTGATCGTACCACACATTCATCCATCGCACACGACACATGTTCATCACACAAATTTCAAACATCAGCATTACTTCCCGCATACTCAGTCTACTGAAAATGTGGTAACGAACCAGCAATTCAACTACGGACAACGCCCTCCATACGGACAACGCCCTCCATTTGGAGGCCGCTACTAGAAAAGGAAGAAGGAACTAGATCTAGTTCCTTCTTTTACATAGATAGGAGGACAAGCATTGAGTCGTGTTGTAACAATAACAGGATATAAGCCATTTGAGCTTGGTGTGTTTTCTTCTTCACATCCTGGTATTGACTATATAAAAAAAGGAATAAAGAGACGCCTTTTGTCATTTATTGAACAAGGAGGCGAATGGGTCTTAATAAGTGGTCAGCTTGGTGTTGAGCTCTGGAGCGCTGAAGTTGTGCTTGATCTGCAGCTTGAATATCCCGACTTAAAACTAGCGATTTTAACTCCTTTTCTCCATCAAGAAGAAAATTGGAATGAAGAAAATAAAGAGTTTTATGAGTTTATTTGCGGAAGCGCTGACTTTTTTGACAGCATTTCAAAAAAGAAATATGAAAACCCAGCTCAATTTAGAGCAAAGAATCAAATTTTTATGGCGAAAAGCGACAGTATGATTATTGTTTATGATGAGAATAATGAGGGAACACCACAGTATATGTATAAACTCGCTCAAAAGAAAGCAGAAACAGGAAATTATCCGATTGATGTGATTACAATGGATGATTTGCAGGAAATTGTTAATGAAGACAGTTATTAGCTTTTTGTAACATTTCTGTAAAAGAAAATTGACAAGTGCCTCATTTTTTGAAAAAATAGAGGCAAGAGTTCTTTACTAATTTAAAGAAAAACGTTCGCGATAGGCACTACATAGCGATCCGGTACAGAAAGCAGTTATCATGAAAAGGGTTATGTATGAGGTGAAAAAATGATTTCAGATAAAATTCAGTTAACGGCAAAGGAAATTTTAGAACAAGATTTTAAAACAAGTATGCGTGGTTATAACCAAGAGGAAGTTGATCAGTTTTTAGACACCATTATTAAAGACTATGAGAACTTTCAGCAGGAGCTAGAAGCTTTGCGTCAAGAAAACAATCGTTTGAAACGTCAGTTAACAGAGATGCCAAAACGTTCAGCACAGCAGCCTAGCAGCCAGCCACAGGCGGCAACACAGCCACAAGCAGGTACAACAAATTTCGATATTTTAAAACGTCTTTCAAACCTAGAAAAGCACGTGTTTGGCAGCAAGTTATACGACTGATGGTAACTTTAACAAAAAAAAGAAGTTGCAAAGTGCGGTTATTTTTATTATACTAAACTTTGTCGCTATTCATGGTGGCGTTTTAGGTAATCGCTGCATTACTTTGATAATGTAGAGGAAAGTCCATGCTCGCACAAGCTGAGATGCTTGTAGTGTTCGTGCCTAGCCAATTCATAAGCTAGGGTAGCCTTATAAGGGCTAACGGCGGGGAAACAACCTAAGTCATTCGATATGGTTGGAGTACTCTGAAAGTGCCACAGTGACGTAGTCTCACTAGAAATAGTGAGAGTGGAACGCGGTAAACCCCTCGAGCGAGAAACCCAAATAATGGTAGGGGCATCTTCCTAAAGGAACCAAACGGAGGGAAGGACGAAAGCTACATGCTTTCGTAGATAAATGATTACCACCTGAGTACGAGGCTATATAGCCGCTTGCAGTACAACGGAACAGAACATGGCTTACGAAACGCTATTATGAACGGCTACACTGTAGCTTAAATAATTTCATTCCAACATCAGCTCTCCTAGCGTGGATTACTAGGAGAGTTTTTTTGTGGGAAATATTTTGATATGATATGAATGACTGAACATAATGAGGATGTGAACAATGAAAAAGCAATATACGCTAATCGCAACGGCTGCAATGGGAATTGAAGCAATCGTTGGTAAAGAAGTACAAGAATTAGGATATGAAGCAAACGTAAAAAACGGTCAAGTTGTTTTTAAAGGAGACGAGCTAGCTATCGCTCGTTCAAACCTTTGGCTTCGAACAGCGGATCGTGTGAAAATTAAAGTTGGTGAGTTTAAAGCAACAACATTTGATGAGCTCTTTGAAGGAACAAAAGCACTTGATTGGGGACGCTTTTTACCTGCTGATGCAAACTTTCCTGTGAGTGGAAAATCAGTAAAATCAAAGCTTTTTAGCGTTTCAGACTGTCAAGGTATTGTGAAAAAAGCCATTGTAGAGAAAGTGAAAAGCCATTATGGTGTAAGAAGCGGATGGCTTGAAGAAACAGGACCGCTCTTTAAAATTGAAGTTTCTCTTTTAAAAGATATTGCAACAATCACAATTGATACGTCAGGTGCTGGATTACATAAGCGCGGCTACAGAACAGGACAAGGGGAAGCTCCGTTAAAAGAGACGCTCGCAGCAGCTCTTATTAAACTTACAACATGGCATCCAGATCGTCCGTTCCTTGATCCGTTCTGTGGGTCTGGAACAATTCCGATTGAAGCAGCTCTTATCGGTCAAAATATTGCTCCAGGTTTTAACCGTGAGTTTGACTCAGAGCAGTGGCCATGGATGTCACAGGAAATATGGGATAAAGCACGCGAAGAAGCCGAAGATCTTGCAAACTATGATCAACCGCTTGATATTGCAGGATATGACATTAACCACAAAATGATTGATATTGCAAAAAATAATGCCATTGAAGCAGGTCTTGGAGATTTGGTTGAATTCAAGCAAATGCAGGCAAGTGACCTTACGTCAAACAAAGAATACGGAGTTATTGTGGCGAATCCTCCGTATGGTGAACGTATGCAAGAGCGCAAGCAAGTTGAACGTCTCTATGAAGAGATTGGTATATCTTTCAATAAACTTGATACATGGAGCGCATATATTATTACGTCACATAAAGGATTCGAACAGTTTTACGGAAAACAAGCAACAAAGAAACGTAAATTGTTTAATGGCTTTATTGAAACGAATTATTATCAATATTGGGGACCGCGTCCACCACGAAAGCCTCAATCATAAAATAAGGGTTGAAAAAGCAGTGCTTTTTCAACCCTTATTTTTATTGATCAGCCGGAAAAACAAGGCCGATTTGTTTTCTGATGTCTGTTAAAACTTTTGCTGTGATAAGTGAATTTTTATGTGAATTCACTTTTGATTCTAAACGCCCTTCCTTAATGAGCGTTAAGAATTCTTTTGTTTCAGCATACATTGCTTTTTCATTTTGTTCTACGCTAATGTCTTCTTGTTCACCATTACGGTAATAAATGTGTGCTTTTTTCGGCGTGTGAATTTCATCAATTACCATGTTTCCTTCTTCACCTTGAATTTCAGAAGGGAGAGAAGAATTGGTGATTTTAGAGTACGTAATAACAGCTTCCATATCTTCGTATGTAAGAATGATGCTTCCTTGTCCATCAACCCCTGAAGAAAGCATTGTTGCTTCTGCTTTTACGCTTTTTGGTTGCCCAAAGAGGACAACGAGAGGATAAAGGCAGTATACGCCAAGGTCCATAAGTGCGCCGTTTGAAAATTTTGGATTGAATGCGTTTAAGACAGTCCCTTCTTTAAATGCATCATAGCGTGATGAGTACTGACAATAGTTCCCAACATAGCGGCGGACAGTCCCTAGTTTATGAACATTTTCTTTTATGTTTAGGAAGGTTGGTAAAAGCGTTGCTTTCATAGCTTCCATAAATACTACTTTTTGTTCTTGAGCTGTTTTAATCATATTTTCTACTTCTGCTGCATTTGAAGCAAGCGGTTTTTCACATAAAACATGAATACCGTGCTTCATACAAAGAATAGCCTGGTCATGATGAAAAGAGTTTGGGCTTGCAATGTAAACTGCATCAATTTCATTGCTTTTTGCCATTTCTTCAATAGAAGTAAAGGTAAAAGAAGCACCTGTTTTATGAGCAAATTCGCGCGCTTTCTCTTCTGTTCTTGAATAGACAGACGTAAGAGAGAAATCATCGAGTTCTTTAGCTGCATCAATAAAACGCTCTGTTATCCAGTTGGTCCCAATAACGCCAAATCGTATCATTTTTGTTCCTCCTTCAACTTTCTATAGTAAGTATATCCTTTTATGAAAAAGACGACAATAAAAGAAGGCATAGAATGAGAATCCTTGAATATAGTAGAGGTATTCATGAAAAATATAAGGAGGAATGCTTGAATGAAAGAACGTATCAATTTTTCTCTCATCCAGCAAGCGCTGGAGAGAAGTTACAATGAGTTAAACGGAACAGGCGAAATGTCCGAGATTACAGCAACTGAGTTTGCGAATGCGAGAGAAGATTTACTTGCTGCTCAAAACTATGAAATGCTTGTTGGAAAACGATATTCCTATTATATCTCACATAAGTAAGTAGGGATGCTAAAATCAGCATCCTTTTTTTGTTTTATGATACGATAGGAATAAGTAACCAAAAGGAGTGTGCAGTGAATGGATATAAATAAACGAAAAGAGGAATTTCACGCATATGTTGAGAAAATGGGAGGATATGAAGAAGCTGTAAACGTAATGTATTGGGATATGCGAACAGGAGCTCCGAAAAAAGGAATAAAGCAACGTTCTAACGTTTTGGCTATGCTCTCAAGCGATATTTTCTCAATGTCTATTTCAAATGAAATGGCGGGGTACATAAAGGATTTAGGAGACGAAGAAGTTAAAAAAGAGCTTGATGCTATTACGCTAAAAATGGTTGAAGAATGTAAAAAAGACTATGAGCAAAATCAAAAAATTCCAGAGCAAGAATATCGTGAATATGTAATGCTAACTTCTGAAGCAGGAAGCATCTGGGAAGAAGCAAAAGAGAAAAGTGACTTTTCTCTTTTCGAACCGTACTTGGAACAGATTGTAGCCTTTAATCAAAAGTTTGCAGAGTACTGGGGATATGAAGGGCATAAATATAACGCACTTCTCGATACATACGAACCAGGCGTTACAGTAGAAACGCTTGACCGTGTTTTTGGAGATTTAAAAGAAACGCTTTTAACTCTTTTACAAAAAGTCCAAAAAGCCGAGTCTCCTAAAACAGATTTTTTATATGAAGCATTTCCAAAGGAAAAACAAGAAGCATTTAGCTTAGAAATATTAAAAGAGCTTGATTATGATTTTGAAGCAGGCCGCCTTGATGAAACGGTTCATCCCTTTGCAATTGGACTTAATCCAGGAGATGTGAGAATTACAACTAAATATGATGAAAGCGATTTTCGCGTTGCCATTTTTGGAACAATTCATGAATGCGGGCACGCCGTATATGAACAAAACATTTCAAAAGAACTTGTTGGAACAAATCTTTGCACAGGAACGTCAATGGGAATTCATGAATCACAGTCTCTTTTTTATGAGCTTATGATTGGGCGAACAAAAGCATTTTGGGAGCGTCATTATGAAGCATTGAAAGAGCATGGAGGTTCTCAATTCCAAAACGTTGATCTTGATGAGTTTTATCGAGCGGTAAATGAAGTAAAACCGTCACTTATCCGCATTGAAGCGGACGAATTAACGTATGTTCTTCACATTATTATCCGCTATGAAATTGAGAAAGCACTCATAAACGGAGAAATCAAAGTAAAAGACTTGCCAACGATTTGGAATGACAAATATGAAGAATACCTAGGAGTTCGTCCAGCACATGATGGAGAAGGATTGCTACAAGACGTACACTGGTCTGATGGAAGCTTTGGTTATTTTCCTTCTTATGCTCTAGGCTATATTTATGCAGCACAGTTAAAAAATGCACTTGTAAAAGATATCCCAGACTTTGAAGAACGAATTCAACAAGGGAAAGTGACTGAGATAAGAGCATGGTTGACGAAACATATTCATCAATATGGAAAATTAAAAGATCCGTTAGAATTATTAAAAGCAGCGACAGGAGAAGGATTAGAAGCTCGCTATTTAGTTGAACATTTAGCAGAAAAATATAGCAGGCTTTATAATCTATAAAAGAGCAATAAAAAGAAAATTAAAATAATGACGAATATTCAAGCGTAAAACCTTTGTGAAAGTTCGACTTTTTTAAAATACCCTCTTTTCATAGGGAAGAATAGCTGTTATAATTCAACATATCATCTTAATAAAATAAGATTCATATGTATTGTAACTCATATAATTGCGAGAATATGGCTCGCTAAGTTTCTACCGGATTACCGTAAATAATTCGACTATGAGTAGGCAGCACGTCTTTTAATTTGCACAAAGGTTTTTTTAAGTTTCTTTGTGTAACGTCTAGAGAGTCATTATGAGCTCAGGACATCCGGTGCGCTACTCGCAAAAAAGAGAAGCGTTTATCGGAAGTTCTGGGCTCTTTTTTATTAACAGACTATGGAGGGTAACTCATGAAAGCTTTACAAGAAAAGATTGAAAAAGAAGGCGTTATTTTATCTGAAACAGTACTTAAAGTAAACTCATTTTTAAATCATCAAATTGATCCGTTTCTTATGCAAGAAATCGGTAAGGAGTTTGCAAAGCGATTTCAGAAGGATGGTATTACTAAAATTTTAACGCTAGAATCTTCAGGTATCGCTCCATCAATGATGACAGCACTTGAACTGAACGTCCCACTTGTTTTTGCTCGTAAAAAGAAATCATTAACATTAAATGAAGGTGTACTAACAGCGAAAGTTTATTCTTTTACGAAGCAAGAAGAGAATGAGATTACCGTATCAGGAGAGTTTCTTCATAAAGATGACCGTGTACTTGTTATTGATGACTTTTTAGCCAATGGGCAAGCAGCACTTGGTTTAATTGATATTGTAAGAGAGGCAGGGGCAGAGTTTGTTGGCCTTGGTATTGTAATTGAAAAAGTATTTCAAAACGGCGGGCAAATGTTGCGTGAAAAAGGGATTCGAATTGAATCACTTGCACCAATTCGTTCACTTGAAAATGGCGCTGTTTCATTTGCTAAAGAGGAGGAGCTTGTTCGATGAATAACTGGAAAGTGTTCTCACTAGGCTTTCAGCATGTTCTAGCGATGTATGGTGGAGCCGTTGTTGTACCGCTTATTGTAGGGGGAGCACTTGGATTAACAAGCGCTCAACTTACGTATCTTGTGGCTATTGATTTATTAATGTGTGGGGTTGCAACGCTTCTCCAAGTTTTACGAACAGGATATGTTGGAATTGGGTTACCGGTTGTCCTCGGGTGTACATTTACAGCCGTTGGTCCAATGATTGCTATTGGAACTTCATACGGTATTCAGTCTATTTATGGTTCAATTCTCGTTGCAGGTCTTGTTGTTATTGTGATTGCCCAATTTTTCGGTAAGCTTGTACGCTTTTTCCCTCCTGTTGTAACAGGGTCTGTTGTTACGATTATCGGAATTACGCTTATTCCAACAGCCATGCAAAACCTTGGTGGTGGAGATGGAAGCAAAGATTTTGGTGCTCTTTCAAACATTGTATTAGGATTTGGTGTTTTACTTTTTATTCTTTGTATTTATCGTTTTGCAAAAGGGTTCCTTCGATCTGTTGCTATTTTGCTTGGTCTTGTTGGAGGAACTGTTGTCGCTTATTTTATGGGAAAAGTGGATTTATCAGCTGTGACAGAAGCATCTTGGTTCCATATGCCTCACTTCTTTTACTTTGGAGCTCCTGAATTTAATATAACAGCTATCATTACAATGGTTCTTGTGGCAGTTGTAAGTCTAGTTGAATCATCAGGGGTTTATTTTGCACTTGGCGACATTTGTAAAAAAGAAATTTCTGAGAAAGATCTTGCAAACGGATATCGTGCAGAAGGTCTTGCGATCCTTTTAGGAGGACTTTTCAATGCTTTTCCATACACAACTTATTCTCAGAACGTGGGAATTATCCAGCTTTCAGGCATTAAGTCACGTAAAGTTATTTTCACAGCAAGTGGTATTCTAATTGTCCTTGGTTTCGCTCCAAAAATCGCAGCCTTTACAACAGTAATTCCAAACCCTGTTTTAGGTGGGGCGATGATTGCCATGTTCGGAACCGTAATTGCATACGGAATTAAAATGTTAAGCACTGTTGATTTTGCAGCTCAAGAAAACTTACTTGTTATCGCGTGTTCGGTAGGTATGGGACTGGGTGTAACGGTTGTTCCAGATCTTTTTGCCAACTTACCACAAAGTTTGCAAATCCTAACAAGCAATGGAATTGTGGCTGGAAGCCTTACAGCAATTGTATTAAATATTTTCTTTAATATCATTAAAGTTCGCAAAACTCAACATGTAAAAAGTTTGCATGAAGAGAGAGTTGTTTAACTGAAAAAAAACCCTAGCTTCTATAAATAGAAGTTAGGGTTTTTTTTAGTTCAACAGGAATTTTTTGTATAAAAACAACCTTCTAGAAGAAAGATAAAAGTATTCTATGAAGGAGGTGGTTCATTTGCCAAAAGTCATCTCAGTGGGGGTCGGTACACCACCTCATAAACTTTTACAAAAAGAGACACTCCAATTTGCACGAGAAATGTTTTCTTCTTCTTTCTCAGATATTGAGCGCCTTCTTAAAGTATTTCAAAATGGCGATATTAAAACCCGTTATTTCGCACAGCCGCTCGATTGGTACAAAGAAAATCATACCTTTGAAGAAAAAAATGAAGCTTTTATTCATAATGCCGTAGAGTTCGGAATAAATGCTATTAAAGAGTGTATTAGGGAAAATGAGTTTCTGGAAAAAACGGTGCCAGTAGAAGAAATTGACGCCATTTTTTTTATTTCAACAACAGGGCTTTCAACGCCGAGCATTGAAGCACGTATTATGAATAGGCTTCCTTTTTCACCACATACAAAACGCATACCTATTTGGGGATTAGGCTGTGCTGGGGGAGCCTCAGGATTAGCGCGCGCATATGAGTATTGTCTTGCATATCCACAAGCAAAGGTGCTCCTTTTATCTGTTGAGCTCTGCAGCTTAACATTTCAGCGTGACGATCAATCAAAAAGTAATCTTGTAGGAACGTCGCTTTTTTCAGATGGTGTAGCATGTGTGCTCCTTGCAGGAGATGAAGCAATAGGAATACATAGTAAGAAAAAAAGGCTTCCTTCTATTAAGGGAGTAGAGTCAACACTTATGCCAAACTCTGAAGATGTGATGGGCTGGGATATTCGTAATAACGGGTTATATGTCGTTTTTTCAAGAGATATTCCTTCTATCGTTCGCTCGTGGCTTGGTAATCAAGTAAAAGGGTTTTTAAAGAAGTATAGTCTTACTGAGCAGCATATCAAGCATTTTGTCGCTCATCCAGGTGGGAAAAAAGTATTAAAAGCATATCGAGAAACGCTGAACTTTAGTGAAGAAATGACAGAAATATCTTCTCATGTGCTTCAAAGTTTCGGAAACATGTCATCAGCAACTGTTCTTTATGTATTAAAAGAATTTCTACAACAAGAAATAATGGAACAAGACTACGGAATTGTAACAGCACTAGGACCTGGGTTCAGCTCTGAGCTGCTTCTCCTGAAATGGGAGGTATAAAACAATGTTTTTATTTCTTTTTCTTATTGTACAGCGTCTTGCTGAGCTTTTTGTAGCAAAGCGAAACGAGCGATGGATGAAGGAAAAGGGAGCAATTGAGCATGGCCAAGAACATTATCCACTTATGGTCATTATTCATCTCCTATTTTTTGTTTCACTTGGTGGAGAAGCTTTTCTATGGAGGGAATTTCAAGGTCAGGTAATTGGTCTCCTTTTTATTTTATTTGTAGCTGTTCAAATTATCAGGGTGTGGGCTTTAGTTTCGCTTGGACGCTTTTGGAATACAAAAATTTTGATTTTAAAAGATACAAACGTTGTATTAAAAGGGCCTTATAAGTACATTAAGCATCCGAATTACTTTGTTGTTACATGTGAATTTCTGCTAGTGCCGCTTATTCTTCATGCTTATGCAACTCTTATTGCATTTTCGTTATTGAACCTGTGCATCTTATCTGTTCGAATCAGCGCTGAAGAAGAAGCATTAGAGAAGTGGACAGATTATGAAAGGGCTATGGAAAATAAGGGTCGCTTCTTCTTTTTTCGAAAAAGAGTGAATATTGATTAAAAAAGTAATTGAAAATGATTATCTTTAATGATACACTACTGATAAAGATTATCACTATCAATGTGAGGTGTTAACAATGTTAAGCATGATCATTGCAGGTGTTGTTGTAGCGTACGGTGCTGTAGCAACTTATATGTTAAAAGGTGTAAAGAAAGCACAGAAACAGATCCAATAAGAAAAAAGGCGAAGCAGATGCTCGTCTTTTTTTGTTTGTCCAAAAACTGTCTATTTTTCGTATAAATTTTCTGAAGAATCATTTAAAATGAAAGAAGGAAAGAGAAATAAAAGGGCGACTAGCCTACATAACGACAGTTTGATTTTACAAAAGGGGTATTGTGATAGTTATGGAAAAACAGCAGATTGAAAGATCTTTACAAAAAAAGTTAATGACAGCATACGCATTTTTTCAAGGCCGAGAAGACAAAAGAAGAGTTGAGAAAATAAAAGATTTAGGAAGAAAGTTAGAAGAAAAAACGTTTACCGTTGCATTTTGCGGTCATTTTTCAGCAGGTAAATCAACAATGATTAACAAGTTGATGAACCAAGAGCTGTTGCCTTCAAGCCCGATTCCAACAAGTGCTAATTTAGTGAAAGTAGTGAAAGGTGCAGAACATGCAACAGTGTACTATAAACACGATGCTCCTGTTCGCTATACGGCTCCATATGACTTTGAAGCAATTAAACAATTTTGTAGAGATGGAGATGCGATTAAGGAGATTCATCTTTCAACAGAGAAAAGCACGCTTCCAGATCATGTTGAACTCATGGATACGCCTGGCATTGATTCAGCAGATGATGCCCACCGTGTTGCAACAGAATCTGCTCTTCATCTTGTTGATGTGATTTTTTACGTAACTGATTATAATCACGTCCAATCTGAAGTAAACTTTGATTTCGTTAAAAAGTTACGTGAACAAGGAAAAACGGTTTATTTAATCGTTAATCAGATTGACAAACATCGGGAAGAAGAGCTTACATTTGAGCAGTTTACTCATTCTGTTAAAACATCCTTTCAAAACTGGCAGGCAGAGCCAAACGGTATGTTTTTCACATCCTTAAAAAAAGAAGAGCATGAAAGAAATGAGTTTATTCTTGTAAAGCGAACACTCCAAACCATGTTTCAAGATTACGAAGAGCTTTTAAAGAACTCTGTGCAAAATACGCTACAAGCTTTAATAGGAGAATATATAAAAGAAGTAAGTGATGAGAAAGAAGAGGCAAAAGAAGAACTGTCTCTCGCATTAGAAGAAATGGGAACAAGTGAAGCACTTCCGTTTCGTAATATGATTCAAGAAATGAATGAGGTGTTGCTTGAAAAAGAGCAAGAGCTTGCAGCATTTGAGGAAACGATTCGCAAAGAAATAAGCACGCTAGCTGAAAATGCGCAGCTTATTCCGTACGAAGTAAGAGAGAAAGGGCGAGAATATTTAGAAAGTATTCAACCTCAGTTCAAAGTAGGCTTTCTTTTCTCAAAACAAAAAACAAAGGAAGTTCAAAAGCAGCGGCTTCATAATTTTGTAGAAGCTCTTAGAGAGAAAACAACAGCAGAGCTTGTTTGGCATATTACTCCACTTCTCCATAAGCGCATGCGAGAAGAAGAGATTTTTTCAGAGGAGCTTGTAGCAAAAATTGAAGGCTACGATATCGTGATTACAGAAGATGATATAGAAAGTATTGTGAAAAGCGACGTTGGCATAACAAATGAGTATATTTTAACGTATAGCAACGATGTCTCAACATTTATTAAAACAAAGGCTAAACAAAAAGCGTATCCAATTTTGTCCCATCTAAAGCAAATGAAAGAAGAACAGTATAAGGAATGGCGAAATGGACAAGAAGAAAAAATTTCACAATATGAGAAGGCTGCAAAGCTCAAAGAGAGCGTTGGACATTTTCTAGATCGTAAAGAAGAAGATATTATCGAAGCAAGACTTATTCAACGAGGTGAACGTTTTCAAGAAGAACCTGACTGGAGCCTGTTAATTCAACATAAGGAACATCCCATTGTCAAAGAAGGGCTGCAAGCTTTTCAAATTACGAAAGAAATGATGCCTGTTGAAGAGGAGATAACAGAGAGCCAAGAAAGTTACTCTATGGAGCAAACGATTGTTCATCTTGATAAAACAGTGGAAGCATTAGAGCCTTTTCCGCCGCTTGAGAAATTTATTCTTCCATTGAAAAAGAAGATGGAAGCACTTGGTCAACATTCGTTTACAATTGCTCTTTTTGGAGCGTTTAGTGCAGGTAAATCATCTTTTGCAAATGCTTTAATTGGTCAAAAGCTGCTTCCTGTGTCACCAAATCCAACAACAGCGACAATTAATAAAATTTTGCCGCCAACAAAAGAATACAAACATGAGACAGTAAGAGTCCACGTGAAAAGTGAAAAAGAGATGTTTAGCGATATTTCCGCTTCCCTTCATATGTTTGGAATCACCCCGTCTTCTTTAGATGAAGCATTAGATGAGATTAAAGAGTTAAAAATAACGGAGAAGCTAGAAGGAAAAGAGCGTCTTCATTATTCGTTTTTACAGGCAGTTGGTCGCGGCTATGAAGAGATGAAAAACCACTTTGATACCGTTTTAACCGTTTCAATTGAAGAGTTTCCAGGCTATGTTGCAAATGAACAAAAATCTTGTTTTGTGGATGAAATTGAGCTTTATTATTCATGTACTTTAACAGATATGGGGATAACGCTTGTTGATACACCTGGAGCAGATTCGATCAATGCCCGCCACACAGGCGTTGCTTTCCAATATGTAAAAGACGCTGATGCGCTTCTTTTCGTTACTTACTATAATCATGCATTTTCTCGGGCTGATCGGGAATTTCTTATTCAGCTTGGTCGTGTTAAAGACATTTTTACGCTTGATAAAATGTTCTTTGTTATTAATGCGGCAGATTTAGCTCACGATGAGAATGAACTGCTTGATGTAAAGCGCTATGTTTATGAACAATTGCTTCAGTATGGAATTCGGAAGCCGCGTCTTTACCCACTTTCAAGTCATCGTGCATTAGAAAGCGGAGTAGAGGATGAGCAGTTTAATCAGTTTTGGACTTCTTTCTCTCACTTTATTAAAGAAGACTTAACAACAATGGTAACAGAATCAGCTTATGAAATTGTAGAGAGAGCGTACAAAGCGCTTCTTGATTTAAAAGAGCTTAGTCGGAAATCTAAGGAAGAAAAAAGAGAGCGACTTGCTCACATTGAAAAAGTAAAGCAAGCCCTTCATTTAACAGTTCAACAACTTAAGTTTGAAAGCGAGCAAAAGCGAATTCGTCAAGAAACAGAAGAGCTTGTTCACTATGTAAAACAGAGAGTGATGATGAGATACTATGACTTTTTTAAAGAGTCGTTTAATCCTTCTGTTTTAAAAGGAACAAAAAAGCAAGAACAAGAGAAGCTTCGAGGCTGTTTAAACGAGCTTCTTGAATTTCTTCAATTTGACTTTGTACAAGAGATTCAAGCAACAACACTAAGACTTGAAGCTTTTTCAAGTAAGCTTATTTACGGGGCACATGAAGTTGTACTTCAGCGAATGAAGGAAATTCATGATTCATTTGCGCCTGCTCCAATCCCTATTCCAAAAGCGAAGGAAGTTACGATTTATAAACCTTTCGAGCAGCAACAAGATAGCTATGAAAAAGCATTATCTCTTTATCGAAATGCTCGCACGTTTTTTGAAGGAGACGAAAAGAAAAAAATGGTTGATGAATTGAAAAAACCGCTCTTAGAGGAAATGGATGAAGCAGGGATAAAGCAGGCAGATCTCTTTAATATCTACTATGCACAGTGGATTAAAGATACGCTATATTATTATCAGCACGAGATGAATACAAACATTGAGCAGCATATTTACAGACTTCAAAAAAGCTTAACAACACCTGTTGATATAAGAGAAATTGAAAAGTCTGAAAAAGAACTAAGTGCGATTTTAACTCAAAGTCGCTATAATAAAGAAGACAAACAGTAAACAGCTAGAAGCATGTAGGAGGAATTAAGATTGAGCGTACACAAAGCCATTACAAAACACTCACAGTCACAGCATGAAAAGGTTAAAAAATTTGCTGAATTAGAAAGCATGAGAGAATTTGAAATTGATCAAGCCGTAAGCAAATGCAGAAATGGTGAAACATTTTCAGTTGATGCGATTAACGCAGTAACGAAAAGAATTAACGAGCTTGCGAAGAAAGGGATTGTGCCAACTCGTAAGTTAGTGACGAAAGAAATGGTAAAGGAATATGTTGAACGTCTAGAAAAGTAAAGCGAAAACTTGGCTGTTTTTTCACCATTTGCTATCTATAAAAAAGCGAGCAGTTCTCCATAATAAAGATGTGCACAACATTTGCACAACGATAAGGGGGAGATAGCAATGGGTCGTACGAAAAATGCTAATCGAAATGCTCAAATTAACAACAACAAAAAGGCACAAAAGGAAGAGTTTGCTTCTGAAATGCCGAGTATGCAACAAAAGAGCAAGAGCAGTATGAACAGCCGCTATGCAGAAGAATTCGCTTCTCAATATAACCCAAGTCCTGAGTATAAAGCGCGTCTTGATAAAGACAAAGCGCAAAAATATGCCGAAGAATACTCAACTGAAAAAACGCCAAAGGGTGGAAGCAAGAAACATCGATTTGCTTCTTACGCAGAAGTGGAAGCTGAGAAAATGAACGAAGGCATTCAAAAGGATAAATAACAAAAAGCACCGCAAAAATGCGGTGCTTTTATTATGAACGAACAATCGCCTGCCGAGCAAGCACATCGGCCGTTTTGTTTTGTTTTTCAGGAATCCATTTAATGAAAAAAAGATCAAGCTGATCAATTAACTGAACAGCTTCTTCTAAGAGAGGGGCATAGAGCTTATTCTTCACATATCTTGTATCAACTGCTTTTTCAACAAGCAGGGAATCTGTTTTACATGAGACTGTCTTAAATCCTTTATCAATACAAACTTCAAGTGCTTTAATAAGAGCATGATACTCAGCTTCATGGTTTGTCATATGAGGAAGAGGGAAAGAAAAACGATGAACATCGTCTTGTGTTTTAATAAAAACGCCTGCACCAGACGGTCCTGGATTACCTGCGCTTGCACCATCAATAAATACTTCAATCATAAAGTATCCCTCCTTTTGTTCACAAAAATTATAGCATATAACTTTACAGAACGTATAAGGAAGAAAGCAGGAAAATATATTTTTCTTAAGAATAAGAAGAGAAGCGGTTGCAAAAATTATGAATAAATCAGAAAGTAGATTTGAATTGATTAAACAAAAAACAAGTGGTACGATAGTCGTTGTACTTTAACGAACTGTCAAAAAAGAAGTTAGTAGGAGGAGAGAAGATGGACTTTCAATTACGATGGACGTATAAAAGTCATGGAAGAAGTCTTGATTTTCAATCTGCATTTACAAATGGTAAAGAGGCTCTCCTCATAGCGGAAGATCTTCTGAAAACAGGGCGATTAAAAGAGATTACATTTGTAGATGAAATGGATCAATCATGGACATTAAAAGAGATGAAGAAGCTTTTACAAGAAGTGAAAGAACAGCCTCACTATGTGAAAGCTTATTTTGATGGTGGATTTGACCTTTTAACTAAAAAGGCTGGCGTTGGAGCTGTTATCTATTATAGACAAAATGGAAAAAACTATCGTTTGCGTTCAAGCGCTTCTTTTGATGAACTTGAGTCAAATAATGAAGCTGAATATGCAGCTTTTTACTATGTGGTAAAACAGTTAGAGGAGCTTGGTGTACACCATCTTCCGGTTACGTTTTTAGGAGACTCAAAAGTTGTATTAAAGCAGCTTGCTGGAGAATGGCCATGCTATGAAGAAAGTTTTAATCGATGGCTCGACAGAATTGAAAAAGAACTAAAAGAATTGCATATTAAACCAACATATACACATATTGCTCGAAAAGAAAATGAAGAAGCTGATACCCTTGCTGCTCAAGCGCTGCATGGAAAAGAGGTATCAAGTACGTATGAAATCGAGTAAACAGGAGATGAAAAAATTGAATCGTAAGGAGATATTGGAAGAGCTTACTCATCTTTCAGATTATTATTGTGAAGGGTGTTTAATCAAAAAAACGCTAAATAAAGAAAAAGGGAAAAAGCACGCTCAAACATTTTGTATTAAGCAGTGTACAGTAGGAGAGAAGCTTCAGAAGTACGGTGAGTTACTTATGACAGAGCCTGCTCGAAATAAACAATAAAAAGCTGACAGACATCATTGTTCTGTCAGCTTTTTTGATTATATCTTGGCTGCATTTAGCTGTTGTTCACACTTTTGAAGCGTTTCTTCACAGCGTTGTAAAAAAGCTTCATCAACCCCTGTTGCGCTGTTTCTGGCACTTTCAAGCTGCGCTTTGGCAGATGACAGAGCTTCTGTTGCTTCTCTTAAACGTTCAGGGTCCATATTTCTCGTTGCCGCCCCAATAATGTTTTTTGTTGCTTCTACAGCTGCATTTGTTGCTCCAAGCTCATTATACCCTGTTGTTACGTTATCATTTGAAAAGCGTTCCACTATAACCGCCTCCACTTTTATATTTTTAGTTGTTCACCTTATAGATTGATTCGTTCGGACTAAAAATATGCAGAAGCTCTTTTATTCCTGAAGGTCGTGTTTATAAATGAAGCCCGTTATTAGAAGATTAACTTGACGCCAGTTTAGTGTTGGAAGTTCATGAAAAGCATCGTGAATAAAAAATACGTCCGAAGTGAGCTCATCGTAATAATGGTGATAATGACTCGTAATGTCATAGCGTGCCCCATACATAGCAAGAATAGGCCATGAGAATCGATGGAGATCATGAACAATATTGAAGCGATATGATTCAACATAAAATTGGTGCCAAACAGAAGGATTTGCTTTTTTCATATGCTGCAGAAGCTCATTTTTAAATGCTCTATCTCTAGTGTGTGCAAGTGAAATCACGTTGCTAACAAAAGAAGGAGACTTTTTTATAAAGTGAAGACCTAAGAGATGTTCCCATTGAAGAGGTCTTGTATTTACAACTGGGAAGCCTCCTGTTAGAATCAGTCCTTTTACACGTTCAGGGTAAAGAAGGCAAAATTGCTGAGCAACTGTTCCACCACATGAGTAGCTACAAAGAATTACTTTTTCAATGCCTAATACATCTAATAGTTCAACTAGCTCTTCAGCATACGTACTTAACAATCCGTATTTTGTATAGCTCGGATTTTCGCTGTCTCCGCATCCTGATAAGTCAGGCATAATAACGCGAAACTGCTTTGCAAGCTCCTTTTGATAATAAAACACTTTGCGCCCCATACCAGCAGGATGAAGAAAAATAATAGGGACGCCTTTTCCTTCATCCTCAATGAATAATTTTGTATCTTTCACATGATAATAAGGCATTGTAAACTCCTCTATTGAAATGATTTCACTTTTTAATGAATATCATTAGTTTGAGCAAGTTCTTCCTCCTTATACAAAGGAGTATTGTTGTTTAGAGTTATGGAAGAGCTGCTTTCGATTTTTCTACAGTATCAGCTTTTTTTATGCGAGAAAAGCTGAGGCGAAGAACAGCAAGAATGAGAACAGAAAAAAGAATGATCACAAGCGCCAATACTTCAGAAAAAATGTTGCTTCCACCAAAAGCAATGGTGAAAAGATCTTCAGCAACATATGTGGCAGGGAGAACGGCACTTATTTTCTCATAAAATAATGAAAGCATTTCGCGAGATACTATAACGCCTGCACTAACCAGTTGGAGAGACAGTAAAATAATATTAAAAATCATTCCTCCTGGTCCAAATAAAACAATGAAAAGCTGTGTAAGAGATACGAAAGTAAGAAAGGTTAAAAATAAAAAAAATCATGTATAAAAAAGTGAAATATGCGAAGTTATACTGTAACAGGACATAATCAAGACCGCCATTGTCGCAATGAATACAGAAAGAGTGACATTAATCATCTGATATGCTCTAAAGAGAGACCATTTTGAAAATTGGTTTTTCAGAGGGGATATTAACCACTTTCTTACATAATTTCTTCAAAATAAGAGAAAATAGAAAGCGGAAGTAAAAAAAGGAGGGAAAGTCATGAAAGAAAAGCAGAAACAAAATAATGAGAAATTAACATCTGAGCTTGATGTAACACATGAACAAGTAAGCGATTCGTATATGGAAGGCGCTGTAAGCGAAGATACGTTTAATAGTGACGAAAGAAACGACCGAAAAGCCTAGAATATTCTAGGCTTTTTTAGAGGAGATTTTTATATAGTTCTGTTACAAGAGGTCCATATTGTCCTGTCTTAAATTCATCACCTTCAAAAAGATTTAAAGATTTTAAAGGATCTTTTAGAGGAGAATGCTTCTTATTTGTAAGAAGGACAACTGTCAGTTCATGTGCTGGATCAATGATTGTTAGCGTGCCGGTCCACCCTGTATGACCAAATGCAGAGGAACTTGCATGCTCTCCAAACATATACTTCATATCTCCGTTGTTTAAACGCCATCCAAGACCATAAGAAGGATTTCGCTGTGAAGGGGTAACAAACGTTTTTGCAGTACTTTCACTAAATAACTGCTTTGTTCCATATGAACCATTGTGATGCATAATTTCTACCAAAACGGAAAGCTCATCAACAGTTGAAAAAAGACCCGCATGCCCTGAAACACCATCCATAGAGTAAAAGGCTTTTTCATCATGAACTTCACCTTGAAGCGTGTGTGTTCGAACATTTGGAAAATGAATAAATCCATCTCGTGTGTTACCCATTCGCTCTGTTGCTGCACAGTCAGAGCGAACATATCCCTTTCTTAGCGGGTTAAATAATGTTCGAGTTAATCCTAGCTTTTGAAATATCTCTTTTTCTACAAATAGATCAAGCTTTTGAGAAGTTAATTTTTCAACAAGAGCACCAAGCATCATATAATCTAAATCACTGTAGAGATGTTGAGTATGTGGTTTATAAGAAAGCGGCGTTTTAAGAATATGCTCAATCGTTGTTAAACGATCTCGTGAATATAGATCTCTAGCTTTTTCACGATTATAGTATGGAAAATCAGCTGGAAATCCTGCGGTATGTTGCAAAAGATCGATAATACGTACGTTTTCTTTGAAAGAAGGAAAGTAGAAAGAGAGAGGAGAGAGCAGGTTTAGTTCTTCTTCTGTAACGAGTTTTTGTAATGCGAAGTTTGTAGCATACATTTTCGTGTTTGAAGCAAGATCAAATAATGTCTGTTTTTTAAGCTTTCGAGGATGCGAAAGAAGCTGCTTTTTCTCATATTTCTGTTGATATCCGCACGTTTCACGGTAAACTTCTTTTCCTTTTTTCTTTACAAGCAAAGAACCACCAGGAAATCCTTTCTCCACATCTTTTTTAATCAAATTCTCCATTTTTTCACATCCTTTTTATTCCTTTTTCTAGTCTATCATAGTACTAAAAAAAGTGAACTTTTCATAGATTATGATTATGTGTTATAAAGTGTTTTAATTTTCAAAAAAAGGTTATTAAGATTAAGAGTTAGAAGTTTGTTCAAAAATCGTAAAACATGTTTTGATAGGGAGGAATAAGATGAAAAATGAAACAGTAGTAAAAGAACATCTTTCAGAAAAATATAAAGAGGTGCGAGCATGCACAGAAAAAATTGTAGCTCCGCTTCAAACAGAGGATTATATTATTCAAGCAGGACCTGATGCAAGCCCTCCAAAGTGGCATCTTGCCCATACAACATGGTTTTTTGAACGATTTGTTTTAAAAGAATATAAGACTACATACGAATCACTTAACGATCAATTTGACTATCTTTTTAATTCATACTATGAAACAGTTGGAGAATTTCACCCTCGAGCGAAAAGGGGAGTGCTTGCTAGACCGAGCATTGAGGAAGTAAAGCAATATCGATATTACGTTGATGCACATATGAAAGAGCTTTTTGAAGAATTAACAGAGGAAAATAGAGATAAAGTTCTTTCTATCGTTGAAATCGGCCTTCAGCATGAGCAGCAACACCAAGAACTTCTTTTAACAGATATTAAATATAACTTTTTCACCAACCCTCTGCTTCCTGCATATATTAGTCAAACTACAGAAGAAAATGGAAAAAGGAAGGAGACGTCATTTATTGAAATAGAAGGAGGACTTATTGAAGTTGGACATGGCGATTCTTCATTCTCATTTGATAATGAGCGCCCTCGCCATAAAGTATGGTTAGAGCCTTACCGAATTGCTGATGCGCCTGTTACTAATCGAGAATATATAGAATTTATCGAAGATGGAGGGTATGAACGACCAGAGTTATGGCTTTCAGACGGATGGGCTCATATCAAAAAAGAAGGATGGAAACATCCTTTATACTGGGAAAAATATGGTGATGAATGGAGTATCTTTACTCTGCACGGACAAAGCACTTTAAACTTAGATGAACCTGTTTGTCATGTGAGTTTCTATGAGGGAGACGCGTTTGCGCGCTGGAAAGGGAAAAGATTGCCAACAGAGCAAGAATGGGAACATGTTTTTCATGGAATAGAATGTGAAGGCAACTTTGTTGAAAATAACTTTTATCATCCAAATTCACAGTATAAAGGAAACGGTCCGCTTTATAAAGGATATGGAGATGTGTGGGAGTGGACACGAAGTCCATATGTACCATATCCAAAAAGCAAACCTTTAGAAGGGGCACTTGGAGAATACAATGCAAAATTTATGTGTAATCAAATGGTGCTGAAAGGCGGTTCTTGTGCAACTCCTCACAGTCATATCCGTCCAACATATAGAAACTTCTTTCAGCCAGAAAAACGCTGGCAATTTACGGGTTTCCGCTTAGCGGAGGACATATAAATGACAAGTGTAAAAGCGATGGAAAAATCATTTTATAAAGATGTTTTGACTGGATTACGCTCAGTTCCTAAAAGATTAGAACCTAAATATTTATATGATTATCGAGGTTCAGAGCTTTTTGAAGAAATTACAAAAACTCCAGAATACTATCCAACACGTACAGAAATGGGAATTTTGAAAAAAGAGCTTAATAGTATTTCGCACTATATTGGGGATGAGGCAGCATTAATTGAATTTGGAAGCGGAAGCAGTGAAAAAATCAAATTTTTATTGCATCATTTGAAAGGTATTAAAGAGTATGTGGCGATTGATATATCAGAAAGCTTTTTGCTACAGTCTGTAGAGAAATTGAAGAAAGAGCACCAACATCTTTATGTGCATACTGTTTGTGCCGACTATACAGTCCCATTCTCTCTTCCTTCTTTAAAAGTGAAAAAGAAAGTTTTATTCTTTCCAGGTTCGACAATTGGAAACTTTGATAAACAAGAAAGGAAGACTTTTTTAAATCAAATGTCTACTCTTCTAACAAAAGGAGACGGGTTTATCATTGGAGTAGATTTGAAAAAGGATGAAAAATTGCTTCATTCCGCCTATAACGATGCCAAACAGGTAACACGAGCCTTTAACTTAAATTTACTTCAGCGGATGAACCGCGAGCTTCTTGCTAATTTTATGGTGGAGAATTTCGAGCATAAAGCTTTTTACAATCATGAAGAAGGGCGAATTGAGATGCATATTGAGAGCTTGAAAGATCAGATTGTTACAATTGGTGAAGAAGAAATCTCATTTCAAAAGGGAGAGACAATTCATACAGAAAGCTCTTATAAGTTTTCAGTGCAAGAGTTTCAAAATCTTGCGAAGGAAGCGAACTTTATCCCCAAAAAAGTATGGACAGATGAAGAGAATTTATTTAGTGTTCATTATCTAGAAGTGAAGGCATAAAAAAAGACAGCCAAGTGGCTGTCTTTTTTTCTTCTTATTTTACTTCTTGAGGCACTTCTAGGCCAAGGCCTTTTGCAATGCGTGTTCCAAAATCAGGATCTGCTTTATAGAAGTGTCCGATTTGACGAATTTTAATTTCTTCTTTTTCAACAGGTGTCATTTCATTTACGATTGTTTGAACAATGCGATCTTTCTCTTCTTTACTCATTAAACGGTAAAGATCACCTGCTTGTGTATAATGATCGTTATGATCATACGCTACGCTTTCAGCAACACCTGAAACAGGGAATGAAGCCTGCTTGTTTTCAGGTGATTCTGTTGGACCATTATAGCTGTTTGGCTCATAGTAAACAGAACCTTTTCCATTGTCATCAAAGCGCATTTGACCATCGCGCTGATAGTTTTTCACATCTGCACGTGGACGGTTGATTGGCAGTGCTTGGTGGTTTGCGCCAACGCGATAGCGATGTGCATCATGATAAGCAAATAAACGTCCTTGAAGCATTTTGTCTGGTGATACGTCAATACCAGGAACAAGTGTGCCAGGAGAGAATGTTGCTTGTTCTACTTCTGCAAAATAGTTCTCTGGGTTACGATCAAGTACCATACGGCCTACTTCAATTAGTGGATAGTCTTTTTGAGACCATGTTTTGGTAACATCAAATGGATCAAAGCGATATGTGTTAGCATCTTCAAGCGGCATAATTTGAACGTAAAGTTTCCATGCTGGGAAATCTTTGTTTTCAATTGCGTTAAATAAATCTTCTGTATGGTAATCAGGATTTTCACCAGCAATTTTTGTTGCTACATCTGGATGAAGGTTTTTAACACCTTGTTCTGTTTTGAAATGATACTTAATCCAAACGCCGTCACCATCTTTATTTGTCCATTTGAATGTATGACTTCCGAAACCGTGCATATGACGGAACGTTGCTGGAATTCCTCTGTCACCCATTAAGTATGTGACTTGGTGAAGCGATTCTGGTGATAGAGACCAGAAATCCCATACAGCTGTTGGATTTTTTAAATGTGTTTGTGGATGACGCTTTTGTGTATGAATGAAATCAGGGAACTTAATAGCATCACGAATAAAGAAAATAGGCGTATTGTTTCCAACGATATCGTAGTTTCCTTCTTCTGTATAAAACTTAACAGCGAATCCGCGCGGGTCTCGTACTGTGTCAGCAGATCCATTTTCACCAGCAACAGTTGAAAAACGAATAAATAGCGGCGTACGTTTGCCAACTTCTGATAAAAAGTCTGCTTTTGTATATTTTGTTACATCATTTGTTACTTCAAAGTAGCCGTGTGCTCCTGCCCCTTTAGCATGAACAACACGCTCTGGTACACGCTCTCTATTAAAATGTGCTAGTTTTTCTAGCAAATGAACGTCTTGGATAAGCGTTGGACCTCTTGAGCCTGCTGTAATTGAGTTTTGATTGTCTCCAACAGGAGCTCCCCAACTAGTTGTAAGATTATTATTGTTATTCCCCATACTAGATTCACCTCATATTTATAATATAAATAGCTTAATATCATAATAACATCTATCAATAAAAAATCAATACTTAATTATAATTATTATAAATAAATATTTTATATAAATTATTAAAGGGTAATATTGGAAAGGAGAAGGGGTAAAATAAAAAGAGCTTACAACAAAATAAGCCCTTTTTATTTATTTTAATGCATTTTTTATCAATTTAAAAATTTTAAGTTCTCTTTTATAATAATTATGGTTTTAGCACAACTTTAATGCAATTATCTTGTTTGTTATTAAAAATATCGTAGCCGTGTGAAGCTTTTTCTAATGGAAGAGTATGCGTAATAATTTGGGTTGGATCGATTTCTTCTTTAATAATTTGCTCATACATTTTCGGCATATAGCTTCTTGCGTGTGCTTGTCCCATTTTTAATGTAACATTTCTTGAAAAGAAAGGGCCTAGTGGGAACATATTGTACAAGCCACCATATACGCCTGTTAGTTGAACAGTTCCACATTTTCTTACTGCTTTTGTGGCAATTTGAATAGGACCCATTGTTCCACCTTGTAGCTTTAGTTTTTGTTCTACATATTCAAGAGGAGATTTTTTTCCATCCATTCCAACACAGTCAATGACAACATCTGCGCCACCCTTTGTCATCTCTTTTAGTGTTTCGCCCATATCGTCATACTGAGTGAAATCAAACGTTTCTGTTTTGTTCATTTTTTTAGAATGATTGAGGCGGTAATCAAAGTAATCAACGGCAATCACGCGCTCTGCTCCTTTTTGCCAGGCGAATTTTTGAGCCATAAGCCCCACAGGTCCGCATCCTAACACAATTACAGTATCCCCTTTTTTTACGCCTGCATTTTCGACACTCCAATAGGCGGTTGGTAAAACGTCTGATAGAAATAGAAGTTTTTCATCTTCAAGCTCACAGCTTTCGGGAATAACAAAAGGCGTATAATTTCCGAAAGGAACGCGCAAATATTCGGCTTGCCCGCCAGGATAGTTGCCGAACTTTTCGGAGTAGCCAAAAAGGCCTCCCGAATCATAGTGAGGATTTGAATTATCACACTGACTTTCAAGATGATTGTCACAGTATGGACAGCTTCCACAAGCAACTGTAAAAGGAATAACAACTCTGTCCCCTTTTTTTACTTTTGTCACCTCTGGTCCAATGTCCTCTACAATCCCCATTGGTTCGTGTCCGATAACATATCCAATTGGAAGCGGGAAATTTCCTTGATAAAGGTGCAAATCAGACCCGCAAATTGCTGTTGATGTAATTTTAACAATAACATCTTGTGCATCTTGAATTTTTGGTGCTTCCACTTCTTTTACGGCAATTTCTTTTTTTCCTTGATATGTAACAGCTTTCATATATAACCTCCACACCTCTTTTATTGTCTTATTTATCGTTCTCTTAGCCCATGTAAAATATAAGCATACTTTTACATCGGACTTTTCGCTTTTAGGAAGAGAGAAAAAGTGAAGACTTCACATAAACTCGTTGTAATTCGGGCATATTGAAAAGGGGAAATTTTCAACTGCTTTTAAAAATAAAAAAGGGGTGCTTTGTTTGTACTATTACAAAGAAGGATTAATTAATGAAATTAAACCGGATAAGCCAGATCCAGCAGCAGCAAAAGTGCTGCAAGAAATTCTTGGTGGTCATTATGGCGAAATGAGAACAATGATGCAGTATTTCTTTCAAAGCTCAAATTTTCGTGGAAAAGAAACACAGTTTAGAGATTTAATGCGCGGCGTTTTTTTAGAGGAGATTGCTCACGTTGAACTTGTACAAAATACAATCAATGCCCTTCTTGATGAATCGGGTGGTGAAGGAGTTGGAGCACAAGGTGCCGATCGTGCTCCTCTTGATGAAGCAGTCAAACATGCTAACCCTCATCATTATATTATGGCAGCACAAAGCTCTCTTCCTGTTGATGCAGGTGGAAACCCTTGGAACGGATCTTGGGTATACAGCCATGGAAATTTAATATCTGATCTTCTTAATAACGTTGTATTGGAATCAACGGGGGTTTTACAGAAAACTCGTATTTATGAGATGAGCTCAAACCAAACGTTTCGTGAAACACTTGGTTTTTTAATTGTACGGGATAACGCTCATCAAAATGCATTTGCAAAAGCTCTTGAGACACTAGGCGTAAATTGGGGAAAGGTTTTTCCTATTCCGAACTACGATATTAATAAGTACCCAGAGTGTCGTAAGTTTGTTGAGATGGGTTATCATAATACACAGTTTAACTTCCGTCTTGACCCAACGAGAATTGGTGAAATTTTACAAGGTCAAGTACCAAGTCGTAACGGTGGAGAAATGACAGTTACAAATCCGCCAGAAGGATTCCCTGCACCAATGCTTCCAGAGATGCCAAATGAGCATAGCCCTGGTTTAGGCGATATGAATGCATAAGGAAATCTTCAGAAATGGAAAATGAACTGCACGGAAGTTCTTCAACAGAACGATTTATTCCTGTTACATCTGTTCAAGATAGAGAAGGAGTCGAAGTTACCCCTGATCTTTACAGTTATACAACCCAAATTGTGAACGTTTGCTTTATCGGAGGAAAAGGAGACGAGTTTGTCCTTGTTGACGCGGGAATGACGAAGTCAGCTCAAAGTATTATTTCAGAAATAGAAAATCGTTTTGGCTCCAATGCCCGTCCAAAAGCGATTCTTTTAACACATGCTCATTTTGATCATATTGGAGCCCTCCTTGAGCTTCTTCAGCATTGGGATGATGTTCCTGTTTATGCTCATAAAGCTGAGCTTCCATATCTTCAAGGGGAAAAAGACTATGAACGCCCAGATCAAACTGTTGAAGGTGGAATGGTTGTTAAAATGTCTCCAATGTTTCCAATAGAGAGCATTAACATAAGTTCCCGCGTTTCTCCTCTTCATGATGACGGGTCTATTCCAGAACTGCCTGAGTGGGAATGGATTCATACGCCAGGTCATACAGAAGGTCATGTTTCGTTTTTCAGAAAACGAGATAGAGCTCTTATTGTAGGAGATGCGTTTATTACAACAAAGCAAGAAAACTTATTTGACGTGATTACGCAAAAGCTAGAAATAAGCGGACCACCAAGATATTTAACAACAGACTGGGAAGCGGCGAAAAAGTCTGTTAAACACCTTGCGTCCCTTCATCCTGAAGTAGCCATAACAGGTCACGGCAAACCTGTAGAAGGCAAATGGTTAGCTGAACATTTAGCTTTATTAGCAAGGGACTTCGATCGAATAGCTATCCCTGACTATGGGAAGTACGTTGATGAGTAAGTATTGTAAGCACAATCTTTTGTTAAAAGATTGTGCTTTTTCTTTTGAGAAATTTCATTATAGCCCTAATGAACAACCGTATACAATGATATAATCTTTGTATACATTATTTTTAAGAAAAGAGTGGAAGAATGATTTTTTTCGAAGTAATTTTACCTGTTATTCTTATTTTCTTTAGTGGCTATATGATTCAAAAGATTTTTAAGGTTGATATTAAACCCATTTCAACCATATCCATCTATATTCTAATGCCTGCGCTTGTATTTCAAACGTTTTACACAACGCCGCTTGATAGTAATTTATTTTATATTGTGATTACATCAACGCTTATTTTTATAGCATTAGTTGTTGTGAGCATTGTAACCTCTCGCTTATGTAAACAAGATACAGAACAGGAAAGTGCTCTTATTTTAACCTCTGCTTTTGCAAACAGCGGAAATTATGGAGCACCGATTGTTCTCTTTGCTTTTGGGCAGGCTGGTATGAACTATGCTGTTCCACTTATGGTGTTTCACTCTATTTTGATGAGTGTTTTTGGCGTATATTTCGCAGCTAGAAGTCAAGGAGGAATAAAGCTTGCCGTGAGCACGGTTTTAAAACAGCCAACAAACTATGCTATTATTCCAGCTGTTTTGCTGCAAGAATTCCATATCTCCATTCCCGATAACTTTTATGCAAGCATTGAACTTGTAGGAAACTGCTGTATTCCAGTTGTGATGATTATTTTAGGAATGCAGCTTGCAGACGTAAATGCTAAAAAGCTTGAATGGGGGAATATTAGTATTGCAAGCGGCATCCGTCTTATTGCTTCTCCTATTTTAGCTTATCTCATTTGTCTCATGTTCCCAATTGATCCGCTTTTACGAAACGTAATTGTCATTATGGCTGCAATGCCGTCTGCTGCAACAACGGCAATGTATGCTATTCAATTTAATACAAAGCCACAGTTTGTTTCAAGCGGAACATTAATTACAACAGTGCTTAGTTTCGGAACGCTGACCATTTTACTTAGTATTTTGCATTAAAAAAGAGATAGGTTTTATGTAGAGTATGAGCTAAGTAAAGTGGGGTAGCTGAATATATAGGTATAAATCTATTTTGTATTTATTGTAACTTCTTATTTATAAAGGTAAGTAACAAAGGCATACTAATGAGGGTCTCCCCTTAGTATGCCTTTGTTTTTTTATGACCAATTTCCCAAATAAAGCAATACTTAGAGAGAGTAGAGAAGGATTTATAAGGTTTATAAAATATCTTCTAGACAGCCAGTTTAAACATTATGAAAGATAAAAATATATACATATAAAAATAATAACATTGACATTTATACGTATGAATAATATATTTGTTCTTAAGAAAGCGTTTGCAAATTACAGAAAGGAGTTCGTAAGCTACCTTTAGTCGTATGTAACCTTATCTGCTAAAGAATTGAGTGTCTTAAACATTTATTAGTCTGAATATTATGTCTTTTTTTATTTAATATTTGAATGTAGAGGGGATGACATGATGAATACATGTAAAACTTATAAAAATCCAATTATAGAGCAACGAGCAGATCCATGGGTATATAAGCATTGGGATGGATATTATTATTTTACTGCATCAGTTCCTGAATATGATCGTCTTGAAATTAGACGTGCAAAGTCTATCGAGGAATTAGGGGAAGTTAAGGGAGTAACCGTGTGGAAGAAACACGAAGAGGGACCAATGAGCGCACTGATTTGGGCACCAGAACTTCATTATATTAAAGGGAAATGGTATATCTACTTCGCAGCAGCAAATACAGATCAACCTGTAAATGGCACCTTCAATCATCGGATGTTTGTCATTGAAAATGAAAATGTCAATCCAATGGAGGGAAATTGGACGGAAAAAGGGCAAGTTAAGACAGATTGGGAGTCATTTTCGCTAGATGCTACAACGTTTACTCATAGAGGAATTCTGTATTATGTATGGGCTCAAAGAGATGTTGATATTATAGGGAATTCTAATCTATACATTGCAGAAATGGAAAATCCATGGACAATTAAGGGTCCTCAAGTGATGCTTTCGAAACCTGAATTACCGTGGGAAACAGTAGGTTTTTGGGTAAATGAAGGGCCGGCTATCCTTAAACGTAATGGGAAAATTTTTATGACGTACTCAGGAAGTGCTACAGACCACAACTATTGTATGGGATTATTAACGGCTGATGAAGAGAGTAATTTGTTAGACCCTAAGTCATGGGTTAAGTCTCAAAATCCAGTATTTAAGAGCGCTCCAGAGAATAGACAATATGGGCCTGGTCATAATAGTTTTACAGTTTCTGAGGATAACAAAGAAGATGTTCTCATTTACCATGGCCGGAATTATACAGATATTAAAGGTGACCCACTATATGATCCTAACAGACATACACGTGCCCAAATTATTAAATGGACAGAAGAAGGGATTCCTGATTTTGGAGTACCTGTTCCAGACGCAGAAGAAACTAAATCTGAACGCTAAACAAGACAGTGAGTTTTCTATAAGTATTGTTGGAAAGGGTTAAAAGGTTTCTCATAGCTACGCACTCTTTTGAATAAGTGTATGTATTTCTATAGAATGTAGAGGAGATTTTATAATGAATATTCCTAATCGAGGCTTTTGGAACTTTGGGGGTTTATTCTTTTTCTATTTTATTATTTGGGCCATTGTCTTAGGATTCTTACCTTTATGGTTAGAAGATGTAGCAGGACTTAATACAAGTGAGACGGGTATTGTTTTCTCGTCTATGTCATTAATAGCCCTATGTTATCAACCGTTTTTTGGGATTATTTCTGATAAATTAGGTTTTAAAAAGAACCTATTTTGGGTTGTTGTTGTACTTCTGATGTTTATGGGTCCATTTTTTAATTTTTTGTACGTACCATTGCTGCAAACGAATATATTTGTGGGAGCTGTTATAGGAAGTGCCTACCTTAGTGCTGTCTTTTATGCAGGAGTAGGTGTTGTAGAATCCTATATAGAGAGAGTTAGCCGTAATAATGGATTTGAGTATGGACGTGTAAGATTATTTGGGTCCATTGCAGGAGCAACAGCTTCATTGATCGGCGGTATGATGTTTGTAAGAAATCCTAATTCTATCTTTTGGTTTGCGTCAGGAGCAGCAGTTTTTCTTGCCATACTCCTGTTCACTGCAAAAGTCAAAGGGAAAGATTTAATAAAACCAACAAATCCTAAAAGTAGTGAAATCAACAAGAGAGCTATCGTTTCTATCTTTAAATTAAAAAACTTTTGGTTTCTTTCGCTCCTTATTGTTGGGACTGCAGCTATATACGATGTATTTGATCAACAATTTCCTAATTACTATGTTCAATTTTTCTCCTCTAAAGAGATAGGTACAGATATTTTTAGTAAACTAGTATCCGTTCAGGTCGGACTTGAAGCTATTCTAATGATTTTTGCTCCTGTAATCGTTAATAAGATAGGCGCTAAGAAAGGATTGATTCTCTTTGGAATCTTAACTTTTGTTAGGATTTTTGGAAGCGCTGTAGCTTCAGAGCCTATATTGTTATCAGTATGTCGGCTAATTGCAGCTTTTGAAATGCCGCTATTGTTAGTTTCCATTTTTAAATATATTACAGGAGTATTTGATGTTCGTTTTTCAGCAACCATCTATTTGCTAGCTTTTAATTTTGCTAAACAAAGTGCTGTTGGTATTTTCTCTTCTATCGCTGGAAATATGTATTCGTCTATGGGATTCCAAAATACTTATTTTTTCTTAAGTGCTATTGTGTTAATAATTACGGTCATTTCTTATTTCACTTTAACGGATGATAAGAGAATACAAGTACAAGTTGGAGAGCCTCTTTATACGTCAACAAAATAGCGGTATAATTATGAACTCTTTTTCAAAGAGAGTAAGGTGGAAATGGCTGTTTTGGTGAAAAGGAATAGGGTTGTTGGCTGTGTAATGAGTGTGTAAGGAAATGTATGCGATTTCTTATACGGTATTTTAAATAGTGATAATCGAATTTAAGGGGTGCGCTCATGAGAAACTATTCAAAAGCGGGGAAGAAACTATTTATTTTGGCTCTATCGTTGTTACTAATTTTCTCAATATATAGGCCGGCGTCAGCTAGTAATTGGTCCCTTACAGGGGATACCCTTATTCATGACCCATCCATTATTAAAGAGGGAAATACGTGGTATACTTTCGGCACTGGTTTGGTAGGAGAGAACGGAATAAGAGTATTACGGTCTGATAATGGTACACATTGGTATAAGGCTCCTAGTATCTTCCCCATAGCCCCATCTTGGTGGAAGAACTACGTGCCAAATTATGAGAGTAATCAATGGGCCCCTGATATTAGTTACTATAATGGACGTTATTGGCTTTACTATTCCGTTTCTTCTTTTGGTTCTAACACTTCGTTAATCGGTTTACTTTCTACATCTAGTATTACATCTGGGCAATGGCGTGATGATGGATTAGTTATTCGTTCTACACCAGATAATAACTATAACGCTATAGATGGTGATTTGATAATTGATAAAGATGGGAATCCATGGCTATCATTTGGTTCTTTCTGGAGTGGAATTAAGTTAACTCGCCTTGATAAAACGACAATGAAACCTATAGGTTCTCTTTCTTCTATTGCTTCTAGACCCGAGAATAGTGGGGCTATAGAAGCGCCTAATATTGTTTATCGAAATGGCTACTATTATTTGTTTGTTTCTTTCGATAAATGTTGTCAAGGCGTAAATAGCACATATAAAATGGTTGTCGGAAGATCTAAAAATATTACAGGTCCATATTATGATAAAAATGGTGTTGATATGATGAATGGGGGGGGCACTATTTTTGATGCGGGAAATGAGCGATGGAAAGGGCCTGGACATTCAGATATTTTAAATAATAATCTTATTGTTTGGCATTCGTATGACTCTTTAGCAAATGGTTCACCTACAATGTTGATTAATGACCTTTATTGGGATTCAAAAGGATGGCCTACTTATTAAAAATCAATACAAAATGTAAAAGAAATAAGCATGTATGCGTTAGTTTTAAGAAAATAAGTTGCATAATTTAATTTAGATGTTATAAGGTCTTTGTCTTTATAGAACAAAGGCCTATTTTTATTGGTATTTAAGTTATAAATATAGATGTAATAGATCACTCACTTATGGAAACAAATATCTTCTAGTAAGGAAGAAACACAATGCTTCTTATAATGTTAATGTGATAAAATTAAATTCTTATGTGACTTACATCTTGATTTTAAAGGATAAATTATGGATTATAAATGATGCTAGAGTACAATACTTATTAGTTTCTAAGTTTACAACGCATCTCACTCATCATTTGCAATTAGCAAGTAATGAAATAGGAAAAATAAAATGTAAGGTGATTATTCAAATGAAATTAATATTAGCAGAGAAGCCGTCTGTCTCCAAAAACATTGCAGACGCACTTAAAATAAAAGGACGTGGGGACGGCTATTTTGAAGGAAATGGCTATATTGTCACATGGGCATTCGGTCATTTGCTTCAACTTTATGATGCAAAAGATTACGATGATAAAATGGCAACATGGAAGATGGATAACTTTCCGTTCATTCCAGACGTTTTTAAGTATAAAGTGAAAAGCAGTCCAAAGGACCGGGATAAGCCGGATAGTGGAGCAAATAAACAGCTGAAGATTATTAAAAGTTTAATGAGAAGACAAGACGTTGAAGCCATCATTTCAGCATGTGATTATGATCGTGAAGGCCAAGTCATTGGAGATAGTATCATTTATAACTTAAAGCCAACAAAGCCTGTTTATCGTCTTCTTTTAAATGAGTGGACACCTGCTGAAGTTCTAAATGGACTAGATAATGTAAAGCGAAATGAAGAGTTAAAGCCACTTCAAGACGCAGGGGTAAGCAGACAATGGGCAGACTGGGCAATCGGAATTAATTTAACGTCTGTTGCAACACTTAAATATCAAAAAGGAAAAGGAAAAGCGCTTAATATTGGACGCGTTCTTTTACCAACTTTGAAAATTATTTACGATAGAGATAAAGAAATTGAAAATTTTGTTCCTGAAAACTACTATAAACTTCAAGCAACGTTCGGAACTGAAAAAGGCGAGAAGTATGATGGAACCTATTTTGAAGGAAAAGAAGAGAAGTTTAAAAGCAAAGAAGCATTAGAAGAAATTGAGAGAAAGCTTGAGAATAAAAAGGGACTTGTTCATAAGAAAGATGTTCAAAAGAAAAAAGAGTATCCACCATTCTTATTCAATCTTTCTAATTTACAAGGTTATATCACAAGTAAATTCAAAGGGTGGACATCTGATAAAGTATTAAAAGTTGCGCAGTCTCTATACGAAAAAAAGTTTATTACGTATCCAAGGACGTCAAGTATTGCTCTTGAAGAAAGCCTTGTTGGGAAAACAGCAAAAGTGCTTGAAACACTAGCAGCAGATCTTCCGTATAAAGACGAAGTAAAGTTTGTAAAATCAAAACGCGTTTTCAATAATGCAAAAGTAGAAAGTCATAGCGCAATCATTCCGACATATGTAAAACCGAAAAAGTTAACAGGTGATGAAGAAAAAGTTTATGAGGCAGTGAAAAACAGATTTATTATGCAGTTTATGCCTCTTGCAGAGTATGAAGAAACAAGAATTGAAACAAAAGTGAAAGACGTGGATTTAAAAGGTCTTTTTGTTTCAAAAGGAAAAGTTCAGCTTGTTGAAGGGTGGAAGAAAGTTGAACGCATTCAGTCTAAAGACACGATGCTTCCTCTTGTTCAGAAAGGAGAAGCTGTTGAGTTAGTTGCACATGAAGTCACAACTCATACGACAAAGCCTCCAAAGCAGCATACAGAAAAAACGCTTTTACGTCTTATGGAAACAGCTGGTTATAGGTACTGTTTTTAATGGGCAAAATTGATTAAAGTAGTACTATAAGTACTTATAAATATTTTACCCATCTTTGCCTCTTTAATATATAGAGTTTTAATGAATTCCTAAAAATTAATTCATCATCTATATTTAAATTTCAGAATATTCAATCCACTAAAGGTGGATTCATATTGATGGATAAGTTAAGAATATTAATTTGTGAGTATTCCATTTAAAAATAAATAATTTTATAGTGTTTTATACTAGAATATCTTTATAATGGAAGAAGTAGGTATATAGATATATATATACTGAAAATTTACTAAGATATTAAAAATAGTTATTAGACACATTTTCTTATAAATACAGAAAAATAGGTGAAGATTTTTGGATAATAATAGTATATTAAATTGTTTTAGTTGTGAATATCCTAAGAGCGAAGAGAAGGAAGAGTTTCTAAAAGAAAATATAGTTGCTAGAAAAGATACGGAGATTATGGAGTATCTATTATCCTTGGAGCCAGAAGAAATAGGAGGGCTTACGGCAGTCTCGGGATTTTATTATCAGTTCCTTGTCACTATAGAATACTTCATTGAAATGTTAGATGGTAAATGGGATTTCGTGGCATTTGAACTACATGATGATATCGTAGTGGGAAATGAGAAGGAGAAATTAGTAAGATTTGTTCAAGTTAAAACAAGTAATAAAAATTCTCAGACACCTAGTAAGGTTTCTGATTTATACCAAGGTTCTAAGAAAGACGCGCCTAAAACTAAGGAAGATGAAAATTCTAAGAACAAAAAGCAAACAAAAAAAGTTAGAGTGAAAGATTCTTGGGTAGATAAGCTAATTTCAAAAGCTCAATTTTTTAGAACTGATGAGGAATATAAAACTCAATTCCAGTTATATACCAGTTACCATGTAGTTAAAACTGATAATTATAACTTTGATGCTTATACTGGTAATGAATTATATAACAAAAAGGTCAGTGTAAATGATTCGTTGCTAAGGGCCCTTAAGGGAAATACCCATTCCTCTGATTTAGAAGAAATTAAATACGAAGATTTGTGTGGAGAATCTTTATCAAATCTACTGTCTAGGTTTTACATTAGAACAGGGGATTATATGCAGGATGTTAATAAGTTTATAAATAACCTTAGAATAGAGTTAAGCAAAAGGGTATTTAAAGATTTTAAAACTGAAAATATTACCTTAGGTATTAACGATCTATATCGATTAATAGGAATGCTCTGTTCACGCTGTAATGTAAACGGGGATGTCCGATATCTGAAAGTTACAAAAGAAGAACTAGACGATATTTTATATGAGATTAGAGAAGAGTGTTTAAGGAATATTGAAGAATTTAGTGTGGAACATGATAATAGAAAAGTTCTATCAAATGTATTAGATGCATATTTAGATGAAATAAAGGGTTTTAATCTTTATCAAGAAATTGAGGATAAAGTTTATTCGTATAAAGAATATATGTTGAAGTGGTTGAATGAAAAAGGTAATATAAGGGAATTATTTAATAGATATGTGGATGGTACGATTAAAACGCAAGCTTACTTTAAAACTTCTTCTCGTATTAGAGAGGAAACGTTGCAGAAGCTTATAACAATGATAATCTTCTTGAATATTGTTCATGAGGAAACATTGGAGTTTTGCGAAAACGCCCATCTCATAACTAAAGAATCTAATAGATATAAAGGTAAAAAATTGTTGTCTATTTTTAATACAGAAAAACATCATAACTTAGTTCAGGCTGTACAAAAGATAAATCTAATTATGGAGAATGCTGATGAAAGGGAGCATCTTTTCTTCTTAGATAAACAGCTGAAGATAATATTGCAAAATTATACTGATCGGACCTTTAAGAAATCAGTTCATAGAGAATTGAAAACTGGAATACAAATTGATGATATAGAAGGGTTAGAGGATAATTCCTCTGATATAAACAAAGTTTCTTTGCCGTCAATAATAGTACCTGGCAAAGTAATTGAAAACGATTGGCAAGAGTATCTAACGGCAGAAGATTTTAAGCAATGCATTGAAGAATTAATTGGATTTTGGGAAGAATTGGGTGAGGTATAGATGAATATTTTTAATAAAACACATAATGAATTAGAAAGTTTAGGTTATGAAGTAATAGATCAAGTTAAGGATATAGATAAATTAGGATGTACCTTATATAAAAACAAACAATTTAATATATTAGTTAAGCATTATACGAAACCTGATGAAAAAATTATAAGAGAAGAATCCATAAACATCAGGCAATCCTTATTTTATTTAGATTACAATGTTTGGAATTCTTATCTTTTGGTTTGTATTTCAGAAAGCGTGTCTAAAGACTTCACGTATATGATTGAGAAAGATACAAAGGGATTAAGAAAATATATCATTAAGGACATTAGGGATTTTAATAGGATACCTATCTTTGATAAAGGGTTAGAAGGAAATGATTTTGATATTACTTCATCAGAAGTGGAAGATAACTCTGATGCTTTAAATATTAGAAAAATGATTGAGGATGATAATGGAGTAGAGCAAAGACTTTCTAATGAAAAGGTAAGAGAAATAGTGAATAAAGTAATGGACGGGATGATTGATTAAAATGAGAATAGAAAAGGTAACTATAAATAATTTTAGAAATTATTTAGGAACACATGAGTTTGATTTTTCCAGAGATATTACAATTTTTTATGGAGATAATGGTTTTGGAAAAAGCTCGTTTTTTGATGCACTTGAGTGGTGTATATCTGGTACAGTAAGTCGGTTCAGTGATGAAGGAGAAAGTGAACGCTTAAAGAAAGATATAGTGAATCGATATACGTTAACGAATAATGAGAGAGAAACTATAGAATGTAGTGTCTGTATAGAGTTTAATGGTACTAAATTAATTAGGAAGTTCAGTGTTAATGACGGAGCATACGGAAATGTATTAGTCAGAATAACCGATAAAGAGAATAACACACTTAAGAATTATCAGGGGAAAAGTATTAGTGGTAAGGACAGGGTGGAAGAATATTTAAGTGGAACTTTCAGTAAAAAACAAGGCTCTTCTAAAAATATATTTGGGAAATTGATGAAGCAAACTTATATTCTTTCTCAAGATCAGGTGACAGATTTTATTACTAGTCAAGATCCTGGAGAAACTTTTCGTTCTATAGCAAGTATAATGGGGTTTAAACCCTTGTTGAATTTGTCTGATAACATGAAGAAAGTTCATGTAAGTCTAAAGTCTAGTCATAGAAGCCTGGAAGAAGAACTGGAGAAGAAGCGCAGCTCTATTAAGAGTAAAGAAGAAACTAAGCAAGAAGTAGACATGTATAAATTAAATAATAAGTTAGACTTATTGAAGCTTAATCCTAGTGAAAATATTCTAGAGAGTGGACATAAGCTTGATGAGCTAAGGGATAGAGCTGCAGTTAATAAAAAAGAGTATAAAGATTTATTAGAACTGATTGAAAGTTTAGAGAGTGATTTTAATAATATTGGCGAAGTAGAACACAGTATCAATTTCGTAGAGAAAAAACGAGAGAACTTAAATCTTAAAATAAACTCTTATATATCTTTAAAAGATAGAATAGATAACCTAGTCAAGCAATTGAATCAGGAAAAACTTGATTATATAAACAATAAGAAGAAATCTATAGAAATTCAAGAGATGAACCAGGAATTAGAAACCTACAAACTCCCTTCTACAGATATTCTTTTTTTTAAAACTGACATTGAAAAAAGAGAGGAATTAAACTTAAGGTACAGATACGTATTGTTAAATTCTGAAGCTTATCGTAAGCATAGAACTTCAATTATTTCTCTTCCTAAGAGAAGAAAAGGGCAAGAAAATAAACTGAATTATTTTTCTAGAATGCGTAGTAATCGAATTAGACTGTTGAAGAGAATAAACGATAGGTTAGTTGAATCCGAAAATGGGGCCGTTATCAATCTTGTGAACAATATTAAGGAGATACATAAGTACTTACAACATACTAATCATAATGAGACATGTCCAGTATGTTCATCAGTTAAATCAGAAGGTTTACTACCAATAGTTGAAGGGAATTTGGAAGAGTACAGAAAAAATATAACTCACACTTCCCGTTATGTTGAAAAATTGTTACTAATTAAAAATAAGGTTTCTAGTAGTTTGAAAAATATAGAAGGCAAGATTAGAGAAATTAATGATGAGTTGAATAACATCGATAATTTATTAGAAGTATCTCAATCGAATCTAAAAAGATTAGAGGAAGATAGTCTGTTTGATGCTGAGCTAATGAAAGAAGATACTCATTTGATAGATGAACGGATTTCTCTGAATACGGTGGAGATAGGTAAATTAAATCGCATAATTAAATTATTATTTAAGTTAGAAAAGCTTACTAATGGAAAGGAAGTATTTAAAAAGCAAGGTTCAATCCTCTCTGAACAAGATATTACTAAGCGTCTTAGAAATCTTACAAGAGCTGAGCAACGTATTCACAATCGTATCCTAAACTTAAAAAGTGAAGTTAATGAGAGTCCTGTGAATCAATCACAAAGTAATAAACGAAATTTTCTCAAGAAAATAAAGAATTTAAAATTGGATAATCATTATGCCCTTGATCAGATAAAAGGGATAATAAATCAAAAATTAAAAGGGATAGAAGATACCTTAAAGAATATCTCAGAGATACAAAGTATATATAGCGTAATTAAGCAAAATAGTTATATTGAAGAACAGATAATAAATATTAGAGGAGAAGAAAAAAGTTTAGATCTCAAAGCAAAGAATCTATTAAAGATTATAGAAAATTTATCAAAATATATAGATACTATGTTTGGTGACTTTGGAACAAATGCAAAGGATTACCTTAATAGTTATAGTTCGCCTATACAGAAATACTTTAGGTATTTGAACCCTCTTCCTACTAGGAGTACAGTGAAATTTGAGGGAGAAAATAGTGATCTGTTTGTTAAAGTGATCTTTGATGAAAACGAAAATGAAAGTGATATTACTAGTCCTAAAAATATACTGAGTTCCGGGCAATTAAATGTACTTGCTATTTCAATTTTCTTAGCTATGAATGACTCACAAAAAATACACGAGTTAGATTTTATGGCAATAGATGACCCTATACAGAATATGGATGATGTAAACCAATTTTCGATATGTGATGTATTAGGGTCTATTAAGAAACAATTGATTTTCTCTACTCATGATTTTGAATTTCTAAAATTATTTATTAAAAAAAATGAATATAAGAAACACAATATACAAGTGTATAACTTTAAAAGTCCTTTTCTTTTACCTGAAAAGGTGGAGCATATTGTATTTTAAATATAGAGTAAAGAGAGTAAAGATTTCGAAATTTATTCAAATAAGCAAGCTTATAATTTTTAAATATAAGCTTGCTTATTTTTGGTCTATAAGTTCCTCTATATCTCCAATTATGTATCTTGGTTTTATCTCCAGAAGCTTTGATATTGTAAAAAGTGTGTTTATAAGCAGGTCTTTGTTTTCCTCATACTTTTTGCCTGTAGGTTTAAATTTCAATTCGGAAACATCCTCTCAAAAATAATTGTAAGGACTTAATTAAATGGTGTCCATGAAACTATACTAACTCCAGAAATTATTAAAAATTAACCCAAAGTTGTTTAATTGAAATATTCCTGCTAATTCAATTTTATCTAAGTTTTCTCTACATTACCTTCATCAGAAAGTAATATATCAAGATAAAATTATCAATTTTTACATAAAAAGAATAAAATAGGATATTAATCAGGAATAAATTAATTTCCTTCCTAATAAATTTTGTAAAAGAACAGCTAAAAGGAGGTTAACCATGGGGGAAAGAAGAAATGAACAGTCACAAGAGAGTGTAAAACAGGATTATAGTAGATATTTAACTCTTTATTCCGGTGGCGCTGACTCAACATATTTTATAGCACAGGAACCTACAGCACGGCATCTAATACATTATGAGGGACTTAATAGGGATAGGACTCAGACAGCTGTTACAACTGCAAATTGGCTCGATAGATTTATTAGAATTGAGCGTCCTGACTTACAAACAATTCCTGTTAGAGATGGGGAAACCAATCAAATACACGCGCTGTATGATACAGAAATGGCACTAAATGCCAGTATTATTGCTGCAAGTCATGGTATGAAAGGTATTGTTATGTGCTTCAATAGTGATGATATATGTTTTGATCATAAAGCTGTAGAACAAATAATGAGGAGATGTATACCTGATTTTAGAATATTAATGCCACTCAGAAATATACGCGCAAAAAGCATTAGGGATAGCCTTAGAATGACGAATCTCCGGTATGTGAGTTGCATGAACTCAGTTCATTGTGGTTATTGCCCAAAATGTATTAAAGGATACTAATCTTTATTCTAAGTTTTATTTTCCATCTACTATAAATGGATTCCTAAAATGTGAAAGTTTATACTAGGAAACAGCAATAATGCTACTTTATTTAATTTGTCTTTGCTTCGTTTCTTCTCTAGAGATTATCGCATCACTTGTTTTCTTTACTAAGTATCACTTATTCCATACAAGGCATGGCATAGTCTATTTTAACCACTCTTTGTAATTCGTACTAGTGTTGCTTTAAATTTACCAGATTTAATACTTCTGGTTTACATGCTGGTGCTTAATAATTTCCAGACCTTTTCTTGAAAGTAGAGTGCTAAGTATTTGTCTAATATTCTCTTCAATTTTCTCATAGATTATTTGTCTTCTATTTTGGTTTTAAGTACAATGTGTTACTTACAATTCTATGTGGTGTGTTCTAAACTGTTATTGTCTTTTGACATAAAAACTCCTCCATATGCTAATATTCGCAAATACTTTAGCACCCCGGAAGAGCTTTTTATACCATGCTAAAAGCTTTTTAGGACCCTAGGCCTAGCCTAGGGTTTTCTTTTTCATGAAAATAGGCTTCTCCACCGGGAACCCAAAGAAGTTCAAGACATAATTATAAAATATAATTTGAGCTCATATTTCAGGAGGTAAATAATGAACACACCTTTTTATAACCCATCTTCTTACTATCAATCTAATTATCATGTAAGACAAAATCCAACGGATACTTTTACAATTGGTATTGACCCAAATAAGTTAGGGAGAATCGGTGAACTTTCTAATCAAATTGTTTCTCAATTATTTCACCAGTATCAAACATCAAATCTATCCCCTTTTGATTTTGCCCAAACAAGTTTACTACCACAGCTAACCCAATATGGTTCAATTAATATTAATGAACAGGCTGCTCTAAACCATGTAATTGACATTATTAAAACGGAAAGACCGGATGCTGCAACTCAAATATCTAATATATCAAAAACGCTGATTTCACAAAGTGCCTCCCCTACAGCCATTTCTTTAACTAGTATTGCAAGTAATGTATTGGAAAAAGCAAGTTTAAGAATACATCCAAGTGTTTTAGGTGAGATAGCATATGCGTTTTTAGGATTCTTAATTGGGCAAATCGCAGGTATTCAATTAATCAATATTTTATTTCCAGGATTACCAATACCAATCTTATTAGAATTTGGACGAATAATGGGAGGGTTTACAGGGACTACAGCTTCACACTTCTGTTACCTTGCCTTAGGGGGAAATGCCTTGTACCATTAAGGTTTTAATAGTAACTTTATCTACTAAAATGAAAGGGGAAAAAAATGTTTAATCCATATATGTACCCTCAAAGAAATGTGTATTATAATAATCCGCATATTTATAAATCATATCATTCTCCTGATAAAGGATTAAAAAAAACAAACGATTATATAAGAAATAACACTTCTACACCTAAAAAAGTTAAAGTTGAAGTTCACGCCTTCAATCTTCGCACACCAACTCATATGGAATGGACCCAGGATGGCAGGCTTTTAGTCTCTGAACATACTGCTGGAGAAGTAAAAGATATAACACATGGTGGAGATTTAAAAGATGTAAAACCATTGGCGTACGGATTACAGGGACCATCAAGCATCCTTCCATTGCCAAATGGTCGTATTCTAGTAGCTGAAGCATGGGGGAATAGAGTAACTGACATTACTTATGGTGGAAATGCTGCAGAAAAACCACCATATTTAAATCTTAGTGAGCCATATAGTTTGTCAACTTTAAATGGGAAGATTTACGCTACGGAGCAAAAAGAATTATCTAATCTAGAACTATCTGAAATTACTGGTGCTAGAGAAGTAGTTAGTGAAACTCAACCGATTGTAACAGGAATTCCTGTTACTCCTTTACCTGGACTTGAAGGTTTGTCACCGTATATTGATATGCAAAACGTAATCGGGTCGACCAAGTGTGGTTCATGGACGATAGCTATTCCAACTGATATAGATTTTGGTTACCCAAGTAATGGATTTTCAAGGTCAGAAGGATTATATTTAAGTTGTTCAGTCCTAGGACAAATCATCAAGGTTCCAAAAGAAGGTGGAAACTATTTTGACCTTATAGATAAAGGTCATTTGTTTGCATGGGGGTTAGATTTCTCTGGTGGTATGATAATGAACAGAAAAGATGGCTTGATATATGTGACTCAACCACTTAAAGGGACAGTTATGGCTATAGACCCAAGTGATAAAAGGGATTACCGATTCGATCCTCCAGTTGTAAAGGGTCTAAGTATGCCTACGTGTGTAAGGTTTAGTCCAGACGGTAAAAATATGTTTATTTGCTCTATGACTACAGGAACCATTTGGAAAGTAACAAATTTTTAATGATAAAATGTATTGCTTTTTTTCATTTCCAATTTAGAGACTGCATATTTTAAAAGTAATAAACAAAGATTAGTCATTTAATTAAACAGATTTAGAATTAGTATATTTAAAGAAATCAGGAAAATGATGTAGATTTAAGGTAATACAAAAGCGCTCTCCATTATTAGAGGGCGTTTTTGTTATCAACGATGCTAAAATGGTTCTCCATAAATTTGGTGAAAGCTTCTGCATGATATTATAGTAGTAAACAGTCATGTAGGAGGGATTCATATAAATTTATAATCATTTGAAGTGGTTATAAGATATGTTAGGGGAGACGTATGTTCATTGGAATAAACTGTTTTACAATAAAAGCACAAAGGAGCAGCTTTTGATAGCTGCTTCTTTGTGCTCTAATAATATGCTGTGGTTTTATTTTTGCTGTAAAAGATCTTCTACATCTTTCACTATTTTATATGGTTTTATTTCTAATACTTTTGAAATGGAAAACAATGTATTAATAGTTGGTTTCCTTTTTCCTCTTTCTAAAAGGCTTATGAAAGTACGATCTAAATTTGCTCCAAAAGCCAACTTCTCTTGACTAATAGAACGTTCTAGACGATATTTCTTTATTACTAACCCAAATGCTTGCTCAATATCCAAGAAACCACGCCCTTAAAAGTCTATAAGACTATTCTTAAAGAGCAGTAAGGTTTGTTCTACAGACTATAGTCTACAAGTGTATTTTTTTGTAAAATATTCTTAAATAGAAGGGGGTTAGGATAGTGCACCTTTATAGAAAAATGAAAGAAACCATTAAACATTTTCAGGAGATGTATTTGAGTGAAAAAAAAGAAAAGGAATTAATTGATAGTGAATTAATCAATACTCAAAATAAACTTATGAGAATGGAGGAAGAAAATAGAAAGGTACAGAAATATGTTCATGAATTAACAGGAGAGTATAAAAACATAAATGACAAGTTATCCATATATGAAATAGAAAAACAAAAATCTGATCAGGAAGTGTATAAACTTCAAGAACAAAATAACTACTTACGGGATTTACAGCGTTCATACTTGGAGAGAATTAATAATCAAGTTAAAGAGTTATTAAGTCTCAAAATCCTTGTTGAATATTACAGTTCAAGTAAACATGACTTTAAGTATGAGAATAGAAAATCTATACTAATTATTGTAGAGAAGGTCCTTTTATTAATTAAGAAATTACTTGTTATGGGGAATCAAAAAGTTAGAAGGGTAAGAGTTATTTATGAAATTAAAGAGCAATTGGCTCAGTACGAGAGCTGTTTCTATAGAAATAATTTCAAGTTAGATTCAGATGCAAGGAGGATTCTAGAAGGAATTAATGTGTACCTTGAAAAATGGGAAAACTTTTATCAAGGGTACAAATGGAATTCAAAATCTGTTGAAGTTAGAGATGTAAACTATCTTGAAGAACTTTTGCGAGAGTTACGATACCTTAGTTTATATAAACGTTTTGAGAAATATAATGAAAAGATTGTAGAAGTAACTGTCCTGTATCAGATTTTAAAAAGTAAAAGGAAACTTCCAAGTAATTATTCATTGAAGAGGTTTAACAGTGAAATAAAAATATTAGCTAAACAAAGATATATTAATTTAGAGAAGTATATTATTAATCGAGTTTTTCCAGGTGAAATATATACATTACTTAAATCATTTAATGAAATTGAATATAGTTTTAAAATGATAAAAACTTATGGCATGTATCATTTACTTTATATATATGGAAATAGTGATGTTAATACAGTTAAAGTAGGAGTGACGAAACAAAATTTAGCAAATAGATATATGAAAGCTGACGAAAGTTATAAAAATCATTTTCCTACACATGTACTTCAGGAGGTAAAGGTTATAAAGAGTTTAAATGCTCTTAATTTAGAGTCCTATATAAAAAGTAAATTTAAACAACAACGTCATCCACTATTTAATTCTACTGAATGGTTTCTACTTACAAAATCTGAATTGAAGTATTTCTTAAATGATGAGTATAAACAAGATAGTGATTTTATGAAAATACTTAACTACAAATTAGATATATAAATACCCCAACTAGAGTCCATTTTTACCCATTATATTGTAAGAAGCTTTTATATGATAAAATAATAAAACTGAGCCAGTTTATTTTGGGAAATTTAAATGTAAGGTGATTAATTAGATGAAGTTAATTATTGCAGAAAAGCCATCTGTATCGAAGAATATTGCAGATGCATTAAAAATAAAAGGACGACAAGATGGTTATTTTGAGGGAAATGGGTATATTGTGACATGGGCATTTGGGCATTTACTTCAGTTATATGATGCAAAAGATTATGACGACAAGATGTCTACATGGAAAATGGAAAATTTCCCATTCATTCCTCAAGTCTTTAAGTATAAAGTTAAAAGTAATCCCCGGGATAGAGAAAAACCTGATACAGGTGCCAAGAAACAGTTGAAAATTATTCAAAGTTTAATGAGACGACCGGATGTTGAGGGAATTATCTCAGCTTGTGACTATGATCGTGAAGGCCAAGTGATAGGTGATAGTATCATTTATAACCTTAAGACAGATAAAACAGTTTATAGACTATTATTGAATGAATGGACACCTACTGAAGTTATCAATGGACTAGAAAATATTAAATTAAATACGGAGTTGAAACCCTTACAAGATGCGGGGGTGAGCCGTCAGTGGGCTGACTGGATTATTGGAATTAATCTAACATCAGTAGCGACTCTTAAGTATCAAAAAGGTAAAGGGAAAGCATTAAATATTGGTCGAGTACTCTTACCAACACTCAAGATCATTTATGATCGTGATAAAGAAATTGAGAATTTTGTGCCGGAAAACTATTATAAATTAAAAGCCACGTTTAAAACCAAGGATCAGAAAGAATATGAGGGAATCTATACTGAAGGCAAAGAAGAAAAATTTAAAAGCATGGAGCCTTTGAAAGAGATTCAACAATTGTTAAAAGATAAACAAGGGGTCATTCATAACAAGCAGGTCCAAAAGAAAAAGGAATATCCCCCTTATTTATTCAATTTATCAAACTTACAAGGATACATCACTAATAAATATAAGGGATGGACATCTGACAAGGTTCTAAAAGTAGCCCAGTCACTATATGAGAAAAAATTTATCACCTATCCCCGCACATCCAGTATTGCTCTTGAAGAGAGTCTTGTTGGAAAAACAGCTAAAGTTCTTGAAACATTGGCTGCAGACTTACCCTATAAAGAAGAAATTAAATTTATCAAGTCTAAAAGAGTATTTGATAATTCAAAAGTAGAAAGCCATAGTGCTATAATACCTACTTATCTTAAACCTAAAAAGCTGTCAGCAGATGAAGAAAATGTTTACCAAGCTATAAAGAATAGGTTTATTATGCAATTCATGCCAGTTGCTGAGTATGAAGAGACACGAATAGAAACAAAAATTCTTAATACTCCCTTGAAAGGCATATTTATTTCTAAGGGGAAAGTCCAACTTGTAGAGGGATGGAAGAAAGTAGAGAGAATCCAATCAAAAGATACTATTTTACCCCTAGTTCAGGTTAATGAGGCTGTAGATTTAATAAAAAATGAAGTTACCTCCCATGTAACAAAGCCACCGAAGCCTCATTCAGAAAAAACTCTATTAAGAGTAATGGAGACATGTGGGAAAAATTATGATAGTGATAGCGAGGAACAAGGAGACTTGGATGCTATCCTAAGTGGATTTAGTATAGGTACGCCAGCTACGAGAGCAGAAACAATTAAAAAACTAAAAGATGTAGGTTACATTTCTACTCAAAATAAAAACTTAATGTGTACAGACTTAGGAAGAAGATTAGTCGAAACTTTCCCAATCAAAGATTTGTTCAATCTTGAATTTACAGGCCGATTAGAAAAATCCTTATTTGATATTGAGAAGAGGAAGTTTAGTAAGGAAGAATTTTTAAAATTGATATTTAACTTTACTACAAGGTCTGTAGAAATGATTAAAAATGAGAAAGAAGTAATTATCAATGAGGTAACCTCACAGCGTAAGCCGAACGAAGTGCTCGGAAAATGTCCTATTTGTGGACATGAAGTGATTGAAGGACAAAAAGGGTTTGGATGTAGCAACTGGAAGAATGGATGTAAATTTGTAATTTGGAAGAATGACAAGTTTTTAGCAACAATGAAGAAGAAGCCTACAAAAACGATGGTAAAAGGTTTGTTGAAAAATGGGGTCGCACAGGTTAAGGGATTAACCAGTAAAAAGGGTAATAAATTTGACGCCTATTTACGTTATGAAAAGAACAAAGATAATGATTACTTTAGTTGGAAAATGGAGTTTAATAAATAGTATTATAATCCATTACACTATATAGAGCTTATAGTGGATTTAATTATCTTTAAAAGTATTTTTAGTAAAAGGGGCCTGTTTATATTATTATACAGGCCCTTACACTATTTAATATTACCTAATCTTTTTAGAAAATATCATTAAATTCATCAGCTAAAGTACGTTCTTTTCGCATAGGAATAACGTTATCAGATTGTAGCTGTGAACTTGTTGATTTTTCTTCGAACCAATTATAAAAGTCTATCGGATTGCTGAACATATTTTCTAGAGCACACTTAACCATAAGTGTTTGTTTTTTTCCAGTAGTAAGATGATTAACTATAGGTGTTTCTTTATTGGAACTATATCTTAGTAATTTAAAAAGCAAGTCTTGGCAATATTCTAGTCTTTCTTCTGTGGCTAATACTTTGTCCTTATATTCTTGGGCTTTTTTTTCTGTTTTTATGAGCTTTTCTTCTAGGGCTTTCTTTTGTTTGAAAGATTTATAGAGTTCAGACTCAAACATCAACATTTCAGATATGAGTTTTTCTTTATCGGGATAGTACTTATTAATAACATCAGTAAAATTAAAAATATGATTATTCAACAATTCAGAAGTAGATAGTTTATGTGTGAAGACCTCGTTCGCTTGATCAATCATAATCCTTCCTAATCGCTGCTTCTTTCTCCAGAAGTCCTCCCCCATACTTGTAGGAAATCTACCTTGCTCAACCAATTCCTTATTATAAAGATATATATCCTTATAACTAATATCTCCATTTACTTTTTTTTCAGTTTTATATAAATAAATAATCTCGTTAATTTGTTCCTTAGTTAGTTTTGCTTTACGACCTATTCTTCTGTTCATCTTTAGCTTCCCCCAGTATCTTAAGATGAGTAATTTCTTTTATAGTCTCTTTTATTTGATATGAAGTTGATTTCAAACTGTTGATGTTAGATAGATTCATTTTAGAAAATTCGTCGGAAATCATAGTAGAATGTAGATTTTTAATGAATATAACAAGTTCTTCTACATTTTTTTTGCTTTTAGAGACTTTTTCTTTAATAATAGAAGATTTTTGATTTAATTCTTGAGGTGTTACTCTCCAATGACTACAATATATACAATCTTCCGTTTCACATCGTTGTTGGTCATCAGAACAAAAACCTATTTCTTTTAAAGGTTCTTTAAATCCTTGTGTTGTAGGTGGCTTGAAGGCCTGAAGGACAATATCATTAGGAATGTATGAAGTTAATGTAAAAGAATCTTGTAATAAAAAGCTTTTATTATTATCTTGTTCATTAGAATTCGGTGAATGAGAAAACTTAAACTTCTGTAATAGTGCAAATACTTCAGAGTCTATCCAATATTCAGTATGTTGAGCATAATTTAATTGCATAGAAAGTGTTCTATGATTGGCTAAACGAGCAATCTCAATAGGAGAGATTCCTTGCATCATCAAAGAGAATACAGCTAAATGTCTTGAATCATTAGGAAGAACTTGATTTTCTTTTGATATGTTAAAACCATATTTTTGATATACAATATCTTTATAGAAGTTTTGAATTAATAGACTAAGTTGACCTAAATGAAAAACTTTATTATTAATCTTACGGTTTTCCCTTGTACTACGGATTTTGTTAGAGCTAGTTTTTAAAATAGAATTATAAGAGATTAATGTTTCAGATTCGCCATATTTGTCAGTATATGTAATGTAATTAGAAATTAATTCGAGTAAAGTTGTATCAATGTGAATTTTATCAACAACATTCGGATGTTTTTTAGGGTATTTATGTCTAGGAAGGATAATGTAGTGTTTCCCGTTATCCTCTTTCAAACAATTTCTCTCTATATTACAGAACTCTGATGGACGTAAGGGAATAATTGTAGTTAAGTTCCACCATATTATGATAGGATAAAATGATAAAATTTGGTTATCATCCAATTTTGAATTTTTTAGAGATCTAATTTCTTCATAGAACATATTAATACATTGGGAAAAGATTAAAATATCTCTTGAAGGAGGTAAAGCGCGAATACTATTTTTCCTCCGTATTTTCTTTTTTAGATTTAATAAAGGTTTTATATAAAGTTCTCCATGTTCAATATCTGAGTAATCAAAGAAATGTAGCATTACATGAATTATATGTTGCTTTTCTTTATTAGATATTTCCTGTGTTGATGCTAGTGTATTCATAAAGTAGTTTACATGGTCTTCATCCTTACTAAGTCCATAAGTAAGTTTTAAGACTTTAATTAAAGAAGAATAGTAATATGTAACTGTACTTATGGCGTATTGAGAAATCAATCCGCAAATCCAACATTTCACAATTGTTTTAAAGCTATTCAATGAATCCCTTGGTTCTATATATTGGTCTATCAGACTAAATTGAAACTTATTTTTTAAACCAGTATTAAGGTTGTCAGCATAAAATACCCAAGTGTTATCGTCAAAATTCCCACTATACAAGGAAGTTTCATTCTGTAAACTTAACTTTGCTGCTTCAACACTTTCTCTCAATACAAAAGAGGAATCAGCTAATATGTTTATTTGTTCAGTGTTAAGAGAGGTAGAATTTTTTATGTTCATAATAATGCTCCTTAACTTTGAGAATTGGATATTTGAGATAGTGAAATTCTTTTGAAGTTTTCTTGTAAAGTTTCACTTCCACCTTCAACAAAACTATATACGGTATCCTTTCCGAATATTTCTATAGCTCTTCTCCAATGATCAATTTCAAGATAACAAAGGTTAGCCATCTTTTTCTTTTCAATCTCTAATCCCTCTTCATGAAATTCTGTTATCTTTTGAATCCTAGATGTTAAACTATTGGCAAGAGAGGAAAGGGCGTAAAAGTTAGGAATAGCCATAGAACAGTTTTTACAGTGCCTATGATCTTTAATACAATTATCAGGACCAACTAGACATTGAAAATGGTCTTCTTTACTTGGTAAAAGTTGTGCATCAATTTTAAACATATATTCTATAGCTTCATCTAACCCCATACTCAGAATCATTTCAGAAACACTTTTTTTCTCAGCTTGTATAGTATTCAGAAATCCTGCTGTACACTCAATATTGTATACACCACCAAACTTTTCCTTAATTTCAATTATCTCTTCTGTTCTCTTTTGTCTATTATTCGTATGGCCCAATATTACATTAGAAAATAGGTCTGGTATATATCCAAAATTACCTCTCTGGAATAATTGCCTGGTTAGAGTGTCTAGTTCCTCTTCTGGAATGTGGATATAAATATTAGTAGTTTCAAAGTTGAAATGAGCACGTAAGCGTTGAGCTACTTCTAATGCAGCTTGAGAATGACCTTTCTGTACAAGCAGATGATAGGTATATGACAATAAAGAGCGATTCATTTTCAAATTTTCAAATTTAAAATGCTTATCAAAATGTTCAAAAAAGACTTTTCTTATTGGTAAAGTAAACTCATTTCTTTTGGTTCGGAAATTTATTAAATATTTATAGGTCGGGGTCATCATAGATGTTCTTAGTTCACAAATTACGACAGCTGTCGCTACAGGGATTGTGAGGTCTTTAGAACAGAAAAAATGATTAGCAGCATTAGTTTTTGTTGTTTTTAAATCCTTACTCATAATTTGTAATATTATATGCCTCGCATCCTCGTAACTTAAGTCGTTCCGTTTTAACCATGCAAGGTTTATATTTGATACGGACAGTCTCTCTAGATTAATTCTAGGAAGTCTCACGATGTCTTTATGCCTCCAAGCATTATTAAGATGTAGGAGTACATACAGCCATGCAGAATCGTAATTTGAATTCTGAGTAAGTGATTGTTTCATGTCATTGTTATTAGCTATTTGTTTCTCAACGTAGTAAATAGCATTGTTTTTGTGTAAAGACAAATTACTAACAAATTTAAATAGTTCTTTATATTCCTTAAAAGAATATATAGATTTAGGTTTTTCATGTTTTTGTTTTTTATGAGGGTTTGAAAGCCGTTCTAACCTAAATAGCTTATTTTGTGATGTATTAAAAAGATTTCTATAATTCATTTTTATAAAGGTGAAAAATATTTTCTGATAAGATAATGGAACACATTCATTAAATAAGTGTAAGTTAATATCATTTGAGGTGAAATCAAATATTTCTTTACTCTTCAATAAATCGGTTAATAATTTTGTGCATTTTACATATTTAAATATTGTATAGTGAATTGTTTCGGAACTTTCAATAGTAGTTGCTAAGAGATTATTTATAAATAATCTCCATTCTTTGAAAGTAGAGGAATTCTGAGTTGATAAGTCAATCCCTAACTCTTTAAGTGCATGAGTGTAAGCATCCATATAGTCAGAAAATGAGGTAATGATAGTTTTTAAATTATTTTCTAAAACGACTTCATCTACAATTTTTTTAGGATAAATATAGTATAAGCGTTCGTGTGGGACTATCCCTCGAAAAAGAGTAGGTGCTCTTTTTCTTGACTCTTCAATTTGACTGTGAGCACTTTGACGTTGAAGGTTAAGGAGGTGTTGGACTTCATGAGCTGTGTAGTAGTCTTTTCTCAGCTTCTGTTGTTTTTCTCTCAAAGTATATATATGATCCCTATCATAATGGCGTATCCCACCTAGTATAGTATCAGTCAAGTTATTCTCTTTTCTCACTTCCTTCCATTGTGCTACAGTTAGATTTAGTATTTTCCTTGCTTCACTTGTAGGACAAAATCTTTCCGTATTATAAACTTTACCTTTAATTACGGTTCCATTCTCGTTAGTTCCATCTGGTAAGACTTTCTCATTATACTTAGTTATAAGAGACTCTAAACACTTTCTAGAGTAGAATATATGATGGTAGGATACATAGACTTTAGCTATATCATTTCGTTTTATAATTTTTCTCAGAGTCATATCGCCTGCATTGAGTTTTTCTAAGGCTTCTTCGTGGCTAATATAGCTCCTAAGAAATTGATCTAAAGATTTCTTTGTAATATAAATATCATTTCCAAGACTTGAAAAATCAAGAATCTTATCATCTATGAGTTTTAATATAGGCTTTTTATAACTTGCTAGTCGAAATTCACCCTTAAATTTGTATTTATGGCTAATTAACAGCCTCGCGGCTTGCCCTATAGAGAGGCAATCTTTAGATATTTGTTTTTCTCTTTCTATATATTCTTCAAGTGAATTAAGTTCAACTTTCCTAAATCCATCACTATCTTCAATAACTTTTATTAGGCCTTGTTTTTCCAGTCTTTTTAACTTTCCAGGAGAAGCTTTGACATGCATGTATGTAGGGTCTTTATATATTTTATTAAAGTTAACGAAAGTATCTGTCATACTTTGGAACCTCTCTTATCCAAGCATTTTTTAACATAGTTTGGTCTATAGAGCCTAATTCTGCTGTCTCCACTCTGAATAACTCATTTTGAAGTTCCGTAATACGTTGTATAGTAGTTTTTTTCTCTACATAATCTAAAACTGAAGTAATATTAGTATCACCTCTAGCGATAGCAATTTGTAAAACACTTAAGCCCATATCCAGCAAGAAATTAGTAAAAATACCTCTACCGATATGAGTAGACCAATATGAATCCTTTAGGAAGAAATAGTCTTCTTCTCGACCTGGGGTATCACTCAATCTCTTTAAAAAAGATTTCTTAACTTTTTTGAACCGTTTTTCAAATACTTTACCAGACATTGCGTTACCGTTATTATTGTAGAACATGATATAAGGGTTCTGGAGATATCCATTTTTAAGCTTTATGTTTAAATCATCTATGTGAGAATCATAGTAGTCCCATAATAAGTCACTATTTATTATCATCTGGGTAGCCAAAGGAGTTTCCAAGTGATTTAGTCGTTTAGGATTTTCACAACTTGTATCTTTAAGATGTGGAAAGAGAAGGGAGCGATTATCTCTAATTTTCACAGACATAGACTTTCTAAGTTTAACCTCCATATCGCTTCTTGTTATGTTTATAACTTCTCCACGTCTAAGGCCTCCGAAGAACTGAAGACATAATGCAAATGAAATTTCAGGAGCTATCTGTCTAGATTCTTCTAAGAATTCCACAACTAATTTGTTTCTATTTACTCCAAAGTCCTTTAATTTCATAAATTTATTATTATTATGTGCTCTAGGTGGATACCTTGTTCCTAACTCTGCTGATCTGAAAGGTGATGCCTTAATCCAATTCCCTTTTACGTCTTGGTACTGTTTGAAGTCGATATGCTGTTGTAACAAAGATTTCTCCTCTAAAAATAAATAGAATTCCTTTAGATAGTTTTCATAATAAAGCAATGTGCTTCTTTTTACTCCCGTATTTGTAAGATAAGTTAAGTAGTTACTTCCATGTTTTAAGTTTAAGCCTCCTATCCCACTTTGAATCAGTTGTGTAAAATCATTATCATTCTCATTAATCTTTCTCAGTAAGTAATTTAGAAAACGACATATAACATAGGCAGGTGCTTTTTCCGTATTAATGCTGCTACCTTGATACTCATATCTATAACGAATAAAATCTGTAATGGGGTGGGGAATAGATATTTTGTTCTTCTTATCATATACACCGATACTAACTACACGTTTACTTGTATTTTCACCATTCCTCCTAGATTCCTCAATTTCATGTTCTTTTACCACAAATTTAAAGTTTGTAAGAGACATAATATAGGTGATGCTCCTTTCTTCTCTTTTTAACTCTATAGTCTACTACCATTATGCATAATTGTATAGCAAATTTGAATATTAAAAATTCTAACCGTTTTGCCCTATATAATCCTCTATGGGCAAAACAGTTATGCAAAGTTCAACTTATATAAAGGTTTTATAGTGATTTTGTAAGTTATAACCCATAAACGTACCTATAAAGCGGGGAAAAACGTTGATGGAGACGATGAAGAAAGCGTGAGTGCTGTTTTAGATGGCTTTAGTATTGGTACACCAGCAACCCGGGCTGAAACGATTAAAAAATTAAAAGACGTTGGCTATATTGAAGGTCAAAACAAAAACCTTGTCACAACAGAGCTTGGTCGCAAGCTTGTTGAAACATTTCCGATTCAAGATTTGTTTAATCTAGACTTTACAGGACGACTTGAAAAATCACTGTTTGATATTGAGAAAAAACAGTTTACAAAAGACGATTTCTTGAAGCTGATTTTTGACTTTACCACAAAGTCGGTTGAAACGATTAAAAATGAGAAAGATGTAACAATTAATGAAGTATCGTTACAGCGGAAACCAAACGAAGTGCTTGGTAAATGTCCTGTTTGTGGACACGGAGTAATTGAAGGACAAAAAGGGTTTGGCTGCAGTAATTGGAAAAGCGGTTGTAAATTTGTAATTTGGAAAAATGATAAATTTCTAGGCTCAATGAAGAAAAAACCAACGAAAACGATGGTTAAAGCGCTTTTAAAGAACGGCATTGCGCCTGTTAAAGGACTAACAAGTAAAAAAGGCAATAAGTTTGATGCGATGCTGCGTTATGAGAAAAATCCAGATAATGATTATTATAGCTGGAAGATGGAATTTAATAAAAACTAAAGAAGAGGCAACTGAAGTTGCCTCTTTTTTTATTCAAGATTTGCGTGTTTTCCATACATTTTGTTTGTATCAAGTTCTTTATAATGCATAAATCGAAGAATTAATGCATCGAAAAAGAGGAGCATTATTTGTTCAAATAGAGAACCCATTGGCTGGATCGTTTCATGAAAACTTCCATCTTGATCTTTTGGAGCACCTGGCAATGTGACTGTCGTGTCTGCCATTTTCCCAATCGTTGAAAGAGGAGAAAGGGTAACAGATGCGATTGTGCCGCCGACCGTTTTTGCTTTTTCCCCAATGGCTGTTAATGTTTTCGTTTCACCTGAGCCTGTACAAAGAATGAGTAGATCGTCTTTTTCAAATGTAGTAGTCACTGTTTCACCAACAACATAGGCATCAATCCCCATATGCATCATTCGCATTGCAAACGATTTGGCTATAAATCCAGATCTGCCAGCACCTGCAACAAAAACTTTTTTTGCTCCTGCGATATGACGCAAGAGCATTTCAGCTTCATCACTTGAAATCAGTGGAGCAGAGTGTTCAAGCTCTTTCACAATTTTATTGAAATAGTGAATAGTATCCATTATTTAACCTTTGTTAATAAGTTCTTTAATGCTTTTTGCAGCAGCATGTTTGTCGTCTTGTGTTGCAATACCTCCGCCAACAATAACAAGATCTGGCTTTTGTTTAATGACTTCAGGAAGTGTTTCTAGCTTAATGCCGCCTGCAACAGCTGTTTTTGTATTTTTAACAACGTTTTTAATTGTAGCAAGATCTTCAAATGAATTTTTCCCAACTGCTTGTAGGTCATAGCCTGTATGAACGCAAATATAATCAACGCCAAGTTCGTCAAGTTCTTTAGCACGAGTTTCGATATCTTTAACAGCAATCATATCTGCTAAAATTTGTTTTCCACGTTTTTTCGCTTCTTTAACAGCTCCTTTAATAGACTGATCTTCTGCGGCGCCTAAAATTGTAATAATGTCTGCTCCAGCTTCAGACGCTTGAGAAACTTCATAGCCTGCTGCATCCATAATTTTAAGGTCTGCTAACACTGTTAAGTTTGGAAACGCATTTTTCATTTCTTTCACAGCTTTTAATCCTTCATTGATTACAACAGGTGTACCTATTTCAACAATATCAATATGTTCTTCAACTTCTTTTACAACTTCAATTGCTTCTGGGATATTTACAAGATCTAAAGCTAATTGTAATTTCATGTGTAGATTCTCCTTTTTCTTTTAAATTTGATAAATAATGTGAATGTGGTAGTGTCTTCAGCTGTTTTACATTTACTAACACTATGTTGGCTAGTATACTAGGTATATTATTCTTATGAAAGTACGCACTTTGAAATCATATAGTGTCTAAAAGTATACTATGAGAAAAGGAATGGTGGAGGAAATTGCCGAATTTTGCAGAAAAAACATTTAATTGTGAAAAGGAACTAACGCTAGCTGTTATAGGTGGAAAGTGGAAGATGCTTATTTTATGGCACTTAGGGAAAGAAGGAACAAAGCGATTTGGTGAATTAAAAGCTCTTATGCCGGGGATTACGCAGCGCATGTTAGTGAACCAGCTTAGAGAGCTTGAAGCACACTTTATTGTGCACCGTGAAGTGTATCCTGTTGTGCCTCCAAAAGTAGAATATTCTTTAACAGAACACGGGAAAAGTTTGATGCCAATTTTAGATGCGATGTATGAATGGGGAAAAGATTATATGGAAAATGTATTAGAAAAGCATGAAAGCTAGCAGGATATCCTTGCTAGCTTTTGGCGTTTTATTGTAATTTGTATACTTCTCTAAAAAGTTGTTCTTTTATGGTAGAAAACTCGCTATCATTGAGCAGGCTAGGCGTGCTCATAATATCAAGCGGAATAAAATCCGCACCTTTTTGAAGCGGAGGCTGCATGTAAGGAAAAACATTTTTATGAAAGCCGAGTTTTTCATAAAAACGAATTCTGCGCTCTGTAATATCGTCACAGCAAGGTTCCACTTCAAGAATTGTAGGCCTATTTGTTGACTGTAAATGGTCATGAATGAGCAGTTTGCCTAATCCTTGACCACGACAAGAAGAGGAAACAGCGATATGTTCAATAAATGAAAAGGTAGGAAACTGCCAAGAAGCTAGAAAAGCTACAATCTCGCCATTTTCATTTTCTTTTGTTTTGATGCTATATTGTTCATGATTAAGAAGCTCTAGCTGTCCTTCTCGAGTTCGTCGTTCTGATGGTGGAAAAGCCGCTTCCATAATAGAATACACGGCATTAAAAGTTTGGATATTCATTGCTGCTCCTTCTTTTATTGATGATTTGTAATCACAATTTTTAGATGTTGAAGATCATTATTAATGTGCTCTTTCATAAGCAGCAAAGCTTTTTCTTCATCACGATTTTTAATAAGTTCAAAAATCTCTTCATGTTCTTTTACAATGCGCTGACATCTTTGTTCTCCTTCCATGTTCAGCTTTCGATAAAAGTAAGTAAGAGACTGAAGATCGTTAATTTGTTTTTGTAGGCGCTTGTTGTTTGTAGAACGTCTAATAATTTGATGAAACTCCGTGTTTAAATGAAGCATCTCTTCGCTTCCTTTTTGATTATCTTTTAAGTTTCTAATTACTTCTCTTGACTGCTTCAAGTTCTCTGAAAGTTTTTTAATATCTTCGTCTCTTGCATGACGAGCTGCTAATGAAGCTGCAAGTGATTCAAGTGCTTTACGGCATTCATAAATATCTTCAACGTCTTTTAACGTTGGTTCATAGACTGTCACTCTTGATTTTTCGTCTGTTACTAAAAGTCCTTCTTGTTCAAGAGCTCGGATTGCTTCTCTGACAGGACTTCTACTAATTTCAAATTCACGAGCAATTTTGGTTTCATAAATGCGTTCTCCTGGCTGAAAAACTTCTTTGAAAATCATTTCTTTCAGTGATTTGTACACTTGCTCATGATAAGAAAGCGATTTCTTTATTGAATACGTCATGGCCATTACCTCACATTCATTACGTACAGTTCCTCTATTATATTATCAGAAAACAGCAAGGATAGGAAAAAAGAATGCAAGAAATATCGCAGAGAATAAAGAAGAAAGACGAGGGAGGGAGAGTTAATATACCGGAATTTTACTGGACCTTTACATTTGTATTACATATTAATCAGAAGCGTAGTTCTTTATTGGAAGAGGGAAATAGTTATGATAGAGTTTAAAAGCTAACACGCAAAAAAGAAAAGGTGAGAAAGATGTTTGGATTTCTTTGGACGATTTTCGGTTCAGCTGTTCCGCCGTTAGTTGCGACGTCTATTTTGTATGTTCTTACCCTTTCTTTTCTGGAAAAAAAGAGGGAAAAGCCGTTTAAGGTAAGCCGTTTCTTTCTAAAAAGCGCACTAGGCATAAGTACTATCTCCATTTTATTTATCACGATGTACCCGACAGGCTATAATTATGGAGATGCACGAGTGCTTAATGTTGAACCATTAAAAGGGATGTACAATTTGCTTCTGTATTCAACAGATCCAAATGTCACAATAAGCAACTTAGGATTGAATATTTTGCTTTTTATGCCGTTTGGCTTTTTTCTTTTTCTTTTTCTCTGCTTGAGAAAAAAAGCGTCCCTTTTTAAAGTCACTTTTTATGGAATGTGTTTGTCCTTTGCTGTAGAGCTATTTCAATATATTTTCCCGATTGGAAGATCAACAGACGTCGATGACCTTATTCTCAATACAGTGGGGACATTGATAGGAGCTAGTTTAGCTAAAATATTAAATGCTATGCTTTCTTCGTCTACAAAAGAGAAATTAGGAAAAAAACTCAATTTACTGATGAAATAATTTAGAATGGAAAGGGAGAAAAAGTGTTGGAGTTATCTGAAAATAGTAAAATCAATTGACTTTTTCTCTCTTTCCTATTACAGTATGAAAGAATGTTTGTAAAAACGTTAAAATGACGGGAAATATTTTTCTGTTTATATACAAAGTATGACAATGTTCTTCTTTCTTGGTAAGAAGAATTTTTTTATTGAAAAAAGAAAGAGGGGATAACAACATGAAAAACTCAAGAGGAAATCCTCTTGCTTTATTGCCGCTTGTGATATTTCTTGGTCTTTTTCTCGGTTCAGGTATTATTACAGGAGACTTTTATAAGCTTCCTGTCCTAGTGGCCATCCTTATTGCAGCTATTGTAGCCTTTTTATTTAATCGAAAAGAAAGTCTAACAGATAAAGTAGAGAGATTTTCTAAAGGAGCAGGAAACTCGGATATTATTGTAATGGTTCTTATTTTTATTCTAGCGGGGGCCTTTTCACAAACTGCTCAAGAGATGGGAGCTGTTGATGCAACAGTTAATATGGCTTTATCTATTCTTCCAGCAAATCTTATTCTTGCAGGTTTATTTGTGATAGGAGCATTTTTATCGCTTGCAATGGGAACTTCAGTAGGAACAATTGCTGCTCTTGGTCCAATTGGTGTAGGGATTAGTAGCCAAACAGATATCTCTTTAGCTCTTGTCATGGCAACCGTTGTAGGAGGAGCAATGTTTGGGGATAACTTATCGTTTATTTCTGATACAACCATTGCATCTGTTCGTACACAGCAAACAAAAATGAAAGATAAGTTTAAAACGAATTTTTTCATTGTATTGCCGGCAGCTATTGTAACAATCATTGTTTTGACTGTAATGACACTTGGAAATCATACGTCTATTGGAGAGCATGATTTTGAACTTATTAAGGTTCTGCCTTATCTTGCTGTTCTTATTGCCGCTCTTTTAGGTGTAAATGTCTTGGCTGTATTAACAGGAGGCATCATCATTACAGGAATTATAGGGATGTTAACGTCTAGTTATAATCTTGTGGAATATTTTTCAGCAATAAAAGACGGTATTCTAGGAATGTCTGAACTTGTCATTTTATCAATGCTTATTGGAGGAATGGTTGAAGTTATTAAATATAATGGAGGAATTCATTATCTCCTTCATGTTCTTACGAAAAACATTTCTTCCAAAAAAGGAGCAGAATTTGGAATTGCCGCTCTTGTTAGTTTAACAAATATATCTACAGCAAATAATACGATTGCAATTCTTTTTGCAGGTCCTCTTGCTCGCAATGTAGCAGACCAGTACGGAATTGACCGTCGTAAATCAGCGAGTATTTTAGATATTTTTGCTTGCTTTGTACAAGGGCTTATCCCGTATGGAGCTCAAATGCTTGCAGCCGCTCAATTTGCTTCACTATCACCAGTTGAGATTTTACCTTATGCCTATTATCCATTTTTAATTGCGGTTTGCGGTATTGTTGCTATCTTAATAGGTTATCCACGTTTCTCTTCGAAAGGAAAAGAAGTGGGGGAATAGGCGTTTCCCATAACATTAATGTATAGGATAATAAAAGAGGGCTTTTCTGAGTGAAAAGCCCTCTTTTAGTTCAAATAAAGGAGAAAGAAGACATGAAAGCTATTTTATTCGTGCTTGCTGGTTCGTGCAGCTATGGAATTTTATCAACCATTGTGAAAATCTCTTATTCAAAAGGGTTCAGTGTTGAAAATGTAATTGGAAGTCAGATGTTAATTGGTGCTGTGCTTCTGTGGGTGTTAAATTTATTTTGTAAGCGTAATCGTTTAACATGGAAACAAAAGATGAAGCTGATTGCTGTTGGATGTTTCACATTTTCAACGAGCGTGCTTTATTATAATGCTTTAAAAACCATTCCAGCTTCAATTGCTATTGTTCTTCTTTTTCAATTTACATGGATGGGGATTTTGTTGGAAAGTATCTTTGCTAAAAAACGACCAAGTGCTCGGTACGTTGTATCCGCTCTGTTTCTTTTAGGAGGAACAGTGCTAGCTGGTGCTTTGTTAGAAGGAAAAGGACTTCAGTTGGATCCAAAAGGAATTGTACTTGGGCTTCTTGCCGCATTGTCTTTTACTTTATTTATTTTTTCTAGTGGCAAAGTAGAAGTGAGTGTACCGCCTATTCAGCGCAGTGCTTACATGAGTATTGGAGCAGTTGTGTTAACATTTATTGTCCTTCAGCCAACTTTTATGTTTAACGGAGACTTAGGGGAGGGACTGTGGCTGTGGGGAAGCATGCTTGGTCTTTTTGGAGCATGCTTGCCACCGTTGCTTTTTGCACTTGGTATGCCTAAAGTGGATCCTGGAATTGGCAGTATTTTAGGAGCTGCAGAGCTTCCAACAGCTGTTATTTGTTCAGGGATCTTTCTTCACGAGTCTATTTCACCCTTACAGTGGACAGGATTAATTCTTATTTTTGTGGGGATTGCTTATCCGCAGTTTAAAGGGCTCACAAAAACTAAAATCAGACAGCAAATGTAAAACCACGCACTTGGCGTGGTTTTTTGTTATCTTTTACGATGAAGCTTCTTTTCTTTTGTTTTACTTGATTGATCTTTGTTATGTTTATTTCCTTTACTGTTATCACCGCTTGTGATTTCTTCTCCTGATTCAACTAAATAGTGCTGAAGTTTTGGAGAGTTTTGATTCATGCTGCCTTTGTTTGGTTTTTTAGTCATCTAAGGACACTCCTTTTAGAATAGAGGTAGTTGATCAAGATTATTATCTTTTCGATTATCAGGGTTGCTTCTTATATAAGTTTCCCCATCTTTTCCTTTAAATGCGCTGACGTTAGCAATTGAACCTGCTAAAACTTCTTGAAGAGCTTCTTCATATGAAAGCAAAGAACCATCGGAAGTTTTGAATGCTGTCAGATCTCCATCAGCATTTTTTTGCACAGCAACAAACTGTTTTTGTTCCATAAACTTTCCTCCTTCTTTAATCTTTAATATTTGAGTCATTGATAAATTTATGTATTATAAAAGAAAAGGGAGAGAAAGAGGAGGATACAGAGATGGAGAAACAATTTAAATGGCATGAAACATCAAAAGAAAAATGGGACAATCAAGCAAATACATGGAACAGCAAAAGCAAAGAAATGTGGGAAACAGGAAGCAGGAGTATTGTAATTCCAACAATTGAGAAGTTTGCACAAAAAGGTGAAAAATATCTTGATGTTGGCTGTGGCGATGGGTTTGGTTCTTCTCTTTTACATAGCAAAAATATAAATGTAACAGGAGTTGATTTGTCTTCTAAAATGATTGAGAAAGCAGCAGAGCTTTTTGGACAAGAGGGATTGAAATTTGTTCAAGGTGATTTTGCATCTCTTCCTTTTGGAGACGAAGAATTCGATGGAGCAATGGTCATTAATGCATTGGAGTGGACAGAAACTCCACTTTCTTCTGTGCAAGAATTAAAAAGAGTATTAAAAAAAGGCGGAAAGGCTTTTGTTGCAATTTTAGGGCCTACAGCAGGGCCAAGGTCAAACAGCTATGATCGCTTGTATGAAAAAGACGTGATTTGCAACACAATGATGCCATGGGAATTTGAACGCATGGCTTCTGAAAATGGATGGGACGTTCTTGATGGTTATCCTGTTTATAAGACAGGCGTACAAAAGAACGAAGCTGACAAACTTTCTCGGCCACTTCAGCAAGCCTTATCCTTCTTTTGGCTTTTTGTTCTAGAAAAAAAGAAAGAGCAGTAGATGCTCTTTCTTTTACTGTTGTAGTGCGGACAATCGGTTCTTTCAATTCCAATTGTAAGGCGTTTCTTGATAAACATAATAGTTAAGCCAATTCATAAATAAAAGATTGGCATGTGAGCGCCATGTTTTAAGTGGAGAGCTTGCAGGGTCATTGTTTGGGAAATAATGACGCGGTACTTGAATTTCCAGTCCTTTTTGAATATCTCGGTCATATTCTTCTTTTAACGTTTGAACATCATATTCAGGATGTCCTGTTACAAAAATAAACTTCTCATCACGAGACATCATTAAATAAGCGCCTGCTTCTTCTGATGAAGAAAGAAGCTCAAGGGCAGGATGCCTTTTGACTTCTTCTATATCTACATCTGTATGACGTGAATGAGGAGAGAAAAATAGATCATCAAACCCTCTGAGCAGTTTTACTGGTTCAGCAATGGAAGTATGAGAAAAAACACCTGCACACTTTTTATCAAGAGGGATTTTATCAATTCCAAAATGATGGTAAAGCCCAGCTTGTGCACCCCAGCATACGTGCATAGTAGAAGTGACGTTAGTTTTACACCAGTCCATAATCTCACAGAGCTCGTGCCAGTATGTAACGTCACGAAATGGCATATGTTCAACAGGAGCTCCTGTAATAATCATCCCGTCAAATTTTTGATGCTTAATCTGTGGGAACGTTGAATAAAAGCGCTCAAGATGAGTTTTACTCGTTGTTTTTGCTTGGTGTGTTTCAGGATGAATAAGCGTTATATTCACTTGAAGAGGAGAGTTTCCAAGCAGGCGTAAAAATTGAGTTTCAGCCTTTTCTTTTTGAGGCATAAGATTTAAAATAACGATATTTAATGGACGAATGTCTTGGGTGAAAGCTCTTGTTTCATCCATTACGAAGATCCGCTCGCTTGTAAGTATTTCTTTTGCCGGAAGATCAAAGGGGATGTTAATCGGCATGGAATATCCCTCCTGTTTCTAAAAATCTGAAAAATTGCAATAAATCTATTATAAGAACAACTTCAAGAAGTTTCAACAGAAAGTGTGAAAAATATTGTATAAACGATTATATAGGCAGTTTCATCTCTTGAAAAAAAGGGAAAAGTAAAAAAAAGCTCGTTGACCTATAGGAGGAAATAAAGATGAACATTTATCAATTTTCAGCTCAAAATATAAAAGGTGAAGAACAGTCACTAGAACAATATAAAGGAAAAGTGATTGTTGTTGTTAATACAGCCAGCAAATGTGGATTTACTCCACAGTTTGAAGGTCTTCAAAATTTATATAAAAAGTATAAAGACCGCAATTTTGTCATCTTAGGCTTTCCTTGTAATCAATTTGGCGGGCAGGAGCCTGGAGGCGAGGAGGAGATTCAATCGTTCTGTCAGCGTAACTATGGGGTTGACTTCCCAATGTTTGCAAAGATAGATGTTAAAGGGGATAATGCTCATCCGCTTTTTCAGTACCTAGCTGAAAAAGCACCAGGCATATTAGGTTCGAAAGCTATTAAATGGAACTTTACAAAATTTTTAATTGATAAAGATGGTGAACCTGTTCAACGGTTTAGTCCAAAAACGGCTCCGAAAGATTTAGAGCATGATATTGAACAGCTTTTAGAAGAAAAAACAGATGTTGTGCAAGAAAGATAAAAAAGAAGCGGCGCTATAATGCCGCTTCTTTTTTAGTTAACGCTTCTTTTTTCCACATGAACAGGATGGTTCTTGTGGATAATGCTGAGGGTATTGATGCTCAGGCATCATTTGATGGCCTTGATGAGGCATGTTGTAAGGCAGTTGTTGATGATGAGGCATTTGCATGTCATAATCTCCCATTGTGTGATGAGGCATATCCATATGCTGTGGTGCCATATCATACGGCATATTCATCATATGAGGTTCATGTCCCATATCGTAGTCTCCCATCACTTGTTGATCATCCATATGCGGCATCATGTTGTAGTCCATCATGTCATATTGTTCAGGCATATTGTGAGTGCCCATCATATGGTCATGAGGCATGTTGTAAGGCAGTTGTTGTGTAGGATTTGTCATTGGCTGATGGCAAGGCATATGGTGCATGATTGGCTGGTGACAAGGCATAGGTTTTGGCATTGGCATACAACAGTGGTGATTTCTATGTCGAAACATTTTGTCAGCTCCTCAGTAGTTTGAATTCGTACGTTAGTATCCTATGTAAAAAAAACAAAAAGAGATAATCGTCTAAAAAAAATCCGCAAGTGCCTATCCTTTTAAGACGCTGTGTTAAAATAGGGGAGAAGAAAAGTACCGGAGGAGAAAATGAACGAACAAGAAAGAGTAAAAACAGTAGAAAAATTTGTATGCTCCGTGTTGAAAGATGATCGGACTGGGCACGATTTAGACCATGTTTTTCGCGTGAGACATCTTTCTTTATACCTCGCTGTTCATGAAGGAGGTAACCGGGAGATCATTGAGCTATCAGCCCTCCTTCATGATTGTGCAGACCCAAAACTTGTTTCTTCAGAAGAGGAAGCATATAAGCGTATTGATGAGCTTCTCCGAGCTTGTGATGTCCCGAGGAATGATGTTAATCACATTATTCACATCATTAAAAGCGTCTCTTTTAAAGGAGGGAACGGGGAGTCTCCTTCTACAATAGAGGGGAAAATTGTTCAAGACGCAGATCGACTTGATGCTATTGGGGCGATTGGAATTGCAAGGGCGTTTACGTATGGAGGGGCGAAAGGTCATATTTTGTTTAAAGAGGACGAGACTCCTAGAACAGCGATGACAGAAGATGAATATCGTCAAGATCCGTCGAGCGTTATTGGACATTTTTATGAAAAACTTCTTCTTTTAAAAGGAAAGATGAACACCAAAAAAGCAGTTGAGCTTGCAACAGATCGTCATCGTTTTATGATGGAGTTTTTAGAGAAATTTAAGGAAGAATGGAATGGTACAAATGAAGATGCTAACAGTTGAAAATATGACAAAAACATACGGAGAAAAGCTTCTCTTTAACAATATAAGCTTTACAATTAATGAACGTGAGCGCATTGGTATTATCGGTGTTAATGGAACAGGTAAATCAACGCTATTAAAAATTATTGCAGGCCTTGATACAGACGATCAAGGAGAAATCTCTCATTCAAAAGATTATACAATTAGTTATTTAGCACAGCATCCGGAAGTTAATGAGAATTTAACAGTCATTGAGCAAGTATTTACAAGCAGTACCCCCATGTTTGAGCTACTGAAAAAATATGATAAAGCTCTCTATGATCTTGAAAAGCATCCAGAAAATGAAGAACATCAAGAAAATCTTTATGCTCTTCAACAACGAATGGATGCAATGAATGCATGGGATACAAACGCAAATGTTCAAGCTATTTTATCTAAGCTTGGTATTCATGATGTTCGTCAAAAAATGGGCAACTTATCAGGAGGGCAAAAAAAACGAGTAGCTCTTGCTCAATGCTTAATTGAAACGCCTGATTTACTTATTTTAGATGAGCCAACAAACCATCTTGATTATGAAGTTATTGGGTGGCTGCAAGATTATCTTGTACGATATAGTGGGGCTGTTTTACTCGTGACGCATGATCGCTATTTTCTTGATGGCGTTACAAACCGCATTTTTGAACTACATGAAGGAAATATGTACACGTACACAGGAAACTATCAATCTTTTCTTGAAGGAAGAGCACAAAGAGAAGAAGAAGAGCGCCAAAGTCAGGCAAAGCTTCGCAATCTTTACCGCAATGAACTAGCTTGGATTAGACGTGGAGCTAAAGCACGTTCAACAAAGCAGAAAGCACGCATTCAGCGCTTTGAAGATATTGAAGGGCGTCTTGATCATAGCCAAGATGATAAACTTTCAATTAGTTTATCAGGAAGTAGACTTGGGAAAAAAGTGGTGGAATTTACAGAAGTGAACAAATCCTTTGGAGATCGTTTGCTTATCAAAGATTTTTCTCACATTATTCAAAGAGGCGACCATATTGGTATTGTAGGATATAACGGAAGCGGTAAATCAACGCTTTTAAATATGATTGCAGGGAAAATTCAGCCGGATCATGGCGAAATTGAGCAAGGCCAGACAGTGAAAATTGCTTATTATACACAAGAAAGTGAAGAAATTGATCTTAACCAGCGTATGATTGATTATGTAAAAGAAGGAGCGGAAGTTGTTCAAACAACAGATGGAAAAACCATTTCTGTTTCTCAAATGCTTGAACGTTTCCTATTCCCAACTCATACGCACGGCACACCAATTCGAAAGCTTTCGGGAGGAGAAAGACGTCGTCTTTACCTTCTTCGTCTTTTAATGACATCACCAAACGTTTTGCTTCTTGATGAGCCGACAAATGATCTTGATACAGAAACGCTTACAGTTCTTGAAGACTATATTGAAGAGTTTCCTGGCGTTGTTATTACTGTTTCACATGATCGCTACTTTTTAGATAAAATTGCGCACTACTTATTTGTTTTCAAAGGAGAAGGAGAAGTTTCAACATATCTTCGTTCATATAGTGAGCTTTTAGAAGAAAGCACAAAAAAGAAAACGGTTCAGAAACAAAAGCCGAAAGAAACGCCTTCACAAGAGAAAAAGAAACGCCGCTTGTCTTATAATGAAAAACGAGAGTGGACAGAGCTTGAAGAAAAAATACCTGAGCTTGAAACAGAGCTTGAAACTGTCGCAAATGACCTTGCTGAAGTCGGCACAAATTATGAAAAAGCTCAAGAGCTTATGAACCGTGAACAGGAGTTGAATGAGCAGCTTGAACAAGCAATTGAGCGCTGGGCAGAGCTTTCAGAGCTTATAGAAGAGCTGAACGGGTAATTGTGTTACAATCCCTTTAAGAAGTAAAAAAAGGAGCAGTGGAAACATGAACATTAAGTCAATTGAACCTACGCCAAGTCCAAACACGATGAAAGTCACGCTTGATAGTGAGCTTCCAGCTGGTAAAAGCAATAACTACAATGGGACAAACGTTGAGCAAGCACCAAAGATTATTCAAGATTTGATGGAAATCGATGGGGTGAAAGGCGTTTATCATGTAGCTGATTTTTTGGCAGTAGAGCGTAATGCAAAATTTGATTGGAAAGAAATCTTACCAAAAGTGCGTGCTTTATTTGGTGAAGAAGTAGAAGGTGAAGAAAAACAGGATAAAGTTGATGAGCACTTTGGTGAAGTGAACGTTGCTCTTCAACTTTTCAAAGGTATTCCAATGCAGATTAAGCTAACAGATGGGGAAACGGAAAAACGTGAAGGTCTGCCAGCTCGATTCAAAGAAGCGGTTGTGAAGGCTCAGCGAGAAGATGACAACGTTGTCCTTGAACGAAAATGGAAAGATCATGGAGTTCGCTATGGTGATCTTGAGGAAATTGCAAAGGAAGTTGCAAGTGAAATTGATGCTGCATATCCAGAGGAACGTTTAGAAGAACTTGTTAGCTCTTCACAAAAAGGAGAAACAAAATCAGCGGTTGTAGAACGTAAAAGCTATAAAGTTACGCTTGAAATGTTTGAAGATGAAGATTGGACAAAACGCTATGCACATTTAGAGCAGATGGATCCAACTATTGAAGATCTTCCTCTTTTAAACAAAGCATTAGAAGACAGTAAAGTGTCAATTCGACGTCTTGCTACAGTTTATCTTGGCATGATTGAAGATCAAATCGTGCTTCCATATCTTGATAAAGCATTAAAAGACAAATCTGTAACGGTTAGAAGAACAGCAGCAGACTGTTTGTCAGACTTAGGATTTGTAGAAGCTATGCCTGCAGCGATAGAGGCATTAGAAGATAAAAGTAAATTAGTTCGTTGGCGTGCAGCTATGTTTTTATATGAAGTTGGAGATGAAAGTGCCCTACCAGCTTTAAAAGCTGCTGAAGATGATCCGGAATTTGAAGTCAGTATGCAAATCAAACTTGCTATTGAGCGTATTCAAGGTGGAGAAGAAGCAAAAGGTTCCGTTTGGAAGCAAATGACAGAAGCGCGTAAACACTAGAGAGTAAAGGGGAATTCCCTTTACTCTTTTTTGTTATATAAAAATAATAAAGCGCTTCCGTAAGAGAATAGAAAAGAAGGGAATGAACTGTTTTATATTAACAGAAAAATTATATAAAATAAAAAATTGAGAATATTATTGCAATCACTCTTGAAAAGTACTATATTATTTAACAATAACAATTGATTTGGGGGACATTGTAGTGAAAAAAGATTTAAGAATTAAAAGTAAAGTAATTAGTGATGATGTAAAAAAGGCACCTAACCGTGCTATGCTTCGTGCGGTTGGTTTTACAGATGAAGATTTTAAAAAACCAATGATTGGGATTGCTAGTACGTGGAGTGAAGTAACGCCATGTAACATTCACATTGATGATTTGGCAGTTGAGGCAAAGAAAGGAGCTCGTGAAGCTGGCGGTGCTCCAATGATCTTTAATACCATTACTGTTTCCGATGGAATTTCAATGGGAACAGACGGTATGAGATACTCTCTTTCAAGTCGTGAAGTAATTGCTGACTCTATTGAAACTGTAATTGGGGCTGAAAACTTAGATGGCTACGTTGCAATTGGAGGATGTGATAAAAACATTCCAGGCTGTATGATCTCAATTGCACGTACAGACGTACCAGCTGTTTTCGTATACGGAGGAACCATCGCTCCTGGAAAACACAATGGAAAAGATATTGACATTGTTTCTGTTTTTGAAGGAATTGGTCAATACAATAAAGGTGATATTGACGGAAAAGAACTAAACAAAATTGAATGTAATGCATGTCCTGGATCTGGTTCATGTGGTGGTATGTATACAGCGAATACAATGGCATCTGCTGTTGAAGCCCTTGGAATGAGCTTACCTGGAAGTTCTTCAAATCCAGCAGAGTCGAAAGAAAAGTCAGAAGATTGCTATAAAGCAGGACAAGCTGTTTATAACTTGCTTGAAAAAGGCATCTATCCAAAAGATATCATGACAAAAGAAGCATTTGAAAATGCAATTACAGTTGTAATGGCGCTTGGTGGTTCTACAAATGCTGTACTTCACCTTCTTGCAATTTCTCATTCTGTTGGCGTTGACTTAACAATTGAAGACTTTGATCGTATTCAAAAGAAAGTACCGCATATTGCAGACTTAAAGCCAAGCGGAAGATACGTGATGCAAGATCTTCACAACATTGGTGGGGTACCAGCTGTTATGAAAATGCTATATAAAGCAGGTTATCTTCATGGAGATTGCTTAACGGTAACAGGAAAAACGCTTGCTGAAAACTTAGAGGAAGCACAAGATCTAGCAGAAGGTCAGGACGTTATCGTTCCTCTTGATCAGCCGCTACGAGAAGACGGGCCGCTTATTATCTTAAAAGGAAATCTTGCTCCAAGTGGTGCTGTGGCAAAAATGTGCGGGGTAAAAGTAAAAGTCCATACAGGTCCTGCAAAAGTATATGATTCAGAAGCAGAAGCAACAAAAGCAATTGTAGATGATGAAATTAAGGAAGGCGATGTTTTAGTTATTCGCCATGTGGGACCAAAAGGTGGACCGGGGATGCCTGAGATGCTTTCCATTTCTTCCATGCTCGTTGGAAAAGGACTTGGAGAAAAAGTAGCGCTTCTAACGGACGGGCGTTTCTCAGGTGGAACACATGGACTTGTTGTAGGGCATATTGCGCCTGAAGCCCAAGTTGGAGGTCCGATTGCTTTGTTGCAAACAGGTGATGAAGTAACAATTGATTCTATTGCTCAGACCGTATCAATGAACGTTTCAGAGCAAGAATTAAAAGCACGCCGTGATGCTTGGACACCAAAACCTCTTCATACAAAAGGCGTATTAGGAAAATATGCACATCTTGTATCATGCTCATCAGAAGGAGCTGTAACAGATAAATTTGAAAAAACAGCAAAAAAAGAGACGACTTTTTCAAAATAATATTAAGAAAGAAACCTTGGCACTGCTGAGGTTTCTTTTTGAAATGAATAGTAAAAATATTGTCGAATTTAGCGCAAGCTCGTTGATTTTTTGCCCTCTTTTATAGTATGCTGTTACCGTCAAGGAATAAGGAGGAATGAATTATGTCAATGGCATATGAAGAATATATGCGTCAACTTGTCAAGCCGATGCGTGAGGAGCTTGTTCGGGCAGGTTTTAGTGAATTGACAACAGCTGAAGAAGTAGAAGACTTTATGGAGCATGTTGAAGGAACAACGCTTGTTGTTGTAAATTCTGTTTGTGGATGTGCAGCAGGTCTTGCTCGTCCAGCTGCTACGCAAGCTGTTTTGTATAGCGAAGTGAAGCCAGATCATCTTGTAACGGTTTTTGCAGGACAAGATAAAGAGGCAACAGCTAAAATGAGAGAATATTTTACAGATATTGAGCCTTCTTCTCCATCAATGGCGGTGCTAAAAGGAAAAGAAGTTGTTCACTTTATTCCTCGTCATAACATTGAAGATCATGCACTTGAAAGCATTATGGAAAATATTATTACAGGACTAAATACACATTGTAAGTAAGCGGGAAAGAGTGTCTAGTGACACTCTTTTTTGACGTTCAAAATACATGTAAGGGACGAAAGAGATGATTGTTACAACTGCTGGACGAACAAATCAAGAGATGATTGAACGGGCTTATAAGATCTCAAAGGTCCTTAAAGTTCCGTTTGAAGAACGAAGAAAGCGCTCGATATCAAAGCTTAGAGACGAGAGGGGTTGTAACATTCTCGTTGTCGGAAAAGAAAGACTTGAGCTTTTTTATAAAGAGAGTAGTGAACCTTTTTTCTTTCATCCTAATTCAGCCATGTTTCGTGCAAAACGTTGGATAAAAGGGGAGAGGGATCCGTTTTTGGAGGCCGTAAATCTTAAAGAAGGAGATTCATTCTTAGACTGTACGCTTGGCCTTGCCTCTGACAGTACTATGGCAAGTCTTGCTGTTGGAGAAAGAGGAAAAGTCGTTGGAACAGAAGGCAATCGCTATGTTGCTTATATTGTAAAAGAAGGATTAAAAAGCTGGGAAACATCCATTGCTGAATTGAACCTTGCAATGAAAAGAATAGAAGTAATCGCAGAAGAAAGCGAAAAGTATTTGATTTCCTGTGAAGATAAGTCGTTTGACGTTGTGTATTTTGACCCGATGTTTCATCAAACTGTAGAAGAATCAGCAGGAATTGAAAGTCTCCGTCCGCTCGCTCTTCACCATCCTGTGACAAAAAAGATGGTGAAGGAAGCGTGCCGAGTTGCAAGAAAAAGAGTTGTGTTAAAAGATCATTTCAGAAGTCCTCTTTTTGATGCTTTAAATTTTGATGTTCATAAACGAAAAACGGCTCTTTTCCACTACGGTGTAAAAAAACTACTCAAAATTGAGCTTTAATCAAAAAGTGTAAGTGTAATATTATAGACGAGAACAATACACAATGAAATGACAAAAATAGTATCCACTTCATTCATCTCCTTTTTACATAGTGTTTCACAAAAGAACTCTTTTAAAAGAAAAATGAAACTTTTAGCCTAATTCAACCGTTATATGAAAAAGTAGAAATATTGCAAAGATTTTAAGAGAGGTTTCACCTTCATTACTTTTGTTAAAAATCTGAAAAGTTCAGGGGACTCTTTTTAAAAAATGTTAAAATAAAGAAAAAGTATGCTCGGAGTAATGATCCACGTTGGAAAGAGGGGGAAAAGTGTATGCCAAGATGGTTGCGAAAGACGTTTATTGTGTTAATTACGGTGTTTACGTTTGGCCTTGTTAGTCCGCCAGATTACTTGTATATAGACGATGTAAAAGCGGACAAGCCTGAAAAGCAAAGTTATATTGAAGATGTAGCAATTCCATATAGTGAAGAAACCTCTTATTCTTATAGTCCACCTCTTTCAAAAGAAGATTTTGTAACAAATGCCTTAGCTGAAGCAGAAAGTCAGTCCTTTCAAAAGTTTGGAACCAAAATTTCACCTGTTATTGAAGAGGAATTTAGAGAAGCAATTCTACCAAAGATTGAAGAGGCTTTAACAGAGGTATCAGAACAAACTGACGAAGGAGAGTTGTCCAACTTAGGAATTACCGAGTCTCCTTCTGGAGGATATGGAGAAAAAATCTTTAATGTATACAATCGGGAAACAGGAGAAGATATTATTCGTTTTCATGTCAGAAGAGATCATCCGCCAAAAGATGGTTATTGGTTTAACTTTCATTATCATACAAGTGAAGACGGCTTTCAGAAACATTATGATTTAGGAAAAATTTATTGGAATCAAAATATGCCGCCAAAATGGTTAAATTAAACATCGAAGAAGCGTCGTAGAAATACGAGCGCTTTTTTTATTGCACCCTTTTTGCCTTATCTTTTTCATAGAAAAAGAAAAAGCGGTATGCTACACTAAAATCTATATTAAATGGCTTTTGAAAAAGGTTAAAAAATAAGATAAAATAAACGTGCTCTTGGAATCAAAAGGATATTTCAGTTTTTACATATGTTGAAGAAACAAAAATGGATGGAGAAGTGAGGAAGAAAGATGAACAGTTATCGCCAAAAAAAATTCGAATATGTAACAAATAAATATCAAAATAGAGGAAGACTGCTTATTAGTTGTAATGACAAACCAGGGATTGTCGCAAAAGTGTCTCAGTGGCTTTTCGAGTGTAAAGCAAACATTGTTGAATCAAACCAATATTCAACAAGTCATACTGATGGTCTTTTTTTTATGAGAATAGAGTTTGAATGCCCTGATTTTCAAAAACGTTACAGCGAACTTAAGAAGTCATTTCATGAAGTTGCTTCATCTTTTGAAATGGACTGGCAGCTACAATCAGCTTCAAATCGCAAAAAGACAGCGATCTTTGTTTCTAAAGAAGATCACTGCTTACAGGAGCTTCTTTGGAACTACGAGCGTGGAGAGCTTTATACAGATATAGCAATGGTTGTTAGTAACCATGAAACAATGCGAGAGTTCGTAGAAAGTAAAGGCATTCCTTTTCACTATATTCCAGTTACAAAAGATACAAAGCCAGAAGCAGAAAAAGCACAGCTTGAACTTTTAGAAAGCAACGAAATTGATTTTGTGATTTTAGCTCGCTATATGCAAATTTTATCTTCTGATTTTGTCACAAGACATCCGAATCGTGTCATGAATATTCATCATTCTTTTTTACCTGCATTCGTTGGAGCAAAACCATATGAGCGTGCATATGAGCGCGGTGTAAAGCTGATTGGAGCAACAGCTCATTATGTAACAGATGAGCTTGATCAAGGACCAATTGTTGAGCAAGATATTGAGCGAGTTGACCACCGTGATTCAATTGAAGAACTAAAAAGAATTGGTCGTTCTGTTGAGAAAAGCGTTTTAGCTCGCGGTGTAAAATGGCATTTAGAAGATCGTATTCTTGTGTATGGAAATAAAACGATCGTTTTTGATTAATGATAAGAAGTAAGTGAGAGGAAGGGATCAAAGTGAAACAATATTTAGATCTATGTCAACACATTTTAAACAACGGTACGAAAAAAGAGGATCGAACAGGAACGGGAACAATTAGTACGTTCGGTTATCAAATGCGCTTTGATCTTAAAGAAGGTTTTCCACTTGTAACGACAAAAAAGCTTCATGTAAAGTCTATTATTCATGAGCTTCTTTGGTTTTTAGCAGGAGACACAAATGTTGCTTATTTGCAGGAGAACGGAGTAAGAATTTGGAATGAATGGGCAGATGAAAAAGGAGAGCTTGGCCCTGTATATGGACATCAGTGGCGCTCATGGCCAACGCCAAACGGAGAAAGCATCGACCAAATTTCAAATCTCATAAAACAGATTAAAGAAACACCAGATTCACGTCGTCTTATCGTAAGCGCGTGGAACGTAGCTGATATCGAGAATATGGCACTTCCTCCATGTCACTGCCTTTTCCAGTTTTATGTAGCAGATGGTAAACTATCTTGTCAGCTTTATCAGCGTTCTGCTGACGTGTTCTTAGGTGTTCCGTTTAATATTGCGTCATATGCTCTTTTAACAATGATGATTGCTAAGGCGTGTGATCTAGAAGTAGGAGAATTTATTCATACGCTCGGTGATGCACACATTTATACAAATCACATTGAACAAGTAAAGCTGCAGCTTACACGTGAAGAGCGTTCGCTGCCAAAAATGAAAATTAATAAAGACGTTAAGAACATTTTTGATTTTACGTATGACGATTTTGAGCTTGTTGGATATGATCCACATCCGCATATAAAAGGAGCTGTTAGCGTATGATTTCTTTCATCGTTGCAATGGATGACAATAATCTAATTGGAAAAGATAATGCTTTACCATGGTATCTTCCTGCTGACCTTGCTTATTTTAAAAAGGTGACAACAAATCATACAATTGTAATGGGAAGAAAAACATATGAGTCGATTGGTAGACCTCTTCCAAACCGGCAGAACGTTGTGTTAACGCACAGTACATCATTCCAAGAAGATGGCGTAACGGTTATTCATTCATTGGACGAGCTGAAAGAAATGGCGAACCATTCGAATGAGGAGCTGTTTATTATCGGAGGAGCTCGTCTTTATGAACAGCTACTGCCTGTTGCAGATCGTTTGTATGTTACCCACATTCGTGCTACGTTTGATGGAGATACGCATTTTCCTGCATTTTTAAAAGAAGAATGGAAGATAATAGATTCCAAAGAGCATAAAAAAGATGAAAAAAATGCTTATGATTATGAATTTGTTGTCTATGAACGAAGCTAGCATTATACTTCTCGGATGAAAACAGGACGAGAAAGAGGGAAAACCAGCTTTTAAAGGGGGTTCCAACATGATTCGTACAATTTATATTGGTGGTTATTCACTTTCTTCTCTTTTTTTTAGTTTATCTGAGCTAAATCGTGTTCGAAATCTTCCACCTTTAATGTCGCCTGCAAAACGGGACAAGGAAGTGCATGATAAACCAAAAAAATGGGGACGTAAAGTTATTGAATTAACCGGATCCAAAGTAGAAGTAAACAAAAAAGAGAGGCTGTTGGATGAGCCTGTATTATTTGTTAGTAACTATCAAGGCCCATACGATATTCCCGCTCTTTTAGGCTATATTCAAAAGCCTTTTGGTTTCTTCTCAAAGCAAAAGTTTGAAAACTATCCGCTATGGAATCAATGGATGAACTCTATGCATTGCGTCCTTATGGATCGCAATGATAGTACAAGAATGAAAGAAGCTTATCGTACAGGAATCCATTTATTAACACAAGGTCATTCATTGCTCGTATTTGCTGAACGTAAAGAAAAAGGTTCCAAGGATTTGCATCATCTTAACGGAGAAGACCTTTCAATGGCAGTAGAAGCTGGGGTGCCCATTGTGCCAGTTTCTATTGATGGAACGAAAGAAATTGATGAGCAAGGAACATTTCGCATTCGTCCGAGCACGCTGTCTGTTCATATTGGTTCCCCAATACGGGAGCATTTAGATGATACTATCACAAAACCGCAGTTGATTAAAAAAGTAGAAGAAGCCCTTCAAGGTGGCCTTCTAAAAGAGGGCGCAGAAAAAGAGGATCAATCATGATCCTCTTTTTTTTATTGCAGACGCATCTCTTCTTCGTATTTATCAAGCTCTTTCATCATATGATGAAAAGAATCTGAGTCTACAAAATCATCTTCATGCCAATTAGCTGAAACCCAAGCTATAAGCTGTGAAGGACTATTGAAAACTTCTCCGCTTGTATGTTCTTTTCGAATCATATAACAACCGTTTTCATCATCAAGCGTTACTAAACAAGGGATCGCACTTTTTTTACTTTTTAGGGTGAATTCCATCTGAAATCTCTTTCTCCAACTACTTCTCACTTTTCTATTAAAAAGGGAGTTCCTCCTTACTATAAGAAGTTTTAATAGGATTATCTGTTAGTTTATGTAATTTTCACATAGTGAAATGATGAAATTTATAAAATATAGTGATTTTTCTTAATTTTTTGTGCTATAATGTACAAATTAAAAAGGGAATGAAAAGGAAGGAAGTTGATTATGAGCCAGCAAGTAGAAACAAAGAAAAACATTCATCTTGAGGATGTGTTGATCGCTCATCAAACAATTAAAGATGTTGTGGAACATACGCCTCTTCAAAAAAGTGATCTTTTATCAGAGCGCTATGAATGTGAAGTTTATTTAAAAAGAGAAGATTTACAAAACGTCCGTTCCTTTAAAATTCGCGGAGCTTATAATAAAATCAAAAAGCTATCAAAAAAAGAACGAGAAAACGGCATTGTTTGTGCAAGCGCAGGAAACCATGCGCAAGGAGTTGCATATGCCTGTCAACATTTAAAAATCGATGGAAAGATTTTTATGCCTGCCACAACTCCTAAACAAAAGATTAATCGGGTTACATTTTTAGGAAAAGAATTTGTAGAAGTCGTCTTAACGGGAGATACATTTGATGATGCTTATGCTAAAGCGGCAGAGTGTGGTATAGAAGAAGGAAGAACGTTCATTCATCCGTTTGATGATCCTGATGTTATTGCGGGACAAGGAACAGTTGCAGTTGAAATGCTAAACGATACAGAGAAAGATTTTGATTATGTTTTTGCAAGCATTGGTGGAGGAGGGCTTATCTCAGGAATCGGTACCTACATTAAAAGCGTTTCTCCTCAAACACGAATTGTCGGTGTAGAACCTGCAGGAGCTCCTTCAATGCATGAAGCTCTAAAAAAAGGAAGTGTTCAAACGCTTCAACATATTGATGGGTTCGTAGACGGAGCAGCAGTAAAAACGGTAGGCTGTTTGCCATTTCATATCTGTCAACAAGTTATTGACGATATTGTAGTTGTTCCGGAGGGGAAAGTTTGTACAACAATTCTATCTCTTTACAATGAAAATGCTATTGTAGCAGAGCCTGCAGGAGCGCTCTCAATCGCAGCTCTTGATGCGTATAAAGATCAAATTAAAGGAAAAACCATTGTTTGTATCGTAAGCGGCGGGAACAACGATATTGGCCGCATGCAGGAAATTAAGGAACGTTCAAAGCTTTATGAAGGACTTCAGCACTATTTTATTGTCAACTTTCCACAGCGTGCAGGGGCCCTTCGAGAATTCCTTGATGAAGTATTAGGGCCAACAGACGATATTACAAGATTTGAATATACGAAAAAAAATAACCGTGAAAGCGGACCGGCGTTTGTGGGGATTGAAGTGAAGCATAAAGAAGACTATTTTCCTCTTATTGAACGAATGAATCAAAAAGCTTTCCCATTTACAGAGATTAATAAAGATAGTCAACTTTTCCACCTATTTGTCTAAAAAAAAATTAATGAAGCGTCATAATATGACATGATTTTACGTTAAAGGGAAGTTATAATAGAGAAAAACGGGTGAAAAAGAGGGCTGATCTGCTTGTTATTTAAAAGTTTGGAATTTAAGCTTGCAAATGGACAAAAAGTAAAGGTTATTGAAATTCCGGTTGTGCCACATCATCATCCACTTTCGTTTATGATTTCTGTTCATTTTGAATCGTTCGTCAAAATGATTGAAAGAAAAGAAATCCGAAAAGAACTCTATTCATTTAAGGAATATATGAAAAAACATTGTAAATGGACAACATATGAGCAAATCTTTTTAACAGTTCCTTTAAAACATAATGCTTAAAAAAAGAAGAACGGGCTAAAATGACCGTTCTTCTTTTTTTCTAAAATATGAAAGCGTTTTTTAACATTTTTAGGAGGGATTGGAGATGAAAAGAAAAAGCTTTTTATGGTTAGTATGCTCTCTTTTTTTACTGACAGCATGTGGAGAGAAGAAAGAAGAAAGTAAGGCAGAAACAAAAGAAGAACAGCAATTATCAGGCCCAATTGCTGATTTTACATACGAAAACCAAAGTGGTGAACCATTTTCATCACAAAGCTTAGATGGAAAAGTGTGGATAGCAAACTTCATCTTTACAAGCTGCACAACTGTTTGTCCGCCAATGACGTCTCATATGGCAAAGCTTCAAGAGAAAGCGAAAGAGGAAGGAGCAGATGTGGAATTTGTCTCTTTCACAGTTGATCCAACTGTTGATAGCAGTGAGAAGCTGAAAGAATTTAGCGAAGAATTTGAGGCGAATAGCGATAATTGGCAATTTCTTACAGGTTATTCTCAAGAAGAGATTGAAACATTCGCAAGAGAGAATTTTTATATGAATGTTCAAAAGCCGAGTTCAGGAGATCAAGTGATTCATGGCACAACATTTTTTCTATTAAATCAAAAAGGTCAAATTGTAAAGGACTATGATGGGGTGTCTAATGTTCCTTATGAGGATATTATTCGTGAAGCAAAGGAATTAGAAAAATCGTCCTGATAAAACCAACCGACCCCTTTAGTAGGGGGAATATAGGTTGGTTTTTTTTTGGATGATTTTTTAGTTTTAAAGAATATGATATGATAATACATTAGAGACATCTAGTAACAGGGGTGAACATAGGATGAAAAAAATAGGTCTTATTTTTCTTATTCTCTTTTTGTCAGCTTGTTCTGCTTCACCTCCAACTCAAAATGAGGAAGAGTCCAAAGAAGTGTCAACAAAACAAGGAAAAGATATATTTCCTGCAAATGTGAACATGGTTGCGATTGGTGATTCCTTAACAAAAGGAGTTGGCGATTCAACGAAGGAAGAAGGCTATGTAACACGCGTTGCTTCAGAAATTGAAAAACAGCCTTCTGTTGGAAAAGTAAAAGTGAGCAACTTTGGGAAAACGGGAAATCGTACAGATCAGCTTCTTAAAAGGTTAGATTATGAAAATATTAAATCAAGCCTTGAAGATGCGGACATTATCTTCGTCACAATTGGCGGCAATGATATGATGAAAGTTATGCGAGATCATTATGATAATATTACCTTCAAAACGTATAAAAAAGAGCAGAGAAAGTATGAAAAAAGACTACAAAAAGTAATGAAAAAGATGCGCAGTATTAACGAGGATGCTCCAATTTACCTTATTGGATTTTACAATCCGTTTTTAAATACGCTTAGTGATTTAAAAGAGATCGATACTGTTGTAGAAGAATGGAATGGTTCAAGTGAACGAGTGGCATCTCAATACGAAGGGATAACATATATTGAAGTTGCTGATATTTTCACAAGTACAAATGAAAACTTATTATCAAATGACTATTTTCATCCAAACACAAAAGGGTATAAATTAATTGCAGACAGAATTAGCGAGCGCGTTTTTCTTGAAAACATGGATGATGAAAAAATGGTGTTCGCCAATCCAACATATAGAGGAGAGGACAAAGCAGGATGAAAAAATGGAAGACGCTTTTTTTTAGTTTACTTTGCTTAAATATTATTTTAGTTCTAGTCGCTGTAGTAGCTATTTTTCAGCCAATTGAACAGCGACAGGCTCCTTCAAAAGAAGAGATAAACGGTATAGAACTCGGAGTTGTAGGAGATAAGAAAAACTTGAACGCGCTTATTGATAAGTATTTGAAACAAGAGTTTGCTAGTGATGCGTTAGCATATAATGTTGTTTTAAATGACGAAGTTGAAGTATATGGAAAAATCGTCGCTTTTGGTCGTGACGTTGATATTAAAATGACATTTGCACCTATTGTCCAGAAAAACGGTAACCTTGTTCTTGAACAAACAGGTCTTTCCGTCGGGGCGTTACCATTACCGGTTGAGACAGTCTTGAAGTATGTGAACAATCACTTCCCAATGCCTGAGTGGGTAAGTATTAATCCGAAAAAAGAATCCATTTATGTTGCTCTAAATCAAATGGAGCTTGAAAATGGTTTCCGAGTAAAAGCTGAGAAATTCGACTTAAAAAATGACGAAATATCAATTAAACTTATTGATCCAACTGTTCAACCGTAAAAAAGGAGCCTTCTAACGAGAAGGCTCTTTTTTTATTGAGCTAATCTTGTGTAACTAAAGCTTCAAGAGGAGGATTTCCATTTACAAGTCCAACTCCGTATACCGTATAGGCGCGGTCTGGACGAAGACGAAGCGGTGGGATTTTTAATAAAACTTCTTTTGATCCGCTTCTTCTCAGCTCAAGGTTCACTTCCATTGGAGTTAATGCTAAATAGCTTGTAGCTTCTTTGAAAGATACATTCGGGAAAACAACGTCTCCACGCACTGCTGCAACATCAATGGAAGGAGCGTTTGGAGAAAGATGAATAAAGCGCAGCTTTGCTTCTCCTTTTGGTACTGTGTCTTCATCTTTTATAGCGAGCAGTGACAAATTAGTAGGTTCCCCAGCTGCAATAATTGTATATTGCATATCTTTTTGTATTTCTCTTTCTGCACTAAGAAGAGGTCGAGCTGTTTCGCCTGCTTTGTACAGATCAATTCTATAACGCCCACCTTCTCTTAGTTCAATATAATCTGTTTCTTGTTTAAAGATTAAGTTTGGGATTGTTTTTCGTCCATTAAGGTATACGTCAACAGAAGGAGCACCTGGAGAAGCGTGAAGAATACGAATTCTTGTTCCTTGTCTATTACGCATATTTGATAACGAATAAGAAAGCTTCGTAGCATATTTAAAATGTTTTTGGTAGTAAGCAATGTGTAAAGAAGGATCTCTGTATTTGTAGTACTGAGCTAATAAATCGTACATAGCCGCTTTTTGAGCATAGTGCTGCTGTTTATTATTCAAGACTTTGTCCTCCTCAAAGCAAAATTTTTACGTAGCAAGTTTATGCAAGAAAAGAATGAAAAATGCTACGTATCCTCTTTTTAAAGCTTATTTATGAATAACCTTTAAGGCGATAGGCGCATATAATGGGGTACGGAGAACTCGAAAGTAAAAAGATACTCGCTATACTGAAAAGTAAGGAGTGAGAGGATGAAACATTTCTATGTTAAAACATTTCGCTTCATGTTAGGAGGCATTATCCTCCTGTCGTGTTTAACATATTTTACGGAAAACGCAGTGGAGAATTCGCCTTCTAAAGCGAAGCACACTATAACGTTTGAGGTGGAGAACAATGGAGAATAAGAAGAAAGTTTTTACTGCCTACCGTTATATCCTTGTTCTATATACAATTTGTTTTACACTGTTTTTATTAGCTCTTTTGCCTCTTCTAGCCGGCTATGACGTGAGCGTTGTAAATAGCAACACATCTGCTTTTGAAGGATCACTAGTTGTCACAGAATACGTAAGTGGTGAGCATCATTATTTGTATAAAATTCCTTATATTGGTTATGTTGTAGGTTATGTAAAAAGTATGATCGTTCCTATTCTTTCCCTTTCTTTGTTTCTCTTTTTTCTTACTCTTTTGTTCAATGATAAGGAGAACAAATAGGCAAATGCACAAACTATTTTTATAAGAAAACATAAGCTGTTTTTGTAAATGAAAATGAGGAGGAATAGAGAGATGTATGATCCGTATGAAAACTGTGGCTATTACTATCCATATAGCGGGGGCTGTGAAAGCTTTAGCTTCGTAACAATTGTAGTACTCTTTATTTTGTTAATCATTATTGGAGCAGTTTGTTTCCATTAATAATAAAGTAAACGGGGTGGATGATGATCCATCCCGTTTACTTTATAGAAGGAAAAGAGAAAAACTTTCAAATAAATGTTGAAAAACCATATAAATCTCTTATTTTCCATACTATACTAGTGATACATAAGCAAAACGAAGGTGGATTTATGGATAATTTAATATTATTAAAAGAAGCTTTTAAGAAGAGCGTTGTGCCAACTTTGATTATCGACCAAAGCGGGGCGTGTATTTTTGCAAATGATGAAGCAGAAAAGCTTCTCGATGTTGAAAAGGAAAAAAAGCGTTCTTTTTTCTTTTACTTCACGGCTTTATTCAATTTGTCATTAGCACAATTATTAACCTTGTTAAAAGAAAGCATAGAAAAGACAATAAGAGTTCAACACATCTCAAATTTAGAGTACGATATGACGATAAAGCCGATTAAGACGAGTAAAAGCATGTATCAGCTTATTCAGTTTAATGAAGTGTCATTGTCTCTGGAAAAGCAGGATGCTGTTTTAAGAGAGTTGAATCAGTACAAACGCTTTATTGAAGAAAGTCAAGATGCTTTTCTAGTTGTAGTGGATGAAAAAGTGCGCTATGTAAATCCGGCAGCTATTCGACTTTTAGGTGGAAGAAGTAAGTATGAATATATTGGGAAAGAGCTGCTGACGTTCATTCATGAAGACGATATTAGGTTTGTAAAAAAACGAATGGATGCCATCATGCAAGACAAGCCGTTTAGACCAAGAGTAGAAGTGAAAATCCTGGCTAAGGAAGGCGTGAAATTTATTGAATCATCCGTAACTAAAATGGAGTTTCAAGGAAAGCCTGCTATCCAATATTTTATGCGTGATATTACGAATCGAAAGAAATATGATGAGATGGCAAGAACCTCTGAGAAATTAACAATGGTAAGCAAACTGGCCGCTGGAGTGGCACATGAGATTCGCAATCCAATGACAGCTGTTAAAGGGTTTATTCAGCTTTTAAAAGTATCTAAAGAATATAATGAAGAATATAGCGAAATTATGATTGCTGAAATTGAACGAATTGAGGTCATTATTGAAGAATTTTTAACGCTTGCAAAATCAAAAAAGGAAACCGCTTATAAACCTAAACAGCTATGTCGTATTTTACAGCATGTTGCTCTGTTACTTAACACCCATGCAAGCTATCGAGATTGTCAAATTACAACAGACCTTACAGAGGTAGATGCATGGATTTACTGTGAGGAAAATGCTTTAAAACAAGTATTTATTAACGTTATCCAGAATGCGATTGAATCAATGACGCGAGGAACCGTTCATATCTCTTTAAAAACAGAAGGGAGCTTGGCCGTTGTTGAGATTACGGATGAAGGTTGTGGGATGGAGGAAAGTGTTTTACAAAAGATCGGTGAACCTTTCTTTTCTACAAAAGAAACCGGGACAGGTTTAGGGTTAATGATTAGCTACAAAATCATTGAACAACATAAAGGAAAAATGACGTTTACAAGTAAAATAGGTGTAGGAACAAAAGTGAAAATTACGCTTCCAATTGTTTTAAATTGTGAAAAAGAGTCTTAGAGGGCTCTTTTTTAACGTCTGACATAATGTTTGGCACATAGGCTAACATTGTTTCTCCCTTTTAATATAGGGATAAAGATGTTGTTATCTTTCATCTGGATGAATAGAGTGAAATTTTTAGTAGTTATAAACCAAATTCTCATTATGATATGAGGTAAACTTCTCAAATAAATTGATGTTCTAAAGGAATATATATTACAAGCAAATGAAATAGAAGCATCCCAATGGCATATTAAAGAAGAAAGTGCCGTATTATTTATGGAAAGATGCAGAAAGTTTGAAGCTCTGTGGTCGTTATATAAAGGATCTCGGTAAAAATTAAAAGTTGAGATAGCGAGAAAATTGTTATTCACGTCTTTCTTTACTAGAAAGTGTGATTATAAATAAAAAAGGTGGATATGGGGGGGAATCAAAATGTTAGGCTTCTTACAAAGAATAGGGAAAGCACTTATGCTTCCAATTGCTGTGCTGCCAGCAGCAGCTCTGCTGCTTCGCTTAGGGAAGGAAGATATGTTAGATATCCCGTTTATGGAAGCTTCAGGTGATGCCATAATGGCACAGCTTCCGCTTATTTTTGCGATTGGGGTTGCCATTGGACTAGCAAAAGACAGCAATGGAGCAGCGGCTCTTGCAGGAGCAATCGGCTATTTTGTGCTTGTAGGGGGAACCCAAGCCATTGACAAGCATAACGATATGGCTGTTTTTGCAGGTCTTATTGCTGGAACAGTTGCAGGTCTGCTATATAATCGTTATCACGATATTCAACTGCCACAGTGGCTCGGATTTTTTGGTGGAAAGCGGTTTGTCCCTATTATAACGGCTGGATCTATGCTTGTACTCGCAGGAGTTTTTGGGTACGTGTGGCCGCCAATTCAAAGTTTTATTGATGGAATTGGGCAGTATCTCATTGATTTAGGAGCTCTTGGTGCAGGGATTTATGGTGTATTAAATCGTTTACTTATTCCAGTTGGTCTTCATCATATTTTAAATAATATTGTTTGGTTTTTATTTGGTGAATATAACGGTGAACGCGGGGATATTGCTCGCTTCTTTGCAGGAGATCCAACAGCAGGCACGTATATGACAGGATTTTTCCCTATTATGATGTTTGGATTACCAGCAGCTGCACTTGCAATGATTGCAACAGCCAAAAAAGAGCGTCGCAAACTTGTAACAGGAATGCTTGTAAGTCTTGCCTTTACGTCTTTCTTAACAGGGGTAACAGAACCAATTGAGTTTCTTTTCCTGTTTTTAGCTCCTGTTTTATATGTTGTACACGCTCTATTAACAGGATTATCAATGTATATTACGGTAAGCTTAGATATTCATGATGGATTTGGATTTTCCGCGGGTGCTATTGATTATCTGCTGAACTATAATATTGCACAAAAGCCTCTGCTTCTTCTAGGTGTTGGTGTTATTTACGGTATTTTGTATTTCATTATTTTTTATGCTGTGATTAAGAAATTTGATCTTAAAACACCAGGTCGTGAAGATGAAGTGGTAGAAGAAGTGCATCATAATGGAGAAGGAAAGTATGAAAAGGCAGCAGAGCAGTATATTGCAGGTCTTGGAGGCGTTTCAAATATTGAGGAGCTTGATAACTGTGTTACAAGGCTTCGCTTGAAAATAAAAGATACATCACTCATTCAAGAAGAAGTATTAAAGAAAGCAGGGGCAAAAGGGGTAATAAAACTAAATGAACGAGATGTTCAAGTTGTCATTGGAACAGACGTTGAATTTGTAGCAAACGAGATTCGTAGAAAACTGGAATAGAAGAAAGCCGCTCACACTTGAGCGGCTTTTTTAGATGAGTGATCGCTTGATTTTTTTTAGATAACGAGTTCGAATGACTATAAAATAGCAAGTCTGGAAAATGAAAAAGCTAATAAGTACAGCAATGATTTCTTTTAAAATTGAGAGAGCAAAGAAATCTTGCAGAGCGGCAAAAGCAAAAGTACTATGAATAGTCGCTACAAGAAGAGGAATGAAAAAGAGCAAAAGCAGCTGTTTTGTTACAATATAGCTCAGCTCTTTTTCCGTTAAACCAACTTTGGCAACTGTTGCATATTGGCGTTTATCATAATCTAAATCAGCATAAAGACGAAAATAGAGGAAACTTCCGGCCGCAATAAAGAAGACAGCGCCAACAAGTAGAGAAACAAATAGAAGCATGTTCGCCATTTTCATTTGTTCAGCATAAGGATTTCCACTAACGGCTATGGAATAGCTCTTGTTCGGGTTGTAGGGGACAATTCCATTGTTTCCAGCTAAACGGGGTAGGAGTCCCGCCGTTTCTTTCCACTCCCGAATATTGAATCCTGTGAACATTTCAGTTTTTCCCTTTGAAAGCAGGTGTTTGTACACAGCGTCATTTACAATAAGAGTATCTGAAGCCATGATATCAGGAGGAAACAAAATGTGTTCTGCTTTATCTTTAATATACATTGCAGGTTCTCCAGGAATTTGATACTTATCTTTTTTTAAAACATTCATATAGCTCTCATCCATAAACGTTTTGGTGAGCGTATTTGCTGGAGGGATGAGTGCTTCATTTTCGTTTAGATGGGACGGAGACGAAACATAATCGCCAGCTCCTTCTATATACTTTATATAATTTGATTGCGAAATAAAGGCAAAGGGACGATTTTCACTTACGCTGTTTCTTTGAATAGAAGCTCCTGCTGATATGTTCGCCTCTTTTGTTTCAATCTTTCCTTGAATGATGAGAATTGGCATGGAGAATGCCGTATAGTCCAAGTTTTTTTCTTTAAGCGCTTGTTTAATTTCTTCAACATGCTTTTGCTCTGTTTTATGTTTGCCATTTGCTATATAGCTAATGGCGTATGGGTAATCTTGTTCGATTTGCTCTGCGAACGTATTAAAAGAAGCGAGCGTACCGATAGCACATATTGAAACCGTCGAGACGATCGTTACCATAAAGAACATACGTGCATTCTCTTTGAGACGGTAGGCAAGACTTGCGATTGTGATTATATTTGTTTTCTTGAAAAAAAAGTACTTTGGCTTTTTAGTAAGATTAATGATAAAAATACTTGTTTGACTAAAGAAAAAGTATGTACCAATAATCGTAAGAATGACAGCAGGAAAGAAGCGCTTTAAAACAGATAATCCACCTTCTGCTGTTATCGGTAAATAGTAGGCTGTAATAAGGCACGCTAAGCCAATAAGAGAAAGGATAATTGAGTTTTTTGGCTCTTCTTTTACCTTTTGAGATTCTTGGAAAAGATCAAGAAGTTTTTTCGTTCGAATCGTTAAACTAGTAACCAATGAAATTACAAAAAATAATCCTAAGAATGAAAAAACAGTTAAGAAAAAGGCTTTTGATGCAAAGTAGAAAGGGATATTTGTTATTCCCACGGCTTTGGCACCCATCATTAAAAATAGTTTTGCGGTTAAAAGCCCAAATAAAATCCCTGTTATAATTGCCCCTATTCCAATAAGCATATTCTCTAAAAAGACCATTCGATTAAGCTGATGCCGTGACATGCCGTGCATCATTAAAATCCCAAATTCACGTTTTCGCGTTTTTAAAAATGCATTCATTGAGTAGAGTACAAAAAAGAATGAAAAAAGGAAAATAATATATTCCGCAGCTTTCATTACATCAATGGCTGCTCCTACAGTAATTCCCTGCTGAATGTAGGGATTAAAAATGAATAGGGCGTACACGAAGAAAATCATAACGGAAAAAGCGCTGCTTAAAAAGTAAGCGGCATATGTTCTTAAGTTTCTAGTAACGTTTTTGTAAGCGAACTGGCGAAAAGTCAAGAGGTATCTTCTCCTTGTATTATAAAAGCATTGTTTTGAGTATTTTTAAATATCGTGTTCGAACAAGTAGAAAATAAGCAATTTGCGCTGCTAAGAAGCTTAATAGAACAAGACTCATATTATGAGCAATTGAAATAGAAAATAGGCTTTGTAGCGCTTTAAAAGCAAACAGACTGTGAGAGACAGCGAGCATAAAAGGAACAAAGAAAAGCAAGAGAAGTTGTTTTGTAACAATGGTATGCAACTCTTGATCTGTTAGTCCAATTCTTGCAATCGTATTATATTGTCTTATGTCGTACTCTAAATCCGCATAGAGTCTGAAATATAAAAAGCTTCCGGATGCAATGAAAAACACAGCTCCAACAAGCAAAGCTACGAAGAACATCGTATTGAAAACTTGCTTTTGAGAAGCTAACACTGTTCCTCCAACGGCGAGTGTATATGATTTATTATCGCTCGATGAAACAAGGCCGGTACGACTAATAGTTGCGCCAATACCGTTTGTTTTGGAGAAGCTTTCTGTGTTCCAACCAACATATGTTTCAGTATTAGAGGGAGAAAGTTTTTCGTAAAGTTCATCACTTACGATTACGCCTCGACTTGACAAAAGGGTGTTTGGCAACATAATGTGGCTAGCTACATCTTTAATAGATAGGGAACCACGGTTTTTTCCCATAAGCGAATATGTTTGTGCTGTAAACTGTTTTTCGTCCCAGAGGGTTGTTGGAAGAAGGTAAGCTTCACCATTTTTTAACGGGCGAATCGTTTCCGTCTTTCCTGTTTCCTTCAAAAACTTTTGATATTGGGAAAATGAAACATATAAAACTTCTTCTCCTTCTGTTGTTTTTACATAGCGAATAGGGAAAGTCATTTTGCTATACGATACGTTGTTTTGTTGTAAGCCATCTTCAATAGCCTGCACGTGTTTTTCTTCCAACGTATTGTTCTTTTTTGAAATATAGTTTACAGCTACTGGATAACTTTTTTCTACTTCTTTGTTTAATACATTAAATGAAGAAAATGCTCCAATTGCACAAAAAGAAACGGTTGACACAATCGTAACGAGAAAAAACATCCGAGCATTATCTTTCAGTCGATAAGCAAGATTTGCGATTGTCACGATATTTGTTTTCTGCAGGAAAATCGTTCGTTTTTTCTGTAAAAGCTTAAGAATAAAAATGCTCATTTGCGTATAGAAAAAATAGGTCCCAACAATCGTCATTATAATGACCGGAAGCATTCTGATAACAATATCTCCGCCTTTTGTTGTAAAAGCTAAGAAATAAGAAGAAAAGAGCAGGAGCGCACATAAAAGGGAAAGTAAAACAGATGCTTTCGGTTCTCTTTTTGGTTTTTGCACGGCTTGAAAAAGGTCAATGAGTTTATTCTCTCTAAGTGTAAAAAGAGTGAATATGGATACAACGGCGAACAAACATAAAAAGGAAAGAGAGGTTAAACTGACGGCTTTCCATGATAGATAAAAAGGAATTTCGCTAATACCAAGTAAACGGGCCCCAAGCAGTAAAAAGAGTTTCTCAAACAGAAGTCCGCATACCATTCCGGTTATAATGGCGAAGATACCAATGAGCATATTTTCCAAAAAAACGAGTTGATATAGTTGTTGTTTAGACATACCGTGCATTATTAAAATGCCAAACTCTCGCTTTCTTGTTTTTAAAAAGGTGCTAACGGAATAGAGCACAAAGAAAAACGAGAAAATGTACATAATATATTCAGAGATTGTCATTGCTTGAACGGCGACTCCTACAACAAGACTGGTTTTAATATGGGGATTAAAAATAAACAATGCATACATGAAGAAAATCATAACGGAAAAAGCGCTGCTTAAAAAATAAGCTCCATATGTTCGTTTGTTTCGGATTACATTTTTATAAGCGAACTGTTGAAAGGTCATGTGTGTCGCCTCCTAAAAGAGAAAGCATATCAATAATTTTTTGAAAGAATGCTTGTCTATTTTCTCCTTTGTAGATTTCGTTATAAAATTTTCCGTCTTTAATAAAAATAACGCGATTACAGTAGCTTGCAGCAACACCATCATGAGTTACCATCATCGTTGTGGCACCTTCTTCCATGTTAATAGCAGACAATGTTTCCATCACATCTTTGGATGATTTAGAGTCCAAGTTACCTGTTGGTTCATCTGCTAATACGAGAGACGGAGTATGAATAATTGCTCTAGCAATGGCGGTTCTTTGCATTTGTCCTCCTGAGATTTCATAGACACGCTTTTTTAAAATGTTATCAATTCCAAGCTTTTTTGAAACAGAAACAAGTTTCTTTTCCATTTCTGTTATTTTCACACCATCAAGTGTTAATGGAAGAACAATATTTTCTTCAACTGTTAACGTATCAAGTAGATTGAAGGATTGGAAAACAAATCCGAGCTCACGGCGTCTAAAAAGAGCCGTATTTCGTTTGTTTAAAGAATGAGGATTTTTTCCTCCAATAAATATTTCTCCTGATGTTGGCTTATCAATTGTGGCAATCATGTTTAAAAGGGTTGTTTTTCCACTTCCAGACGGTCCCATAATGCCCACAAATTCACCTTTTTCAATCGAAAAGTTGATGTTATCTAGCGCTTTATATGAGATGTTCCCTTCGTATATTTTCGTTAGATGCCTAACATCTAAAATAGCCATCATAAGCACTCCTTTTTGGTTGATAGTTTTATTGTAAAAGAGAGGGGGATATGTTGCTATGTTGCTTTCTTACAAGAACCTTACAATGTTGTAATATAAAAAAGCAGTGCACTTAATGTGCTGCTTTTGGGAAAAGAAGTCGGACTGTTGTGCCTTCTTCAACTTTTGAAGTAATCGTAATGTTATGATGAAGTTTTTCACCAATCTGTTTCACAAGATAAAGCCCCATACCCGTTGATTCTTGAAATTTCCGACCATTTTCTCCTGTAAAATAGGGATCAAAAACGCGTGAAAGGTCTTCTTTAGGAATCCCAATGCCTTCATCTCTCACTTCAAGAGCTATATGGTCTTTTTCATTATAAGAGGTGAAAAATAATTTGCTTCCTTCGCTTGAATAGCGGACAGCATTTGTGATCAACTGGGTAAGTGCAAAAGACAACCATTTCTCATCCGATGTAATCCACGTCTTTTTTTTGATGTCGATATGTGGATAAACGCGGTTACGAATAAATAGACGTTTTTGAGAAGATGTCACTTTCCGGATAAGCTCATTTAGTTCTAACATTTCAACGTGAAAGTCATGGGTGAAAGCACCAAGACGTGACGTATATAAAACAAGATCAAGCCCTTTTTTAAGCCGATCTACTTCATCTTGAATTGCAAGGGCTTCCCGATCATCTCGCCTTTCCATCATAAGGTGAATGACAGATAGGGGTGTTTTCATTTGATGAACCCACTGATTCATAAAGGTAATATGATGATCAAGCCTGTGCTTATATTGGTGAATGTTTTGTTGATATTGCTGCAGTCTTTTTCTTTCAAACTCATAAAACGCAGATGATAAAGGAGTTTCTTCTTTTTTCTCTCCAACATCGTCTAGACTCTCTGGAGGGTAAGAAAGTTTTTTATAAAATGAACGATGTGTTGTATAGCGATAAAAAAGGTACACAACGTAAATCACACTGCTTAATAAGATAGAGTAAAGCGCTGTTGTAATCCGCACGTTTCCGTCAAGCCAATAAATAAGTAAAGTGAGAACAAGCTGTATACCATAGAGTATTGTGAGAAGAAGGTGATCTTTGAAAAAAAGTTTCATCCTCCTTCACCAACATAGAGCCGGTATCCTGCGCCTCTTACTGTTTGCAGAGCGTTATAGATCTCCAATTCTTTTAGTTTTTTACGAACGCGAGCAATGTATACATTTAGCGTATTATCATCCACAAAAGCTTGTTCATCCCAAATTTTTTCGAGTAATCGGTCACGGCTTACGACATGGTCATGCTTTTTCATCATTTCATCTAAGACTTTTGCTTCTGTTAAACTAAGTTCTACCTTTTTTTGATTATAAGATAAAAAGAGACGTTCAAAGTCTAAGGTAAGGCCTCCAGCTTTAACGTTACGATCATGATAGTTATTAGCATATGTGCCATATGCACGACGAAGCTGACTTTTAATCTTGGCCATTACAATCTCAAAATCAAATGGTTTCGTAATATAATCATCAGCCCCATTTTCAAGCGCCATCACTTGATCCATTTTTCCTTCGCGCGCTGAAATAAATAAAATAGGGCATGTTGAACAAGCACGCATTTGTCGACACCAGTAATAACCATCAAATTTAGGTAAGTTCACATCAAGAAGAACAAGATCTGGTGCAAAGGTCTGAAATTCTTCTGTTACCTTTTCGAAATTTTGAACGCTGCATGTTTCATATTCGAACCTTTGTAAGTGTTCTTCTAGCAGTACAACGAGGCTTGGATCATCTTCTACAATAAAAATTTTTCGCATCTTGTAATCTCCTTATGTACAATCTCCATTCCCATTTTACCAAATTTTTCTGATTTCTACTGTTGATATCCAAAATATGCTTTTAAAAATTATATGAAAAAAAGACCTTCCTCTCACATATCTATAAAGTAGGCGGGGTAAATCTCTTTTCTAGACAAAGGCTCGATTGCGCGATAGGAGGAGAAAGAGATGTCTCATTTAATTAAACCCATTCTTGACGGCACATATCCAAAAGTCTCATATGGAAAAGGCGTTTTTTTATATGATGAACATGGTAAAGACTATTTGGACGCTTCTTCAGGAGCGGTTACTGTTAGTGTTGGTCACGGCGTCCAAGAAATAACAGATGTTTTAGAAAATCAGGCAAAACGCGTTAGTTTTGTTTATCGCTCGCAGTTTACAAGCGAAGCTGCTGAGAGATTGGCTGAAAAAATTTATAAGCTTTCTAATGGCCATCTAAGCTACAGTTTTTTCGTTAACAGTGGAACAGAAGCAACGGAAACGGCGATGAAAATGGCGCTGCAACACTTTCAAGAAAAAGGGCAAGGAAGCAAACTGAAAATTTTATCACGCTGGATGAGCTACCACGGTATTACAATTGGGTCTTTATCAATGTCAGGTCACTCTATCCGCAGAACGCGTTTTGTTCCTCTTTTGCAAGATTATCCAACTGTTTCAGCTCCTTATTGCTATCGATGTCCATATCATATGGAGTTTCCTTCCTGCCAGTTACGCTGTGCTGATGAATTAGAACGAGCCATTATTCGAATTGGAGAAGAGCATATTGCAGCATTTATTGCAGAACCAATCATTGGAGCAGCAGGAGCTGCCATTACACCACCACCTGGGTATTATGAACGTATCCGGGATATTTGTGACCGCTATAATATTTTATTTATTGCAGATGAAGTCATGACAGGACTAGGCCGAACAGGAAAAATGTTTGGATACGATCATTGGGAAGCAAAGCCAGATATTGTTACGCTTGGAAAGGGATTAGGTGCAGGATATACGCCAATTGCAGCAGCTGTTGCAACAGAAGAAGTGATGCTTCCTATAAAAAAAGGTTCTAAGCTCGTTATGAGTGGGCATACGTTCAGCGCAAATCCTTTGTCTTGTGCAACAGCTTTATCTGTTCTTCAATATGTTGAAAAACATAATCTAGTCGATGAATCAGCTCGAAAGGGAGCTTATTTAAAGAAAGAGCTATTAAAATTGAAAGAACGTTTTTCTATTATTGGTGATGTAAGAGGAGAAGGACTTTTATTAGGAGTAGAATTTGTAGAGGATAAGAAAACAAAAGATCCATTTCCAACTTCTGCTCAACTGACAAATCAAATTATCCAAATCGCAATGCAAAATGGTCTACTTCTTTATCCTTCAGCAGCAGGGATTGAAGGCGTTAGAGGAGATGCTGTTATTATTTCACCTCCTTTTACAATAAAAGAAGGGGAGATAAAAGAACTCTTATGTCGATTTGAAAAAACGTTATTAAGTATAGAGAAGCGCTTAAAAAACAATCAGGAGGAAAGAGAATGAATAATGTGTACGGGAAGGTTGTCTCAGTTCAAGAAGCGCTCTCACATATTAAATCTCATTCTACTGTAATGTTTGGGGGATTCGGAGGAATTGGGAGTCCACCAACACTCATTCAAGGAATGATTGATAAAGGGATAGAAGATCTTGTTCTGATTGGGAATGATACAGGATTTCCGACAATTGGAATTGGCAAGCTTATTGTCAGCGGCGCCGCAAAGAAAGTAATCGTATCTCATATTGGGTCAAATCCAGTAGCAGGGGAAAAGATGACAAATAAAGAACTTGAAATCGAGTTTTCTCCACAAGGGACGCTAATTGAACGGATACGAGCAGGCGGGGTGGGGTTAGGGGGTATTTTAATAGACATTGGAATGGATAATGAAACAGTCACAAAAGGGAAGAAAAAAGTAGAAGTACAAGGGAAAACGTATTTACTTGAAACACCTCTTACAGCAGACGTGTCTATTATTTATGCTAAAAAGGCAGATTCGTTCGGAAATTTAATTTATGACAAGACTGCTCAAAATACAAACCCTTTTATTGCAATGGCAGGAGAAAAAACGATTGCTGAAGTAGAGGAAATCGTCCCGCTTGGAAGTTTGAACCCAGACGAAATTATGACACAAGGATGCTTCGTTGACATGGTTGTGCAAAGCAAAGGAGTGAACTGGAAATGGGTATGGGAAAAGACGTAAGAAATAAAATTGCCAAAAGAGCAGCTAAAGAAGTCAAAAATGGTATGATTGTGAACTTAGGAATCGGCATTCCATCGCTCGTTCCCAACTTCTTAACCGCACAAAACGTTATGTTTCACGCTGAGAATGGAATGTTAGGAATGGGAGAAACTCCGTACGAAGGCCATGAAGATCCTCATATATGTAATGCAGGAGGATTGCCTGTTACAGAAGTGGAGGGAGCTTCTTATTTTGATAGCTCTATTGCTTTTGCTATTATAAGGCGCGGTCTTCTTGATATGACGGTTTTAGGAGCTCTTGAAGTAAGTGAAAAAGGAGATTTAGCCAATTGGATTGTTCCGGGGAAACGCGTGCCTGGTATGGGGGGAGCGATGGAGCTTGCTCAAAAGGCTAAAAAGGTAGTTGTAGTTATGAGTCATCTCGACCGAAAAGGGCGCTCAAAGATTGTTAAAAACTGTTCTTTACCGCTTACATCTTCAAGGTGTGTGGATATGATTATTACCGATTTAGCTGTCTTTCACATTAAAGAAGAAAAACTTTGGCTCACGGAAGTTATGGAGTCCTACAGTGTAAAAGATGTTGTGAAAGCAACAGACGCTACGGTTCACCTTGGAAGTTCCATTTCGTCATTTTAAGGAGGTAAAGGGATGAAGGAATATAAAGAGAAAGTCCATGAAATGTTAACAACATATAAAAGCGAAGGAATCAATCTATTAAAAAGGTTAGTAAATGAAAGAAGTGTTCAAAACTATGAAGAAAGCGTTCAAGCTATTGTCATTGAATATTTACGTTCGCTTGGTCTTCAAATTGACGTCTGGGAACCAGATATTAATGAACTAAGAGCACATCCTGCCTTTGTTTCGACAAGAGAAACGTTTAAAGGAAGTCCAAATGTTGTGGGGCTTTTACGTGGAAGTGGAGGAGGGCGTTCGCTAATATTGAACGGTCATATTGATGTTGTGCCAGAAGGAGATATAGCGTGGTGGGATTCTGATCCTTATGAAGCAGTTGTAAAAGATGGCAAGGTGTACGGGCGCGGTGCAACAGACATGAAAGGGGGAAACGTCTCAATGCTTTTAGCTCTTAAAGTGATGAAGGAATTAAAGGTTTCCTTAAAAGGAGACGTTATCTTTCAAAGTGTGATTGAAGAAGAAAGCGGAGGGGCTGGGACACTTGCTTGCATTTTAAGAGGCTACAAAGCAGACGGAGCTTTGATTCCTGAACCAACCAATATGAAAATATTTCCTAGCCAGCAAGGATCAGCCTGGTTTCGCATCAAAGTGAAAGGAAGATCGGCACATGGTGGAACACGCTATGAGGGGGTAAGTGCAATTGAAAAAGCTCAAAAGGTACTGCACCATTTAAACATGCTTGAGAAAATACGAAACGAAGAAATTACAAGTCCTCTTTATAAAAATGTGCCAATTCCGATTCCCATTAATGTTGGAAAGATGAGCGGAGGTTCTTGGCCTTCTTCTGTACCAGATGAAGTAGTTTTAGAAGGGAGACTTGGTATTGGACCGCATGAAAACATCCATGCTGCAAAAAAAATGGTCGAAACATCGCTTTTAACGCTCAGTGAGGAAGATGAATGGTTCGCTCTCCATCCAGCAGAGGTTTCTTGGTTTGGAGCGCACTGGCTTCCAAGTGAAGTAGAAGAAACGCATCCACTTATAAAGTGTCTGACTGATGCATATTCTTTGACATGTAAACAGGAGCCAACTGTTGAAGCTTCCCCATGGGGAACAGATGGGGGACTCTTAACAAACTGTGCTAAAACTCCAGCTATCATTTTTGGTCCTGGCGTGACAGAAGTAGCCCATTTTCCAAATGAATATATTGAAATTGAATCGGTGTTTCAAGCAGCAGAAATTATTGCATTAACAATGCTAGATTGGTGTGGGGTGAAAGAATAAAAGGGAGTGAGGAGATGAAAGAAAACGGGTACTATGAGGAAATAGAAATTAAAGAAGATGCGCTGTGGGCTGAGGTTATTATTGATTTATTTAATGAACGTATTCGCGTTGAAGACTATAGAGGCTCAACTCCTTTACTTATTGAGAAAGTTCAGTTTCTAACGCGCAAGCATCATCTTCATAAAACAATTGTTAAAGCACGACAGGCTCAATTTCTGTCTCTTTTATCAAATGGTTATGAGTGTGAAGCATTGATTCCTTCTTATTTTAACGGAGATGACGCTTTTTTTATGGTTCGCTATGAAGAAGATCAACGTCGCTATAGTGAACAATATGTAAAAGAGTCTCAAACGTTAAGAGCCGTTCAGTCTATCGAAAAGGGAGAGGAAGCAGTTGAGTCGTCTCTTTATAACATTAGAAAAGGAACAGATGCGGATAGCGAAAACCTTTCAAAGCTTTATCAAGAAGTTTTTTCAGTTTATCCAACACCTCTTCATGATCGAGCGTATATTTCATCACTTCTAAAAAAAGATTACTTATGGTATGTTGCTGAGCATAAGGGAGAGATTGTGAGCGCAGCATCAGCAGACGTCAATATAATGTATCACAACGCAGAGCTTACAGATTGTGCAACACTTCCTTCTCATAGAAAGGCAGGACTGATGAAAAGATTGCTTCTATCGCTCGAGCAAGAGCTCACAAAATCTCAAATTTTTTGTTTGTATACAATTGCACGAGCTCAGTCATTTGGAATGAATGTAGCATTTCATCAGCTTCAGTATCGCTATTATGGTCGTCTTGTTAACAATTGTTATATTTATAAAACGCTTGAAAATATGAATGTGTGGGTGAAAAATTCTGACAAAGAGATTGTCTTCTAGGGAGGAACCCTCTCACATATAATGGAATAAGGAGGCTGATAGTGTGAAATCATCACTCTATAAACCAAATCGACATTGGAAAGATATTGAGCTATGGAAGGATGTAACAGAAGAGCAATGGAACGACTGGGTATGGCAACTAACCAATACGATTCGCACGCTTGAACAGCTAGAGAAAGTGGTGGATTTAACAGAGGAAGAAAAAGAAGGGGTTCGGATTTCAACAAAAACAATTCCTCTAAATATTACGCCATACTATGCTTGGCTTATGAATGAAAAAGACCCGCGCTGTCCTGTTCGAATGCAGTCTGTTCCGGTCGGAAAGGAAATTTATAAAACACGTTATGATTTAGAAGATCCGCTTCATGAAGATGAAGATTCTCCTGTTCCAGGACTTACACATCGCTATCCTGATCGCGTTTTATTTCTTGTTACAAATCAGTGTTCTATGTACTGTCGCTACTGTACGAGACGACGTTTTTCAGGGCAAATTGGCATGGGCGTTCCTAAAAAACAGCTTGATGCAGCGATTAGCTATATTGCGAATACACCAGCTGTACGAGATGTTTTAATTTCAGGTGGGGATGGTCTTTTAATTAATGATAGAATTTTAGAGTATGTTTTAAAAAGTTTACGAGATATTCCACACGTTGAAATTATTCGGATCGGCACACGAGCACCTGTTGTATTTCCTCAGCGCATTACAGAAAACTTATGTACCATTTTAAAAAAGTATCACCCTGTATGGTTGAATACGCATTTCAACACATCTATTGAAATTACAGAAGAATCCAAAAAAGCGTGTGAGATGTTGGCAGATGCAGGAGTTCCTGTTGGCAATCAGGCAGTTATTTTAACAGGAATTAATGACAGCGTTGAAATTATGAAAAAGCTTATGCATGACTTAGTGAAGATTCGGGTTCGCCCATATTATATTTATCAATGTGACCTATCAGAAGGAATTAGTCATTTCAGAGCACCTATCTCAAAAGGATTAGAAATTATGGAAGGGTTGCGTGGTCACACATCAGGGTATGCCGTACCTACCGAGGCTCCAATAATATGTATAAAAAAAGAGATTGCTTCTAAGAAGCAATCCCACGTTCTACAAATAGCTCAAAAAGAACAAGAGCCATATTTTCAAGGTCTGGCTCATTGCTTGTCACAACTGAAGAAGGTCTTTGTTCAGCATGTTTCATAATGAGTCCCCCTTATTCACCATATGCAAAGAAGGGTTGGCTCTATTTGTAAAAGAGTTACTTATAATGAATATTAAGTGTGAACGGATAAAGCTTGCGTTCTTTATTCCGCGTTGATTTTTTTAAAAGATCTTCTGGTAGGACTCTCTTATAATAAATCTTATGAATGATCCTTTTCATGCTTCTATTTGCTTCCTCACTCATATCGTTTTCTAACACAATTTCTAGTTTATGAATCCCTTCAACAGCTGTTTGCAGTCTTTCTTTTGTATCGAGCTTTTTCAAATTTGTTAACTCATCTATAATTGCTTCTTTTTGAGCTGTAAACGTATGAAGCGTGTTCAAAAGCTCCTGTCGCTTTGTTAAGATTTGTTCTTCTGAAAAAAGGCCCTTTATGGCAAGATTTAATAAGTTTTCTTCTTCCATTCGAATGCGGCGTATCTCTTTTTCGATCTGCTCAAGATGGTTGTTATAGTCTTTTTCTGTTCCGCTCCACTCATCAAGCTTTAATGAATATAAGATGGAAATAATCTCATCTTTATATTGTTTAATATGTTCGACAACATCTTCTTCTACATACTTCAACATAACCCCTCTGTTTGGACATTTCTCCCCACTTGGAAGCAAATATTCACAGCGTTTTAACATATATTGTGAACCTTTATCTTTTCGAATGGTCATTTTTTTGCCGCATACGCCGCAGTATAAAAGATCTTTCAATAGAGTGACGCCTGTTTTATTTGCCCCTTTTTCCCGTGTTGTTTCGGCATGCTCGGCCCTTTTTTTTCGATCTTCATTTGCTTTTTCCCATTCTTCAGGAGGAATAATAGGATCCCATGCGTTTGGTACTTGAATCGTTTCTACGATTTTGTATATAAACCTATCCCTTTCTTTTACCTTTCTGCGGTCATTGAAGACGTTTGTTCCTTTATAAGCAGGATTTCTTATGATTCGCTTAATGGTTGGAAGCTCAAAGTAGCCTCCTTTAGCTGTTCTATATCCTCGTTCATTTAAAATATTACGAATAGAAAAGCTGCCATAGCCTTTCGCATGAAGCTGAAAAATAAGCTTTACAATTTCTGCTTGCTCTTGATGAATTTCAAGCTTTTTAGTATGAGGATTACGAATGTAACCAAAAGGTACACTGCCGCTAACATGAAGACCTGACTTTGCCATGATTTTTTTATTTGTTTTCGATCTTTTTCCAATTAGCGCATGTTCTTGTGAAGCAATCACAGATCCGAAGTCATAGAGAAGACGATCATTGTGATTATTTGCTAAATCATAAATCTGATAAGGGGTGATGATTTTTTTATCGTAATCAATACAAACTTGTTTAATTTGTTGAGAAACAAGACCATTCCGGCTTAAACGGGACAACTCAAAAACTAAAATTCCATCAAACAAGTCAATATCATTAAGAAGGCGGTAAAGCTCTGGTCGGTTCTCAAGCTCTGAACCACCTCCGCTCACAATTTCCTCATAACGTTCATATGTCCACTGAGAAGAGCGACAAAAGTCAATTAAAATGTCTCGATGATTAGAAAGAGTATCAATTCCCTCTTTTTTATCCCTTGAAATGCGCAAATAAATAGCAACATGACGAATAGTCATTTTTAAGAGGAGGCTCCTTTCTATGATAGGATCAATAAAAATGTTCGTACCTACCTTTGTTGTGGATGCTCCAGGAGGAGGCGGAAAGATTTCTGTTCAGCCAAATTATATTATTTCTCAAAGCGCCAAAAAAGTTGTGCTCAGAAACTTTGAAGGTGTTATTACAACATATCCAGAGCCTGAAAGTTATACAGAAGGAACAGCAGATGCTTATTTTGAAGAAGTTTATCCATATATGAAAGAGCAAAAGACAACAACAGGTATCTCCAGTTTAATGAATGATGAACAGTTCAACCTTGTGCCAGAAGGATTAAAAAGATATAACAGACGCCAAACGTACGAAAGTAATCCAACACATGAAACATTGAAAAATAAACGAGAAAAGCGTGATGAATTAAAAGAAAAGAAATATGAAGCAGAGCGCCGGAAAGAGAGTGAACGTGACAAACAGGAAGGGAGCAGAGGATGATGAACTGTTTATGGTGTGAAGCAGAAGGAGCAAAAAACGAAAAAAATACAGTGTATTGGGAACTTCCTGATGGCACGAGAAGCATTGAAATTACAGAGACTCCTTGTGTGAAATGCGAAAACTGTTTAATGGAGTATCAAGAAGAAGATGTTATTGAAAATATTGAAGATCAACTTTTACTGATTGATACGAACAAAATTGACGACTCTATTTCATTTCATCACTTAATGAAACAACCTCGCTTGCTCAAGCGCAACTACTTTAACTTTTAGGGAGAAGAGAAAGCCTTTCAATATGAAAGGCTTTCTTTCTATACTTCTTGTTTATAAAAGCTCTGATAAGCAGAATAAAGTCTTTTTGTTACAGGGCGCTCTTTCTGCAGTATTTGATCTTCAATAGAATAAATAGGCATAATTTCAATGGATGTGCTTGTAATAAATGCTTCATCACAGTTTTTGAAAAATGTTGTATTAATGGCTTGCTCCCGAACAGGAATATTATATTCGCGCGCGCAGTCTAGCACAGCTTTTCTTGTAATGCCGTGTAAAATATGTCTTGTTGCAGGAGGAGTATAAAGAGTGCCGTCTTTTACCATAAAGACATTGCAACTTGTACCTTCACGCACGAAATCTTCATGTACAAAAATCGCTTCATCATATCCTTTTTCAATTGCTTCTTGTTTTGAAAGCACATTTGGAAGCAGATTCAGTGATTTAATAAAGCAGTTGGCCCACCGTTCGTCCTGCTTTAGCATGACAGAAATACCTTTGTCGCGAGCTTCATCTGTAAAAATAGTAGCTTCCTTTACAGTCATAGAAAATACAGCTTTAACATTTGGAAACGAATGGTTACGAGGAGCAATCCCCCGTGTGATTTGGAAATAGACCGCTGCTTCCTTTAAGGAAGAACGTTTAATTCCTTCATAAATAATTCCTGTTATCTCATCTCTTCGATACGGAAGGGTCAGCTTAATTTCAGCTGCACTTTTTTCTAAGCGATCAAGATGCTCATCTAAAAAAAGCGGAGTCCCCTCATATACTCGAACATACTCATACACTCCATCTCCGAATTGATGTCCTCGTTCATCAATAGGAAGAGCCGGGGAGTCTACGTCTATAAATTTGTTTTGATAGTAAGCAATTTCCATGTTTAATTCTCCTTACGTTTTGAGATAGTCCTTTAAAAGAACAATTCTCTCATATAGAGAAAAAACCTTCTTTTCCATAGAAAAAAGCTTCTTCCAATTTGGAAGAAGCTTTTTTTATTTAGAAGATGCCGTAACGTTTTTTGGTCGAAACAAGCGTTTCATTCCTTTTATTTTACTAAGCACAATATCTACAAGTTTACTTCCTGTTAATAGCGTAATGGCAATGGACAGAAGCGTGAGAAATGCAAAATCACTGACCGTTTGCATCGTCTGAGCATAATCTGTTGTGAAAAACCATTTTAGGAAGAAGCCGTGTAGTAAATAAACGTAAAGGGAGCGCTGCCCAATTCCTGTGAAAATGGAGCGTTTGCTTGGAATAAGGGCCATAAATGCGAATGATACAATGAAGGCAATAACGTAGTGAGCAATTCGAATGTAGAAATCTGAAAAGCTATCATACATTTTTGTACCATAAAGCATTTCCGTATATTGCGTATCGTTTAAGAAATAATACGATCCAATAAGCGTGCAAAGTAAAATAACGACTGATAATACCCGTCCGACAGGAGTTACTAGCAAACCAAACGGATTTTCTCGTTGTGATAAATAATAACCAAGAAGGAAAAATGGGAAGAAAACAAGCATACGGCTAATGCTTAAGAAATCTTCAATTCCATCATAAAAGTTAAAGAGCCCAACGAGTAAACCGAGTAAAATCGAAACGGTCATTCCAATCGATGGTTTGAGCTTTGCGAAGTAAGGAAGCATAAGTTTCCAGAATACTAAGCTCAGTAAAAACCACATTGCCCATCTAGGAACAAGATAGTAGTCTACGCTATACGTATCAACGCCATAGATGAAATTATAGAAAAAAGTATATACCGTTTGAAATATTAAATACGGCAGAAGGACTTTTGTAAAAGTTTTTTTATAGTATCCTTTTTTATGAAAATTCTTTGAAAAATATCCGGCAAGTAAAATAAATACCGGCATATGAAAGATAAAAATAAAGTGATAGACAGACAGAAGTTCGCTCGTTTCAGTTCGGTAAGGAGATATCGTATGACCAAACACAACGAGGAAAATAAGCACAAACTTGGCGTTATCAAAATACGCTGTTCGTTTATTTGTTTGACCTGTACTCATAGGTACCTCCAACGTTTGATAAAATTAGTTAACTTTCATTTAAGAAATAGTGTATTCTTATCTTATCGCGTAAGTGTGAATATTTGTCCGCTGTTAACGTTTCTTCAATGATTTGTAATCCTTCTTTAACAAACATTAATTTTATGTTACGATTTCACATAGTTTCCCACACTTTGCAGTGGGAGTAGACAGAAGGGTAGTCTATATCCTTATCCATCAATTTACCCAACTTTTTGAAATACAAACAGCAATCTTGAAAATAAAAGAGTATGATTATAAGCTTAAAAGCTCAAGTATCGCTACTGCGAGAATTCACTCCCTTGCTGCTTCATAATAGAAATTATCGTAAAGAAGGAGAATCACAATGAAATCTTTTTACCACTACATGATGAAGCATCGTCATAATAAAGCTTCTGATCCGCTTGGTAAGCTTGCACGTCATATGTATGAAGACCATAGTTTTCCTAAAGATTCAACAGATTATAACGAAATTAGCTCTTACTTAGAACTTAACGGTGACTATTTTGACGGAATGTCAACGTTTGATCTAGCATGGGAGCTTTACGAAGAAGAGCGTTAAAAGCCGAGGGAGTTCTCCCTCGGCTTTTCTATGTAAAAGTTTTTTAGGTTAAATGCATCTTTCTTTCATCTTCCTATTGCGCTTTTTCTCTTTTTGCATATACTATCTTAACTTTTCGTAATTGTTGCTGAGGTGTTAAGGAGGTGCAAGAAGATGGCTAATGGAAAAGAACCGAAATTTAGCATTGGAGATACTGTTGTCATTACCATCTATGGAACAGTTGGCACCATTACCGACATCAAATTGATGGACGGGATGCATGTATATGAGGTTAATCATAGCGAAGGCTTGTTTCTAGAAGATGCGATTGAATCCCTTGAAGAGTATGATGGACAAATCATTATTCAAGAAAGAATCGACCTAGAGTACAAATATTTTTTTGGTGATGTTGTGCAAGTCCATAATTATGGCGAAGATTTGTTTAAAATTATTGGGATTCGCACTGAAATTTGGCGCTATCAAGAAGACAGCTGGGAAGATATTATTTACGAACTATCTCGTGTAAAAGACGGAGAGTGGCTTGAAGCAGGAGAAGAAGAACTTCATCTTGTTGCTCCGTATGAGTATGCAGAACGTTACATTCAAAATGTTGGTATTCTTTATTCTGGAAAAGAAATTAATAAGACGGAGTTGTTACCAGCGATGAAAAAGCCGAATGAAGTAGGAGAAAACAAGGAGCGTCTTATGGCAGAACGTTTAAAAATTATCGATGGTCTATTAGATGTCTATAATGATTATTCCTTTTTATATGAGTGGTTCAAAGATGAAGAATATAAAGAAGTGATGGAGTTAGTATTGAAACATTTACGTAAAATTTCATAGAAAGCTAGTGAAAAACTGTAGGATGATCCAGAGCGTCACAGGTAGCGCTCCGGCGTAAAGTAAAATATGAAGACCCTTTTCCAAGCACTCATCAATTCTTTCTTCCAACGAAGAAGTTGTATGGCTTTTTGCTTGGATTTCTTTTTGTGCAAAAGAATTTTTCATGATAAACACGCTCCTTTTTACTAGTTACTCTACTTTATGGATAAACTAGAGTTAGTAGAACTAAAAAAGAAAAAAGAGTTCTGTTTATGCTTTTTGTACATACATAGCTTCTATATTTCATACGTTTTACAAAGGAGGGATTCTGTGAAAGAAATCGAAGTTGTGATTGACACGGAAGAAATGGCTGATTTTTTCTATGAGGAGTTAATACGCCGAGGGTTTGTCCCTTCATCCCAAGAGCTAGAAGAACTTGCGGACATTATGTTTGACTATCTTATTGTGAAAAGCATCATTGATGAAGAAGAGGAAGAAGAATAGAAAAAGAGAGCGCAGAGCTTTGTTCTGTGCTCTTTTTTATGAAGAGAGCGTATGAGAAAGCGAGTTTAGCGCTTTAATTTTACGAGAATAGCTGGCCGTTATATCTTTAGGAATGACGCATTTCTCACTTGCAAACAAAGATAAAACATAATCATTTTTATACCAGTCTTGATGAGGAAGAGAAGGATGAACAACATTAGGCCACGCTGTTTTAAGAGGAGGACTATACAGCTTTGTTTTTTGCATTTCTACAATGGAAAATAAGTGCTCGGCATAATCTTCGCGTGATCCTCTATGAATGGTAGATGCTGCAAAGAGAAAGAAGTCATCAAATAAAACTCTATCGTACAGGATACTATACAACATTTTCCCTACTTTAATACGTTCTGTAAGAGATGAGAAGTCATTTACAGTAATGCTGAACAAACGGGAAGATGACGGTAGTAAGACTTCTGTTAATCCTAAAGATTGCTGAAGTAAAAAAGGCCATGTTCTAAGTACGTTCTGCTGTACGACTTTTGTGGTCACAAGCTTCTGTTCAAGATGATGTTGCTCATTAATAATAAGAGCTGTTGTAAGAAATTCACTGTTAGGATATTCCCAAAAAACGTTCCATACTTTTTCCATGAAACAAGAAACGTTAAAAAAAGGGAGAAGATGAAAAAGAGGTTTTTGACAGAGTGTACTTTCTTTAAAAAGAAGAAGCTGTGGAAAGGCATCATGAAAAATAAGAGCATTGGCTTGTTCTAAAAATAAGAAGAAAGCTTTCCGGTTTTTTTGCTTTAAAAGGTGCGGAATTAACCTTCCTTCTAAATCTGTCATATGATACCCGCCATTGCGGGAAACAAAGTGCGCAAGAAGTGCCCAATGAATAGAAGGGTGCTCCTTAAAAAAGTCAAGGTAAGCATTTGTCCTTGTTATATTATTAATATTTGCACGTCTTGTGATTGACCGAATATCTTTAATAATGGTTTCTTCTTTTGTCGAAAGAAGAGATGAAGATTGCTGTTCCTTTAACTTCGATTTTAATAATGATACGCACAAAGCCATTGAAATTGGAAAAGAGTTGTTATTTTCTTTTTTGAAGGAAGACCATAATTTTGTGAACAACGAAAACCACTTCCTTTTCATATTTCTATGTATAATAGGTTTGAAAATGATCAAAAGGGGAACATAATTAAGGTGTATGTTCTCTCGTATTGTGAAACTCTTAAAGCTGATAAAACGTTATTAAAGTAGATGAATTTCACTATAAAAGCAGAGGACGGGAATCATGAATTGGAGAAGAAAACAAAAAGCCAAAAATCAAAAAGCGGTAATTACATGTTAAAACATATAAAACGATTGCTGTGTGATCATCCAATTAAACTAAATACGATTATTATAAACCGCTACGTTGTCAAGGAAGTCTTAGGATTTGGAGGCTTCGGCATTACGTATATTGTCCAAGATTTACGAAATAAAGAACATCACTATGTGTTAAAACAGCTGCGTCCTTCCCGAAAAGGAACAAAAAAAGGAAAGAACTCGTTTTTAACGGAAGCCGATATTTTAGCCTCTTTAACAAATACGGAATTTCCCACTCTTCGGAATGCCTTCATTTGGAATAACAACTATTGCATTGTGATGGATTACATTCACGGTAAAACATTTGAAGACCTGATTTTTGAAGAAGACAGAAATTTTTCTGAGCAGGAAGCGCTAAAAGCTCTGCTTGATGTTACAAGCTTGGTTCAGATCCTTCACAAAAAAGGCATTGTTCACAACGATTTGCGTATTCCAAACATCATTTTACGAGAAAATTCTATTTCAATTATCGATTTTGGATTAGCTAGGAGGGTAGAAGAGCGTAAAAAGAAAGAAGAAATTCAAGATGATTTATATATGCTTGCACATTTCTTGCTCTTCTTGCTTTACTCTACATACACCCCTAGTGAAAAAGAAAAGTCTTGGGAAGAAGAGCTTTCCATTCACGATAACGTGAAAGCTATTATACGTAAAATGTTTGGTACAGATCCTTGTTATCAAAACATTGAAGCATTACAAAATGATATTCAAAAGCACCTGAAAAAGTGATTAGCGCGGATAATGTTCTCCACCTTAACACACATTAATGTGTGAAAGGAGGCGATGTCATTGCGTAATCGTTATGAGGAGAAGAAAAAAGGGAACACGAATGAAAAAGAGAAAATGGAGTTTTCACACGAATTTCTTCCATATATCAACCAATCTCCTAAAAGTGAACATTACTTAAAACCTAAAAAATAACATGTCAGAAGAAGACAGAGGGAGCTTTGTCTTCTTTAATAAAGGATGAAAATAATGGGGAAGTTTCGTTTAACTGTATGGTTATGTTTAATGATTTTACTTTTTTTAATAATTGGATTTACGTATGAAACATCTTTTATCGTAGGAATTGATAAAGAGGTTGCTTTAGTCTCCTCTTCATTTCAAAGCGATGCAGCTACAACCGTTTTCTTATTTATTACAAACTTAGGATCGTGGAAATTTGTTCTGTTCTTTACGCTTATCTTGTTTGGATATAGCTTATATAAAGGTGACAAAGTTCTTGCTTTGTTTGCCATTCTTTCTTTTATTGTGCCACGCACTTTAAACTTTATGCTAAAGGAGTTTTTTGCAAGAACACGTCCACAAGACCAGCTTGTCCCAGCCACACATTTTAGCTTTCCAAGCGGTCATTCAATGAATTCGTTTGTTTTCTTTGGGTTTGTAGCTTATGTATTAATAACATACTGTGTTTCTCGCAAAGCAAAACAAGTTGTTGTGGTTGTTTTGTTTAGCCTGCTCATTGGCTTAATTGGTTTTAGTCGCATTTATTTGGGCGTTCACTATTTTACAGATGTAACAGCTGGATTTCTCGCTGGAGGAGTTGTATTAACTTTGTTACTCAAAATTCATCAACGATTAACAGATTCAGCGGAAGAAAAGCGAGCCCATGAATGATGAGTTGATTTAGGCAAAGGGAGGATTATACATCTAATGGAACAGAGAGCTTACTTGTCTTTACAAACTTTATTTTTAAAAAGCGCCTCTAAATTGTTACAAGAGTCTCCTCTTTTAGAAGTAAAAGAATACTATGAAAAACTAAAGGCAATGGTCCCATATCGACAAATTCAATATATGTTTGAAAAAATTCCGTTTTTACACGGAGAAGTGCACGGTGAGATGATTAAAATTTTAACTTCTTCTTTTGGGTATGCAGTAAAAGAGAGAGCATTAACCTTTTTAGAGGATATTAAGTTTGTGCCAAATAGGCGTCCATATGTTTTATGTGGCCCCCAAACTTATGAGCTAAATGAAGCTGGGGAATTTGCGGTAACAGCAGATTTATCTGTAACATGCTATCCGCATGATACCGTGTTTTTCGTTTCCCTTTCTGCAACTCAATATGACTTGATTTCTCATGCTACTTTAAAAATGAAAGATCAAGACATACAGTCGCAAATCCATGCTCAAAAGGAACCGCGTAACCGGATTTCCTAGATATGTAAATGTTCGACAAAATTAGTTTTTTTTAGAGAAAGGAAATCGCTCTCCTCTTAGCTAATAATGTAAAGAAGAAAAAGCAGGGGGGAATTAGCGTGTTAATGACTTTCAAACGACTTGTCAAAAGACCATTGAAATATGAAATTACCATTATGCAAACGCCGAATCCTGGGGAACGAAACGGCTATCGTCAAGTGTATAAGATGTCTTTAAAAGGGCACAGTCATTCGGATGTTATTAGCCAAGTATTTCGAAATTTTAATGTATCAGATCGTTTGCCAAAGGATTTTCACGCTCGCTATGTTGGAACGCGAGATATCATTTTAATTGATGAAGGAACAAGAGGGAAATATTATTATAAGCTTCTTTCAGGAGGATGGAAGCCTGTCCAACTTCATTCTCACGTATAAAAAAGAGCCAGTAGAGGCTCTTTTTTTATATATGATTGCCAGGGCCATTTTTTCGTTTTATAGCGCTATGTTCTTTTTCATGAACCTCTTTATCGACTGTTACATGGTTATTTTTCTTTGGGCTATTAATGCGGTTGCGTTGCTTTTTTCCCACTTCCATCAGCTCCTTACTTTCGTTTTTAATGTGAACGATATGTTCTTTCATAGGATGAGCATTTCAACAAAAAATAGCCATCCATTTTTCACTAGGAAGAGGAAGGGGCCTTGGGAATTACAAGTTCAGCTTTTTATATGGTATAGTAAAGAGAAGCTATTTCTATTAGGAGGACAATTGAATGAGTGTACATATTGGAGCAGAAAAAGGACAAATTGCAGAAACAATTTTACTTCCAGGAGATCCGCTTCGTGCAAAATACATTGCTGAGACATTTCTAGAAGATGTAACATGCTATAACGAAGTGCGCGGTATGCTTGGATATACAGGTACATATAAAGGAAAGCGCATCTCTGTGCAAGGAACAGGTATGGGTGTTCCGTCTATTTCTATTTATGCAACAGAATTAATTCAATCTTATGATGTGAAAAATCTTATCCGCGTTGGTACGTGTGGCGCTTTAAAGAAAGATGTAAACGTTCGTGATGTTATTTTAGCTATGACATCTTCAACAGACTCACAAATGAACCGTATGACGTTTGGCGGCATTGATTATGCTCCAACAGCTAATTTTGATTTGCTGAAAAAAGCGTACGATGTTGGCACAGAAAAAGGGTTGAGTCTTCGCGTTGGTAGCGTCTTTACGGCAGATCAGTTCTACAATGAAAATGCAGATTGGGAAAAATGGGCTCGCTATGGTATGTTAGCGATTGAAATGGAAACAACAGCTCTTTACACGATTGCTGCCAAGTTTGACCGAAATGCACTATCCATTTTAACGGTTAGTGACCATGTATTAACAGGAGAAGAAACAACAGCAGAAGAAAGACAAACTACATTTAACGAAATGATTGAAGTAGCACTTGAAACAGCGATACAGCAATAAGAAAGAGGCTGCTTTGTCCGGGTGGACAGCAGCTTTTTTCCCTTTCCTTCATGTCTTTATGATAAAGCTTTTTTAAAAAGGTTAGCAACTTTATGAAAAGGGTAACGATATTCATGGAACAAGACTTTAAAGTTAAAAAAGTCCCTTAAAGGGACTTTTTTACTTCACTTTCTCTTCGGTGTCTGAAGAGCTTTCACCAGAGAGCGCTTTTTTGAACTCACGAAGAGTTGTACCAGCGGCTCGGCCAAGCTCTGGAAGTTTTTTAGGACCAAAAATAAGGAGAGCAACAACAATAATAATGAACCATTCACCAGGACCAATTGCCATTTTGTTCACCCACCTTACTAAAGATGTATCACGTGCATTTATCATACACTGAAAAGCTTGGAAAGGAAAGAGTGGAAGAACTTTACTATAATTTTTAAGGAGGTGTAGTTCGTACATTTTAACGTGTACGACGGAATTGATTGCCATTAAATTAGTTTCATTAATTTTACTTTTAATATGTTCGGGCTTTTTTGTTGCTTCTGAGTTTGCCATTGTAAAAGTGCGGGCTTCACAATTAGATCAACGCATAAAAGAAGGAAACAAGCGAGCGATTGCTGCGAAAAAGCTAGTCACTCACCTTGATGAATATTTATCTGTTTGTCAGCTTGGGATTACGCTAACGTCTCTTGGGCTTGGATGGTTAGGAGAGCCGACAATACATCGTTTACTCCTACCGCTTTTTGAAAAAATAGGTTTAGCTGCTTCTCTTTCATCAACCATTTCTTTTGTCGTTTCCTTTGCTCTTGTTACCTTTTTGCATGTTGTAACAGGGGAGCTTGCGCCAAAAACATTTGCGATTTATAAAGCTGAAAAGATTGTGATGTTTACAGCGACCCCACTTATTTGGTTTTATCGCATTTTTTATCCATTTATTTGGTTCTTAAATACATCAGCGCGAGTATTAGCTCGTATGTTTGGCTTTAAAGCCGTTGGAGAGAATGAAATGGCTCATAGTGAAGAAGAGATTCGCCTTCTAATAGCTGAGAGCTATCGAGGTGGAGAGATCAACTCTTCGGAACTGCAATACGTGCAAAATGTGTTTGAATTTGATAATCGATTAGCGCGTGAAATTATGGTGCCCCGAACAGAGATGTTTGTGCTGCAGCTTGAAAAATCACTACAAGAGAACTTACAGGAAATTAAGCAGCATAAATTTACTCGTTATCCTGTTGTACATGGCGATGACAAAGATCAAATCGTTGGAATGGTTAATGTCAAAGATTTATATAACGACATTTTGATGAAGAAAAAGAGCCCAAATGTGAATCTCAGTCGTTACGTTCGTCCTGTTATTCAAGTCATTGATTCAGTAGCCATTCATGATTTGCTCCTGCAAATGCAAAAAGAGAATGCGCATTTAGCTGTTTTGTTTGATGAATATGGAGGAACGTCTGGCATTGTTACCCTTGAAGATATTGTAGAAGAAATCGTAGGAGAGATTCGTGATGAATTTGATATCCATGAATTACCATACATTGAGAAAGTGGATGATTCTACAGTTTTACTTGATGGAAAAGTACTCATTGCAAAAGTGAATGAGCTTTTAGATCTTTCACTCAAAGATGATGAAGTTGATACAATTAGCGGCTGGCTTCTTATGCAAAATTACGATGTGAAAGAAGGAGATACTGTTTCATATGATGATCATGTGTTCTTTACGGTAAAAGAGATGAACGGTAAAAGCATTCAAAAAGTAGAAGTGAAACATGTTGCTTAACGAAAAAAAGCACCCCTAGAACGCGGTTCTAGGGGCTAATCGTTTGTATAATGAAAAAAGGATAAAAGGCTAATGGCAAGGCCTTTGAGCAAAAGCGTTCAGCAACAATGCTTCAGGAAGAAATCATATTGGAAACGCTTTCTATGAAATAAATATACCACTTTTATATAATTTTGTAAATAAAAAAAGTAGAGCAATTTTTAATTGCTCTACTACCCGTTTGAACTAAACATATAGCGTTTGTGATGATACGAAACACCAAGCATAAGACCCATCGCAAGCATATTCCCCATAAGGGAGCTTCCTCCATATGAAATAAACGGAAGAGGGATACCTGTAATCGGAAGAACTTGAATTGTCATACCGATGTTTTGGAAAACGTGAAACGTAACCATTGAAATTACACCAACACAAAGGTAGGAGTTAAAAGCTTCCTTTGTTTCAAGACCTAATTTAATGAGATAGTAGATAAGTACAAAGAAAAGACTAATTACGACGCTTCCTCCAATAAAGCCAAAGTCTTCGGCGATAATAGCAAAGATAAAGTCTGTATGACCTTCAGGAATATAGACGCCTTCTCCGCTAATTCCTTTTCCTTCAACCATTCCTGAACCAATTGCCATTAACGACTGCAAGAGGTGATAAGCGCCTTCTCCACTGTAAGAACGCGGATCAAGCCATGCGTAAATACGTGTAAGCTGGTATGGGTTGACTCCTAAGTACTTTTCAAGAAAGTCAGGAGCGTACATAACAAGAGACAATACGGTTCCCCCAAAAACAGCTAAAACAGAAAAAGCAGGAACGATAAGTTTCCATGAAATACCTGACACAAACACAAGTCCAACAAAGATAGCAAGAAGTACAAGGCTTGTTCCAAGGTCAGGCTGACTCAATACAAGTCCAAGTGGAAGAGCAAGCGTTAGCCCCATTTTTAAAAGAAGAAGAAAGTCTTCACGAAAACCGCGAATACGATACTTTTCATTATGTTTTGTGACGACGTTGCTTAATGCAACTACAAGAAAGACTTTCACAAACTCCGAAGGCTGAATAGAACCAAGCCCTGGAAAGATGAACCAACTTTGAGCTCCATTACGAACTGGTGTAAAACTTGTGTTAGGGGCTACAAATAAAATTAGTAATAAAAAGACTCCAAATGCGTACGCATACCAGGAAAGCTTTTGAAGTTGGTCACTGTCTAAAAACATGACCCCAAAAGCAATCCCTCCTGAAACGATATACCATATAATTTGTTTTACTAAAAAGTTTTCGTTGTACTGTCCTGAAGACTGAGCGCTGTAGATGCCGATACAGCTAACACAAAAAAATAAAAATAGCAAAAATGCTATATTAACATCAAAACGAGGCACATTAGATCGATTATTTCCCATTCTCTTCACCTAGCAATTTCATTGTTTTGTAGAAAAATATTATATCGTAATTCCTTTGAAACATAAAGCTAAACTTCTCTTTTCATCAGCTCTCTTCTAGCACTTATAAAAGGAAAAAAGAGGATTCTAGTCCTTCTTAATCTTAGCGATTCTTTGTGAAATGTGCAAAGTATTTTCCATCATCTTTAAAAAAATAGTTCAATTAACATAGAAGGTAGAGAAGAAAGGACTAAATCTAGCATAGTACGCATATATGTAAGATAGAGTTACCTTACTAAATATTCGAATGATGAAGTGCGAATATAAATAGATTTAAAGGAGGAAAAATATGCTGTTTTTTATTCTGTTTTTCTTACTATGGTGCTTTACTTGGACGCTTTTCTATCTTTATCGTTATCAAACATCACTAAAAGAAAAAAAGACGACAGTGGCGCTTATTACTTTTTCCACCACTATTTCAGCTACCTTTTCCGCCATCTACCTCTGCTGCTTCCATTTACCTTTGTCTCTTTATAATGCACTTGTTCTTTGTTTTTTCATAGGAGTTTTAACAGGCTTTGTTATTGGTAGAGTATCAGGCATAAGAATGGTTCTCCTCGGTATACTCACAGCTTGCATAAGCTCTCTTTCTCTTCCAGGGATATATCTTTCGTTTGAGCGGAGAGATGCAGGTGATTTATTTGAATTACAGCTCCTTTTGTCTGTTTTATTAGCAACGTTCGCTCTTTATCTTCTATTTAAGAATATACCTCTTGAAGAAGGTGCACTTATAAAAAACTGGCTTCAAAGTCCATTTGTAGCTGGGGTTGTCCTTCTCATCATCTTCTACACGTACGAGATTTTCCATTCTTTCTTTAATATAAAAAATAACTCTACAAGTATGAACGGTTCGAAACGAAAATAGTTGCAAAAAGTACAGAAAGATTTCTGTACTTTTTCTTATAGAGCCTTATTTTTTGCAGAGCGAAAGAAAAAATGATTAAATAAGCAAAAGATTTAAAAAATTAAACTATTAAAAAATGTAAGGGAGAGAGAGACGTGTTCAAAAAATTGTTTGGAAAGAAAACGAGAGAAGAGAATATTACCGCCCCTCTTACTGGCCGCATTTTTAGCCTTGAAAACGTTCCAGACCCTGTTTTTTCGCAAAAAATGATGGGAGAAGGGTTTGCAATTGAACCAACAAATGGAGAAGTTGTCGCTCCAATAGACGGTGAGATTATCCAGCTTTTTCATACAAAACATGCCATAGGGTTAAAAACAGAAAACGGAGCAGAGATTATTATTCACGTTGGGCTTGAAACAGTAGCTATGGAAGGAGATGGATTCACTGCTCATGTAAAAGAAGGCTCAAAAGTTAAAAAGGGAGACAAGCTATTAACTGTTGACTTAGAAAAAGTAAGAGAGAAGGCTAAAAGTACGGTAACGCCTGTTGTTGTCACAAACAGTGCCGATTCGGAAAAAATCTCTTTGATAGCTACGGATTCTGTTATAAAAGGAGAAACCGTTTGTATGACAGTAACAATGAAATAATGGACATTCAAAGCGTTCTTCCACTAAAGGGATGGGAGAGCGTTTTTTTTGTATAGAGGAGAATTTGGCATTTTTCCCTATAATCTTAAATGAACAGTTTTATATTACAAGTGAAAATGGTATACTAGGGAAGGAATTAAGTAGAAACGCGAAAGAGAGTTGTTATATGGACTTTTCAATTGAATTATTGCTGTGCGTTTCATATGCAAGTTTGTTTCTACTAGCGGTTTCCTATTATTTAGCATGCAATAAAAGATCTTACTTTTATGTTCGTGCCCAAAGAATAGACAAGCAGTTAGTAACAGGGAAACATTTATTTGAAAAAGGGAGAGTATGTAGACCTTTACACTATTTTTCCTACTTGCAAGTGAAAAAGCCCGTAAAAGAGCCAGCTAACATAGATGAAGAAGATCCTTTCTCTTCTGTAATGAACGTCGTATTTCAACCACGATTTTTTTAGGAGGAAGGATTATGAAAAAAAAGTTAGCCTTATTTATCCCGGCCCTTTTTCTTTTAGCCGGCTGTAGTATTAAAGAGCCTATTACTGCAGATAGTACAGGGATTTGGAATGAGTACTTTGTGTATCCAATGTCTCAATTATTAACACATGTTGCTCACTGGTTAGGAAACGAGTATGGACTGTCAATTATTTTAGTTACCATTTTAATTCGTCTTATTCTATTGCCGCTTATCATTAGACAACAACGTAGTACAATGGCAATGCAAGCGCTTCGTCCTGAAATGGAAAAACTTCGTGAAAAGTATCCGTCAAAAGATGCTCAATCACAACAGAAATTACAGCAAGAAATGATGCAGCTTTATCAGAAGCATAGCATCAATCCGATTGGTGGATGTTTACCAATCTTTATCCAGATGCCGATTATTATGGCTTTCTATTATGCTATCGCAAGAACACAAGAAATTGCTGATCATTCGTTCCTATGGGTAAGTTTAGGAGCTCCAGATCCATACTTTATCTTCCCGATTGTTGCTGCTTGTACAACGTTCTTACAAGTTAAAGCAGGGATGACAACTGATGAAGTCTTACCGCAAATGAAAATTATGATGTACATTATGCCAGTTTTTGTTTTAATCGCTGGTTTAAGTTTACCATCTGCGTTAGCTCTTTATTGGGTAATCGGAAACGTCTTTGGAACATTCCAAGGTCTTTACCTTAAGAAACGTATGTCGATTTTGAAAGCAAAAGATGCTGAAAAAAAGAATAACGCATAAAAAAAGCGCGGAGATTTTCTCCGCGCTTTTTATACTTGTTCTGAAAACCGTTTCATAACTTATACTAAAATTAAGCAGGCTCGCGTAACCTTTGGGCGTAAGAGCGTGACCAAAAGCGTTTGTAAAAGAACGCTTTTTTTAATGTGAAAAAGGATTTAATGTTGCAGTCACAAGAAGACGGTCTGCATGTGTTCCTTCTGCTTTATTAAACAGCCCTGTACATGTAACTAAATGGACGGTTCTTTTTGAAGAAGAACCAAAAACTTTGTTCACGGGAAACTGATTTCGTTCATATACTGCTGTTTTTGTCACTGTGAAAGACATCGTTTTTCCGCTTTTCTTTTGGATAAAAAACGTGTCGCCTTTTCGCAGTTTAGGAAGTGAATAAAAAATAGCCCGTCCTTTTTTACTGTCAACATGTCCTGCAATAACAGCATTCCCTCGTTCTCCTGGGGAAGAACTATTTTGAAACCACGTTACGCTACTGCTGTTTTCGGGTAAAATAAGCTCCCCGTTTTGTGAAAGTCCATGCGCTTCAATAGGGGCTACAATGTTTGCCGTTGGAATAAGAAGCAGAACAGGCTGATCACGATGAGCAGCAAGAGTATAAGGTGAATTTAAAAACAGGAAAACTAGAAAAATACTGCCTAAAAAGAAGTGCTTCATTGGTGACGGCGACGGAGGAAAAATACGCATCCTCCTAAAATAACAAGAGCAGCATATGAAAGGGTATGGGAAGAACTCATTCCACCCATTCCAGTTTTCGGAACAAGAGATGGTGATAAAATGGCGTTATCCTGAAGGAGAACGGTCTCAACTTTATTTCGCGAGTTTACCGCCAATACTGTATAAGCAGATCCTGACTGAAGTGTTTGCGACAGTGACGTTACCTTTTTATCATTATCTTTAATATGAAGTTTTGATTCCGCCTTAATTTCTTCATAAGAAGAAACATCATTAAAAGCAAGATTATCAAAAAGTTTTTTTCCATCTTTAATACTTGCTTCAAGATCTTTAGAAACAGGAGCAAGGTTTAAAACTCGTACATTTGCTTTTCCTTTCGGGGCTGAAGTTTCATCATTAAGAAGTTTTAAGCTCATTTTTTTTTCTTTCTCGAATGCAATCACAGTATATGCTTGATTTCCTTCTGTTTCTACATCACCTACGATGAGTGGTGTTTCCTTTTCACCAGAACGATAGACCTCTATTGTATGAGCTCCTTCTTCTAAAGTCATATAATCTGTTGCATTTTTAAAAAGAGCTCCTTCCACAGCTGGCTCATGGTCAATGTAGATGTCAACAGATTCATTGTTGCTTGAAGCGTTCACAATACGGACTAGCGTTTCTTTTTCTTCAGCATGTGCTAAAGAAGGAAGCATAATTGTAGCGCTAAATAAAACAAGCCAAAGCTTTCTCATCTTTTTATCTCCTTCATTATAATAGGTTATTCTTATAATGGCTCGGTTGCTGAAATATATGCAGAAGGAGAAAGGAGAAAAAGGCAAAAATAATAGCCTATTTTTTAAAAATAGGCTGCAGTGGGCACTGTTTAAGTAATTCGTTCATTCTACTCATCATTTCTTTCTTTGAAAAAGAGCTTGAATAACGATAATTATGAAAATCTAAAATGCGATAGTGTTTACTAATAATGTTTTGCTGTAAGCGAAATGGGCCGCTTGATTTTAATTCGCGCCACCAAATACCGCCGCCAAGTCGTTTATCTTTCGGAGGATCGGAGTCTTCTAAAGCAATAAATTGAACTGTATCAACAGGATTGTCTCCAATAGCTTTTTTCAATGCTGTACTTTCTTCAAAAAGAGCGCAAAGGGTTACAATAACAGCCCAGCTTGCTGTTTTCTTTTCCTTCTCAATTTGAGAAAGTGTCTTTTTTGAAATGCCAAGTAAATAAGCCATTCTTTCTTGAGTAAACTTTTGTTCTAAACGTACATAACGAATCTGATTTGATATGAGTTCTGTGAAGTATTGTTTATCCATAGTTCCCTCCGTACGAAAAAGCTATTCGTTCGTATCATATCGTATAGAAAACAAAATACAAGCGTTGTAACCAAAATGTAAGGAAATGTATAAAGAAAGAAACCTCTTTGTTACGGGAATGCGATTTTTAGAGGTTAAGCCACTTTTTAGTTGTATAAGAAGAAAGTAAAGAAATGAACGCATATCCTATACTGTATAATATCCAATTCAGTGAATGTTGAAAGGAAGGAATGCTCCAGTAGAGCAAAAGTGGAAACCAAAAGGAAAAGAAAGGACCTATAAAAATGTTGCGAAACAAAACTTCATAAAGAAAACCTGCAATAACAGCTAAAAGCGGTAGGGTAATAAAAAGCTGCTGTTCTGGAGTAATATAAAATATTTCCACATTCCTTCACCTTCTTTCGATAATTAGTGTTCAGGGGGAACCTTATTTACTTCAACAGATTTAATTTGATTTCCAATCATGTTTTTGGGGGTGAATCGGTAGCCTTCAACATCCGCATACAGGTTTGATCCATCTCCAATTTGCTGGAGAAGCAAATAGCCGCCAATTGTGTCTACTTCATCCTCCTCAATAGAGATACCAAGCAAATGATTAACTTCTTCAATGAGCACTTTTCCATCTAAGATATAGTGAGTTTGTGAAAGCGTTTGAATATAGGGGATTTCGTTTACATCAAACTCGTCTCGTATTTCTCCTACAATTTCTTCTAAAATATCTTCTACTGTAACAAGTCCTTGCGTTCCTCCGTATTCATCAAACAAAATGGCCATATGAATTCGTTCCTTCTGCATTTTTAAGAGAAGATCACGAACAGGGATAGAATCTAAAACAGTGATGATTGGTTTAATGAGCTCCTCGATGGTTCTTGAGTTAGCAGAGTCTTCGCGAACATAGCTTTTTAACGCTTCTTTTACATTAATTAATCCAATTACATGATCTTTATCCCCTTCAATAACAGGATATCGTGTGTAAGGTTGTTGATCCGTATATTGTGAGAATTCTTTCAGCGTCATATTTTTGTTAACAGCAACCATTTCTGTACGAGGAATCATAATTTCATGAGCAACTCTGTCGTCAAATTCAAAAATGCGATCAACATAGCGAAATTCTGATTGATTAATTTCGCCACGTTCGTAACTTTCGGATAACAGCAACCGAAGCTCTTCTTCAGAATGAGCCATTTCATGCTCGCTAACAGAGTGAAGCCCAAATGTTTTCGTAATCATGCGAGCAGAATGATTTAAAAGCCATATAAACGGATACGTAATTTTATAAAACCAGATAAGGAAAGGAGAAAACATGACGGTGATTTTTTCTGCTTTTTGGATGGCGAACGTTTTAGGCGCAAGTTCTCCAATCACAACATGAAGAAATGTGACGATTAGGAAAGCTAAAACAATCGAAAATGCTCTTGGAACATATGGCTCAAGATGTAGAAAAACAAAAAGGGGATGTAAAATAGACTCTATTGTTGATTCTCCAATCCATCCGATTCCAAGAGCTGTGACTGTAATACCAAGTTGACAAGCAGAGAGATACTCATCAAGATGTGAAACAACTTGCTCAGCAGCTTCGGCTCCTTTTATATTTTCTTCTACCATCTGCTTAATTTTAGAGTGTCTAATCTTTACAATTGCAAACTCTGTTGAAACGAACATAGCTGTTAGGGCAATTAAAATAACGATAATAAACAGATTAAGAAAAATCATCATAGTCCTTGAAAAGCCAAGGTCATCTCCTTTCCAAAATATTTCTCCTTAGTTTGTCCAACAAACGTGTTTCTACTAACAGAAGGAGAAGATAGGGACAAGCGTACAAAATGCAATACTGTGAAAAAAGGGCACTTTTTTACGCACTATTTTGATGTTAATTTTGTAAAATAGCGTAACAAAACTATTGATAACCTCACATGATTTGTGTTAATGTTTATAGAAATACCCAAAACAAAGGAGGGATAGAAGTTGAGAAACGTAACTTTGACAGATGTTTTTACACATCCTATCGCACAAAAATATCTAGGACGATCAGGGATTGCTCATGCAGTATCTGTTGCCCATCACGCTTTTCGACTAGCGCTTGAATATGAGGTTAACCCAGATCTTGCTACAAAAGCCGCCCTTCTCCACGATGTTGGACATTACGAGTGGTACACGAACGGACAGTGGGATTATGAAAAGTACCGTGAAAACGATATTCATGCGATAAAAGGCGCAGAGCGCGCTCATAAATTATTAATTCGTCTAGGTGAAGATCCTGCTTCTGCAAAAGAAATGGCACTGGCGGTTTTACTTCATACAGACTCTTATTTACCAGAGGGTTATCTTGATAAGAACAATCTTCAAAAAGTCGTTCGTTTAGCAGACGAAGCAGACGAAGAGCCAGGCGGTAACCATCACTATCGAAAGATGGACTATGACTTAGCTCTAAGAAAGATTCAAGCATTGGACCAAAAAGTAGCGGATGTGCTTAAAAAAGATCAGCGCTACAAAAAATCAAGTTAACTCCTTCAACCAGCTTTTTTGAAGCTGGCTATTTCCTATGTCTTCCCCACCTTTCTCCTTGCCATCCTCCTTACTTTTTGTACAATAGAAAAAGAGTAGTTGAAGAAAAGTAATCGTGGAGGAATCCTTCGTTATGTATGATATTTATTTAGTAGAAGATGAAAAAACGTTGAACACTGTACTTAAAACGTATTTAGAAAAAGAAGGCTGGAATGTAACCTCTTTTTTAACAGGAGAAGAAGCTAGCCGGTTTATTCCTCAAAAACCTCATCTATGGATTTTGGATATTATGTTGCCAGATTTAGATGGCTATGAGCTTTTAAAACGAATTAAAAAAGTAGATGAAAATGTACCCATTATTTATATTTCAGCTCGAGATGCAGATCTTGATCGAATTATCGGTCTTGAAATGGGGAGTGATGATTACTTGGCAAAGCCGTTTTTGCCAAAAGAACTTGTTGTCCGAACAAAAAAATTGCTTCAGCGTATATATGGACAAGCTAGACCAAGTGTTTTGCAGTACGGTCCGTATAAAATCAATCAAACTATGCGAACGATTGAAGAAAATGGAGCGGAAATTTCTCTTTCTCCAAAAGAGTTTGATATTATATTCCTCTTTGTGTCCCATCCTGGACAATCTTTTTCAAGAGAAGAAATTTTGAACTTAATTTGGGGAGATAATTATTTTGGTTCTGATCGCGTTGTCGACGACCTTGTCAGAAGAATTCGGAAAAAGGTGCCATACTTAAAGCTTGAAACAATCTATGCTTATGGATATCGAGCCGTTTCGCTATGAAAAAGCAACCGCTTTTTGCACAAATTTTAATTGTATTTACCGCCGTTATCTGTTTAATGGGAGCGATGATTTTAATTTTTGTCAGAGGAACGCTTAATGAATTTTTTACAAGTGAAACATATGCAACAATTGAGGCTTCACAGCAAACATTAACAAGTCATAACGAGCCTTTTCAAACAACGCCTCAAGATTTGAAGCAGCAGCAAAACCTACGCTCTGTTCAACACGTATTTCTTGGAGTTGGTGGAGAGATTGCTAATGATACAAGCTTACCAAGAGACGTACTCAATTTTTTATATAAGCAAGCAATAAGCCAAGATAAGAATACACAGCGTTATAAGCTGAACGTCAACGATCAAGAAATGCTTTATGCCATTAGAAAAATTCGTGTAGAGGGCGAAGGTTTTTATCAAGTTTCTTATATGTGGGATTCTTACCGCCAGCAGCTTGTGAAAACATTATTTAAACGTATTTTTCTCGTTTCTTTAATTGTTCTTATATGTGGAATTTTAATTGCTTTTTTCTTTGCAAAATGGCTCGCAAAGCCGATTGTAGAAATGAAGCAACATGTTCAGCGTATTGCTAATCGAAAATGGAATAGTACGCTTGAAACAGATCGGTCAGATGAAATAGGGGTTCTTGCTCGTTCGATTGACGAAATGCGCATTCAGCTTAAAAAGCAAGATGAAGCACAGCAATCGATGCTTCAAAATATTTCGCACGATTTAAAAACCCCCATTATGGTTATTCGAAGCTATACGGAAGCCCTACGTGATGGTATTCATCCAAACGGAACGTTTGAAAGCACACTTGAAACGATTGATGGTGAAGCTAATCGTTTGGAAAGTAAAATTAAAGATTTGCTTTATTTGACAAAGCTTGACTATATTTCGCAACAAAATCAAGAGAAGCACAAAGTGGAAATGAACGTTCTTGTAAAAGAGGTTGTTCAGCGACTGCGAACAAATAGACCGGATGTTGCTGTTAATGTAGCATGTCCGTCCCTTGTTGTTTATGGTCAAGAAGAGCATTTTCGTGTGATATGTGAAAACATGGTAGATAATGCGTTAAAATATGCAAAAGAGCACGTTTCAATCTCTTTGGAAGAAAGAGAAGACACGGTTTTTCTTTCTTTTTATAACGATGGTCCACATATTGAAGAAAATTTAATTCAAAGATTATTTCAACCTTTTCAAAAAGGAGACAAGGGAAACTTTGGTCTTGGATTAGCGATTGTGAAGCGCCTTGTGACGCTTTATGAAGGAGAAATCTCAGTAGAAAATAATGAGCATGGAGTTCTATTCTCACTTGAATTTCCAAATCAAAAGCAATGAATTTTGATTTGTTATGCAACAATCCATACTTTCTTTCATATGTATTATAACAGAATGAAGGAAAGGGGACATGAAAATGGAACAAGGAGAAGAAAAAGGAAAAGAGCAACAAATTTTTACGCCTGTTGAAGAATTTCCAACCATTTTAGATTTAATTAACGACTATTACGGATACTGTAAATAAGTGAAAGCTCTAGGTTTTAATATAGCCTAGAGCTCTTTTTTATTTAAAAAAATGAAATTGGGAACAATTAACTTTTTATTTCATTAAATTAATGTTATACTAAGTGTAGTAATTGTTAACTTTTCAAACAAAGGGGAGTTGAAATATATGTTAGCGATTATGAGACCATTACTTATTGGGTTTTTCTCAATAACGGCAACATTTTTATTAGTATTTCAATCAATTGAGATTTCACACGCTTTTCAAGCGTTATTTTCTCACAACACGTATGATAAATAAACGTTCAGTTTATAGAAAAGGAAGCACGCAAACTCGTGCTTCCTTTTTAATAAAATGCTTTTGTTTGAAGAAACTCTTCAAATTCGAGCCAGCTTTTTACACGAGGAACACCGATGTTGCGGTTGTATGGATAATCCATTGCAACAACCTCTCGTCCTGCATTCTTGAATGCTTCTAAGTTATGAGGAGCATCGTCAAAAAGCAGATCACCCTTTACTTGATTTTTTTCGTGTGTAAAAATGATTTTCTTTGCCCCAATAAAAGGGATATGATTTCTGACCCACAGTTCTTTTTCGGTGTATGCATATGTATGGCTTGTTGTAACGATAAAAATGTTGAAGTGTTTATGAAGCCTTTCTAGAACTTCAATAGCGTTTGGCAGCGGCTTTAAATGTAGAAAAAGTCCTTCTTCATCTAAATAGTCGTAAATTTTATTTCCACACTCTTTTTTTACATATTTTGCTGAGTCCCAGCATAGTAAACGATCCACTGATAAATTATCGTTATAATCTTCATTGTACCGCTTATGCCAATCTGTCATAAGGTCGCATAAAACAGAATCCATATCAATAAGCAGTGTCTTCATTATAGTTACTCCTTTTGTGCAATCTATTTTTTATTATATAAAACATAATCCTGAAAAGAAAATGAAGTTTCCTATTATTCTTTGAGCGTAGCGTGAATTTACGGTAAAATGAAGAATAGCAAGGCAAGGGGATATTGCTGTTGTACGAACAAACGATAAGGGGAATTATACATGAATATTGCTTTTTTTCTGATACCAAAACAAGAAGTTGTTACTGTTAACATTGAATGGACGATGAGGCAAGCGTTAGAAAAAATGGAATATCACCGTTACAAATCCATTCCAGTTATTGATCAGCAAGGTCATTACATAGGGGTCTTAACAGAAGGAGATTTACTCTGGAAGCTAAAAAGTGAACAGCATCTTACATTTGAAGATACGCCACGCATTCCTCTTTCTAACGTGCCAAGGCATGAGAAAGTAGAAGCAATCTCGATTAATGAGAAAGTGGATCATATGTTTTTAAGTGTGATGGAGCGCAACTTTGTCCCAGTGGTAGACGATCAAGGTATTTTTATTGGGATTATTAGAAGACGCGAAATTATGGAGTTCTATGTTAATAGACTAGTCATAGAGGAGTGAATATTAATTTTCATGACAGATATTGAAAAAGTTCAAAAGCTAGTTAAGCAAGCAGATACAATTACCTTCTTCACAGGAGCAGGAATGAGCACAGAATCAGGCCTCCCGGATTTTCGTTCTTCAAATGGATTGTATAAACAAAATATGAATTTTACAGACATTATTTCGCTTGATTTTTATGAAAAAGATCCTGTCTTATTTTGGACGCTTTTTAAAGATATTTTTAGAATTAGAATGCTTCATAACTATGTACCAAATAAGGGGCATCATTACATATCAAAACTGCAAGAAAAAGGGAAGAATATTCGCGTTATTACCCAAAATATTGACGGCCTTCATTATGATTCAGGACATGAACCGGTCTATGAAATTCACGGTACAATTAAAAAAGCGCACTGTCGTTATTGCTATCATGAGTATGATTTAGAATATTTAAATGAACATGATTGTCCAAGATGTAAGGAATGCGAGGAAATTTTAAAACCTAATGTTGTACTTTTTGGCGATCCAATTCAGCAATTTGAAGAAGCGGTAAGAGATGCTCTACAATCCGATTTGTTTTTTGTGCTTGGCTCGTCACTTGAAGTAGGACCAGTAAACCAAATTCCACTTATCGTGAAAGAACACACAGATGCAAAGCTCATTATCATTAATCGAGAGGAGACGCGCTTTGACTCGCTTTTCGATTACACTTTTCATATGAATATTAGCGATGCTTTTCAACACATTTTAGGACCGCTGCATAACGTATAAGAAAATAAGCTTTTATGTTAGAAGCCAAACTGTCACGTTTGACTGTATGGTTTTTGTATTGTATGATTAATTTAATTAAAATGAAAGAGGTGATAGGATGGGGCAGAGTATCGGATAAGTGAATTGGCTCAAAAAGCTAATGTATCTAAACGGACAATTGATTATTATACAACAAAAGGTTTATTAAAAGCTGTTCGTTCTCCATCAAACTATCGCTTCTATTCGGAGCAAGCTTTAGAAGACCTCAAATTTATTGAGCAATGTAAAAATGAACATATGCCTTTGTGTGAAATTAAACAGCGCTTAGATATGGTTCGCTCATTAGAAAAAGACAATGAGGCTCTTAAAAAACAGGCTGAATATTTAGAAGGACGGATGGAACGGCTAGAACACGATATTTGTGAGCTTTTGCCTTTTTTTCAGTTGTTAAATGACGGGGAAAAACGTACAATAAATCACAAATTGTCCAATCGTAGCTCAGCACTTATGAACTCGCTAGCATCATTGCGAAATATTTGAGCTTATTCGTATAAAAGTTAGTCTGAATATTTAAAAATAAAGATATAATAGTAAAAATTTTGGATTATTAGGAGGTGACACCTCGCTTACTTTTGGTAAGTGGGGGCTTTATTTGGACATATTAAACTTGGTGCTTGTGGCGATTTTGATCGCCTTAACTGCTTTCTTCGTAGCATCGGAGTTTGCCATTGTGAAAGTGAGGAGCTCACAAATTGATCAGCTCGTTGCAGAGGGAGGACGAAATGCTCTTGCAGCTAAAAAAGTCGTCTCACATCTTGATGAGTATTTATCAGCGTGTCAGCTTGGTATTACTGTAACAGCTCTAGGATTAGGATGGCTTGGTGAGCCAACTGTTCAAAGGTTGCTTAACCCGCTGTTTGTAGAGCTGAACATACCATCTACACTTTCTCATATTCTTACATTTGGTATCGCATTTGCTTCCGTAACGTTTTTACACGTTGTTGTTGGGGAGCTTGCACCAAAAACAGTAGCCATTCAAAAAGCTGAGCAAGTGACGCTTTTATCAGCGCGTCCTCTTATTTTGTTCTACAAAGTAATGTATCCATTCATTTGGGTATTAAACGGTTCAGCTCGTTTGTTTGTAGGAATGTTTGGGCTTCGTCCAGCAAGCGAACACGAGATGGTTCACTCGGAAGAAGAGCTCCGTCTTTTGCTATCTGAAAGCTATAAAAGCGGCGAGATTAACCAATCTGAGTTTAAATATGTAAATAAAATCTTTGAATTTGACGATCGTGTAGCGAAAGAAATTATGGTTCCTCGTACAGAGATGATAAGTCTTTCAAAGGATGAGTCTATTACAAAAGCAATTGAGATTATCCGTGAAGAAAAATTTACTCGCTATCCGATTATTGACGGAGATAAAGATCATATTATCGGGTTATTAAATGTAAAAGAAATGTTTGCAGATCTTGTTCACGAAAAACAGCCAGACGAGAAGTCACTTGAACAATATACGAGACCAATCATTCAAGTAATTGATTCTATTCCAATTCACGATCTTCTGCTTAAAATGCAAAGAGAGCGAATTCATATGGCAGTCTTAATTGATGAATATGGTGGAACAAGCGGTCTTGTAACTGTTGAAGACATTTTAGAAGAAATTGTGGGCGAAATTCGCGATGAATTTGACACAGACGAAATCCCAGAGATTCGTAAAATTAAAGAAAACCACTATCTTGTTGATGGAAAATTACTTGTAAGTGAGATTAATAACTTATTAGGAATTGAAATTGACGATGAAGATATTGATACCATTGGAGGATGGATTCTAACAGAAAAGCTTGATGTGAAACAAGGAGACGTTGTCGAGCACGGAGAATTCAAATTCAAAGTGGTGGAAATGGATAGCCATCACATCAAGTATATTGAAGTAACAAAACCATCTGCTCCAAGGTTGTTAAAAACGCAGCAAGCGTCAGCTCCAATGCAGACGGCACAGCAGTCTGAAGCAATGTCTTAATAACAGAAGAAAGAAATGAAAACAGCTAATCGCTTTTGCGATTAGCTGTTTGCGCGTTGAAATTGATTTTCAGCAAGTGGATGGTCATTTTGTTGGACAACAAGCGTTTGTGTTGGATATGCAATAGAAACGTCGTACTTTTCTAAGATACCGATTATTTTATAGTTTACATCTTCACGAATGCGAAGATACTCTACATAGGCAGTGTTGCTAGAGAAAAAGTAGACAAGTAAATCAAGGCTAGATTGACTAAAGTCTTCAAAACGAACGATAATGGTTTCTTTATCAACTTCATCATGATTTTCAAGCATACTTTGAATTTCTTCCACACACGCTTTCACGACGTGAAGAGGCGTATTGTATGTCAAACTTAAGGTGAAGGAAATTTGACGTTTTCCCATCTTAGACCAGTTAATAATCGATTCACTTGAAAGGGTCGCGTTTGGTACAGTAACAAGTGCTTGGTCAAATGTTCGTACTTTTGTGCTTCGGAACGTAATATCTTCTACAACCCCTTCAACACTTGGTGTTTTAATCCAGTCTCCCATTGTAAAAGGTTTTTCTGTAATGATAATAATCCCGCCAAAAAGGTTTGCGATCGCATCCTTTGCCGCAAGAGCAAATGCTAATCCTCCAATCCCAAGGCCTGCTACAAATGTACTTACGTTAAAGCCCCACTCTTGTGCAATAATAGAAATTGCCATAACAATAACAAGTGAGCGAATAAGCTTTTGTACAAATGGAATAATAATTCTATCAACTTGAATATCAAATTTTTTAATAAAGGTAGCCATAAAAATAGCAGTTGAGCCTGCTACATTGTAAACTCCCCATCCAATCATCGCGATAAATAATGAACGAAAAAGATGACGATGAAGATCATGCTCTAGCACTGTAAATGGGAAATATTTAAGTGCTAACTGAAGACCAATGATAACAAATAGCCATCTTATTGGCTTTTCAAAGCCTTCTAATATTGTTGTAATAAGATTAATTCGTTTATGACGAGCAAAACCAAGAACAAGTTTGAAAAGGTATGACGTAAATAGTTTGCGAAGTCCTAAAAAGATAACAAAGATCACTACTGCTATTCCAATTCTTTTCCATGTTTCAATATCAATGTTTAAACCTAAGATTTCCAAGCCTTTCCCTCCAAATATATAAATCTCACGCCTAATCATTCTATTAAAATAGTAACAAATGTATATATATGATACCCTTTAATTAGCATGATTATACTTATAATAAAACTTTTTGATAAGATTTAAAAGAGTAAAGAGAAATGCTATCTTAGAAAAGTAAACAAGATGAAATAATTAAGGAGGAAGAATAATGAATGAACGATTAAAAAAAGTAACAACATGGTTAGAGGAAGAAAACATTGATGGAGCTTTTTTTACTTCAACAGAAAATGTATTTTATCTTAGCGGGTTTTATACAGATCCACATGAGCGTCTTTTAGGTTTATTAGCATCAAAAAAAGGAGATGCGATTCTCATCCTTCCTAAAATGGAAGCAACACAAGCGAGAGATGCAGGATGGGAAGATGAAATGCTATCATATGAAGATCATGAAGATCCATGGGAGATTCTTGGTCAAAAAATAAGTGAACTGGGGCTTCAAGGAGCAGAAGAGGTAGCAATTGAAAAAGAAGTTTTAACATACGAAAGAGCTGAAAAACTTAGTGAGATTTTCGAAAAAGCGAGCTTTGTGGATGGATCGAAGAAGATGAACGAACTTCGTCTTATTAAAGAAGAAAAAGAAATTGAGATCTTGAGAAAAGCAGCACAGCTTGCGGACTATGGAGTTGAAGTAGGGGTAAAAGCGTTAAAAGAAGGCGTTACAGAAATGGACGTTGTTGCAACAATTGAATATGAGCTCAAGCGAAAAGGAATTCGTGAAATGTCATTTTCAACGCTTGTACTTTTCGGAGAAAAATCAGGCCAGCCCCACGGTAATCCAGGAAACCGCACTTTGAAGAAGGGCGATTTTGTACTTTTTGATCTTGGTGTTGTGCTTGACGGGTACTGCTCAGATATTACAAGAACAGTTGTTTATCAAAGTGTAAGTGATAAACAAAGAGAAATTTACGATACAGTACTTCGAGCTAACAATGCTTCACTCGAAGAGAGCCGTCCAGGAACAAGAATTGGTGATCTTGATATTGTAGCACGAGATACAATTGAGAGAGCAGGTTATGGGGAGTACTTTACGCATCGCATTGGGCATGGACTAGGAATTAGCGTTCATGAGTTTCCATCAATGAGTAAAAATAATGACGGAGCGTTAAAAGAAGGAATGGTTTATACAATTGAACCTGGTATCTATCTCTCAGATCTTGGAGGAGTTCGAATTGAAGATGATGTATTAGTTACAAAAGATGGATATGAAACACTCACAAAATTTCCAAAAGAGCTTCTCGTTATTTCTTAATAAATTGTGAACAAGTGGTGACACTAATAAGAAAAGGTATTTTTTAAAACGCTATTTTCTTGTTTTCACTCCTCAATATATGGTCTAATTTGGAGGAGGGAAGGAGCTACAAAAAATGAATGAACCTAATGAAAATGAAGATGAATACAGAAAAGGAAAGCGAATATTTTGGCTAATTTGGATTGTTCCAATTATAGGAGCACTTGTTGTGGCGGCTGTGGCCTTTTTAATGCAGCCAACGCCAAATGAAAAGCCTCGTGATATTGGACCACCAGCGCCAAAAGTTCCTCATGAACAGTCAACAAGCTATATAGTAGATATGGATCACTTTCATATTTAAAAAAGAAGCACAAAAAGTGCTTCTTTTTTTATGGAGATTTGTCATTATAACAGAAAGTTTGCAATAAGCTAGTATTAAACGTTAGCGAGGTGTTGCCCGTTGGTTTAGCTCCGTTTTCACCCGTATATTCTACCTCTCTGTTAGTGGATCATTTGTTAGTTCATCTGCAAGCAATGAATGAAAATCAAATTCACCATGTTATTTATGGGAGTAGGCGAAGCAATCACTATTGGGAGCGTCTTGTACCAAATCGAAATTGGGACGAGATTGATAAAATCATTAGACTTGTAATTCAAACAGGACAAGATCAAAAATATAAAAAAATTTTTAAGCGTACAAAGAGGATTGAGGGAGAACCTGTTGAAGTTGTTTATTTACAATTAAAAGACGGATCCTACAAACTTTCAAACGCATGGATAAACTTCGAAGGAAAAACGTTATAGCATGCTGAGAAAGTGGTGCGTCGTGTACTGCTTTTTTTATATTTTATTTATAAAATTATTTGTGAAAAGAAAGGAAGAAAAAAATGAAAAAATTTCAGTATTTGCAAAGCTATGTTCATAAGAAACCTTTAACATCTTTTCCTGCCGCTCTTCACGTTTTCTTTCCTGCTTCTTCTCAAGAAATCAAACAATGTGAGCAGTATTTTACGGGAGGATTACCAAAAGAGCTTGCCGTTTTTTATAAAGAAGTAGGGTTTGGATTTGTGTATCCTGAAGCGTCGCAGCGGTTGTTTAATCGAATTATCAGTCCTTCAGAATTAATGGAGCTATCTTCTAGAGAAGCGAAAATGCTACCATTTTTAGAAGTAAAAGAAGATATTTATATGTTCATAGATCATACAGGCTCTATTTATTGGCAACATGAACGAATTGCAACAGATATTAGAGATTTGTTAGCTAAAATGGAGCAGCGGTTAACATTTTTCTTAAGAGGTTCATCTTTTACATTATCTTTACTTGCTTAAATTTCAGAAAATTGAAACTTATAGCCTCTCTTTTCGTATTACTGTAATAAGGAAAGAGAGGGAAAAAGATGAATTTTTTTGTAATAGGAGCCATTATTTTATTATTTATGGCAGGTATTATTCTTTTACTTGTAAATATGAGTAATGATGAAAAGAAAAAAGATAGAAAGAAAAGAAGCCAAGTGTCAAGCGATGCTGGCCATACGAGCAGTTTTAGCTTTTTTTCAAGTGATTCAAGTTCGTGTGATAGTGGCGGAAGTGATGGCGGTGGAGGAGGATGTGATTAAAGATTTAAAAGAGGTGGATGCGTACGCATCCACCTCTTTTTTGATATTAACCATTTGTGATGTCCCGTTTTGAGAAGACAAAATAGGCAGCAAATAAAAAGACAGCAATGTGAACAATTTGGACAATAAACGTAAATGATACGTCTTCAGCTCCAACAAGGGAAGTATTTGCAAAGAATAAATATTTTGCCCAGTCAAATTTTGACTGAAGGAAGAAATCAATTGCGTTACTTGAGAGCATAAGGAAAATAGAAATTCCAACTGCAATGGCGTTTGCTTTAAAAACAGTTGCAAGCGCAAATGCTAAAATAGCGACAAGCATAATGTTCATAATTCCATAAAGATAAGACAAAAAGAAATCTCCATCAATAGCAACTTCTTTAATTCCACTTGCAGAACTCATATCAAGAATTGTAGCGCTTGTTTCAAATCCAAACAAGATGATTCCGATAAGGAAACAAGAAGCAAGCAATACAGCAAGAAAGACAAGAGAAGTTAAGAAAATAGCAATAAGTTTTGATGTTAAAATTTTGTAGCGTTTAAACGGACGGATCATAAGAAGTTTAATACTTCCAAAAGAGAATTCACTTGAAACTGTTGTTGCTGCGATCACAACCATAAATAGAGCAACAAAGGAGATTAAAAAGGTAGAGTCATTTAAAAACTCAGGAAGTGTATATCCATAAGGATTAACATTGTTATCAAGTGCAAGCTGATTTGTCGCAATATTTTCTTGAGCCATTTGCTTTTCTGCATCTGAAGCTTTTGAATCACTTAATGTTTTTTGATCATCTTTGATTTCATCTTGCACTGTCTGCTTCCAGTCATCTCCTGCAAGGAAGTTAGTTGTTTGCTGACTAATGATGGCAATTCCAATTGCCGCAACTACGGTTAAAATCAGCATTACGAGCGTCCCGCGACGTCTAAAGATTTTCATCCATTCATTTTGTACTAAACTCATCATTTTTGGTCGCCTCCTGTCATTTCAAAGAATGAATCTTCAAGTGTTTTGCGAACAGGATTAAAGCGATAAAGCGTAAATCCATTGTCAAAAAGTTCTTTCATAAGAGGAGAAGCTTCAAGCTTTGTAATTGAAACTTGGACAAGATCTTCTTTTTGCTCCGCTTTTAGTCCTTTTTCCGTTAAGAAAGCGACAACGTTTTCTGCTTGATCACACTGCAATTCATAAATAGAAGAAGTATCATCAGTACTGTTTTGATTCACATCTTGCACGCGAACAAGTTTCCCTTTACTAATAACAACAATACGATCACACATTTGTTCAATCTCAGCAAGTAAATGTGAAGAAACTAACACAGATAGTCCTCTTTCATGAGAAAGCTTCTTTAAAAGAAGACGGAACTCACGAATACCAGCAGGATCAAGACCATTTGTTGGCTCATCCAAAATTAAAAACTTAGGATTATGTAGGAGAGCTTGAGCTAAACCTAGTCGCTGACGCATGCCGAGTGAATATGTTTTTACCTTTTTATCAAGGTAAGAATCAATTTCTAGCCATTCTGCAACTTCTTTCATTCGTTCCTTTGTAACATTTTTATGCATACGAGCAAAATGGAGAAGGTTCTGACGTCCTGTTAAATAAGGATAGAACTCCGGATTCTCAACAATTGCTCCAACTCCCTCAAGCGTTTTTTCAAATTCCTGCTTGATGCTGTGGCCGTTAATTAAAACATCCCCGCTATTCATTGAAATAAGGCCAACCATCATCCTGATCGTTGTTGTTTTACCTGCGCCGTTTGGACCAACAAGTCCAATAATCTCGCCTTTTCGAATTGAAAAAGAAAGATTATCAATAATGGTGTTCTTACCAATTACTTTCTGAAGTTCACGAACTTCAACCATGTTTTCCATTCTATTTCCTCCTTTGATAGATTGTGAGTTTCTTTCACAATATAGTAGTACGAAGAAGGAAGAAGTTGGTTTCGTTAAAAGTTCATTTTTAAATAAATTATTTACTTTCTTTTGAAAATCCATTATCCTTAGTAAGGATAAATCGTAATCATTACGCATTATAGGGGTGCCATGAAGAAAATTAAAGGGTTGTTTTTATCTTTAACTGCTTTTTCTATTTTAGAATTTTTAAAAGAATAATATGGAATCCCTTATTTGTTTCTTTCGCATAATCTAACTTCTGTGTAGGGGGGAGCGACAAAAATAGATTAATGAAAGAAGGAGCTAGTGTTGATACATGTTAGCCAGAACATTTGCTTTTTAAAAGAGTAAGGAAGTGAAACTATGAGACATAAAGAATATCTTAGCTTAGCTATTCCGCTTATGCTGTCAACAATGACAACTCCCGTTCTCGGTGCCGTTGACACAGCAGTTGTTGGACACGTAAGCGGAGCTACATATATTGGAGCAGTTGCTATTGGTAGTTTAATTTTCAGCACGATTTATTGGCTGTTTGGTTTTTTAAGAGTAAGTACGTCGGGATTTTCAGCCCAAGCAGTAGGGAAGGGAGCAAAAGAAGAACTTCTTCATGCTTTAACACGGCCGATGTTTCTTGCTCTACTTGTTGGCGTTTCTTTTATTTTATTGCAGTGGCCGATCGGCAAGATAGCATTAATGGTTATCAAACCAAGTCAGGAAGTTCAGGAACTTGCAGTAAACTATTTTTATATCCGCATATGGGGAGCACCATTTGCACTTATAACATATGTCATATTAGGCTTTTTAATAGGCACTGGGCGGGTAAAAGCGTCTCTTTTTCTTCAAATTGGAATGAATGTTGTAAATATCGCTCTAGACTTTTTATTTGTGCAAGGATTTGGGTGGGCAGTCAAGGGCGTTGCTTTTGCAACCCTCATTGCTGAAGTTTCGGGAGCTGTCGTGGGAATAATTATCATTGCTCAAACATTTAACCTTTCTTTAAAAAAATGGTCATTTGGGAGCACTGCTGATTTTTCCTCTTTAAAAAAAATGCTTGAAGTCAACCGTGATCTTTTTATTAGAACGTTTTGTTTAATTGTTATGTACAATCTATTTACAGCAAAAGGAGCGGATTTTGGTACAGAAATACTAGCAGCAAACGCCATTCTTCTTCAAATTCAATTTATTATGGCTTATTGTTTAGATGGTTTTGCTAATGCTACAAGTATTGTTATAGGAAGAGCTGTTGGAGGTAATAACGAATCTTTGTATAACAAAGGTCTTTCGCTTACAATATATTGGGGCCTCATTGTTGTTTGTTTCTTAAGTTTGTGCTACTTCTTTATAGACAGCGCTTTGTTCTCGTTATTTACAAACGACATGAGCACAATTGAAGCCGCTAAAGAGTATAGTTTCTGGCTCACTCTATTTCCTTTTGCTACAGGTGCTGGTTTGCTTTTTTACGGTGTTTTCACAGGAGCAACAAGAGCAAAACCAATTCGAGATTCTACTATTTTTGCACTCTTTTTCTTTTTAGCTTCATATTTTTTGCTTCCCCCGTTTTATGGAAATCACGGGTTGTGGATTGCCTTTTTAGTATTTAACGCTGGTCGTTCTTTATTTTTGGTTGCTTCTTTGCCAAATCTGAAAAAACAGGTACTGACCAAAGGGATGTCTGTTTAAATATATTTGCTCTATTTTAGTAGAGTTTCAGACGTTATTGCTTTATATTTCCTAATTGAAAAGTGTAAGATAGGAATGGGAGGCGATATTATGGAAAAAGGTTTAATAAGTCAATTTCAATTTTTACGTTCAGGGACAATTCGTTTACTAGAGACAACGTCAGAGGAAAAGGCTGACGTTATTCCAGAAGGATTCAGCAACTCTATTCACTGGAACTTAGGACATATTGCCGTTATTCAAGAACGCGTGCTATATGGATTAGGATTACGACAAAAACCAGAGCTTTCAGAAGAATTTATTTCTCATTTTGATATGGGAACAGACCCAAAAGAAGACGGATGGGAAAAAACAGCTCCATCACTACAAGAAGTCAAGAAAGAATTGACTCGTCAGCTTGAACAATTTCCTCAAACATTTGCAGGGAAATTTGATGAGGAGCTTGTTGAACCATTCAAACTTGGAAGCGTGGAAATGAAAACAATTGGAGAGCTTTTTTCTTTCAGCCTTTGGCACGAAACTCTTCATGATGGTGTAATTAAAGGATTGAATTATGCTTTAAAAGGGCAAAATAAATAAGGAGAAGGCCGTTCATCGGACGGCCTTTTTCTTATTTAGAAGAAAATAAATATAAAGCAGTACACAACAGGGATGAAATCTATGTTAAGATTAGGAAAAATCGCTGTTATGAGGAAGGATTGTTATGGAAAGATACGTTGAGCAGATGAGAAAGAAAATAGGGGCGTCTTCTCTTTTTGTCCCAAGTGCCATGATTATCGTTGTGAATGAGGAAAATAAAGTACTTTTATTACATAGGAAAGATACAGAAACATGGGGATTGCCGAGTGGAGCTATGGAGCTTGGAGAAACATTTGAAGAAGCAGCCGCAAGACAGCTCAAAGAAGAAACAGGGTTAACAGCTCATAAACTTCAATTTATGGATATTCTTTCAGGGGAAGACTACTATTTTAAATATCCTAACGGTGATGAAGTGTATAATATCATTTCCGTTTTTTTAGCTATTGACCCATATGGAAGCTTGCAGTGTAACTTTAAGGAAGCAAAGAAACTTTCTTTCTTTTCTCAAGATAATTTACCGCCGCTTGAGAAGAGAACGAGTAAAGTGTTGCTAAAAGTAGGTGCAACAATACTAGAATAAATAGAGAAACATGCCTTTTCATCTTTGCATACTATAAAAGACGAGCGTCTTTTTGCTCGAAAACTAGATAAAGGGTGAGAGACCGTGAGTGAAAACTGGTTAGCATGGGTACAACAAATGCAGGGAATTGCGCAAGCGGGATTAGCATACTCAAAAGATAAGTATGATATTGAACGTTTCGAACAACTTAGAGAACTAAGCAAAGAAATTTTGCTTCAGTATACAAAAGTAGATGCTAATACATTAGACATCCTATTGGCGGGGGAAGTAGGATATCCAACTCCAAAAGTGGCGGTAAGAGCAGTTGTGTTTCAGGAAAATAAAATCTTAATGGTGCAAGAAGAACAAGACGGGCTATGGTCTCTTCCTGGAGGATGGGCAGATGTTGGATTAAGTCCGCGTGAAGTGGTTGTAAAAGAAGTGAAAGAAGAAGCAGGGATTGAGGTAGAGCCTGTACGTCTTCTTGCCGTTTTTGATCAGCATCACCACGATCACCCGCCATCATTTTTCCACATTTACAATCTCTATCTTCTTTGTGAAGTAAAAGGCGGAGAGCTTAAAGCAGGGATGGAAACACTTGATGTTCAATATTGTGAGCAAGAAAATTTGCCACCGCTTTCTGTCAAACGTGTGACAAAGGCCCAAATCGACACCTTTTTCCGGTTTCTTGAAAATCCTAATATGGAGACGATTGTTGATTAAAAAAGAGACAAAGCCTAGCTTTGTCTCTTTTTTATAATATAGGTGATAATAAGCGCGAAATCGATTCTTTAAAGCGGATATAGTAGGAACGCTGATCATAAATCTCACGAGTCAATTTCTTTGATTTTAGCATGTCATCTTCAAAGATTGCGGCAAGCTTCATAGCCGTTTTGTAATGATAAAGAAAAGCGTTTACTTCAAAGTTTAGACGAAAGCTTCTTACATCAATATTGGCAGTACCAACTGAAGCAATCTCATCATCAATAACAATAGTTTTTGCATGAAGAAAGCCATTTTCATAAATATAAACGTCTGCTCCTGCTTTTAAAAGCTCTCCAATATACGAATATGTTGCCCAATATACAAAAGGGTGATCAGGTTTGTCTGGAATCATAATTTTTACTTTCACACCTGAAAGAGCTGCAATTCGAAGTGCATCAAGTAAGCTATCATCAGGAATAAAGTAAGGAGTTTGAATATAAATATAGCGCTCTGCTGACAAAATCAGTTTAATATAGCCGTTTTTTATTTGTTCCCATTGAGAATCAGGACCGCTTGAAACAATTTGAACACCAACGTCTCCTCTTGGAGAAGCTGGAGGATAATAATGTCCCTTAAAAGAAATATCGTGTTTTGAAGCTTGATTCCAATCTAAAATAAAGCGGCTTTGAATATGGTGAACAGCTTCACCTTTGACACGTAAATGCGTATCTCTCCAATATCCAAACTTTTCATTTAACCCCAAATATTCATCTCCAACGTTGAATCCACCAATATATCCAATGCTTCCATCAATAATAACAAGCTTTCGGTGATTGCGGTAATTTAAGCGGAGGTTAACGAGTGGAAAGCGAGCCGGGAAAAATGCTTCAACTTCTCCCCCTGCTGCTCGAATGCTTTTGACAAGCTTCCGACTGAGTCCTCTAGAACCCATATCATCGTAAAGAAGCCTTATTTTAACGCCCTCTTTCGCTTTTTTAATAAGCAAATTCCCAAGTTTAGTTCCAAGCTCGTCTGATCTCAAAATGTAGTACAGCATATGAATATGATGTTTCGCGTTTTCAAGATCTTGAAAAAGAGAGTCAAATTTCTCCCTTCCGTCAATAAAAAGATCAACTTCATTATCCTGAGTGAAAATAGCTCGATCGTTATTTAAAAGCATAGCAATTAAATGCTGATGCTTTTTATTGATGGGATTATGGAAATCAAACATATGTGATTGAAGAAGTTCGCGCTGATTTGCAACGATTTTCTTAATATATTCCTTACTTTTTTTATCCCAAGTAAAAATCTTTCTTTTGCTTAAATTTTGACCAAATATTAAATATAAAATAAATCCAACAATTGGGATAAACCCTAATATCATAACCCATGCCCATGTTGCTGTAATGTTGCGTCGTTCTAAAAAGACAATTGCCATTGCAAGCAAAATATTTAGAACAAGCAGCACTGTTGGGACATAAGGAGGCATGATCCCGGCAAAGAAATCGTTTACTTCCATAGAATGCTCCTTTAGTTTGCTGTTGTAGTAGGTTTAGTTGATCTTTATCTTTTTAACCGCTACTTCTGTTCAATTATAGAAAAAAAGCGTTAGAAAGAAAAGAAATAGCTATTTTAACAACGTATGAAATAAAAAATGTTTTTCGTTCATACTATAACTAAGATCAAAAAAAGAGGTGAATAACGTGAAAAAATGGGGGATTTGGGTTGTCCTTGGCGTCATTGTACTGCTTGCAATCTTTTCGTTTAGTTCATATAACGGACTTGTCACACAGGAACAAAAAGTAGATACGTCATGGGCACAGGTAGAAAATCAGCTAAAACGTCGCTCAGATTTAATTCCTAATCTAGTTGAAACTGTAAAAGGATATGCAAGTCAAGAAAAAGAAGTCATTCAATCTGTAACAGATGCTCGCGCCCAGCTTGCGGGAGCAAATACTCCAAAGGAATATGCAAACGCAGATGAGAACTTGAACGGAGCTTTGAATCGTCTTCTCGTTGTTGTTGAAAATTATCCAAATCTTAAATCAAACGAGAATTTTAGGAGTTTAATGGATACGCTTGAAGGAACAGAAAATCGTTTAGCTGTTGCTCGCCGTGATTACAACGAAAGTGTCGAAACATACAACTTAAAAGTTCGACGTTTCCCAGGAAACATTATGGCTAATATTTTTGGATTTTCAAAAAAATCGTATTATGAAGTAAGTGAGAAAGATCAAGAAAATCCTCAAGTAGACTTTGGGAGTGGAAGCGAATGAGCCTCTCCCGTTTTTTTATGTTTCTCTGTTTTTTTACTTTATTTCTTGCCCCTTTTTCAGCAAGTGCTAATGCTCCAACACCAGTTGGCGATATTTATGTTCAGGATTTTGCAAGGCTTCTAACAAAAGAAGAAGCCGAGGAATTGAAGCAAATGGGGAGAAGTCTTCAACAAAAAACAAAAGCTCAAATTGCGGTACTAACGGTCTCCTCAACAGAGGAAAAGACAATTGAAGAGTACGGAATTGAAGCATTTAGACAGTATAAGCTAGGGGACAAGAAGCTTAACAATGGCATTCTTCTTCTTGTTGTAAAAGGGAGTGAACAAAGAGAAGTTCGTATTGAGGTTGGATATGGTCTTGAGGGAGCAATACCTGATTCTAAAGCAGGAGCTATTTTGGATGAATTTACTCTTCCTTATTTTAAACAAGGGAAGTATGGAAAAGGAATTGTTGAAACATATCGCGTTCTTTATGCGGAAACAGCTAAAGAATACGGAGTGGAAACAAAATGGGAAGGAAAAACAGCCACACCAGCTGAAAAGGAAGCTTCTTCAGGACAAGAAATGAATCCGTTTGTTGTAATTATTATCGGTATTATCTTAATTATTCTTATTGTGATTGATGTAAAGTTTTTTGGTGGCTTTCTTACAAATTTATTGCTTCAGCTTCTCTTTCTTTTTCGAGGAGGTGGAGGTGGAGGTAATATCGGCGGCGGTGGTGGAAGCGCTGGTGGTGGGGGAGCAAGCCGGAAATGGTAGAAAATAAAAGTGAGAGAAACTCTTTCATTTGAACGATAAGTTCTTTGTGAGCGTTTCTCTAAAACTCATGTGAAAAAGGCCAAGCCAAGCAATACAGGGAGGATGGTGTACAATTTTTTGAAAAAGGGAATAAACAAAGATAAAGTACTATGAATGGGGGAAGATGAAGATGAGGTCAGCAGCACTAATTTTAAATCCTAATGCAGGAAATGGAAAAATAAAAAAAGAGTTACAACATATAAAAGAAATCATAGAAAGCACGTATGCTCCACTTTCTGTTTATGAAACAAAACGAGAAGGAGATGGCGCTCGTTTAGTAAAAGAGCTTGAAAGCAAAGTTGATTTAATTATTGGAGCAGGGGGGGATGGAACGATTCACGAGCTTATTAATGCTATGTGTAAGCTAGAAACAAGACCTTTATTTGCAGTGCTTCCAGGTGGAACATGTAACGATTTTTCACGAGGTATTGGAATGGATCAAAATATTATCAAAGCGGCACAGCAAATTGCAACAGGAAGAGTTGAAAAAGTAGACATTGGGAAGAGTGAACATCAATACTTTTCAAACTTTTGGGGAATTGGGCTCATTAATGAAGTATCTGAAAACATTGAGGAAGATTCAAAAGCTCGTTTTGGTAAACTCTCTTATTATATGAGTACAGCTAAAACAATTACGAATATTGAACCTTTCTATGTAGAAATAGAAGGGGATAAAGAGGAGTTTAAAGGAGAGGCTGTTATGGTTGTAATAGGAAACGGGGCTTTTACAGGAGGGCTAAGACCTTTTTTTCCGAAAAACCATCTTCAAGATTCTTGTTTGGACGTGCTTGTTGTGACGGAATCTAACGTCCAGACGTTTTGGAAGCTTTTTCTCTCAAATTTTTCAGATGAGAAAGTTATTCAAGAGGAAAGTATTCTTAAATTTCAAGCTAAGCATGTTAAAGTAACTACATCATCAGCACAAAAAATTGACTGTGATGGCGAGCGCAAATATTATACTCCGGATTCTATTATCGTTCTACCACGATTTCTAGAAGTGATTGTAGGAAATCTCTAAAATAAAAGAATTAATATTTTATAACTGGTGTGGTGTCCATGCCAACTTCTTTCATTATGCATACCTTATAAAAGGAATAGAGCAAAGGCGGGTTTTTATATGTATAATGATAAGAAGAAAATAGCTGTAGTAGGGTTAGGATTTGTTGGATTGCCTCTATCTATGTTGCTATTATCAAAAGGATTTACGGTTGTTGGAATTGACTTAGATGAAAATAAAATTCGCTCTTTAAACAATGGGAAAAGCTATATTTCAGATATTAGTGACAAGAGTGTAGAAGAAAGTATGAAATCAAAACGATTTTCTGTTTCTTCTAGCTATAAAAATGTAGAGGAAGCAGATGCAATCATTATCTGTGTTCCAACTCCTCTTAAGGAAGAATATGCTCCAAATCTTGTTTATATCGAGAAAGCTGCAGAGGCGTTGAAAGCTCATCTTCAAAAAGGTCAGCTTGTTGTTCTCGAGAGTTCTACGTTTCCAGGAACAACAAGAGAGATTCTTCAACCTCTTTTAGAAGAAAGTGGGCTTGAAGCAGGGAAAGACTTTCATTTAGCATATTCTCCAGAACGCGTTGACCCTGGGAATGTTCAATTTTCGCTTGGAGATATTCCGAAAGTAATTGGAGGCATTACTTCAGATTGTCAGGAAGTTGCTTGTGATTTATATTCAAAGATTTATCAAACGGTGGTCCCTGTTTCCTCGCCTGAAATTGCCGAGCTTACAAAGCTTTTAGAAAACACGTATCGATTTATCAACATTTCTTTTATTAATGAAATGGCGATGCTTTGTGACCAAATTAACATTGATGTATGGGAAGTGATTGCAGCTGCAAGCACAAAGCCATATGGATTCGCGCCTTTTTATCCAGGCCCAGGTATTAGTGGCCACTGCATTCCCGTAGATCCTCTCTATTTGCAATTTAAAGCAAAAGAAAAAGGAATTACTAGCAATTTCATTGAGTTGTCAACTTTTACAAATGAAAAAATTGTTCAGTATATTGTTGAAAGAACATTAGAAATAGTAGGCAAAGCACCTGGAGAAACAAGCGTTTTACTCTATGGATTAACGTATAAAAGAGATGTGCCAGATGTGCGAGATTCAAAAGCTGTAGAAGTGATGGAATATCTTCTTGAAAAAGGGGTTAATGTAACTTATCATGATCCACACTTTGAACGTATTATGATCAATGGAGAAGTTCATCATAGTGTCTCGTTACTTGACAAAGAGTTAAGCGAAAGCGACTGTGTGGTAATTTTAACAGATCATAGCGTGCTTCCAAAAGAGCAGATTTTAGAAAAAGCAAACCTTATTTTTGACACGCGCGGAGTGCTCCAAGACGCAAAAGGAAAAGCTAAAGTAGTTGAGCTTGGTGGCGGAACAGCTTTCTTTAAGAAGTAAGGGGAAAAAGCTATCTGTTTTTGAGATAGCTTTTTTATATGTTTAAACAATAGGAAAGGGGGAATGAAAATAGTAAAGGAAAAAGGAGAGAAGAAAATGGCTTTAACCAAAGAACAAGAAACGCATTTAAAAGAAATGCTTTTAAATATGAAAAAATATAAAACAGAGCGAGTAGAAGAAACGCTAAAAGAAGGTTTACAAGAATCAACAGGTGAATTAACGAACGGAGTTGACAATCATCTAGCAGACATTGCGACAGAGCAATACGAGCGTGAACGAGATGAGACGATTCGGGAAGTTGATGAACGCTTAATTCAACAAGTAGATGAAGCATTACAGCGTATGGAAGATGGAACATACGGTATTTGTGTAGATACTGGCGAAGAAATTCCATATGAACGCTTAAAAGCTAATCCTTATGCAAAACGAACAGCTAAAGCACAGGAGAAGTTTGAAAAAGGACAGCCTTCTCCAAATGCAGACCGAGCGACACAGCCAAGTCGACACATTGATGAAGAAAAGACTTTAACCGTTGACTCATTAAAAAAAGAACAGGATGCGTTCTAGTACAATCACAAGAGGTGATTGTGCTTTTTATATGGAAAAGAAAGATTGTATTCCATTTTTTTAGACCGTAAAATAAAGAAAATAGATTTACTTTACAAAAAGTGAGGGATTGTCAGTGAGCTTATTGCAACAAATCAAAGAAGGTAAAAAAGGGTTTACAAAGTCAGAAGAAAAGATTGCTGGGTATATTTTAAATAATGTTGAAGAAATTCCAACTTTAACAACAAAAGAGCTTTCTATTCGTTGTAAGGTAAGTGAAGCTAGCATTGTTCGCTTTTGTAGGAAAATAGGGCTTAAAAGTTATAAAACATTTAAGATGTCTTTGGTACGTGAACTCAGTGGAAACGATTATATTAACGAAGTTTCGAGAATTCATAAGGATGATCTTCCGTTGCAGCTTTTTATGAAAGTAACGAATGCTAGTCGAAAAGCGCTTGATATGGCGGAAAGTTCTCTTGATGGAAAGGTATTTGAACGTGTCATTGAGAAATGTTTAGGAGCAAATCGAATCTTTTTTTTCGGTGTTGGTGGATCTGCTGTAAGTGCTATGGATGCTACATATAAATTTTCAAAGCTTGGCTATCCTTCGTTAGTTTCATACGACTTTCATATGGCTATCAATTTAATGACAAGCATGGAGAAAAAAGATCTTTTTGTCGGAATCTCAACATCTGGAAAAACAAAAGAGGTCGTCGAACTAGCTCGACTAGCTAAGAAACGAGGGATATGTGTCGTAGCTATTACAAAGCTTGAAAAAACGCCGCTTTATAAAACAGCTGATTTTCCCCTTTGTATTCCAGATGTTGAACAAGATTACCGAATTGGGAGCATTGCTTCTAGAACTTCCCAGCTTAACATTGTGGATGCCCTATATATTAATGTCTTTAATCGTCTTAGCGATGATATTCTTCAAAAGTTTCATGAAACAAGAGAAGCCGTCATAAATTTAAGAAGGTAGCAATATGTTTAATGAAATATAATTTCATTAAAATTAATAAATATATTGACTATTTGTTTCAATTTTTCATAAAATAAGAATATATGAAAACGCTATCAAAGGGGTGGAGAAGTGTTAGAACGTTTAGGAACAGAACGTCGTAACAATCAAACAGAGGAATTAGATACAATGAGTATTCAAGATATTTTGCGTACTATGAACGAAGAAGACAAGAAAGTTCCAGAAGCGATTCAAAAGGAATTAGAAAATGTTGAAAGAGCTGTGAGTCTAGTTGTAGAAAGCTTTAAATCAGGGGGGAGGCTTTTGTACGTTGGAGCAGGAACGAGCGGACGTCTTGGTGTTCTTGATGCTGTTGAATGTCCACCAACGTTTGGTACAGATCCAGGCCTTGTAAAAGGGGTCATGGCAGGAGGAGAATCAGCTTTTATCAAAGCTGTTGAAGCAGTAGAAGATCGTGAAGATTTAGGAGCAGAAGATATGAAATTGCTGAACATTACCTCTAATGATACCGTAATTGGTATTGCGGCAAGTGGACGAACGCCATATGTTATAGGAGCCTTACGATATGCTAGAGAAAGAGGTGCATCAACATGTGCAATTTCATGTAATAAAGAAACAGCTATTAGCGCTCTAGCAGACGTGGCAATTGAAGTTGATACAGGACCGGAAGTTCTTACAGGTTCAACAAGACTAAAAGCAGGAACAGCCCAAAAGCTTTTACTAAATATGATTTCAACTGTTTCAATGATTCAAATAGGCAAAGTATATAAAAACTTAATGGTGGACGTACAGCCAACAAACGAGAAGCTTGTAGAGCGCTCAAAACGAATCATTATGGAGGCAACAGGTATATCATATGAAGAGGCTTCTACCTATTATGATCAATCAAAACAAAATATTAAAGTTGCTATTCTAATGGTCCTAACAAATTGTACAGTAGAGGAAGCACTAAAAAAATTGCAGACTAGCAATGGATTTGTACGTCAGGCTCTTTAAGAGAGGTAAAAAAAGAGGGGGAGTACAATGTCAAAAGAGCGGGAAGTCGCACGCAAAATTTTAGCTTGTCTTGGGTTTGAGGAGAATGTCGCTAATTTTACAAATTGTATGACAAGGCTTAGAGTGAACGTCTATAACCGAGAAGAGGTCAATATTCAAAAACTCGAAGAAATAGACGGCGTTATTGGAGTTGTAGAAGATGAAACAATTCAAATTATTTTAGGACCTGGTTTTGTGAATAAAGTGGCTTCAGAATTTCAGCAGTTTTTTAATCAATCTTCAGTTGAAGAAGATCAAAAAAGAAAAACTCAAGAAAAGAACAATACACCTTTTAAAAATGGTCTAAAGAAAATTGGGAACGTCTTCATCCCTCTTTTGCCAGGACTTATTGCTTCAGGACTTATTAATGGGATCGTAAGTACGCTTATCAACGGTGGTGTTGATGAAGCAAATGAACTGATTGTGTTAATGAAGTTTATTGGAGGATGTATTTTCACCTATCTGGGAGTTTTTGTTGGGATTAATGCTGCAAAAGAATTTGGGGGTACGCCAGTTCTGGGGGGAATTGCAGGTTTATTAATTATTAACCCAGCTCTTGATACTCTTGATCTTACAATTATGGGAGAAGAAGTAACAGCAGGACGGGGCGGACTTATTGCTGTTTTGATCTCAGCTTGGTTTATGACTGTTATTGAACGAAATGTAAGAAAGTTTATTCCAAATGCTGTAGACATTATTTTAACTCCTCTTCTCACGCTTCTTATTGTCGGAATAAGTACAATGTATATTATTCAGCCACTAGGAGGGCTTCTTTCAGAAGGAATTTTAAGCATCTTAACTGCTGTACTAGAAATAGGTGGTCCTCTCGCTGGCGCCGTACTAGCAGGTACATTTTTGCCTCTTGTAATGGTAGGGCTTCATCACGGATTGATTCCTCTTCATATGGAATTTATTCAAGCAACAGGAGCTACTCCGCTTCTTCCTATTTTAGCGATGGCTGGGGCAGGTCAAGTTGGAGCAGGGCTTGCTATCTTAGCAAAAACGAAAAACGAGCGCATTAAGAAAAACTTGTATGGAGCGCTTCCTGTAGGATTTTTAGGGGTAGGAGAACCGCTTTTATACGGGGTGACTTTACCGCTTGGACGTCCATTCATTACAGCATGTCTAGGCGCTGCTGTTGGAGGAGCTTCACAAGCTGTTTTCGCAACAGCAACAAAAGCAGTAGGAATCTCAGGGCTCCCGCTTACACTGCTTGTTGTAGATGGGAAAATTATTTTATACTTGCTTGGTCTTTTAATCTCTTACGGGGCAGGTTTCATTTTCACTTACTTCTTTGGCTATAAAGAAGAAATGGCTCAAAATCTTAGGAAAGAAAAAGAGATTTCAGTAGAATAGAAGGCAAAAGGCGTCTCGCATATGCGAGACGCTTTTTTTATGAGAATACATAAGAAAGAGCTTGCAAAGCTTGCTGTGGTGTTTCCACAACAACTTGTGCTTTGTTTGACAGTTCTTTTAACGGGTGATGAAGAGTTTCTGGGCGAACTAAAATAAGCGGTTTTCCTTTTTCAATTGCGCGTGATGCATCCATTGCTGTATTCCACTGTTTATATTTATCTCCGAAAAGAGCAATAACAACATCACTTTTATTCATTAAAATTTCAGTTCGTAGATTATTAATAGCAGAAGCTGCTTCATCTTTGAAAATATTATTAGGTTGTTTTCCTAGAATTTCTTCACCAATGTTATCAGAACGATCGTGATTTTCCATCGGACCAACAAATGTTAGTGGTAAATTTAAGTCGCTTGCTTCATTTTTTAATATATCGCGCCAATTATCGTGAATCTGTCCTGCTAAGTAAACAGTAAGTTCCATTATGTAATCCTCCTTTTTCAGTTCATTATACCTTTTTATCATAAGAAAGAAACCTTTCTTTAGAAAGGTGCTTTTGTATTAGTTCTGTAATACTTGTTGTTTAATTTACAATAAGTTAACAAAATTGAGTATTGTTAAAAGTTAAGAAAGTTAAATATATTTTAATTTTTCTAAAATCTAATAGAATTCTAATATTTATCTAATTATTCTCTCATATTTTCCTTTTATTCTTTAAAAGAACATAAAAGAAAACGGTTCAACTTAAAAAGCTGTAGGGAAGAAAGGATGAATAAGGTGGAACGATTAGAAAGCATGTTAAAGAAAAATGAGGAATTTGTAGCAAAAGGTGAAGGAGAAAAGTTTAAAGCAAGTAAATTTTCTAATAAAAACATGCTTGTCATTACATGCATGGACGCTCGTTTAATTAAAATGTTGCCAGAAGCCCTTGGTTTAAAAAATGGAGATGCCAACATTATTAAAACAGCAGGTGCTCTTGTTTGTGGAAAAAGTGAAAATGTTCTTAGAAGCATCCTTGTTTCTGTCTATGAGCTTGGTGTTGAAGAAATTTTTGTCGTAGGACATTATGATTGCGGTATGGCAGGCTTTTGCTGCGACAATTTACTTGAAAAATGGAAGGATAGAAGTGACGTTCAACAAGGTGTGCAACAATTATCAAATGAAGGAGTTAATTTCAAAAGATGGCTCAAAGGATTTGATCATATAGAAGATAGCGTGAAAGAGAGCGTTTCATTCCTCCATGAGTACCCACTCCTGCCTCAAGATATAAAAATTCACGGTCTTATCATTGATCCAGAGAATGGAAAGGTTGATCATGTCACATCGCTTACAAAAGAAGAAAGAGCAGAGCGTACTGTTTAAGAAAAAGTGAGGACGAAGGAAGATGGGGGAGGAGGAAGAAGATGAATAAAACAAAGAAACAGCCGTATACGCTTGAGATGCTGAGGCGTGATTTGATTGCTGGGATTATTGTAGGAATCGTAGCTATTCCACTTGGGATGGGATTTGCTATTGCTTCAGGAACGGAACCTGTACACGGAATTTATACCGTTGTAATTGCCGGGATTATTGTTTCTACATTAGGAGGTTCGAAATTTCAGATTGCAGGACCAACAGGGGCATTTGTTCCGATACTGCTTGGGATTGTCACACAGTATGGATTTGATAATCTAATGATTGCGACTTTTATGGCAGGGCTTATTCTCATTGTGCTTGGACTATGTAAAGCAGGTTCGCTTGTTAAATATATTCCGAAACCTGTTATTATCGGTTTTACAGCCGGGATTGCGATTATCATTTTCTACGGTCAACTTCCACACTTTTTAGGGCTATACGATACAAATGATGAAGCTGGATTTTTAGCTGGCATGATTTCCATTGTTAAAAGTCTACCAGAAGCCAATTTTTATGGAGTGTTAACAGGCATTGTTGGTCTTGTAAGCATTATTTTAGCAACTCGCTTTGTTCCTAAAATTCCAGGTGCTCTTATTGGGGTGCTTGTCTCAACTGCTTTTGCGCTTTTGCTTTTCCCTGATAAGCTTGTAACCATTAATACTCTCTACGGAGCAATCCCGAACACGCTTCCACAGTTTGGACTTCCTGAAATTACGCTAGAAAAAATTATTACCCTTATTCCTGCAGCGTTAGCCATTGCCTTCTTAGGTGGTTTGGAATCTCTACTTTCGGCTGTTGTAGCAGATGAAATGGCTGGTACAAAGCATAAAAGTAATCGAGAGATTGTTGCCCAAGGCATTGCAAACACTATATTACCTTTTTTTCAGGGAATTCCTGCTACAGGAGCTATTGCAAGAACGGCAACAAATATTCGAAACAAAGCAGCAACTCAATTCTCAGGCGTTGTGCATGCTTTATTCGCCTTAATTGTCCTCCTTGTGCTCGCTCCTTATGCCTCTCATATTCCTCTTGCAAGCCTTGCTCCAGTTTTAATGGTGGTAGCGTGGAATATGAGTGAACGTAAACATTTTGCGGGCATTGTAAAAGAAAAATCACGTGAATCATTTGTATTGCTTGTTACCTTCTTTTTTACCGTCTTTTTTGATCTGATGGTTGGAATTGGCATTGGAATGCTCGCATACTTTGTCCTTAACTTTAATAAGACAGCAATAGGGAAAAAAGTTCGCTCAACTGCTGGAATGTAAGAAAAATGATATGATGTGTTCGTTCTTCTAACAAAAAAGAAGACAAAACATGTAAATTAACCTACAGTAAAGGTAAGTCCTTTGAGTGCAGGTATATGGTTAAGAAACTCCGTCCATGGTGGACTTTAGGTAAAAGTTCATCCTCTATTAAAGCATTTTCTCTAAACAAGAGAGAATGCTTTTTTTATCTTGTTTTTAAAAAAAGAAGGAATAAGAGTAGGAAACGATGAAGCTATGATGAAGCGAATTTTATTCTGAAAATAACGAGGAGTAGGGTGTATATGATAAATGCAGAAGAAAGATTTGAAGAATATGAATCTAAACAGGGCTCTTACTATCTTTATGTACCACCAAATAATCGCCCACATGAAAAGTCTCCACTTATGGTTGTCTTGCATGGATGCACGCAAAATCCTTTCATTATTGCTACGGCAACAGAAATGAATGATACGGCTCGACAAAACAATTTTCTTGTTTTATATCCTGATCAGCCAAGAAGTGAAGATTCTGGGAAATGCTGGAGTTGGCATGATGTAGAGCATCAAGAAAGAGGGAAAGGAGAGCCTCACAAAATTGTTAGCATGATTAATCATGTAAAAGAAAAATATGAAATATCTGATATATACATAACAGGTCTTTCTGCCGGAGCGGCAATGGCTCTGATCGTAGGGGGCGTTTATCCAGATCTTTTTTCAGGAATAGGAGTTGTAGGAGGTCTCCCTTATAAAGCAGCCGAAACCAAATCAGAGCGTGCACTCGCTATGATTAACGGACCACAGCATGATGCTGAAAAGATGGGAGAGCTTTTATACGAAAAAACGGCTGTATACGATAAAAGGGTGCCTCTTATTGTCTTTCACGGTACATATGACCGTGTTGTTCATCCAATAAACGCCAATAAATTAATAAAACAATGGATCACTTTGTGTAATTTAATGAACAAAAATGAAAAGGATGGCACAATTCCCTCTACTCCTGTTCGAACACATAAGGGGGCGGTACCGCTTGGGAAGACGTATAAAATTGAAGAATATGAATCTCCGGATAAAAGCATCAAAATTCACTACGTATCAATCAATAGCATGCTTCATTCATGGCCAGGAGGAAGCGTAAAAGGAACGTTCACAGATCCTCTTGCTCCAAGTGCTAGTGAAATGATGTGGCACTTTTTTAAACAGCAATAAGCTTGATTATTTTGAATGTTAGGAAAGTAAACGAACGCCTTACGGAGAGCTTAGCAGGTATGCTATACTTGAAAAAATTTAACTTCAAACCTTAAAAGAAGGGAAGCATATAATGAAAAAAGCGTTCTATCATTGCGATATATTCACCTTAGATCAGGAAAAAATAATTAAAGACGGAATGATTATAACGGAAGACGAGAAAATTGCCTATATTGGAAAAATGGAAGAAGAGCGATTGCAAGATTGTGAAGAAACTTACAACTGGAGCGGAAAATGGGTTATGCCAGGGCTTGTGAATTCACATGTTCATATTGTCATGAACATTCTACGTGGCGTTGGAGATGATATGCTTCTTCATCCATGGCTAACGGAAAAAATTTGGCCGCTTGAAGCGAAATTCACAACAGATCTTGCTATTACAAGCTCAAAAGCAGCTATTGTTGAAATGATAAAGAGCGGGACAACGCTTTTTAACGACATGTTTAATCCAATTGGTCTTGATGTATTTAAACTTTACGAAGCGGTAAAAGATACCGGAATGAAAGGTAATTTGGCGTATACCCTGTTTTCTAATGACAAGGGAGATGAAGCTATAGCAAAAGAAGCCTATGATATCGCTCAATATATTAAGAAAGATCGTTCATTAATTAGAACAACAGTTGCTCCACACAGTCCGTACTCTTGTAGTGAAGAGCTTCTGCGTTCATCTGTTTCAATTGCAAAAGAGCTTGATTTGCCTCTTCACATTCACGTGTCTGAAACAGAAAAAGAGATGAATGATTGTCTTAGCGAACATGAAGCAACTCCTGTACAATATCTAGCAGATCTTGATTTTTACGAACAGCCCACCATTTTTGCTCATGGAGTTGTCTTAACAGACGAAGATGTGGCTCTTTTAAATGAAAAAGGAACATCAATTGCTCATAACCCTATTAGTAATTTAAAGCTAGGATCTGGAGTTGCTGATATTTCTCGCCTAAATCGTGCAGGCGTGAATGTAGCTATTGCAACAGATAGCGTTGCTTCTAATAATAATTTAGATATGTTCGAAGAAATGAGAACAGCTGCACTTTTGCAAAAAGGTACACATAAAACGCCAGAAGCAATGCCTGCTTATAGCATGCTAAAAATGGCAACTTTGAATGGAGCAAAAGCGTTAGGATATGAGGATACAGGTGTATTAAAAGAAGGATACAAAGCAGATTTTATTTCGATTGATCCAAGAGATAAAATCCATCTTCAACCTCTTGAAAATGCCTCTTCACATCTCCTATATGCAGCAAGTGGAAAAGATGTTTCTGATAGTGTTATTAACGGAAATGTCGTAATGGAGAACCGTGTTCTCTTAACGCTAGATGAAGAAAGAATCATATACGATCTAAATTACTACTATAAAACATTATAAAATGTAAAAAAGGTGCTACTTTTAGCACCTTTTTTACGCTTTCTCCTTTCCTAATGTTCCCAACATGAGAGAATTATGATAGCATTTGAAATGCGGATAACAGATGATAATGAAAGAAACACAATCTTTTTACATAAAAAAAGAAAGAACCGTGAATAGTAAAAAACACGGCTTACATAAAAAGGAGAAAACGATGACAAAACGCATTTTTATCGCGATTGGGTTACTTCTGCTTCTCGTGAGTTCTGAGCATAGATTTGTTCTAGCACAATCTACTCATCCTATTTTAAATATTGCTCATCGTGGTGCGTCTGCATATGCACCTGAACATACGATGATTTCTTATAAAAAAGCTCTTGATATGGGAGCAGACTATCTTGAAATAGACCTTCAGCAAACAAAGGATGGCGTCCTTGTTGCGATCCATGATTCAAAATTAGAAAGAACAACAAATGGAAAAGGTCGTGTGAAAGATTACACATATGATCAATTAAAGAATCTTGATGCTGGTTCATGGTTTAATCGAAAATATCCTAAGCAAGCAAAAGGGTCGTTTGAAAAAGAATCAATACTATCACTCGAAGAAATTTTTGCTTACTTTGGGCGTGATCAGCATTACTATATTGAAACAAAATCGCCTCAAAGTTATAAAGGAATGGAAGAGAATTTGCTTAAGCTTGTGGATAAATACAATATTCCAGAAGAGCATCTTTTAATTGAATCTTTCAGTGCGAAAAGTTTAAAAAGCATTCATGAGAAGAAGCCTGAACTTTCACTCATTAAGCTTTCTCTTTGTCGTCCATCATTACAGGAAATAAAGGAAATTAAAACGTATGCAGACGGAATTGGTCCCCGTGCTACGTGTTTAGATAAAGGATATATTGAAAAAGTCCATAGTCAAGGTTTGTTTCTTCATGCTTTTACAGTCAATGATAAAAAGGCAATGGGGAAGCTGATACATTGGGGCGTAGATGGTCTTTTTACCAATAATCCTGACGTATTAAAGGATGTAATTGAGAATCAGAACTCATAGAATTTTCTCTTTTTTCTATGTTTTGTTCTTTCTCTTTTTCGTGATAAGATGTACAGTGTTGGAATAATTATCAAGTTACCGGTCATATTTGAAATGAAAACAAAAGGGGAGGTTTCATTGTATAGAGAAACAAAAAAGAATATTGCAAAAACTTCGTTATGGTTCGGCATAGCAAGCCTTATTTGTACAGGGATCTTCTTTATACCGACTGTTTTACAATTTGCGTTTGGCATTTTCTTTTTCTTCGGGGCTTTTCTCTTATCTTTTGTTGGAATCGTATTAACGATTGTCAGCTTTTTTAAAGAGAAAACAAAAATGTCTATCGTATCGGTCATTATAAATGGTGCTGTACTCATCGTCTTTATTCTTCTTTCTATTGCAGCGGCTCACATGCCAAGTGCGTATTAATCAAAAGAGGAAGTTTTCTAAAGAAGCTCTAGAGAGGTCTTAAGCTTTTATTGAAAAGCCTCCTCTTTTATTAAAGAACGCTTGAGAGCAATAGAAATGAAATTTTATATAAAGTACAATCCTAAAAAATACATTTAGAGTCGTCAAAAAATGACAGAAACATTTGCATATTTCCTCTTTTTCTCTTAAAGGAAAAGAACGAATAAATAAGAAAATATAAGAAAAAGAGATGAAAGGAACGAAAGCCAGTGAAGCTTAAAAAAAGAATCGTTATACCTGCTGTTGCAGTTGTTGTTCTTGTATGTGCGGCTTTTTTTATTTTTACAAGAGCGGATTATCATGGGAAAGTAGTTGATATTAGCGGAAGCAAAGTATACCTTGGTCCATTAACTCAAGATGAAGGATATCAAATCATTGAAGTAACAGCAGATAAAGATACAGAATTTGAGGGCGGAGATCAAGGCGTGTTTGGACTGAAAAAGGGTCAAGAAGTACACGTATGGTTAAAAAATGGAGAATTAGCAAGCAAAATTTCGGTGGAGTGAGTTATTACTCCACCTTTTTTATGAAGAAAAAAGATAAGAGGGGAGAAGTCATGAATATTGCTCATAGAGGTGCTTCAGGGTATGCTCCAGAAAATACGTTTGCAGCTTACTTTTTAGCATTGAAAATGAAGGCAGACTATCTTGAAATTGATGTTCAAATGAGCAGAGATGGAGAACTTGTTCTTATACACGATAAGACAGTAGAGCGAACAACGAATGGAAATGGTCTTGTTAGTGAAAGAACGCTTCATGAGCTAAAGGAACTTGACGCTGGAGGGTGGTTTTCCGAAGAGTTTAAAAACGAGCGTATTCCTACACTTCCAGAAGTATTTGCAACATTCCGAACGAAAGTAGGTTTTCTAATCGAACTAAAACATCCTTCTTTATATCCTGGGATTGAGGAGAAGCTTGCACGAACGCTTGAAAGTTTTCGATTAGCGGAATCTGACAACATTATTGTTCAGTCTTTCGATGAGAAAGCTGTCCAACGGATTAAGAAACGTCTTCCGAAAATTTCAGTAGGGGTTCTTGTAAAGTACAGTATATGGGGGATATCTTCTGCAAAATTAAAAGAACTATCAGCATATGCTACATATGTGAATCCAAACAGAAGACTGATTACAAAGAAGCTTGTGAAACGTATTCATAAAAATGGTATGAAAGTTATTCCTTATGCTGTGCATCGTAAAAAAACAATTCAAAGCTTTCATAATCTAGGTGTTGATGGTATTATTTGTGATTATCCTGATCTTGTAGTGGAAAATCAAAAAGCGCGTTAAACCGACAAAATACGCTTATTTTCTGAAAAAACAATAATTCTTCTTTTCCCAATTAATCTTTCTATTATATAATAATATGGGAAAGTGATGAGGGGGGAGAAAGAATGGCAAAAGTACAGCTTGTTCCGTATGATGCACAGTGGCCAGAAAAGTTTAGAGTTCTGAAAGAACAGTTGGAGGAAAAGTTAGCACCAATGAAGGTTAGCATTGAGCATATTGGTAGCACTTCTGTACCAAATATGATGGCAAAACCAATCATTGACGTAATTGTAGGAGTGGAAAAAGAAGAAGAACTACAGTATGCTATTGATCCAATTCGAGAGCTTGGTTATACATATGTGCAACAATATGAAACCATTTTGCCAAATCGACGCTATTTCGTTCGATTTAAAGAGGAAGGTCTTCCGGACATTATCAGGGATGGAGATCATGATTTTTCACAGGATGCCGATTTTCATCATGAAGCACATCTTCATGTTGTTGTAAAGGGGAGCAACTTATGGGAAAGGCATCTACAATTTCGTGATATTTTAAGAAGTAGTGAAGATAGTTTAGAGGCATATGCTTCTGTTAAGCGAAAACTTGCACTGCGAGAATGGGAAAGTACAAATGAATACGCGAAAGCGAAAACGAGCGTCATTACAGGCATTTTAAGTCGCTAAATTCAACCACGCTGAAATTGTTATATTCATTTAACTTATTATAAAGCTCATGCGTCTAGACGCATGAGCTTTTTTAGCTACGTAGGAGAATGAAGAGCAAGAATATGCTTTTTTCCATTTTGATCTTTATATTGAACATAAAGGGCATAGTCTTCTTTTTTCCACTCTTGTTTTGTAAGAGTTCTACTAACGGTTTCACTTGTTTTTCCTTCTAGAAGCATTGAGTATACTTGTGTTGAAAACGTATTAGAAGATTGAGTTGTTCCATTTTTATTAAGCCAGAGAAGAGTGCCATGATCAAATAAGAGTTGAATATCTTTGGTTGTTTTATTGTGTAGTGAAGCCTCTATTGTGTATTCTTCTGTTTTAGATTGATAGGAAATATTTACCTCGGCTCTTAATATGCTATCTTCCACTTTTTGTTTCCGAGCTTGTCGATCATTCGAGCATCCAGCCAATACAATCACCACCCAAAAGATTAATAGGTATTTCATAAGAAAAAAGCCTCCTACTCTTACCCACTATCTTACTATACTTTACGTTACTCTACACAAAAAAACGTATAAGTCTTTTTAACTTATACGTTATACAGCATGTGATTTTTGAATAGCTGCCTTTCGCTCTAGTGCAAGTTGTTCAAGCTGCTTCACTTTTGGAACTGTAAAAGCAAGAACAGAGAGGAAAAGCGCCCCAAAAATAAAAATATGAAATGGTTTTGTTATCTCTGCTTCAGTAGCAAGTTTTCTTCCTTGATCAAATAAAGAAAACAGGCTCTCGTTTGGAATAGGCATTGTAATAGAAACAATCATAAAAAGAACAAAAATAGCAGCTATATACAACATTCCATGTACAAGCCTTATGAAAGCAAGTCCTTTTTGTTCAGGTGCTGTTAAAAACATAGAAAGTTCCTGACCTGAACGGATCATATCGTCACTTTTTTCTTTGTATTCATAAGGGAAAAATAGCGCAATTCCCCAATAGTAGAAAAAGGATAAAAGAAGTCTTACAGCTTCTACAATTAAATAAAAGATAAAAGTGACTGTTACAGCCATTAAAAAGTAGTTTTCTGTAAAAATAGCTCCTGCAGATAACCAGATGGCTGCTGTTGAGAAGTAGAGAAACCGAGCTTGTTTGTTATAGCGTACGCTTTTAATAACCCTTTTATCTGTAGCTAATAAAAATCCATTAATCAACAAAATAAGAAAGTTGACGAAAGCGCTTATATAATGCTCGGTAGAAAGTGGTTTAAACGTTAATATCCCGATGTGTACGATATATGTAAAATTCAAGGCATAAAACGAAAAAGCCGTTGGTGAATCAAGGTATGAAACAGATGATAGGCGATGAGCTTTTTTTAATGAACGAATCAATGTTTTTTCTTTCCCCCCTTTCTAGGATAGTTCCTAAAGGTACTTACATACAAGATAATATACAGCATGTGAAAAAACAATCGACAAAATTTGTGAATAGACCAAGAAATCGTAAAAAATCTTCTTCTTTCTATAGTATTATAGATAAGGAGAAGAGAACAACAAAAAAGAGCAATAATTCACAATCATTTCATGGAACTCTAATTTTTGATTGAAACATATGAAATAGGGAATAATATTTTTACTATGTCTAAAAAATAACATGAAATAATAAAAAATCTTTCAGTGAAAAGCGTTTCATACGCTATAGTAAAAACAAATACAGCAAGGGGGAACAATTGATGATTATTGCAATTGATATGGATGGAACATTATTAAATAGTGAAGGTAAGGTGCCTGCTGAGAATGTAGAAGCGATCAAAAATGCACAACGCGCTGGGGTTAAGGTTGTCATTGCAACGGGAAGAAGCTATGAGGATGCAATGCGTCCTTTACAACCGTTCGATCTTAAACTTCCTAAGATTTGTGCAAATGGAGCAGACGTAAGAGATGAAGAAGGAAACGTTCTTCATCGCCAATCTCTAGAGGAGCAAGACATTCAAAATGCTATGAATCTTCGCTTCCATAACGATGAGGAAGTTTATTTTGAAATGTATGTGCAAGACGGTGTTTATACATATGAAAATGCAGGAGATGTAATGAAAGCAGAAGCAGACCGAGTGAGAAGCTCCAATGAAAAAATTTCTCGTTTTGAACTTGATCTTTTAGCTGCCAAACAGTCACAACAGGCTGGCGTTACCTTTTTACCAAAAGAAGAGCTTATGAAAAAAGCGCTCCAAGAAGATACTAATATTTTTAAATTCCTCTTTTTCTCCTTCGACTTAAACAAGCTACAAGTTGTAAAAGATGAATTAGGAAAAAGCGATAACGTAGCTATTAGCTCATCTGCTTTGCATAACGTGGAGGTCAACCATTTGAAGGCAACAAAGGGAATTGCGCTTCGTAAAATGGCAGAGCATTTAAAAGTTGATATGAAACATTCAGTCGCTATTGGAGACAATCGCAACGATATTAGTATGTTTAATGAAGCAGCTACAAGTTTTGGAATGGGAAATGGAGATCCTGAAGTGCAGTCATTATGTGACTATGTAACCGAAACGAATGATAATAATGGAGTAGCAAAAGCGATTGAGAAAGTATTAAAAAGTTCTCTAAAAGCATAAGAAACAAACATGAGCTGTTTTTCCTTATTTTACACAAAATAGGGCTTTGACAGCGCATGCTCTCTTTGGTATTATAACGTAGTAAAAATAATATAAATCCTCACTCTTTCTCGGTGAGGTAGAGGTTGCGCGTATTAGGAGTAACATATGGGAAGCAAGTGGAGCTTATGAACATATGTGAAAGGAATGAGCGCCGAAGCTTATAAAAAACCACTTTTTTTATAAGCTGGGCCTGTATTAAATAAGTACAGGACTGCCACAAGTTTTTGTGGAGGGCTATCAGAGAGATATGGCAGAGTGAATGCAAAAGTATGGGCATTTCCATACTTTTTTATTTTGTCTGCTAAAAATTACTTATTGGAGGATTTTTGCAGCATGGAACAAACGAAAAAATGGGGCTTTTGGCTCTTAACAGCTTTTGTTGTTGGAAACATGGTAGGATCAGGAATTTTCATGCTTCCAAGTACGCTTGCACAAGTGGCAAGTCCACTTGGCGTTATGACAGCATGGGCTGTTACTGGGTTTGGTGTATTAATGCTTGCCCTAACTTTTGGAACGCTATCAATTCGAAAACCAGAGCTACAAGCGGGACCGCAGAGTTATGCGAGAGCGTTATTTGAAAATAAAAAAACAGGTGATGTAGCAAGTTTTACAACCGTTTGGGGATATTGGGTAGCAAACTGGATTAGCAACGTAGCGATTATTACAAGTTTTGCAGGTTATTTATCTACTTTTCTACCAATTATGAGAGACGGTCGAGTATTATTTCATGTTGGGTCTCAACCGATTGAATTAGGGAAGCTTATTACTTTTGTAGTTTGCTCTATCTTCTTATGGGGAACTCATACCATCTTAGTTACAAGTATGAATGCAGCAGGTAAACTGAATTTTGTTACGACATTTTCAAAAGTCGTGGGATTCGCTCTTTTCATTATTGCTGGGTTATTTGCTTTTCAGTTCTCCACAATGGGAAGTTTTTATTATCCTGTTGAGAGCACAGATGGAGGAAATCCGCTTGGACTTTCGAGTCAAGTGTACAATGCCGCTATTTCAACACTATGGGCATTTGTTGGTATTGAGTCAGCCGTTATTTTATCAGGTCGAGCATCTTCACAGCGCGATATTAAAAAGGCCACTGTTGCAGGTGTAACAATTGCTATTATTATTTATATGACAATTACAATGATCACAATGGGGGCACTCCCACATAGTGAACTTCAAGCATCAGATAAGCCTTTCGTAGACGTTTTAAACGTTTTAATTGGTCGTGGCGGCAGTATCATTATGGCACTTCTTGCACTTGTCTCCTTGTTTGGATCAATGCTTGGGTGGATCTTATTAAGTTCAGAAGTTCCATACAGAGCAGCCCGTGAAGGAAACTTTCCAGCCTTTTTTGCAAAGACAAACAAAAAAGGAAGCCCAAGTAATGCTTTACTTGTAACGAATATTATGTCTCAAATCTTTATTTTTTCAACTGTTTCGGGAACGATTAGTCAAGCGTATTCTTTCTTAACAACATCATCAACGCTTGCTTATCTTATCCCATATTTAATTTCAACTATTTATTTCTTAAAAGTTGTCATTAAAGGTGAAACATACGCAGAACTAGGTGGAAGATCTTCACGCATAAAAGACGGAATTATTGCGGGTCTTGCATTCATTTATGCGGCATGGGTTATTATTTCCGGAACTGCAGATATGAAAACTTTTTCTTTAGGAATTGGTCTCTTTTTAATTGGAATTGTATTTTATCCGCTTGTAAAGCGTAAAGGAAAAAAACAATAAAGTATAAAAAGCTGAGGGGAACTTTCCCTCAGCTTTTTTATGGATGAAAAGGCAGTGTTCTGAATAGTGTTTATCAAGTGATAAAAAGTGGAATACAAGGTGAAGAAGGAGGAATAACGATGAAATATTTTATTATAAGCGCTATTAATCTTTTAGCATTCTTATTTACGATCAGTACAAATTATTTTTTTCCAGAAAGCCGCAATGTGTCTAAAATCTCGGACAGCATCAATGCTTTTATAACACCAGCTGGCTACGCTTTTTCAATTTGGGGCCTCATTTTTCTTCTTTTAGCTCTTTATGTTATTCGTCAATTTTTTGCCAAAGGGATAGACAAAGAAATTTATGAAAGAGTTGGCCTTTGGTTTGCACTTAACTTAATTTTTAATGGATTATGGAGTCCTGTTTTTGGAAGTGGAAATATTGCACTTTCTCTTATTATCATTTTAGGCGTTTTAGTTACGCTTATTGTAATTTACACGAAAACACAGAATACAACAAAGCATCATTCATGGCTCATGCGTCTTCCATTCTCTATTTATATTGGTTGGGTTTCAGTTGCGACAATTGTAAATTTTTTTACCCTCCTAAAATATAAAGGAGTTACAGAACTTTTCGGTGTTGGTGAATATGGATGGACAATTATTATGCTATTAGTAGGAGGATTACTAAGTATTTACTTTACACTGAAAAATCGAGATATTGCCTACTCTCTTGTTTTCATTTGGGCATACATTGCTATCATCGTTCAAAGACAAGAGATGAATGCTATCGTTATCACAGCATCTATTTCTATCATCCTTATCATTATTTCCATTATTGTAAACCTTATTAGAAGAAAAAAACGTCTTTCATAATATAAGAGCCAGCTTTGTTATCAAAATAAAGCTGGCTCTTAATTTTTTTTGCTTTTTCTTTGTTGCCATATTTCTTTGCCTACATAAATAAAAAGAGACAAAAGCAGAAAACAAAGCAAAAAGAACTCTAAAGCTGCCATAACGCGAAAACCATAAAATACGTTATAAATAGCTCTCGCTACAGAGTAGTTCATAAAAAGGTCTAAAACAATGACTAAAGAGAAAGATAAAGAACTCATAAGCAAAAGAGCAAGAAGCATTTTCAAAGTAGTCTTCCTCCAGCGATTATCATTTGTTTTTTTACTTTTTTCATTTGAAGTTCTCTTTATACAGATGAATGCATAATTGTGCTCTTTTCTGCAGAAAATGGATAAAAAAAGGTAGGTCTCTGCCATGTTTTTTAAGAAACGAAAAAAGAAAGAAGACAGCAAATCAGGTGACACCCATGAAGAGCAATCTCCAGCAGAACTTCTTCAGCGTGATTTAACGTGTAATATTAAAAGGATAAAGGAAGAAGTTGGATATAGCTCAGACGTTATTATAAGAGAATTTTCAATTGGTTATAACGAACAGATTCCGTCTGCCATTGTTTTTATTGATGGACTAGTTGAGGCGAGTATTATTAATGATTCTCTCCTTAAGATGCTGCTTGAGGAGCCTAATATTGAACGCTATTTTAAGGAGTGGAATCCTATTCAACTTTTGCAAACGAAAGTGGTAGCTCTTGATGACGTGAAGATAGTGTTGGATTGGGAAACGCTATTTCAGTCTTTAGTAGATGGAGAAACCATTGTTTTGATTGATGGATATCCACAAGCACTCTCGGGAAGCGCTAGAGGGGGAGAACAAAGAGCTATCGAGGAGCCACAGACGCAAGTTTCCATTAGAGGACCAAAAGATGGTTTTACAGAATCAATTCGTACAAATACAGCGCTGCTTCGAAGAAGAATTAAAAATACGGATTTTAGAATGGAAACAAAAAAGCTTGGAAAAGCAACTCAAACAGATGTGAGCATTCTCTACATCAATGGCATTGCAAAAGATAAAATTGTTCAGGAAGTAAGAGACCGGATTTCAGGAATTGATGTTGGTAGCATTTTAGAGTCGGGAAATATTGAAGAGCTTATTGAAGACGAAACATTTACAACATTTCCGACCGTTTATCATACAGAGCGTCCTGATGTTGTAGCAGCCAATTTACTTGAGGGGAGAGTAGCTATTCTTGTAGACGGGACGCCGTTCGCCCTTGTTGTGCCTGCTTTATTCATTCAATTTTTTCAGTCTCCTGATGATTATTATACTCGGTTTGATATTAGTTCAGGGTTACGCTTTTTGCGCATTATGATTTTTTTTATTTCTTTAATTGCGCCATCAAGTTACATAGCAGCAACAACGTTTCACCAAGAAATGATTCCAACTCAGCTTGCTTTTTCGATTGCAGCACAACGAGAAGTTGTTCCATTTCCATCATTTGTAGAAGCCCTAATTATGGAAGTGACTTTTGAGATTTTACGAGAAGCAGGAGTTCGAATGCCAAGGGCAGTCGGGCAAGCTGTCTCTATTGTAGGAGCACTTGTTATTGGACAAGCAGCTGTTCAGGCTGGGCTTGTATCTCCAGCTATGATTATTATTGTTTCGTTAACAGCAATTGCGAGCTTTGCTACTCCGTCTTTTTCAATTGCTATTTCAGCCCGTGTTATTCGCTTTGCTTTAATGGTTTGTGCAGCTGCGTTTGGCTTCTATGGTATTTTCCTAGGACTAATCATAATGGTTGTTCATTTATGTAGTTTGCGGTCGTTTGGTGTCCCTTATATGTCCCCTCTTTCCCCACTCGATTTTCAAGGTCTAAGAGATACGTTTATTCGAGCTCCTTTTTGGTCACTTGATCGTAGACCTGCGCTTATAAATGAAGATAATGTCAAAAGACAAGGAAAAAATCAACGTCCATATCCTCCAACAGAAGAGGAGGAAAATCAAGATGAAACGTAGTCTACGGGCTTTTATGATCATTTTGTGTTGTTTTTTTTTATCAGGTTGTTGGAGCAGTAAAGAAATGTCTGATTTAGCTTTTGTTACAGCAGTTGGAATTAGTAAAGATAAAGAAGGAAAAAAATATAAAGTTTCGCTGCAGGTGGTGAATCCAGGAAGCGTTGCAGGTGGACAACAAGCAAGTGTTCAAGATGCTCCTGTGACGATTATGTCTAGTACAGCAGTTAATCCATTTGAAGCTAGTCGACATGTGACAAGCAAAATGTCACGAAATTTATACTATGCTCATACAAACTTAATTGTCATTGATGAAGAATTAGCAAGAACAAAAGGACTATATGAACTATTTGATTTTATTGAACGAAGTAATCAACTAAGGGAAACGGCTACAATTGTGATTGCAAAAGGTACAAGTGCTGAGAACGTAATTAAAAACTTAACTCCTATTGATCGAATTCCAGCCGTTTATGTGAACAAAATGCTTGAAAATGCGGAAGACAATGGAGGACAGAATATAAAAGTAAATGTTGATGAAGTTTTGCAAAAAATCACTTCTCATGGAATAGAACCTATTATTAACGGTATTTCGATTCAAGGTAGTGCAGAAGAAGGATCAATGCAAGAAAGTATCCAAGGAAGTGACCCAAAGGGAAAGGTAGAAGCAAGCGGCATTGCTGTTTTTAGAGAAGGAAAACTAATTGATTGGGTAAAAGGAGACAATGTGCACGGAATTTTGTGGTCAACAAATAAAGTGAAAGACATTGTAGATAGCATAGACTGGGAAAATCATAAAAAAGCAATTGCACTACAAACAATAAGAGCAAAATCAAAACTTAATGTCAAATGGAAGCATGGACGCCCTATTATTCTGATGAATATCGAAACAGAAGGAAACATTAATGGAGTTAATGTTTCTGTTGATTTAAGAGATCCACAGACTATTCAAAAAATAGAAAGATTATGGGAGAAGCGAATTGAACAAGAAGTAATGAAAACAGTAAAAAGAGCGAAAAAGGATAAAAGTGATATTTTTGGGTTTGGAAGAACGATTTATGAACATAGTCCAACAAAATGGAAAGAAGTGAAAGACGATTGGAATGTAAAAGGATTTACTGAAGTAGATGTGGAGGTAAACGTCAACGCTTTTATCCGTAGAACAGGTCTTCGTAATCAACCGTTCCTTTCTAATCCTAATCGGTAACAGAAAGTGTGAATAACGTGGAAAATATTAAAATCAGTACAAAACAACTATTCTTTCTTATTATCTTTTTTGAACATGGAAGTGCTCTTGTTGTTGGTCTTGGCGGAGGCGCTGACAGGGATGCGTGGATTGCTGTTTTGCTTGGGATGTTTAGTGGGATATGTCTCTTTTTTCTCTACGATCGCCTGTACAAATATTATCCAGATGAACCTCTAACAAGCTATGTTCAAAAAATTCTTGGCCCATTTCTAGGACGTATTGTAGCTGTGATGTATCTTATCTATTTTCTTTATATATCTGCACGGGTGCTGCGTGATTTCGGAGAGTTTCTTATTGCATTCTCGTACGTAGATACCCCTTTATTTATCATTAGTATGCTAATGATGATGACGATGGTATATGCCGTTTATAAAGGGTTTGAAGTTATTGCTAGAACAGGTGAGCTGTTTTTTGCCCTTCTTTATTTATTAGCTATACCTGGTTTTATTTTAATCATGGCGTCAGGCCTTATTGATTTAAGTAATTTAAAACCGATTCTTGAAAATGGCTGGAAACCTGTATTGAAAACATTAGTAACGTCAACGATCTATTTTCCGTTCGGAGAAATGGTTGTATTTTTAATGCTTCTTCCTTATTTAAAGGATAAGTCTAAAAGTACAATAGCAGGAATTTCAGCTATTTTGTTAAGTGGAATTAACTTAACGCTTACAATGGTGATTAACATATCTGTACTTGGATTAGATCTTTTTGAGCGCTCTCAATTTCCCTTACTCGGAACAATTCAAAGAATTGAAGTAGCTAATTTTTTAGAGCGTCTTGATGTGTTTTTTATGGTTTATCTTATTCTTGGTGGATTCTTTAAAATTAGTATTTTCTTTTACGCTGTTTTGATTGGCACTGCAGAATTATTTAAATTTAAAGACTATAAAAAGCTCACATATCCATTCGGCATTTTACTTCTCTTCCTTTCAATGTCAATTGCAAGCAGCTATCCTGAGCACATTAAAGAAGGAACAGGACATAATATTATTATGATTCATATTGTGCCACAAATGCTTCCACTGCTTCTTTTAGTTATTGCTTATATACAAAAAAAGATAAGGAAAAACAAAGAGCATAAAAGTACGCGCCTTTCGTAATGTGTGCTATAGTGACAAAGTCAAACACTTAGAAGGAGGAATTACATTGGCTAAACATCCTTTTCAATTAGAAGCCGTTTGGAATGGAGGAAGAAACAGCGACGGGCATATTGAAGCAGGGAATTTAACGTCTTCTATTTCGATTCCAAAAGAAATGGGCGGCCCTGGAGTTGGAACAAATCCTGATGAAATGCTGCTCGGAGCAGCTGCAACGTGTTATGTGATAACACTTGCTGCTATGCTTGAGAGAGCAGACATTGGGGTAGAGAGTTTAACTCTTCATTCAGATGCTGTTGTGGATGTTACAAACAACATCTTTACATATGAAAGCATAATGCATAAGCCTGTTATTACATTAAAAGCGGAATCAACTCCTCTTCAAGTTGAGAAAGCGCGTCGTCTAGCACATAAAGCGGAAGAGTCATGTATGATTTCAAGAGCTTTAGCTGGAAATGTAAAATTAGCAACAGAAGAAACTGTTCGGGTAGTTTGAAAAAGGATGAGTCCTATATGGACTTATCCTTTTTTATATCTGTTGAGGAACATACGTTCTTTTGGTAAGATAAAGGGAAAGCGATATTAAAGGAAGATGCTCATGAAATCGATGTATCCAAAAAAGGGACGTGTTATTTTACATATTGATGCAAATGCTTTTTTCGCCTCTGTTGAAATTGCGAACAATCCATCTTTGAGAGGTAAACCAGTTGCAGTAGCAGGAACGAAGCGAAGAGGAATTATTTTAACGTGCAATTATGAAGCGAGAAAATATGGAATTTATACAACAATGCCTTTGTGGGAGGCAAGGAAGAAATGTCCAGAGCTTGTTGTTTGCACGCCTAACTTTTCTCTATACCGAGAAGCATCCCTAAACCTTTTCACCTATTTATCAACGATAAGCTCGTTGCTTGAATCTGCTTCAATTGATGAAGGGTACTTAGACATTACGAACTGCCATGAGCTTGGTACGCCTGTTGAAATTGCTGAAAGAATTAGAAGAGATATTTTACAAAAATACGATTTGCCTGTTTCAATCGGAATTGCACCGAACAAATTTTTAGCGAAAACGGCTTCTGATTTTAAAAAACCGCTTGGCATTACTATTTTAAGAAAAAGAGATGTTCAAAAAAAGCTGTGGCCAAAGATGGTACATGAAATGCACGGCATTGGCAAAAAAACGGCTGAAAAGCTTCACAGTATTGGAATTCAAACGATAGGGGACCTTGCTCGGGAAGAAGAGAGGAAGTTATCTTCTTTACTTGGTATTCTAGGACCACAGCTAAAAAAGCGTGCAAATGGAATAGATGAACGCCCTGTTGATCCTGATGCGGCAGCAACGGTAAAAAGCATAGGAAATTCAACAACGCTTGCCTTTAATAGTGACGATGATGAACTACTATTAAACACGTTAAATAGCTTGTCTCAAACGGTTAGCAAACGAATGAAATTGAGAAATACGGTAACAGACGATATCCAAATTACGATACGGTACGCCAATTTCCAAACTGTAACAAGAAGTCAGCAATTGATGAATCCAATTGAAGAGAAAGAAGATATTTTTCAAGTTGCTTCTTCTTTGTTTGACAAACACTGGAACGGTTCTCCTGTACGCCTTCTTGGTGTAACAGCTCTTCGGGTTGAAGAAAAAGAGCAATCATTAAAACAGCTTAGCTTGTTTACATATGAAAATGAAATCCAAGACGAAGAAATCCTAGATGTTGTAGAGGATATTAATAAAGAATTTGATAAGCCGCTTTTACACCGAGGAGTTCATCATATTCAAAAATCTTCTTCTTTTGAAGAAAACTTCAAGAAAAAATATGGAGCATGGAAAAAGCGCTAAACATAATTGTTTAGCGCTTTTCTTGTTGAAGAATTTTAACGTAAGTTCTTCCGTTTTCTGTTTGAGCTTCAAGAGGAACGTTGAAAAAAGTTGATAACGTTTTAGAGGTTAAAAGCTCTTCCTTATTTCCTTGAGCATAGACCTCTCCATCTTTTAATAAACAAGTTTTGTTAAAAACAGGTAAAATTTCTTCAATATGATGTGTTACATAAATTAAGGTCGGACCATCCTCAAGACATGCTAGTGTTTCAATACTTTCTAAAAATGCTTCACGTGAAAGTAAATCAAGGCCATTGCATGGCTCATCAAGAATGAGAAGCTTGGGATTTGCCATAAGAGCTCGTGCAATAAGCACCTTTTGCTTTTCACCCTGTGAGCAGATACCATACTCTCGGGCTGCTAGACCTTTGATTCCAAGCATCTTCATAAGCTCAGTCGCTTTTTCAAAATCTGCCTCTTCTGTTTGGTCATATAATCCAATAGAAGCGAATTTTCCGCTTACAATAACTTCTTCACAGAGCACTGTTGAAGAAAATCGTTCGCTAAGAGAAGAGCTAACAATTCCAATATGCTTGCGAAGCTCTTGTAAATTAACGCGACCAAACGTTTCTCCAAGAACAGAAATGCTTCCTTTTGTTGGCCAAAGATAGCCGTTAATCATATTTAAAAGTGTCGTTTTCCCAGAGCCGTTTCGACCAACAAGTGCCCAGTGTTCACCTTCCTGTATGGTCCAGCACACATTTTTAATAATCGGTTGCTTTTGTCTGATCCATGAAATGTTGTCTAGCGAAATAACGGTATTCATTGCTGTTCCTCCTACCAAAAAATAAAAGTCTATTAGTATAGTTTACTTTATTTTCTGAATTCGTCCAGCTTACCGTTTCCAAAAAGGCTATGTTGAGTCACTCTCTATATAGTGTGTAATTTGGATTCTTTTCCATAGTGTCATTCTTTTCATACATATCATCACCTTTCAAAATGGATTTATTAGTTGTGGTAGTAATAGTTAATAATCTTATCGTGCTGTTCTTTCATAATCTTTTCTACAAACTCGTTGTACTCGATTTCTTCGTTTGTATACTTCCGCTTTTTAAATGAAATGGTAAAAAATATTAAGTTGAGCGTCATTCTTTTCACCTCCTTTCAAAGTAAAAAGCCACGAGAATACTCATGGCTTTAAACATAATAAAGCCACAGAACATCATCCGTCCTGTGGCGTAGAACGTGAAAAGAATAAAACTTATTTCACTCCACGGAAGGTCGGATGGAATACAGAAAAACGGCAGCAATCAAGAGTATGCGCAAACTTTTTCATAAATGTCGACCTCCTTGGAATTTTTTTCTTAACGATGTAATTATATAGAAAAATCAGAAAAAGGTAAAGGTATTTTTGAAAAAATAGGCAAAAAGGGTAGAAATTATAAAAGGTTTCTAAGAAAATAGCTAAAGAGAGTATAGATGGCTAATCTCTTTTAAATCATTAAGAAGCATATGTTGTTCAGTATGTGAAAGAGGAGCAGGGTCTTCAAAATTGAGGAAGCCACCTTTTTTTATTTGTTCATAAAAAAAGTTCAGTTCATCCTTTGTATAAGATGAAGAATGAAAAATATCGTTAATTGCTCGAATATAAAACATATTTTCTTCTCTAACATAGTGTCCTGAAACGATTAAACCAGAGTATTGACTCATCTAATCTCTCCTTTCATACATATAGCATTAGTATGTCCATAAAAACATAAGTTAAAAAACCAAACTTTTAGAGAGGGGAGTTCGTCAAATGAAAAGAGAAGAAGGGGGTGTCAGAATGAGTGAGGTTGCACTCGAAAAGCTAATCCAAGAGGATCAGTGTGATGAAGTACTTCAAGAACTCATGATTGATTATGGCCAAGATGTGCTGCAGCTTGTGTATTCATATGTGAAAAGTCGCGAAATTGCGGAAGACTTGACGCAAGAAATTTTCGTAAAGTGCTACAAAGCACTTCCTACATATAAAGGGCAAGCTAAAATGAAAACATGGCTATGGAGGATTGCGATTAATCACTGTAAAGATTATTTTAAAAGCTGGCACTACCGAAAAGTTATGGTATCTGAAAAACTCTCGCTTTTTTCTTCTCCTAAGCAAAAAAGTGTTGAAGAAGAAGTAATCCAAAAAAGTGAAGATGAAAGTTTAGTAAGTGTTGTCATGAATCTACCTATAAAATATAGAGAAGTTATTTACCTTTTCTATTTTGAAGAGATGTCGCTAAAACAAATTGAAGAGCTTGTTGGTATTAAACAAAATACGGTGAAAACACGCCTTAGAAGAGCAAAAGAGCTTTTAAAAGATGAATTAAAGGAGGCATAACAATGGATGAAAAATTAGCATCCTTAAAAAAAGCGATGAAGAATACGGTTTTTAAAGATTTACAGTTTACAGATCGGCACCGTCGTGCTATTTCTTCTTCCATAAATGGAGGGGATAGTGAAAAAAATAAGATACTTTTCGCTGTGTTGCAACTTGTGAGAACAGAAAAAACCGGAATGGAAATTTTAACTGCCTTAAAGTCGCAAGCTCTTTTTGCGTTCGAAGGGAAAGAAGGGATGATGTATACATTTCTTCACGAACTTGAGAACAAACGTTGGATTGTAGGCGAATGGAAAGCTGAGCGAAAATATTACAAGTTAACAGAAACAGGAGCGAAAGTGTTAGGAAAAGCAAGTGATATGAGAAAAGAAGTGAAGACTTTTGCCCAAAGTTGGAGTTTGGGAGAGTAATCAATGGATATGAAAGAAGCTTTTTTAAATCGGGTTACAGCTCATATTCGTTCTAAGGAAGCGAAAAAAGTCGTTCGACTAGAGCTCTATCAACATATGAGAGAGCTTTCTTCCTTATGGGAAGAAGAAGGAATGACGAAGGAAGAAGCAGAAAAGAAAACAATTGAACAAATGGGGAGTCCAGCTCAAATTGGGAAAAAGATGAATAAACTGCATCGACCTATTGTAGATTGGTTTGCTCTTTTAACGATGATTTCCTTAATAGCATTAAGTTTCCTAACTCCTATTCTTTTTACGAAAGTCTCTTCATCAGATATGCTCAAAATGCACAGTATAGGTGTTTCGATTAGCGTATGTATTGTTGGATTGCTTATGTTTTTTAACTATGAAAAATTAAAAAATAAAGGATTGTTCTTTTATATAGTAGGGTGTTTATTTCTTCTTTATATGTATTTCTTTGGGACTGTAAAGGGGAGTCGAACTTTTGTTAGCATTGGTCCTGTTTTTTCAAGTGCTTATATCACATTTCCTCTTTTTCTTCTTTCATGGGCTTCATTTACGGTACGGGACAGGATGTCTTTTCTAGCATCAAGTTTTTTACTTGTGTTTCCATTTTTTATGTTTATTAGGATGGGGTACTATGGGCCTTCTCTTCTTTACATCCTTCTTGCCTTATGTTTAACAGGAACAGGGAAGTGGAAAAGAAAGGGAAGCCACCTTTCTATATGGTTTGTTGTGTTGATTTTGTCAGCTTATGCTGCATCCTTGTTAAGAGGTACAACGTTACCAAAGATTATAGACTTATGGAGAGAAAAACCATACCAGCTTTTTTCAGAATCCTTTTATTTATTAAGCAGAGCAGGCTGGTTTGGAAATGGAGTTTTACCTTCAACAGTAGAACTCAATACAAAATATTATGTTGATTTAATCTTTGTACCCCTTACGTACATGTATGGGTGGCTTTTCAGTCTATTTTTATTATTTCTTATGAGCTTTCTGCTTTTTCGAATGTACCGAACATTCATTGGAACAAGGGAACCTTTTGGACGAGCTTTAACACTCGGCGTTATTATCCTTTATGGGGTAACATGTGTATGGGGCCTGCTTATGGGAATGGGAAAAGTACCGTTTCTAAACGTCTCTGTGCCATTTGTTAGCTATGGTGTTATCTCATTTATGATTAATGCGTCCTTCATTGGTTTTGTTCTTAGTGTTTATCGGTGGAAGAATATAAACAGTTTGAAAGAGTAGTTTCCTAGGGATTCAAATTGAGTCATGCTAAGATAGAGGGAAGAAATATGGAAACATGGGATGGAAAGGGATGAGATGTATGTACGATATGATTATTGTCGGTGGCAATTTAACAGGACTTTCAGTAGCGAAAGCGTTTCATGAAAGAGAAGAAGGAGCGCGTGTCTTGATTCTTGCTCCAAGTGCTGAGGAAGATTATTCGGAAAATGACATGATTGATACAGAAATCTATGCTGGCAAAAATACGGTAGAACAAAATCTTGTGAAACAAGGGCATAAAGAGCTATACCGGTTTTGTGATGAGCACAGTATTCCTTATAAAAAATGTGGCAAGCTTATTGTGGCAAAAGATGAAAAAGAAGTTGAACTTCTTCACTTTTTACAAATAAATGATGAAGATAGTACAGTTCTTTCACAAGAGGAACTTTTTGAACGAGAGCCTTTTGCGCTTGGGATAGGTGCCCTTTATGTTCCATCCGCAGGCATTGTTGATTATAAAAAAGTTGCCTCAGCACTTTTACAAGATGTAAAAGAAAGTGGAGTGGAAATACGATATGATGAGAAAGTAAAAAGCATTGTGGAAGGGAAGAAATCGGTTGTAGTAGAAACGAACAATGGAGCGTACTATGCCAAAAAATATATCAATTGTGAAGAATCTCAAAGTGACAAAGTCGCAAAATTAAGCGACTACTATACGGATATAGAGAAGTTCCCGATACAAAGACAGTACTATTCTGTTGAAGAAGCAAAACTCCAGCATATTGTGTCACCTGTATCATCTGCCCTTGCCCCTTTTTTAAATATCTATGTAGCTCCGACGTTTAACGGCGGGATGGAAGTCGGTTCTTCCATAAATGAGGGTCACAGTAAAGGAAATATAAAAGAGTTTATTTCGAATATATCAAGTATCAGAAAAGCTTCTTCTTACAAAGGCATGATTGGAACATATAAAAAAGTGATGAAGGATGTAGGCTCCGAAGAGTATTTCTTAGAACAGGTGCAAACCGTTATTCCTTCCATTGCTAGAGAAGATCTTATACCGCATTTTACAGAGCAGGATCAAGCTGTTGTTACAACAGATGGCCAGTTCCGAGAAGGCTTCTTCTTCATTAATGGGGAGTGTTCTGCTCATGTTGTGCAAATACCATACTATGGGAGAAAAGCCTCTTTCGCTGTTGGTCAGTATTTAGTGAACCAAGTGTATGAGCCTACGCTTCTTTCTTAAAGAAAAAGCCCGTGATATGACACGGGCTTATTTTAACAAAGTTCGAATTTCTTCAGGATTATAGTTGAATTCAAAGAAAAGGGTCCGATTTTCATCAGTAAATACCATAAGGAGCGGTTTTTCACGCTCGCCAAAAATAATAATAACTTCGTCAACAAGGTCGTCCATCCATTCATTTTTAATGGAAACAGCAGGATCAAGGGGAATCCGCACTAATGCTCCTTTTCGAGGAAGAGGGCTTACTTTTTTGCTTAATAAAGTTATGGAACGGATGCTTTTCTCTGCTTCTTTTTGCAATACCTTATTTGTTGGTGTAATCTTAACGACTTTACTTTGAGTAAGATCGAAAACTTCCACATTCTTATTTGAGGAGGTGAAAGAATCTGAAAATCCAGTTAGAAATATAGAGAAAATAACAAGATAAACAGCAATTTTCTTGCTCATTTATTTTTTCGCTCCTTTCTTTCTTGAAAGAGCAGTTTTATATAAATTTTTCTTCTTTTTTAGATTTCCCACTACATAAAGTTTTACGAAAGGTAATAAAGGGTTATAGAGTAAAAAAGAGAAGGTTTGTTTTAATTAAAGTAACTTTAGCAATATTTATATAGGATTTTTATATTGACTTGTTGAATAATATAAGAATATAACCTGTTAAGCATGCACGATAAAAATGTAAAGGAGAGAAAAAAATTGATACGCTTACTGCAGATTGCTTATGATATGCCGTGGTTAGTGGAGTGCAGCGAACAGCTTGCCCGGGCGCATGAAGAAGTTTTTCATTCGCTTGCTACAATAGGACAAGAATCAGTTCCTTCTTTTAATCAGGAACAGTTTTTAGATCACATAAAGAAATGGGTTTTAGAAACTTTTTCATACATAGAAGATGTTAAGAAATACGAGGAAAACCAAAACTTGGAGAGAGAGCAAGAAGTTTTAAATTACTTTAAATATTTGGAAGACAATCATCTTCCACATTTTTATGTCATGGTTGAATGTCTTGTTCGTGAAATAGGAAAGGATCTTTATTTTCTTCATTCAGCTGGATTTTCTGAAGAAGAAAGAAACGTTATCTTTTACACATACAAAGAAGAACAAGAAATCATTCAAAATGAAGCAGAAGTAGCAAATTGGCAAGGATAGGATGGTTCACCACCTTTTTTGTATAAAGGACAATGCCTCTTTATGATACACTTTACTCAATGGTAAAGTTAAGGAGGCGTTAGATTGACTAACTTTGCAGCAAACGTCTTTTTTTATGAAAAGCGTAAAGATCATCTTGCCAAACTTACGGCAATTTGCGATAGTATTGAAGGTTTTCCTCTAGATTATACGGCAGAAAGTTTGATTGATATCGAACTTTTATATAGAGAGATAGAGAAAACAGAAAAATGGTCCATCTTTCAAACGTCAAAAGAAGAGTTTGAGGAAATGATGTTTGTGTACTTTGGTGAAGTTGTGATCGAATCTCTGACTGGTGCTGAATGGGTGATAGCAGAGCATCCCCTTTTGCAAGGGGAACAGGTGATGGGGATTGAGTATAATGCATATGCAATCTATGCTACGGCTGGTTTTGAAAACTTAAACGACAAGCCTCTTCATCACTTGTTTTATGAGTATGAACGGTTTACAAGAAGAAAAGCCATATAAACGATAAAAAAGGGTAGTCATGAAAAAATGACTACCCTTTTTTTGGTGTTACTTTGTATAAAAAGAGTGAAAGGAGGGATAAAGATGGCAAATACAATCTTACAAACACGCAAGCTTCGACTCGTATTTTTGGAAGGGGCAAATGAGAAAGGAAATCCGGTTTATGCTTTTAAAACGTACAACACAAAAGCTAGCAGCACCGAAGATCAGTTGTACAAAGCAGCGAATGCTCTTGCTTCTTTACAATCACTTCCACTTGAAAGAGTAGAACAAAATGACGTTCATTTTATTGTTGAATAATAAGGGGGAACAATAATGGAGAAAACGCTAAGTATGCAGTTTTTAGATGAAAGTGGAAAATCAGTAAGTATCTCTTTGCAGCATCCTAGAGAAAATGTGACAGAAGCCGAGATTAAAGCAGTGATGGAGGAACTTATTTTACAGAACATATTTAGTTCACAAGGTGGAGATTTTAAAGAGGTAAAAGGAGCTCAAATTGTGAGTCGAGAAGTAACAGAGCTTATCGTTTAAAGAAAACGCCAAGCGCTGCTAAAAACATATTAGCACGCTTGGTCTTTTTTTATAAAAGAGGTGAAATTCTAGTACATTTACGTTAGAATAGGGGGATATAAAATGGACCAATTTATTTCAATTGCCTCAGAAGTTGGCTTTCCAATTGCTGTGAGCATCTATTTGCTTCATAGAATTGAAGGAAGACTTAATGCGCTAATTGAATCTGTTGACAAGCTACCAGAGCGCCTTTTTTAAAGTTTAAAATGAAAAGGTAAAACCCCTCCAAAAGACGCATCAAAGGGGGAGTTTTACCTATTTTTTGACGTTCTTGAAACCTTTACATCCATTAAACGTATGAAAAGAGAATTTGACTTTTTTAATAAAACAATGTAAAACCAGAAATTAAGGTGCAACTTTTTGCTGCCTCGATTCGTTTTGTAAACGGAATAAACGGGTGGAGGTTATAGAAAGGGAAAATACAATGGATGAACAAACGTTAGAAGACTTATATAGGCAATATGTAACAGATGTGTATCGATACCTCCTTTCGTTAAGTAAAGACCATTATATAAGTGAGGATTTAGTGCAGGAAGTATTTTATCGTGCTTACTTACATGTTGATAAAGATGAGACAACCAATATAAAAGCCTGGCTATTTAGAGTTGCGCATAACGTGTGGATTGATTTCTTAAGGAAACATAAACGTGTATCTGTTGTTGATGATGAATTTTTTCGGACTGTTCAATCGAACGATCAAGTGGAAAAACAGGTGCTTACAAAAGATTCGGTTCAAAATGTTTTTAACGCTATGGACGAACTATCTCCTAAATATAGACAAGCTGTCTTGCTATCGGATGTAAGAGAACTTACATATCAGGAAGCGGCAGATGAGATGGGTGTATCGCTTGCGAACTATAAAAGTATTTTGTTTCGAGCACGACGGAAACTGCGCAAGTTAAAGGAAAAGGATGATGACATTGGATAATGAATTTCGCAAGAAGCTAGAGCTCTATAAAGAAGGAAAGCTTTCTCAGGCTGAGGAAGAGGAGCTCGAGCAAGACTTAGAAAAGTTTGAGGTTTATCAAGATTTTCTTGATGAAGAATTTGAACCGAATATGGAAGAGCAAGGATTATCGGAAGAGAAAAAGTTGAAATTAATCAACTTAGGAAGAAGAAAAGCTGTGATTAAAGCCGCTTTGCTTGGAAGCGTATTGCTTCTTTCTATCTTACCTGCTGGGACGCTTTTAACGTATATCTTTTACGGATACGGAGAAGAACAAAATATGGCAAATCGCTTTTTGGACGTTGCCTCAGATACGGTAATGGTCACAGAGCCCAACGTACAAGTTGATCGCAACAAGTTTCATGAGCAAGTTGGCCTTTTTACATTAAGTGCCAATCTGGATATGTGGAAACAAGTTGGAACAGAACAGACACGGATTGGGGACAAAGGACTCAATTTATGGTTTAGCAACCTTGAAAACGTGGATCATAATTATTTAAGCGATTCTTTTTCTTCTTCTCAGAAAGTGAAAGACTTAAAAATTCATCATCCGAGCGTGAGCCCGTTTCCTTCATCTGAAAAGGAGTGGCAGCGTTTAAGTCAGCTACCAGAAGGAACGGTTGCAGAGGCCTACGTGTCGTTCGACAAATTATATGATCCAAGTGATGTGGAAAGTCTGCTAGGGAATATAGATCATAAAACATTATGGTATGCTATTGATACAGGATATGAAAAAGAACAAAAAGATAAAAATGGCGTTGTTGTAACACCAATTGGTTATCCTGTAGAAAATGGAATTGAAAATCCGAAGAAAATGACAACAGAGGAATTTCATCAAATCTTAAAAGAGCTTACTGAGAATGAAGAGTGGTCTGAAAAAATAGCAAAATCGCGGGACTTGCATTTAAAAGAACGCTTAGCTTATGTCAATAAAAACGGCATCAAAACATATGGTATTGTTATGACAGGCCCAACAAAAGAAATTTTGAAGCTAAAGGATAATAAGCATGTAAAAGGATTAGAACTAGGTGAGGTGGAACTTTGGCAATGGGAATAAGAACAAAGCGAAATCATGAAGAACCCCTTATTGGGTTAATATCGTTTGGAATCGGTTTTTTAGGATTGATTTTAGCTAATGTGACCATTTTAACGCAAAAGATGTATTTAGAGCTTCTCCTTCCATTTTTATTTATTGGAGGAGGACTTGGTTTCATTAGTTTATTTTTAAAGCGCCGAAAAAACACGCTGTCACTTTTAGGTTTTTTACTGAACGTGGTTATTTTAATTTCATCTGCGCTTGTTGTACATTATATAGGAGTAATTCACAATCTACCTTAAAAGGCTCGGGAACTTCATCCCCAGCCTTTTTTTTGGTTTGAGTAGTTTATAACGTTGTTAATAAAAGAAAGTTTTTGACTAATATATTCTTGAAGATCGTGAACCCCGTTTCTTACAAGGCCATGTTTAAAGCTGCCGAAGTTTTGGGCAATCTTAGGTGTGCTGCGTAAGTAGTCGCGCCAAAGTAGTCCGTTTCTCCACCGCTCTCCATCATAAAGAACAATATGTAAGTTAATCGAAAGGTTTGTTCGTTTTGTAAAAAGCAATCTTTCATTTTCTATTTCTTCAGCTAATGTGTAATCAAGACTTTCTAATTTATGATAGAGTGGCTCTGTTAGTCGTAAAGAATACATGCCTGCTTGAATATCGATGACAGGTCTTGCAATCATCCCTTCTACAGCAGTACTTCCTACATGTTCTATATCACATAAGTCCATACCGAACGCTTTTTTGATTCGATGTTTTTCATAATGGAAGAGCTTCGGCCACGCTGGGTCATAAGTGGAAAGTGAAATGGTTTCTTCTTTTTTCAATCTTTATCCCTCCCAAATCACCATTCATTAAAAGTATACAAAAAAAATACTCGTTTGTTATCAAATTTGATGATTATAAGCAAACGGTAATGAAAAAGTAATCGGTTTGTAAATTTCAATCATACTATGCAAACTTAAACGATATATAGGAGTTAAGTCAAGAAAGACTTATTGAGTCTTTCTTGACTTAACCTATGCACAGAGCAGAGGATAAAAGTCTTTTCTTATCGTCTTTTTAAAAGATGGCACAAAACTTGCATTATAAGAGAGGGAAGACTTTATTTAGAGGAGAGATTGCAATGAGCAAAGAATATAAGAAATCAGAACAGCTATTAAAACGAAGAGAAGCTATTGTCCCAAAAGGCGTTAGTTATGGAAATAAGGCATTTGCTCAAAAAGCAAAGGGAGCTCTTGTTACAGACGTAGATGGCAATACATTTATTGATTTTGCAGGAGCGATTGGAACAATTAACGTTGGCCATAGTCATCCAAAAGTGACAGAAGCCTTGCACAAACAAATTGATGATTTTATTCATACAGGATTTAATGTGATGATGTATGAGTCATATATTGAATTAGCGGAAAAGTTAGCAAGACTTGCACCAGGAAGTTTTGAAAAAAAGGTAATGTTTTTAAATAGTGGAGCAGAAGCTGTGGAAAATGCAGTGAAAATTGCTCGTAAATATACGAAGCGCCAAGGAGTAATCTCCTTTACACGCGGCTTTCATGGCAGAACGTTGATGACGATGACGATGACAGGGAAAGTAAAGCCTTATAAATACGGATTTGGTCCTTTTGCACCTGAAGTGTATAAAGCACCTTATCCATATGAATATCGTCGTCCTGAAGGAATGACAGAAGAGCCGTATACAGATTTTATTATTGATGAATTTAAAAAGTTTGTCCTGTATGAAGTAGCTCCAGAGACAGTAGCTGCAGTTGTAATGGAGCCTGTTCAAGGAGAAGGTGGTTTTATTGTCCCATCTAAAAAGTTTGTTAAAGAGATTGCTGAATTTTGTAAGGAGCATGGAATACTGTTCGTAGCAGATGAAATTCAAACAGGGTTTGCACGCACAGGAAAAATGTTTGCCATTGAGCATTTTGACGTTGAGCCAGACTTAATCACAGTTTCAAAATCTTTGGCAGCAGGTGTCCCGCTTAGCGGAGTAATAGGACGAAGTGAAGTAATGGATACAGCTGCCCCTGGAGAACTAGGAGGAACCTATTGCGGAAGCCCGCTTGGTTGTAAAGCTGCTCTTGCTGTTCTTGATATCATTGAAGAAGAACAGTTAAATGATAGAGCTGTTAAGCTTGGTGAAACTGTAACAAACCGTTTTAAAACATGGCAGGAAACATTTGAATGTATCGGAGACGTTCGTTCTCTTGGTGCTATGTGTGCAATGGAGCTTGTAAAAGATCCAAAAACAAAAGAGCCCGACGCTCTTCTTGCTAAAGAAATTACTCAAAAAGCGAATGAAAGAGGTTTGCTTCTTTTGAGTGCTGGAGTATATGGGAATGTATTGCGTGTTCTTATGCCGCTTGTGATTACAGATGAACAGCTTGAACAAGGGTTAGATCTAATGGAAGAGCTATTGAAAGAATGTACATCTAGCAAAGAGCTCTCATATTAAAACAAGTCTATAATCTTTTTTTCCCTTTATGCTATGATGAAGATAAAAGAATTGAGCAAAAGGGGAAAAAAGATGACATTTCATACCCATCATCATGGACAGGTAGCAGAAGAGCTTTACGATATTTTTGAATCATCTTTTGATGAAATTTTTGTAACGGATGCAAATGGTACGGTCATTATGGTGAACTCAGCTTGTGAACAGTACTATGGTCTCTCTAAATCAGACTTTGTTGGAAAGCATGTAAGGGAACTAGAAGAGCAGGGGATTTTTTATCCTTCAGCAAGTCTTCAAGTTATTGAAAGTAAACAGGCCTTAGAAATTGTTCAAAAAACAGATAAAAGTCGTTATCTTCATGTAAGAGCACGACCTATTTTTTATAAAAACGGAAAACTTAAAAGCGTCATTAGCTATTCAAGAGACTTAACAGATTTAATGGAGCTTTCTCATCAAGTTGATAAAATGGAGCAGCAAATTGAATTTTACAAGCGTGAGCTTGTTCAAACGCAGAGCGAAATAACAGGAATTATTGTTCATAGCGATAAAATGAAAAAAGTGTTTCAGTTTATAGAACGAGTATCAGTAGTTAATACAACAGTCCTTATTCTTGGTGAAACAGGAGTCGGAAAAAGCAGAATTGCTCGCCTTATGCATGATAGGAGTTCTCGTAAGACAAAATCTTATTATGAAGTGAATTGTGCAGCGTTGCCAGAGACGCTTATTGAAGCAGAGCTTTTTGGCTATGAAGGCGGTTCTTTTACAGGGGGGCTTAAACAAGGAAAGAAAGGATTGATTGAGAAAGCGAACTTTGGCACGCTTTTTCTTGATGAAGTTGGAGAACTTTCTCTTTCAGCACAAAGCAAGTTGTTGCACGTATTACAAGAAAAGAAAGTGCGGCCAATTGGAGGAACAAAAGAAATAAAGCTTGATATAAGAATTGTTGCAGCAACAAATCAGCCTTTAGAAGAAATGGTAAAAAGGGGTACGTTTAGAAGAGACTTATATTACCGGCTGAATGTTATACCACTGTACATACCGCCTTTGAGAGAGAGAAGAGAAGATATCATTCCACTTGTTCATCATTTTTTAAACGTTTTTAATGAGCGATATAATCGAAGTGTGGAATTTTCCCCGAAAGTCTTTGAAGCTTTCTTAAAAGGAGAATGGCCGGGAAATATAAGAGAAATTGAAAATATGGTTGAGCGGCTTGTTGTGACAAGTGAACGTATTGTTACCATAAAGGATGTTCCATTTCTTCAACAAGAAACATATACGTCCATGCATTTATCTCTTCACCAAAAATTAGAAGAGCTTGAATGCCGTCTTATCCAAGAGGCATACGAAGAATTTGGCTCCTCTTATAAAGTAGCTGAAGAACTTGGGATTAGCCAGTCTTCAGCAATAAGAAAGATTCAGAAATACACAAGAGGGAAAGAGTAGTTTTCTATAGAAAAAATTCTGAGCATTGCAATAAGTCGGACAAAGGAAAATATGCTAGAGTAAAAGATAGAATGAGAAAATAAAGAAGGGTGTGGAAAAATTAATGACTCAAGAGCGCTTATATATTAACGGAGAATGGATTACACTTCAAGAGAATATTGAGGTAAACAATCCAGCTACAAATGAAGTAATTGCGACTGTTCCAAATGGAGGGGAAAAAGAAGCAGAGAGAGCGGTTGCTGGAGCTTATGAAGCATTTTCAGCTTGGAAGAACAAAACAGCTGCAGAACGCTCGTCACTTTTAATGAAATGGTATGAAGAGATCGCAGCTGAAGAAGAAGAAATAGGAAAACTTATGACGATTGAACAAGGAAAACCGCTTAATGAAGCAATCGGAGAAGTGAAATATGCCAATAGTTTTTTAGCATGGTATGCAGAAGAAGGAAAACGAATTTATGGGGAAACAATCCCTGCTTCAGCACCAAATAAGCGTCTTTTTGTGCAAAAACAGCCTGTTGGAGTTGTGGCGGTGATTACACCTTGGAATTTTCCAGCGGCTATGATTACTCGTAAGGTAGCGCCAGCGCTTGCTGCTGGGTGTACAGTTGTAATCAAACCAGCAGAACAAACACCTTTAACTGCTTTTAAGCTTGCGAAACTTGCTGAAAAAGCAGGAATCCCAAAAGGAGTTATTAATGTTGTAACAGGAAATGCCGCTGAGATAGGAGAAACGTGGATGAAAGATAGCCGCGTTCGTAAAATTTCATTCACAGGATCTACAGAAGTTGGCAAACTGCTTATGCGTGGCGCAGCAGATACAGTCAAAAAAGTATCGCTTGAGCTTGGTGGACATGCACCTTTTATTGTGACAGAGCATGCTAATATTGGAAAAGCTGTTGAAGGAGCAATTACTTCAAAATTTCGTAACGCAGGTCAAACATGCGTATGTACAAACCGCATTTACGTACATGAAGCAGTTGAAAAAGAGTTTACAGAGGCATTTGTTGCAGGAGTAGAAAAGCTGCGCGTTGGAAATGGATTAGAAGAGGGAGTAGAAATTGGTCCATTAATTGATGAAAAAGCAGTCAAAAAAGTCGCTCACCAAATTCAAGATGCAAAGGATAAAGGTGCAGCCCTTCTTTTAGGTGGAGATCAAAGTGCTGAACATGGAGAAAACTTCATACAACCAACCGTCATTAGTAATGTTGATGATAGTATGCTTTGTATGAGAGAAGAAACGTTTGGACCTCTTGCTCCTATTTCAACGTTTAAAACAAATGAAGAGGTCATACAGCGCGCTAACAACTCTCCGTACGGGCTTGCTGCGTACGTGTTTTCTGAGCATATTTCAGAGGCAATATCAATTGCCGAAAATCTGGAATACGGCATTGTTGGGCTGAATGATGGCCTTCCTTCAACAGCTCAAGCTCCGTTCGGTGGATTTAAAGAAAGTGGTTTAGGACGTGAAGGTGGACATCATGGACTTGATGAATTTTTAGAAATTAAATATATTTCACTTGGCCTATAAAGTGAAAAAGAGCTTCAAGTGGCATTGGTATAAGGGAGAAGTCATTCTTAAAATATTTGTTTAAACGAACCCAATAAGTTATAAATTACTTAATTATTGAATAGTAACACCATATCCAAGTTGGTATCGTTTCTATCTATCAGGTAAAGAACTGGTATTAACCATATGTATGGCTCAACATAATAAGCTAGAAAAGATAGAGTGCAAAAATTCCCTGATTTTTTGTAATGGGTTTATCCAGAAGGGAAATGGCCCAATACTTATCTGAAAACCCTTGGATTTCACTACGAAATTCAAGGGTTTTTTATTAATCATACTTTGTTAGATTACTAGGAAGGGAACATAGTTTTGATCTAACTTATCTGTATTTTTTATACTTCTATTTTCCTTCTTCAGTATTGTCTATATAATTACCCTCCATATAAAGGGGTATTTTTTGTTTTTAAAGAATATAAAGAAGTGAAGAATGCACTTTTTATCGACTGAATTTTTGAAAATAGGTATCAAGATTGTTTGGTTATTGAATATTGTTCTTATAAAAAAGTTTTTTAGTGTAGAGTGAAACTAGTCATTTAGAATTTAGTTGCTTGTATTAGACTACAGTATTTAGAAATGGTGGAGAAGTTCTAAACCTATGCTTTTTTGTATAGTGAGATGTATCGATAGATGCGTCATATTTTTAATGAAAATTGATTTTGTTCAAGTTTCTGAAAATGTTTGCAGAAAGCTTGTTTTGAAAAGGGGTTTGATAGAAAGATAGAAAGGGAAAATAATAAAATAAAAAGGCAAAAAACAATTGATAATTTTTCTGGAAAAGCAGGTGGCCTAATGGAGTTTGTCGATATTGTAGTTTTCATGAAAGAATATGGGGTCATTGTTTTTATTCTTCTCCTGTCTCTTGGGATGATTGGATTGATTATCCCGATATCAAATGAACTGATTGTCATGACGGCGGGCTATTTTGCAGCTTTTCTATCGCAAAATGACCTCTTACTCTGGTTTTTAACATGGGTAGGGATGACGATTGGAACACTTGTAAATTATAGTATTGGCCGATGGATTGGTGCACCTCACTTGCTCAAATGGAAAACATTGCGTGAAAAACTGTCTCTAGAGCGAGGACAAAGCTTCATTGAACGTTATAAAAAAAGTGCTTTTCCTATAAGTGTTTTCATTCCTTTTATAAGGCATCTAATTCCGTATGTTGCAGGAACGGGCAAAAGTCCTTTTTTCCTTTTCTTTTTTCTTACAACTCTTGGAAACCTTGTGTGGACGTCGCTTTTTTTCGTAGCTGGAACTTATTTTCACAAGTATATTTCAGTTATGGAGAAAACAGTAACAAGTTATGGTCTTCTTTGTTTTATTCTGATTTTTGTATTATTAATGGTTATTCGAAAATGGACAATCAGAAATAAACAAAAAGCTAGAATGAAAGGATAATTATTATCCACATTCTAGCTTTTGTATTAAGCCATATAAAGGGGAAGGCGAATCGTAAATGTTGAGCCTTCATTTGGTTCACTTTCAATTGAGATACTTCCGTTCTGTTGCTCAATAATCTTATAGCAAACCATGAGTCCAAGTCCATTTCCCGTCTTCTTTGTTGTAAAGAATGGGGAGCCAAGTTTTTTGAGAAGGTGCTTTGGAATACCGCAGCCGTTATCTCTTACTTCAATTACGGCTGTATGTGCGTCTTCTTTAAATACTTTAACGTTAATCTTCCCATCTTGTTCGATGGCCTCGATAGCATTTTTTAAGATGTTGAGAAACACTTGTTTACATTTTGTATCATCGCAGTATACGTATAAGCTTTCTTCTGTTAATTCTTGTTCAATTTGAATGGAATGACGAAAAGCTTCGCTGTCTAACAGCATAATAACGTGTTCTAGTAAAGACTGAAGGCGATGAAATTTAAAATCTGTTTGTTTCGGTTTGGCTAAAACCATAAGCTCATTTGAAATCGTTTCGATTTTTGTTAATTCTGATTCCATAATCTTAAAAAAGTCATCGCGGTGATCATTATCCATTTTTAATAGTTGTAAGAAACCTTTTAGAGAAGTAAGGGGGTTTCGAATTTCGTGGGCAATTCCTGCTGCAAGCTGACCTGTTACAGAAAGCTTTTCTGATTCCATCATATGCTGTTCTGTTTTTTTTCGATGGCTGATATCTCTTGCAACGGCAACAGCTTCAACATACTGTTTTGTCTCTGGGTGGGGGATGAAGGCAACAGTCGTTTCCATCCAAATATAGTGTCCGTCTTTATGCTGAATGCGAAAGCTAAAAGTTTCGATTGAATCGTTCATTTTTTCTAGCTGCATATGCAACTTTTTTAGGTCCACTGGATGGATGAAGTCTTGGTAGTTTTGGTGAAGGAGTTCTTGTTCTGTATAGCCTAGTAAATATTCACAATTGGGGGATACTTGTAAGTAAGTGCCTTCTAAGGAAAAACGACATTTTACATCAATATTTTGGTCTAATACTAAATCATGTGGGGTATTTTCAGATTCGGCTTTTGTACGCTCTTGATCATCAGTGGTAAATGACATATAAATCACTCCTCTTCTTTATGTAGCTATTCGCCTCGTAAATTTCCCGGTGAGCAGACAAGAAGATTTTACTGCCTAAACAATAAGAAAAGATGGACAGATTATAAACACAGAACTTCTTCTCTTTTTTCAATATATGACAGGAAAAAGCAATTTATAACATCGTATGTGCTAAAAAGGACAAAACAAAAGAATGGAAACATAAAGGCTGTGTCCTTATTAGACAAATAAAATGTTTTTTACATAAAAACGGAAATAGCAAATGTGTTTTTATAGGGAGCAACGTAAGCGGATGGATAATATCATAAAAGATTGAGAGTAACGAGTATGTTTTATTTTACCTTATTCTTTATTATTCGAGATAATTGAGCAACTTCCTTTCTCTTTTTGAAAGAAGAGAAAAACAATACACTAGGAGTGACATTTTTGGATATAAATATTACAATTTTTATTTTTCTGTGTGCAGCTTTACTAATGCTTGGCGTTATTACAACAAAATTCTCCAATCGCTTAGGAGTTCCTTCGCTTGTTTTATATATTTTAATAGGAATGGGGCTAACGAGCTATATTTATTATGATAATGCTTCAATTACCCAACTTGTTGGTATCTTCGCCTTAATTATTATTCTCTTTAAAGGAGGAATTCAGGCGAAATGGAAACATATTAAGCCTATTCTTGGTCCGTCTACATCTCTTGCAACATTTGGCGTCTTAATTACAGCGGTTCTTGTTGGGTCATGTGCAAAATACATTTTAGACTTAACGTGGGCAGAAGGAATGCTTTTTGGAGCCATTGTTGGTTCGACAGACGCAGCAGCCGTTTTTGCAGCACTTGGCAATAGAAATATTAAAACTAAGCTTACTTCAACCCTTGAAGCAGAATCAGGAACAAATGACCCAATGGCCGTTTTTCTAACAGTGTCCTTAATTGAATTAATTAATGAACCATCAACATCATTATGGTCTCTTCCATTAGATTTCGTTCTTGAGATGGGACTTGGGCTTCTTTTAGGTCTTTTATTTGGTTTTTTATCAATTAAAATTATTAATAACATCAATCTTGATTCGTCAGGTCTCTATCCTGTTCTTGCCCTTTCTTTGGCTATTGTAACTTTTAGTGGTACAACTCTTCTACACGGAAGTGGGTTTTTAGCTGTTTATGTTATGGCACTTACGGTTGGAAATAATGATTTGACATACCGTCTGTCAATTGTCCGTTTTACAGATGGTTTTGCTTGGATGATGCAAATCTTAATGTTTATTTTGCTTGGTTTGCTTGTTTTTCCTGAGCATCTCTTAGCTATTACGTGGCAAGGCCTTGTTTTGTCTTTTATTCTCATGATTATTGCCAGACCAATCGGTGTGTTTTTAAGTATGATCGGTACGAAATATACAGGCAAAGAAAAACTATTTATCTCATGGGCAGGATTAAAAGGGGCAGTTCCAATTGTTTTAGCTACATATCCATTAATTGCAGGAGTAGAAGGAAGCGAGCTTTTATTTAATGCCGTCTTTTTTGTTGTCTTCACCTCTGCCCTTATTCAAGGAGCAACCCTTTCACCTCTTGCTAACAAGCTGAATCTTGCTGGTCCTGATCAAGAGCAATCTCCCCATATTTTAGAGCTTGTATCAATGGGGAAAACAAGTTCAGAGATTATTGAAGTTGTATTAAAAGAAGGTTCAAAAGTGATAGGAAAGGAACTAAAAGATATTTACTTACCTTCTGAAGTATTGATTACGGCTATTGTAAGAGGAGAGCAAGTTGTGACACCAAGAGGTGAAACAATTCTTGAAAATCATGACACCCTTTATGTGCTTATTCCAAAAGCAAAACGGCAGGAAGTTAAAAAAATGTTTCAATAAGAAAGAAAAAGAGCTTCAGTATACTGAAGCTCTTTTTCTTTTTGAAACTTTAACAGTGTTTCATTCGTAAATAGGAAGAGAAGGAATAAAAATGTAATAACTTCTCACACTTTTATCGCGAAAGAAAAGCTAGTATGGGAAAATAACAAAGACTAAGTAGGATATGTAACATAATGTGGCGAAGAATCGAATTGAAGCGCAATGATCAGACACTCAGAACTGTTAAAACTAGGGGATATGAAAGTTGAATCACCTATTTATCTCTATCTAAAAAAGCAAAGGTTCTTTATTTGTACAAAGGAAATAGAGATGAATGACAATGAGGAGCTAAGAGAAGCGGGTCTCAATTTTAGAATAATTTAGGGGTAGCTGTGCTTGTACAAAAATTCACAGAGTCTTGGTGGAGGGAATTGAAAAAGAAAAGCAATAATTATAAAGAAGATAAAGGAGCGTTGACATGAGTGTACCGTTGGAGAATAATGAAGAATATTTGTGGAAAGACCAGCCTTGTCCGTCCGCAGTAAAAGCATATTGGTTTTTCCGACGTTTAGCTGTTAAGGATCTGCTTGTTTATCACTGTGGTGCTGGGCATAATAGCTTGTTTTTTGCTGAAAAAGGTCTAGGCGTTTTAGGATATGATGAATCTAGTCAGAATGTAATAGAAGCTACAAAAAAGGCAAAAATAAGAAATGTGAAAAACCTTCAGTATCTTTCAACTTTGAAGGAGAAGGAACATGTATTTCAAGGTATTTTTGTGGCTAACGATTTTCATGTTACGACATTTTCAGAGAACAAAAAATTTGTGGAAGAAATGGCCTCAATGCTGAGAGATGGAGGGTACCTTGCGTTAGCGTGCTTAGCGCAGTTAGGAGAAGAAGACGATGAGACATCGCTTCTATCAGATCAGGATATTGCTGGGTTTCTTTCTTCACATTTTACAGAAGTTCATACAGATTTGTATACAGATATTATTGGTGGAAAGAAAAAATGGTTTATATTAGCTAAAAAGAGATAAAGTAAATGAAAGAGGACCGAAATATATTTCGGTCCTTTCCCTTTATTTATGAAGCTGTCCGATAAACTCTTTCATAACGGCAGGAAGATCAGGCCATGCATGACCTGAGACAAGGTTGTTGTCAACGTGTAAAGGTTTGTTAATATAAGTTGCACCAACACTTTCAACTTCAGGTTTGCATGCAATGTAAGCAGACATTTCTCTATTTTTTAAGAGCTCGCGATTAATGACTGTAAAAATGAGACTTGCATGACAAATGGCTGCGATGGGTTTTCCTTCTTGAAAAAAATGTTCCACGATTGACGGAACGTATTCGTTCATACGAATATGTTCAGGAGCACGTCCTCCTGGAATGATAAGTCCATCGTATTCTTCTGGTTTGATATCTGAAAAAGCTGCATGGGAGTCTAGTTTATAGGCTTGTTTCTCTGTGTATGTATCCCAATCTTCAAAGTCATGTACAACAGTATTGATTTTCTTTACAGCTGGAGCCGCAATAGTTGCGTCAAATCCTTCTTCAAGACAGCGGTAGTACGGATAAAAAACTTCTAGAGCCTCAACGGCGTCCCCTGTTAAAATTAAGATTTTTTTAGACACTACAAATCCTCTCCTTTTTAAATAATACTGTACAAGTTAAGAATAGCAGAAATGGATAAAAATTGCACAGAAAGAGGATAAGCAAATTGCTTATCCTCTCATATCCGCACAATTTTATAGAAGGTAAAGGGGAGGGTGTACCTTAGTATAAAAAGAAGCTGCTTTTAGTAGCGTTTTCTTTTACATCCACAATCATCATCTTTAAAGTGCATGTATCCTTTAAGAACGATTTTTTTGCGGTCATAATAATGATGACGGTCTTTTTTGTCATCCTCTTTATCTTTACAATCACAGTCATCATGTTTGTGATGGTTTTTGTAGTCGTCTTTGTCATCATGTTTGTAGTCATATTTGTAGTCATCTTTGTCATCATGCTTGCGACGGCGTTTGCAATCGTCTTTGTCATCCTCTTTATCATGGTCGTGACGGTCTTCGATTTCTTCACAGTAACATTTTACTTTTTTGAAGTCATTATCTTTGCGGTCTTTTTTGTGATCGTTATCTTTCCAATCTTTTTTCTTGTCATAATCATATTCGAATTCGTACATGCCTATTCAGCTCCCTAATAATTTGATTAATAAATTTTGTTTGAAAAGCAATTTTTTCTTCCTGCTCAAAAAGGTGAGTAACTTTTGAAAATAAGAGGTGGATTCAAACGTGGATTGTTGTTTTCATCCATATTTCGATCTTCCCTGCAACAGCTGTTATTTTGATGATTGTTTCTTTTGCTACAAAAAAAGAAGGTCATTGTTTCTTCATCCCTTTCAGCTTTCTTGTTGCAGTTTCGTTCGAACATAAGCGTCTTCACCTCCTTTGTATAGTAGTATCATATGAGAAATAGAACAAAACGAATGGACGAGTATACTAAATCAAAAGCCTGTTTTTATAAAAAAAGCTAAACAAATACCTAAATACTTTTGGAAAAGGTAAGAACCATAAAAATAAGGTAGAGACGTGTTATACTAAAGAAGTACAGAAGAGTTTCTTATTGAACAAGGAGGGACGAAACATGCCGTTTATTGAGGAGATGATCCTTATAATTGGGATTCTCTTTATTTTAGTTTCATCACTGCTTTGGTTTGCCCCGCTAGCTTCTATAAAATATGTAGCTTCTGTTACGGAAAAAGAAGTGCATCAAAAATTTAGAACAAAATTGAGTTATGGAAGTCTTATTGTTGGCATGCTATTTATCGGATTTTCGATTTTCTTTTAAGAACGTTTAAAAAGCTGATGTAGGAGTATAAAAGGTTTATACGTCTACGTCAGCTTTTTTACTGTTTCATAATGAAAAATAGCCTTTTCTACATATACTAGCTACTAATATAGGAGGAAGGAGGGAGAAAGAGTGCAGCGGTTCTTAGCCAGGGTAGCTGCGTTTTGGCTTACTTTTCATATGCTAGCATCTTTATACTACGGTATTTATTTACATGATAAGCATTCGCTTCTTTCATGGTGGAAACACTCTTTCTTCTTGACTATTCCTCTTTCTTTCAGTACCTGCCTCCTCCTACAAATTTGCTTGCTTATATTAGGAAAACAACAGGCGTTCCTAATTGGGCTTTTTCTTTCTTTTTTACTTTGTATCGTGTACAAAGTTCTTTTTTCATTTCAATTGATCATGCTTTCGATTATTTTTATGAGCTGTATAGCTTTCTTGGCTAGTGGTAAATCTATAATAAAAAAAACCTGAAGAAAAAGAGGCAACGAACTAGTGTGAAACATGGGAAGTTAGTAGAAATATTCGCCTGTTTTTTCATTTCTCTAACATGGACTATATGACAGCTACAAGCTGTGTTTAAAAACAGTTGTCATTACACAGGAAAGTTGCTAAAATGTAAACTGTTGCAGTTTAAAACTGTTAACGGGTAGGGTCGAGGGTTTTTAGGAAAAGAAGGTGCGAAGAAAGTGCATCCATTTTTTGAAAGACGCTTTCATCTCGCAGAACATGGTACAACCGTAAAAACAGAAGTATTAGCAGGCATGATTTCGTTTTTTACAATCGTGTATATTATTGCTGTGAACGCTTTAATTTTGTCAGAAGCAGGGATTCCGCTTCAAGCAGGGATAGTGGCGACAGTTGTTACTTGTTTCGTCGGATGTCTTCTTGTCGCTTTTTTAGGCAATGCTCCTTTGCTTATTGTTCCTGGTATGGGTGTAAATGCTTTGTTTTCCTATACTATTGTTCAAGGAATGGGGTTGCCGTGGCAAGAAGCGCTAGGAGCTGTTTTTGTTGCTGGCATCTTGTTTACAATCGTCGCGTTCACGCCTCTTTCTCATACTCTTTCACGATCTATTCCAAAAGGCTTGAAAGAAGCTATCACAGTTGGAATAGGGCTTTTTCTAACTCTTATTGGATTAGAAAAAGGTGGAATTGTGGTTGGTGGCAATAATGCTATATTAGCGCTTGGGGACTTTCACAGTCCAGAAGTCTTAGCAACTGTTGTAACACTTCTTATTGCGCTCGTATTGTTCATTCGAAATGTTCCAGCTAACTTTTTGTTAACGATTATTGCAGGTTCTTTAATCGGTCACTTTTTTGGAGTGGAAAATGCTGCTCCGAAACAAGCGGACGTATCGCTTTCGAACTATTTGGACGTTTTTGCTCAGTTTTCATTTCAAGGTATCTTTTCAGTAGCCTTCTGGATTGCCGTTTTTTCATTAGCAATGGTTCTTGTTTTTGAAAATATTGGTCTTATTCATGGTCAAACAGAGATGATTGCAAAACCTGAGAAGTATAAGCGTTCTATTCGAGCAACAGCGATTTCTTCCATGCTTTCGGGGCTTTTTGGAACAAGTCCAACGGTGTCAACAGTAGAAGCTGCTTCAGGTATAACAGCAGGAGGCCGAACTGGTTTAACATCTTTAGTTAGTGGACTGCTGTTTTTAGTAGCTCTATTTTTTCTACCGGTCATTTCGCTCATTCCGAACACTGCTATTGCACCAATTTTAATTATTATTGGTGGACTTATGCTTGAGAATGTAAAGGGAATTAACTTTAAGGATTTCTCAGAAGCATTTCCTGCGTTTTTAGTGATTGTGATTATTCCGTTTACGTATAGCATTGTAGATGGAATGGCATTTGGCTTTGTTGCTTATCCGTTTATGAAGCTTGTTCTTGGCCGCTACAAAGAAGTGTCTGTTCCGCTATATATTATTGCAGGACTTTTTCTCATGAATTTCTTTTTACACGGCATATAAAAAAATGGTGCGGACACTAGTTCGTGCCATTTTGTTATGTCAACTAATTGTGGGACTTTGTGTGAATTTATGTGAAGAACACCATAAACCGTGATTTTGCAATAGAGCTTTGCTACAATAAGTTCACAGCTATCATAACCATATACACCCAAAAATAAAAAACTATGAATGAGTCGTAGACATGAAAGGAGACGTTGTTATGGGATATTACGATGATTCTGAGTCACAAGAACAGTATCGTCCGCAAAAGAAACGTAATCCAGTTTTTACATTTCTAATTATGATCATTGTGGCCGTTGTATCAAGTGCAGCTACTGTATTTTTTATGACAAGCGATGAATTTGGATTGCTTGAGGATAAAGCAAGCACAGCTTCCTCGCAAACAACCACAACAAGTTCGCTGCCTATTAAAAATGCCGTTGCTGTAAAAAGTGATACAACAAAAGCGGTTGATAAAGCATTGGAATCTGTTGTGGGTATTTATACATACCAAGGAAATCAACTTTTTGAAGGTACAACAGAAACAGGAGCAGGATCTGGCGTTATTTATAAAAAGTCCGGTGATTATGCTTATATTGTAACAAATCATCACGTTGTTGATGGGGCTTCTCAAGTTGAAGTGCAAGTTTCGGAAGGAACGCGCTTGCAAGCAAAAGTGGTTGGCTCTGATGAGTTAACAGACTTAGCTGTTCTTCGTATTGATGGAAGCAAAGTGAATTCTGTAGCAGAGCTTGGTGATTCAAGTAAGCTAACGTTAGGAGAACCAGCTATTGCAATCGGAAATCCGCTTGGTTTCTTAGAAGGAAGTGTAACAGAAGGAATTATTAGTAGTACAAACCGTACGATTCCAGTTGATACAAATGGAGATGGTCAAGAAGATTGGCAATCTGAAGTTATTCAAACAGATGCATCGATCAACCCAGGAAACAGCGGTGGAGCTCTTATAAATATCGACGGTCAAGTGATTGGGATTAACTCAAGTAAAATTGCTCAAGACGAAGTAGAAGGAATTGGATTTGCTATTCCAATGAATGTAGCAAAACCAATTATTGAAGATTTAGAGCAGGATGGGAAAGTGGACCGCCCAACATTAGGTGTGCGAATTGCTAATCTTTCTCAAGTCAATCCTGTTGGAAGAACAGAAACATTAAAACTGCCGGATAGTGTTCAAGAAGGCGTTGTTATCATTGAGGTAGAAGGTTCATCTCTAGCTGAAAAAGCTGGATTGAAGCAGTACGATGTAATTACGAAAGTAAATGGAGATAAAATTTCAAGCGATGCGGAACTTCGACGCAGTATTTACGAGTCAAATGGTAAGAAGATGAGTATTACGTACTATCGTAACGGAAAAGAGCAAACAACAACAGTATCATTTTAATAAAAAAGAGCGGCGTTTATGCCGCTCTTTTTTTATTAAAGTAGCGAGAGCAGAAGAGATAGAAAGATAAGAAAACAAACATTGTTAAACATAAAGACCAAAAAGCATTTTCATCTTCTACAATAAATAGCGAAGGAAGAAGTCCGTGCACACTATGAGCATCCCCAAGAAATAAAGCGATGAAAAGGTTATTCGCAGTATGAGCGCCTATAGCTAGTTCAGAGCGGTTAGCTTTTACTGTTATATAGCTTAGAATAAAGCCAATAAAAACGTACTGAAACCCAACAAGGAAGAAAGAAACGTTCATTTCAGGATTCATAAAGTGAAGAGAACCAAAAAATAGCCCAGAACATATTGCAAGCAAAAGTGGAGAGAAACAGACTTTTCCCCACCATTGTAGAAGAAATCCTCTGAAAAACAGCTCTTCTGATAAAACTTGCAGGGGAACGAGGGAAATAGAAAGTAAAGCAAAGAACAGAAACCTTGTCCACTCTATGTGCTGTAAAATATAAAAATGAGGAAATAAAGAAAAGCTGATAAGCTGTGATAAAAATAATAAAAAAAATACAGCGAAAAAGCTTCTGTAGAAAAAGTGCCAACAAAATGCACGCTCATTTGTTATAAGAGTTAAGAAAGGTCGTTTATGAATTTTCGCTACTGAAATCCATAGTCCAGCAATCCAACAGATATTAAAAAGGTGACTTAACCCGAACGATACGGCTGAAGAAGGCGATAAGATGAAGGATGTCACAACAGTATAAAGAAATGTACCTGCTATAACATATGAAAAAAGAATAATAAAAAAAGAGTAAACGTAATGTTTATGATCGTTTTTTCCTTGCACATTATAAATAAAAGAAGGCAAAAGCATACCGTTCTCTCCTTCCAATTCGGACTTTATACCATACTTATGGTTCTAAAAGAGAAACATGCTTATTGCCTTGTTATAAGAGTTATTTTTCTTCTTTAAATAAGACGGTAGGTTCTATTCCTTCACTTTTTTCCCCCGTTAGAGAACTTGTATACAAATCAATATCCACCCCGTAATGAGGTCTAGCTTTTACTTCTGTGAATATTTTCCCGATGTATTCTCCCACAACTCCAATTCCAATTAAATTCAATCCTCCTAAAAACCATAGTGAGACAATAATAGACGTCCAACCAGAATCAGCAGAACCAAGCAGCTTTTGGACGAAAGCATACAAAAAGGCAAACCCGCTTAAAAGGAACAAAAAGAATCCAATATACGTGATAAATCGAATAGGCTTTACGCTAAATGATGTGATCCCGTCAAAGGCAAATGAAAGCATTTTTTTTAGAGGATATTTGCTTTCACCTGCAAGTCTTTCTTTTCGGTCATAAAAAACTTCAGCAGTGTTGAGACCAATAAGAGGGATGATACCACGAAGAAACAAATTTTTTTCTCTATAACGACGAAGTTCTGCTAACGCTCTTTTGCTCATAAGACGAAAATCAGCATGATTATAAATAAGTTCAATACCGAGTTTGTTCATACATCGATAAAAACCGAGAGCTGTGGATCGTTTGAAAAATGTATCTGTTGTTCGTCTTCTTCTTACTCCATAAACAATATCATAGCCTTCGTGAAACTTTACTAAAAACTCTTTAATTGCTTTAATATCATCTTGAAGATCAGCATCAATAGAAATGGCGCAGTCTGCTACTTCGGCTGCTTTTTCTAATCCTGCTATAAGTGCTTTCTGATGGCCGACATTGCGAGCAAGTTTCAATCCTTTTATCCAAGGATGATGTACGCTTTCTTTAGCAATTATGCTCCACGTTTTGTCACGGCTTCCGTCATCAACAAAGAGGAGGTTACTCTTTGGATGAACGAGTTTCTCATGAACAAGCTCTTCTAATAAGTTATGAAGTTTTTTCATCGTATCTTCTAGTACTTCTTCTTCATTGTAACAAGGTACAACGACAGTTAAGAGTGGGTTTTCACTCATTACTTTTTCTCCTCCTTCATTATTTTGCTTCGTACAAATAAATTTTCCAAGCCGATTCTTTATGATCAAATACTTTTACAAGCTCAAGATTGTTGTCGCTTGCATTTAAGATAGGAAGAGCAGAGAATAAATATTTTCCTCCCATTTCTTTAAAGGCACCTGTATTAAGCTCTAAGTTTTTAATTTTCTTTTTAGAATCTTTTCGAAACTCATACTTCTTCCCAAGTTCAGCTACAAAGATATAACATCTGCTGCCCCATTCATCAAAATACGTTCTAATTTTGTCATCCTTATCAAGCTCAGAAGCAATGATTTTGCGAAATTGATACTTATAAGAAAGTGGATAAACATTGCTGTATGAATCAATCGTATAAAAACCGTTATATTGTGCAATAGCTGGATGAATACCAATGCTTGCGACTCGGTAAGTGCTTTGAGGTAAATTAATATGCTCCTTTATATCTTGAAACTGCTTTTCGGCATAAAACTCCCGGAACGATGGAGGATGATAATAAGTACCGTACAAAAATTCTTCATTAAAAGGCGCAAGCACGATAATTTGAGCTGCTACCGCGAACAATGAAAGTGCTTTAAAAAATGAATTCATTCGATACAAAATATAGCAAGCAAGAGCAAAACTTACGTAAATCACAAGAGGACGTAGAAAATGGAAACGTGCAAAATTAAATGTATTAAGCAAGTCAATGTGTAATTTTAATGGAATCCACATTTTATTGAACCAAAGCGCATACCAAAGAGATAAAACGTAACTTAAGAAGAAAAGAAAAAGAAAAGTTGCGTTCTGTCTAAGCCTATTACGGACAATTGCAAGAAACGAAGCAAGAAACAAAATTGGCAATATAATAGCGGTATGCATTGTGTGCACATGTGTGTGACCGAAAATGAAATTTTTAAATGATAGTCGAAATGATTGAGCGAAATCATGTCTTGAAGAGATGAATTCACTTCTGTGTGATAATTCATGTGGAATAAGAAGTGAATAGATAAGCCTATATTCAATAAGTAAATAAATGAGTGTCATAAAGACGATGCTTAAAAGAAACATCACATTCCATCGCTTTTTAAAAATTCCATCATAAAGCCACAGGAGGGATACAGCTACAAGCAGAAAGAAAAAGCCAAGTACAATGCTTGAATAGAAAGGAATAAGAGCGAGTGTAAGCCACTCTTTCCATGACGAATCTCTGTTTCGAATGTTCAAAAAAGCCCAAAGTGCAAGTGGATGCCCAAGCGTACTTAACATACCAGAAGGCCAAAAAGGGGTAAGTGCAAAAGCTAATGAAACCCCAATTGTAATAAAGGAGGCTTTTTCCTCTGTAATAAAATGCTTTCTTAATAAAAGATACATTCCAATGAAGGCTACCACTCTTGTAATGGTTTGGCTCAGTGCATATGCCGTCATAGAGGGAAAAAGATAGTGAAGCCAAACAATCAAGCTCCATTCTGTGCCGAAAGAACCTCGATCAATTCCATTCATAACTTGAGGAATAACAGCATGAAGAGGTCCTTTAAGCTGACCGCTTTCAGCAAGTACTTTGTACCACGCAATATTGGAATCTAAATTATCATGAACGCGAATGTGCGCATCTTCTCCTAATATATAGAGTGGAGAAACATATAGGAGAAGAAGGGCTAGTCCAATAAAAAAGTAGACTCGTTCTTTTTGGTAATGTGAAGATGAAAACATAAAAAACACATCCATTAACAGTATTGCTCTTTTAAGGTGTAGAGGAGCGTAGTAAAAGTATTTCCTAGCTTAAATCGAACAATGCGCCATCACATGCTTTTACAACATATTCCAAAGCCTGAAGTTAGGAAAATTGAAACTGACAGAAGAGGTTTTTTGAGAAAAAAAGAGGAAAACTACGGTTCAAAGTGTTAAGATAATAAAGCAGTTATTTTTCAAAGATGATATAAAAAGAGAACTTTTTGAGATAGAAATGAGGTTAGTAAAGATGTCAATACAACAGGAGCAAGTGGAGTCCCGCCGCACGTTTGCTATTATTTCTCACCCTGATGCTGGGAAAACAACGCTCACAGAGAAGCTGCTTTTGCTTGGAGGAATGATTCGCTCAGCAGGAACAGTAAAAGGTAAAAAATCAGGTAAATTTGCGACGTCCGACTGGATGGAAATTGAGAAGCAGCGTGGAATTTCGGTAACATCAAGCGTTATGCAGTTCTCATATCGTGATCATTTTATTAACATATTAGATACTCCAGGACATGAAGACTTTAGTGAAGATACGTATCGAACATTAACGGCCGTAGATAGTGCGGTGATGGTCATTGACGGTACAAAAGGAATTGAAGCTCAAACGCTCAAACTTTTTAAAGTATGTCGTATGCGTGGAATCCCGATTCTAACGTTTATTAATAAGCTTGATCGTGAAGGAAAAGATCCGCTTGAGCTGTTAGAAGAAATCGAAGAAGTACTTGAAATTGAATCATATCCAGCAACATGGCCAATTGGAATGGGGAAAGCTTTTCAAGGAACTTATGATCGTTTTACAAAACAGGTTGAAGTATATCGTGGAAACGAAGAATCTGTGTTCATTCCTTTTGATGGAAAAACAGTCACAAAAGAGTTAGAAGAACATGTAAGAAGCGAATATCTTCCAGGGCTTATTGACGAGATTAGCTTACTTGAAGAAGCTGGAAATGAATTTGATCTTGAAAAAGTAAAACGCGGTGAGCTAACACCTGTGTTTTTCGGTAGTGCGATTGCTAATTTTGGTGTTCAATCTTTCTTTAATTCATTTTTACCACTAACGCTACCACCACAACCTCGTCATGCTTCAAAAGGCGAAGTAAGTCCGCTAGATGACAGCTTTTCAGGGTTTATTTTTAAGATTCAAGCAAATATGAATCCAGCACACCGTGATCGTATTGCCTTTGTGCGTGTATGCAGTGGGATTTTTGAGCGTGGAATGACAGTAACGCTCCCAAGAACAGGGCGTAGCATGAAGCTTGCTCAATCACATCAATTTTTAGCATCAAGTCGAGAAACGGTTGATAAAGCTTTTCCAGGTGACATTATTGGAATTTACGATTCAGGTAACTATCAAATCGGAGATACAATTATTGGTGGAAACGAAACATTTGAATTTGATGAACTTCCAAAATTCCCACCTGAAATGTTCCGCAAAGTTCGGGTAAAAAATGCGATGAAACATAAACATTTCGAAAAAGGTTTAACACAGCTTGTTCAAGAAGGAGCTGTGCAGCTTTATAAAACACCTTTCTTCCAAGACTATATTTTAGGAGCTGTTGGAGAACTCCAGTTCCAGGTTTTCGAACATAGAATGAAAGGGGAATATGGGGTAGATCTTGAATTCCAATATATGAATCATCATATTGCACGCTGGATTCCAAAAGAGCAAATTCAAGACCGTATGCTTGATTCCCGTGTTCTTCATGTTCTTGATCGTGATGGCCATTCTGTTTTACTTTTTGAAAATGACTTTGTGTTCCGTCTTTTCCAAGATAAATATCCTGACGTTACGTTAACAACATCATTTGAAAAGAAAAAAGAGAGCGAATAAGCTCTCTTTTTTCTTTTCAAATTTATGATATAATAGAAAAAAATGATGAAAGAAGGTTTCAATCACGGAAAAGTCTGCAGCTTTTTTAAATCATCAATTTCAAGATGCAGAAGACAGAAACCTTAATGATAGCGCTTTAAAAAACACGTTTCGCCTTGAAACGTGTTTTTTTGTAATTGTTTAGCGTGGAAATGTGAGGATTTGTTGTTGAATCCTTAACATTGAAGAAGGGTTTTGAGGTAAAGGGTCGGAAATTTGTGAAAAAAGCCTTGAAAAAATAAAAAAGTCAGAATATAATATAAATATAAACGGTGTAAGAAAAAATAACATTAAATTGAGAGGTTATATAACATGAGTCAATTAGCAATTACAGAAGCAACTCCGCAAACGGACGTTTTATCACAAATCAAAGACATCATCTCCCAAAAACACGTTGAACTTCTTCATCTTCAATTCATCGATCTTGAAGGAACTTTAAAGCATGTTACAGTTCCAGTTGAAAAGTTAGACGACGTTGTAGAAGGTAAAAGCATGTTTGATGGTTCATCTGTTGTAGGTTTTTCACCAATCAATAAATCTGATCTTTATCTTCAACCAGATTTACAAACGTTCGCTGTTTTACCATGGTCTGTTGAAGAAGGATATTCGGAAGCTCGTTTCCTTTGTAGTGTAACAAACCCGGACGGCACTCTTTTTGAAGGAGATACACGCAATGTTTTAAAAAACACGATTGCAAAAGCTGCTGATCATGGATATACAATTTCAGTAGGTCCAGAGCTTGAATTCTTCCTTTTCAAAACAGACGAAGAAGGAAATCCAACAGTGCAGGTTCACGACAATGGTGGCTATTTTGAGCCATCTCCAAAAGACATTGGGGAACGTGTTCGTTTAGAAATCTACCGTGCGTTAAAAGCAATGGGCTTCACAATTGAAGCATCACACCATGAAGTAGCGGAAGGACAGCATGAAATTAACTTCAAATATGCAGATGCACTAACAGCAGCTGACCGTTCAACAACATATAAATGGGTAGTTAAAACAGTAGCTGCTAAATTTGGCTTACATGCGACATTTATGCCAAAACCAGTAGCAGGTATTAATGGTTCTGGTATGCACGTAAATATGTCATTCTTCAAAGATGGTGAAAATGCGTTCTTTGATCCACAAGGAGAAGATGCTCTTTCTGAGACAGCTTATAGCTTCATTGGAGGCCTTATGGACAACATTAAAAACTTTGTTGCTCTTACAAACCCGCTTGTAAACTCTTATAAGCGTCTTGTTCCAGGATATGAAGCACCTTGCTATATCGCTTGGAGTGCTTCAAACCGTTCTGCACTTGTGCGTATTCCATCAACAAGAGGCATGGGTACACGTGTTGAGCTTCGCTGTCCAGATCCATCCGCAAATCCTTACTTAGCGTTTGCAGCAGTTGCTGCAGCAGGTCTTGATGGAATTGAACGTAGCTTAAAACCTGTTGATTCTGTCAATGAAGATATTTTCCATATGACAGAAGAGCGCCGTGCTGAGCTTGGAATTGATAGCTTACCAGGTGATTTAAAAGAAGCAGTAGAAGCACTTCAAAATAGTGACTTTGCAAAACGTACGTTAGGTTCACACGTATATGAAGAGTATATTGCATTGAAAAAAGGCGAGTGGGATAGCTACCGTTTAGCTGTTCACGGCTGGGAACTTGAAAACTATCAAGCAAAATTCTAATTCAAAAAAACAGGGTGCGAGCGCATCCTGTTTTTTTATGAAAAGCTCTATTTTGTTGTGACTAGGATAAAGAAGCCATCGTGTGTAAAAAAGCGAATCTCTTTTTCATCCTTTTTAAACACCGTCATTTCTTTGCGATCTTGTTGTGCTTTCTCTTTCCATCCCCACATTGTAATTAACGTTTTATAAGAGGAAGGAATTGGTTCATCTTTCTTTATTTTCGGCCAGCTATATCTAGCATACTTTTCAACAGAGGAATCGTGAGATATCTTCGCATCTTTTTCAGCTGTTCTTGGAATAGGAAATTGGGCAAAAACATCAGATTCTCGTACAGAAAACAGAAATCCAATTCCAATCAATAGAAAAAGAATGATAAAAATAAATGCTTTTTTCATACTTTCTCACCTCATCTTTTTATCTCTTGTAAGTCATTCCATACCATAAGCTATTTTCCTTTTAAAACCGAAAAAAAGCATCCTGCCATTATGCAGGATGCTTTTTAGATTAGCTTATGGTCAGGAGATGGTGGTGGGTTTTGATCTTCATCCTTTTCATCTTCTTCATGTGGAAGCATATTGCCAAGCTTGCTTGCAACAATAATGAGAGCAACCGTTACAACTCCTGAAAAAATCCAACCTGTTACACGCATTACAACAAGCATTTTGTCGTATCCATCAACACCGTATTTTCCGATTAAATACCACTTCACACCGCTTGTAGCGAACTGCCGAAGCGCCATGATTCCTGTGCAAATTTGGAATCCTTTTAGGATAGAAGGGTGCAGACAAGCTGCGAGTGTTTGTTGACGATCATAGCCCATTAGCTGATAGCCATCAACAAAAAAATACATAGCGAATGGTCTTTTTGTAAATGTTGTCACAAGGAAAAAGACGCCAATAACAGCAGAAACATATACGCTATTAACGAGCATTGCTTCAGCAGAGCCTGATAAAAGATCAACAGCAGTGCTTAAAATCATCGTTGTTAAAATAAACAGCCCTGTTACATTAAACTGCTTGTCTCGCCCGAAGCGATAAAGCGTATAAAGGATACCAGGTCCTGTTGATAGAAGCATTGCATAATAGTCACCAAGGCTCTCACGGCCATATTTCCAAATTAGCCATGGAACAGCAATGTAAAACAGAATATCAAAAATAATTGTACGACTTGCTTTTCCCAAATCTATGTGCCTCCTAAAATTCGATTAGAATCAAGCTGTTTCTCGTTTGTAAAATCGGTTATAGTACTTGTAAGAACAATCGGTTCTAGTAAAAAGTGTAGCAGAAATTGTAGAAAATAAAAGGAAAAAAGGAGAAATTATTTCATGTTGAAAAAGTTTACGGTAGAAACGAAAAAAAGAGATGAAATGATTGATGTAACAGACAAAGTACGTATTGTTGTAAAGGAGGCAAATGTGAAAGAAGGAGCGGTTCTTGTGTATTCTCCACATACAACAGCAGGGATTACAATTAATGAAAACGCAGATCCAGACGTGAAAAAAGATATGATTCGGCGTTTTGATGAAGTTTATCCTTGGGAACATAGGGAAGATCGTCATATGGAAGGTAACACAGCAGCTCATTTAAAAGTAAGCACAGTTGGTCCTTCGCAACACATTATCGTTACAGAAGGGGATCTTCTTCTTGGAATTTGGCAAGGCATTTATTTTTGTGAATACGATGGTCCAAGAACACGTACATTTTATGTGAAAGTATTATAAAAGAAGAAAAAGCTGACAATCCAGTTGTCAGCTTTTTTTATTATATTTTAAAACAGACCAACAAGGGCTCGTACAAGTATAAGTACAATGAAAGAGCCAAAAACTGTTGCTGCAATCGCGATTAAAAAAAACTGCGCGATTTTTTTAAGATTCACCTTGTCCACCTCGTTAAATACGTTCTTTCTTTTATCGTAGCTTATTAGGAGATAGAGAGCAACTGATAGTCCTTATTTTTTGAAGAATCGTCATATTTAAAGAAGAATGAACTAGTGCATAATCATTGAATCATACGCGTTTTCGATATTTTGAATTTCTTTTCGAACTTTAGCCATTTTCAAATCTAGTTCGTTAGCGGCAGAGGCAGCTTCTGATAATTCTTCTTTTAAATGAGTAGGGATTTCCCGATCGTATTTATAGAAAATTTTATGTTCAACACTTGCCCAAAAATCCATTGCAATAGTACGAATTTGAATCTCTGCTCTAACCATTTCTGTTTTTTCATGCATTACAACAGGTACTTCGACAATTAAGTGTAGACTTCTATAGCCGTTTGATTTTGGTTCTTTAATATAGTCTTTTTCTTCAACTACAGTTAGATCAGGACGTGAATAAAATAAGTCGCGTAAAAAGTAAATATCTTCTTCAAAACAACATACAATGCGTGCACCAACGATATCATTTAAAACATTTTTTGCACTTGTTAACGTTGCAGCCGCACCTTTTCTTTTTAACTTTTTTGTCATGCTTTCCGGGCTCTTAACCCGAAACTTCATATGTTCAATTGGATTGTGCTCAAGTGAAAAATAAGCCTCCTGCTGGATGATTTTTAGTTTAGTTTTAAGTTCATCAACAGCAAACTTATATGGCATTAAAAATTGTAGCGTTTCCTTACTAGGTAACATTGTTAAAAGCTCCTTGTCATATGGAAATTTCCAGTAACTCACTTTTTTAATGTAGATTCATCATTATTAAAGCACTGCTATAAAAATTCGTCAACTTTTAAGGAACAAGGGAGAGGTCTCCACTAAAAATTTATTTTTAAGTAGAATCACCCCCAAAAAAGATGAGTATAACTTGAATATTATAGTAGGGTTATTTTTTAAACTTTTTAACGTCTTAAAAATAAAAATAATGTCAAAAATGGAAAATAGTCAGTAAAGCTGTTTTGCAACTTATGTGTAAACATCATGCGAACAACTTCAAGCATGACGGCTCTACTGATGATGGGAGTATAACAATGGACAATTACGAAATTAAGCAACTAAGCAGCACGGAGGAATGGTTTCAAGTTTTTCACTTTCTAAAACGTCTTGATGCGGAATTAGATCGTGATCAATTTATTCAGCAAGCAACGGTTATGAATGCAGAAGGTCATCATTTCTTTTCGCTTTCTGTGAAGCAAAAGATAGTGGTTATTGTTGGGGGAAGCATTCATACCAACTTTTGCGACGGAAAACATTTGTACATTAGTGAGCTTCTTTATGGGAATGAGGAGATTGATTTATATATAGATGATTTGTTTGTTTATTTGCAAACATGGGCAAAGCAAAAAGGTTGTAAGAAAATTATTGTGTCTACGAACGTTGAAAACGAGCGGTTTCAACATCAGGAGAGTGCACTTTTAAATTATGATGAAAGTCGTCACACGTTTGTTAAACAACTGTAATGTGAAAAATGAAACTTTGCTCTTACCTTTTTCGTTAATGTGGTAAAGACACTGTGAAAAGGAGAATGATCGATTGTGGATTTTGATTTTGTAATGGTTTTAACCATTTTGTTGTTTCTGCTTAGTTTAGGTGGGTATGTTTATTATCGTCGCCTTTTAGTTCTATGGGAAGAAAGAGAAGCAGACAATCGCTCTACTCAAGCAAAAGATGTCTTTGCAAATCGGTTGAAAAACGCGCAAAAATCAAGCCAAAATGTATAATATATAGTAACAAACGCAGCATCTAGAAGATGCTGCGTTTTTTTTTTGGTAACATTGGCTAATTCATTAGACGGTTCATAAAACAATATATGGTGGAGACGCTAAAAAAATGGGATAGTTCCTAAAATCTAAACGAGAGAAGGGATAAAATGAATACGCTTGATCCAAAAGAAATACGCGAAGGAGACGACGTGTATGTTATATATCGCAATCCGCATGCTGCGACAGTAGCAAACATTCAAAAAGCAGAGATTGTACAACACCCTGAAAATAAAAACGACGTTGCTCTTTTTATTCATGAATCATATCACCTCATTGGTGAAGATGATGCTCTTTTCCCTACGGAACAAGATGCACAGCAGGCATACAACGAAATCTTTGATTATGAGCAGTATGATTAAAGAAAAAATGATTCTCTACTATATAAAGGAACGCTTTTAAAGCCCGTGTCTAACGGAGAAAGGATTTACAGGGATGATAAAACCTTTTGTACCACAGCTTGTATATATTGAACCAAGAGCGCTTGAATACCCTCTGGGTGTAGAATTGAAAGAAAAGTTTGAAAAGATGGGCCTTGAAATAAGAGAAACAACTTCACATAATCAAGTAAGAAACATTCCAGGGAAAAATCATCTACAGCAATACCGTAACGCTAAATCAACGCTTGTTGTTGGCGTAAGAAAAACGTTAAAGTTTGATACATCAAAGCCATCAGCAGAATATGCAATACCTTTTGCAACAGGATGTATGGGACACTGTCACTATTGTTATTTACAAACAACAATGGGCAGCAAACCATACATTCGAACATATGTAAATATAGATGAAATTTTTGATCAAGCAAGAAAGTATATAGAAGAAAGAGCACCTGAAATGACCCGTTTTGAAGCTTCGTGTACTTCTGATATTGTTGGAATTGATCACTTAACACATACGCTTAAACGTGCTATTGAATATTTTGGGAAAACGGATTTTGGAAGACTGCGTTTTGTTACAAAGTTTCATCATGTTGACCATCTTTTAGATGCAGAGCATAACGGGCGTACAAGATTTCGTTTTAGTGTGAATGCTGATTATGTTATTAAAAATTTCGAGCCTGGAACATCACCGCTTGATTATCGAATTGAGGCTGCGAGGAAAGTTGCAGAAGCAGGATATCCGCTTGGATTTATTGTTGCACCTATTTATATTCATGAAGGCTGGGAGGAAGGGTATAAGACGCTTTTTGAAAAGCTTGATGCACAGTTGCCTGAAAGAGCCCGACAAGACATCACTTTTGAAATGATTCAGCATCGCTTTACAAAGCCAGCAAAGCGAGTTATTCAAAAAAACTATCCAAAATCAAAGCTTGAAATGGATGAAGAAAGTCGTCGCTATAAGTGGGGACGATATGGAATTGGAAAATATATTTATTCTAAGGATGAAGAACATGAGCTTCGTGAGCATTTGGAATCTTATATTGATAAATACTTTCCGAACGCCAAAATTGAATACTTCACCTAATAAAGCTAGAGAATATCTCTAGCTTTATTTTTTTATTGATTGGCTAGGGGAATTTTAAGATAATGAAGAAGATAGGGGCTGGTAAATACGGGAAGTTATGAAGCGTGAAACAAGCAAAACCGATATAGAAGAAAGCATTTTAGAAAGAAAGGTGCATAATAAATATGAAGCGGAAAACGCTCTTAATCAGTTTTTTTATTTTCATTTTATTTATACATACTGCATGTGGCAAAAAGGAAGAAACTGATGCTTATTCAAGCGCTAATATAGAAAACATACCACAAGCAGCAGAAACGGTAGAAGATATGAACAATCAAAAGCAAGGAATTCTTGTAAAAAAGTATTTAAAGGGGAGAGAACTTGCCCAAACGTTAAAATATGACGAAATCATCGAAAGTGATCTAGAACCTTTTCTACATAAGAAAATTGATTCATTCGCCCAGTCGCAAAAAAGTAGCGAGCAATCGTTTTATAACTATCTTGTTTACTTATTAGGAAGTGGAGAGTACGGGGAAATAGAAAAAGAGCTTGAAACATTTGAACCTGTATTTCCAGAGGTAACTGCTGATCAAAAGAAAAAGAAGAATGCCGTGCTTTTGATAGATGGGAGTAAAAGTATGGAAGAAACGTTAGGAAATCAAACAAAACTTTCATTAGCGAAAAAGGCAATTATTGATTTTGCAGCAGCTCTTCCTAACGACGAATCTCTTACACTTTTAACATATGAGAACCCAATAGAAGAGGATGAGGAAACACAAAAAGTCCCCGCATGCCGGAATATACAAGTAGCGTATGATCATAAGTCATATGAAGCAGGTGAATTTGCTTCTTCTCTAGCAGAATATAGGGAAGGAGATGACACTTCATTTACAGCAGGATTGCAAAAAGCAGAAGAAGTTCTTTCTTCCTACAGTGATGAACAATATGAAAACTCTATTTATATTATTAGCGATGGAATAGATATTTGTGAGAACGAAGGAGAAGAAAGCAAAAGTATTCTTTCTAATAGCAGGGAGGATATCCATATTATTGGTCTTGATGTAGAGCAAGAAGAGGAAGCGGCACTTCAACAAGTCGCAGCAAAAGGTACCTACAAGACCGTAGCAACCGAGGAAGAACTACAAACATACATTAAGGAAGAGTGGGAGCAAGAAACGCCTGAAAAAACTTTTGTGCAAGAGGCGGCAATTTCAGATGAGGAAGAGCTTAGCGAGCAGAGACGTTTTGATTCTATTAAAGAATCTTATGATAAAGCAAGCCTCAGGGAGCGTGATCGACTTCTTTTAGGGGTAAAATATATAGAGGAACAAAAATTACTCTCATCAGAGGAAATTAAAAGGTTAGAAAAACGTATTTTAGATCAATATAAAAGCCGTAAAGAAGCCGTATGGGAGATTAGAGATCAAAAACTAGCTCTTATGAAAGCGGAAATAAAAGAAAATAATAAAATGATTCAAGAGTGGAAAGATAAGTGGCAGTGACATTCATAAAAGAGAAGAGCGTGCTCTTCTCTTTTATACTAAAAAATATCCAGAAAAATGTAAAAAAAGGGGGAACAGAAGAGAAAATGTATGATAAACTTGGGATAATTGTTTAGTATATATGAAAGGAGAAGAAGAGTGAAAAATACCAAAAGAGATACGGCGCTTTCCTTTGTATTTTTAGGACTTTTATTTTTAGGGTTTGTACAAGTATGGCACGAGCGTCAATATGTGCTTGGGGTTGGTGCAATTCTTGTAAGTTTTGTCGGCATCTGTGGGGTATGGAAAGGAATTAATAAAGAACGTCAAAAAGAGATTTTGTTAGGAATAAAACTTTTTTTTATAACCATTATATTTTGTTTGCTACACCGTTTTGTCTTTCATTTTATACAAAGTATAAACAATGATCATCGCTTTCTAGCCGCTTTTCTATCAAGCCTCCTTATCGTCTTTACTATGGACAAACTTGTCCGAATTACGTATCATAAGCTTCATCAAAAATCTGCTTAAGAAAAACAAAAGATGTGTATTATAAAACTAGTTCATATTTTTTGTGAACTAGTTTTTTTAATAGCAAAAAAGTGAAATTGATTTTTTTATAAGGAACAATACCTTGAGAGAAAAGAAGTTTAATAAATACGGGAAAAGTCAAGGTCTTTCTTTCGGGCAAGAACTGTGTATAATCAAGTATTGTAACGAACATAGAGTTTTTCTGTTGTAAAATCTAAAAGAGTCTGATAGAATAATAAACACAATATGTAGTGCTTAAATGAATATGAAAATACTATATTTTGTATAAACCTAAAATAAAGGTGTCATGTATTGACTTAAAAGGGAATTTGGTAATCAAACCAAAACTGTACCCGCAACTGTGATTGCTGATGAAATAAGCGCATCCACTGTATGAACGAAAAGGCTTACATAAGCTTATTATACGGGAAGGGCTTAGAGTAGAGAGACGCAAAAGTCAGGAGACCTGCCTTTTATTGAGACGTTTTATTCTGTTCGGGAGTTAGGAGGATAAAGCGAGGGTTGTGCTTTTTTGTGCGCACGTTCCTTCGCTTTATGCTCATTGCTCTCGAAGAGACAATGAGCTTTTTTTGTAGAGTGAATGGTAAAGACTGGAGGAAATATTATGTTACAAACAAATTCGAACACGTTAGAAACGGTTGTCGAACAAGATGGAGCTGAAGAGGCGTTAGTTGGATATCTAGAAAAACTAAAAGAAAAATATCCACATCTAGATTTTGACGATTATGAACAGAAAATTGTTCAAGGGGTGTTCACATTACAGGAAGTCACGAGAGATCGTCTTTCAAACTTGCTTATTTTAGGTGCACTTGAGCGTATTAACACGCTTGAACCTGATTGGACATATGTTGCAGCTAGCGTTTTATTGGACAAGCTTTACGGAAATGCAGCAGAAAATCGTGGCTATCAAGCAGATGAGAAATATGGTTCTCTTTATCATTTAATTGAGACGTTAACAAACACAGGAATTTTCAGCCCTGCTCTTTTATCTTCTTACACGAAAGAAGAGATCGAAAAGATTCAAAGTTTTATTTCACAAGAACGTGATGAACTTTTTACATACATCGGGCTACTGACATTATCTGATCGTTACTTAGCTCAAACACACGATCGCAAAACAATGGAATTACCGCAAGAGCGCTTCTTAATTATTGCAATGACGCTTATGCAAAATGAGCCAAAAGAAAAACGTCTTGCTCTTATTGAAGAAGCATATTGGGCTCTTTCAAATCTTTATATGACAGTAGCTACACCAACACTTGCAAATGCAGGTAAAACATATGGCCAGCTATCAAGCTGCTTTATTGATACAGTTGAAGATGATTTAAGAAGCATCTACGACAGCAATACAGACGTTGCTACACTGTCAAAACACGGCGGAGGTATTGGTGTATATCTAGGGAAAGTGCGTCCAAGAGGAAGCGATATTAAAGGATTTAAAGGCGTTTCTTCAGGAGTTATGCCATGGATGAAACAGCTAAATAATACAGCTGTTAGTGTTGATCAGCTTGGACAGCGTAAAGGAGCAATTGCTGTTTACTTAGATGTATGGCACAAAGATATTTTCAGTTTCCTTGATGCTAAGTTGAATAACGGAGATGAGCGTCTTCGTACACATGACTTATTTACAGGCGTATGCTTACCAGATTTATTTATGGAGAAAGTGCAAAACAGAGAAGAATGGCATTTATTTGACCCACATGAAGTGCGAAGCGTTATGAACTATTCTCTTGAAGATTTTTATGATGAAGAAAAAGGCAGCGGTTCATTTAGAGAAAAATATGAAGAGTGTGTAAGAGAAGAGAAGCTTTCTCGTGAAACAATTCCGGCAATTGAAATTATGAAACGAATTATGATTTCACAGCTTGAAACAGGGACGCCTTACATGTTCTATCGTGATACAGTAAACCGAGCAAACCCGAACAAACATAAGGGAATGATTTACGGAAGTAACCTTTGTAGTGAGATTGCTCAAAACATGAGTGCAACAACGCTTGTTGAAGAAACAACAGATGGAGGCACAATTGTAATTCGAAAAGAGATGGGCGATTTTGTTGTGTGTAACTTGTCTTCTGTTTCACTTGCAACAGCTGTAAAAGCAGACGTTATACCTCGTCTTGTGAAAATTCAAATGCGCATGCTTGATAATGTAATTGACTTAAATACAATTCCTGTACCACAAGCTAAATATACGAATGAAAAGTATCGTGCTGTCGGACTAGGAACGTTTGGACTTCATCACCTACTAGCTCTTGAGGGAATTAGCTGGGAAAGTGACGATGCTGTTGAGTACAATGATCGCTTATATGAAGACATTGCCTATTATGCCATTTCAGCGAGTATGGAGCTTGCAAAAGAAAAAGGTTCATATCCTGTATTTGAAGGTTCAGAATGGGAGAATGGTCGCTATTTTGAGGATCGTGGGTATACGAGCGATCGTTGGGAAGAACTTCGTGCTAAAGTGCAAGAACACGGAATGCGAAACGGCTACGTTATGGCTGTTGCACCGAATTCTTCAACAAGTATTATTGCGGGCTCTAGCGCAAGTATCGATCCTATTTTCCGTAAAGAATATTCGGAAGAGAAGAAGGACTATAAAATTCCAGTAACGGCACCAGATCTTACGCCGCAAACAAACTGGTATTATAAATCAGCATATCACATTGATCAAAATTGGAGCATTAAACAAAACGCGAAACGTCAGCGTCACATTGACCAAGCTGTATCTTTTAATCTTTATGTACAAAACGATATTCGTGCAAAAGACCTTTTAGATCTGCATCTTAATGCATGGTCAGAAGGATTAAAAACAACATATTATGTTCGTTCAACATCTGGAGATGCAATTGACGAATGTGAAAGCTGCCATAGCTAAGCGTAACATATATAATAGAAGAAAGGTGAATTGTGATGTCATATACACTAAAAAAGCGTGACATTATGGATCGTCAGGCACCAAACAGATCAACAAGCATTATTAACGGAGAAAGCTCTAATGTTTTAAACTGGGATGACGTTCGATTTAGTTGGGCGTACCCTAAATATAAAAAAATGCTAGCGAACTTTTGGACACCGTTTGAGATTAATATGTCACATGATATTAAGCAGTTTCCGCAGCTAACAGAGAAAGAACAAGATTCTTTCTTGAAAATTATTGGACTTCTTGCTCTTTTAGACAGCATTCAAACAGACTATGCCGGGAAAGTAGCAGACTATTTGACAGACTCAAGCTTAAATGCGCTTATGATTATGCTGGCACAGCAGGAAGTCATTCATAATCACTCTTATAGCTATGTACTTTCAAGCATTGTAAACAAATCTAAACAAGACGAAGTTTTCAACTACTGGCGTGAAGAACCAACGCTTGTAGAGCGCAATGAATTCGTCACGAACGGTTATAAAGATTTTGCTGAAAACCCAAGCGTCGAAACGCTCTTAAAGTCGCTTGTGTACGACGTGATTTTAGAAGGTTTGTTCTTCTATTCTGGTTTTGCCTTTTTCTATCATCTTGCTCGCAACCGCAAAATGGTAGCTACAAGCACTATGATTAATTACATTAACCGAGATGAGCAAATTCACGTAGATTTATTTGTGAAGATTTTTAAAGAAATTTTAGTGGAGTATCCAGAATACAACACGAAAGAACTTCACCAATTTATTAATGAAACACTTAAGCGCGCCGTTGAGCTTGAAGTAAGCTGGGCTAAGACTGTAATCGGAGACGAAATTGAAGGTCTTGTTCTACAAGAGGTAGAAGATTACATTAAGTTTTATGCGAACGTTCGGGCAAATCAGCTTGGTACTGAGCGTCCTTATGAAGGATACCGACAAAATCCTCTTCGTTGGATTAAAGCATATGAAACAGTGGATCTTGGCAAAACAGACTTCTTCGAACAAAAAAGTCGTCAATATGCTAAAACAACAGATGCAAATGGTTTTGATGAACTATAAAAAACGAAAAAGCGCAGAATCTTTTCTGCGCTTTTTCTCTTTGTTAAAAAAGGTAATGGATTGACAAGGATAGGTTATACTAAAAAATAGAGTTGGAAACTTTTTAAGGAGCAACAGCGTTAAGGTGAAAAAATATGAAATAACGCAAAGAAGGGCGAAAAACGAAGAAAAAAAGTGAAAAAAAGTGAAAAAAAGAGATGATAATCGCTTTCATGCTATTTTCACAAATATAACAAGTATGTTAAGGTAATAGGCGTAAATCAATGAGTTTCGACAATGGAGTCTTTTCCATTATAAGGTATACATAAAGAAGAGTAAAATTTTTCATAATGTAATGCTTAGAAACGATTCCCCATTTCCTATGTAAGATTGTTTGTAAAAAAGACAATCTTGAAATATGATAGATGTATGAGGTGATGAGAAAAATGAAAAAAATCGGCGTATTAACGAGTGGCGGCGATTCTCCAGGTATGAATCCAGCAATTCGTGCGGTAGTCCGCAAAGCAATCTTTGAAGGACTTGAAGTGTATGGAATTAGTCAAGGATATAAAGGGCTTATTGAAGGAAACATTCAAAAGCTAGAAGTTGGTTCTGTTGGAGATATTATTCAACGTGGTGGAACAATGCTTCAGTCAGCTCGCTGTGAAGAATTCAAAACAGAAGAGGGACAAGATAAGGGCATTGAACAACTGAAGAAACATGGTATTGAAGCATTAGTTGTTATTGGAGGAGATGGATCTTACCAAGGCGCAATTAAGCTTACAAAAAAAGGATTCCCTTGTATTGGAATTCCAGGAACTATCGATAATGATATTCCAGGAACAGACTATACGTTAGGATTTAACACAGCTTTACATACTGTCATTGATGCAATTGACCGTATTCGCGATACGGCTTCTTCGCATGAGCGCACATTCATCGTTGAAGTAATGGGGCGAGATGCTGGAGACATTGCACTTTGGTCAGGTCTTGCTGGTGGAGCAGAAACAATTCTGATTCCGGAAGCAGACGAATCTTTCGATGATATCATTGCTCGTCTTCATCAAGGAAATGAGCGTGGTAAGAAACACAGCATTATCGTTGTTGCTGAGGGTGTTATGAGTGGAAATGAACTTGCTGAGAAGTTAAAAGAAAAGTCAGGTGTTGAAACGCGTGTAACAGTTCTTGGCCACATTCAACGCGGAGGATCTCCATCTGCATTTGACCGCGTATTAGGAAGCCGTTTTGGTGGATATGCTGTTGATTTATTATTGCAAGGACGCGGCGGACGTGCTGTTGGAATTCAAAAAAATGAGCTTGTTGATTACGATATTCTAGAAGTGTTAGGAAAAGAACATCATATCGACATGAACATGTATAAACTATCTAAAGAATTATCAATCTAAAGAAAAAGAACGTGTAGTAAGTTGTAATTGTTCCATAATCTTTAGACGTAAGGAGAAGAGAGAATGAGAAAAACTAAAATTGTATGTACTATTGGACCAGCTAGTGAAAATCGCGAAACATTCACGAAATTAGTAGAAGAGGGCTTAAACGTAGCTCGTTTAAATTTCTCACACGGTGACTTTGAAGAGCACGGTGGCCGTATTAAAACAATTCGTGAAGTGTCAAAAGAAACGGGTAAAACAGTTGCTATTCTTCTTGATACAAAAGGCCCTGAAATCCGTACAAACGAAATGGACGGCGGAGCACTTGAGCTTGTAGCAGGCGAAAAAATCATCGTGTCAATGAAAGAAGTAAAAGGAACGAAAGAAAAGTTCTCTATTACATACTCAAACCTTGTGAACGATGTAAAACAAGGGGATACAATTTTACTTGACGATGGCTTAATCGGTCTAACAGTAGATACTGTTGATGCTGCAAATGGTGAAATTCATACAACAATCCAAAACACTGGCGTTCTTAAAAACAAAAAAGGTGTAAACGTTCCTGGCGTAAGCGTAAGCCTTCCTGGTATTACAGAAAAAGACCGTGCAGATATCTTATTCGGGGTTGAGCAAGGCGTAGATTTCATTGCTGCTTCTTTCGTTCGTAAAGCAGCAGACGTTCTTGAAATCCGTAAGCTTCTAGAAGACAACAATGCAACAGATATTAAAATCATCTCTAAAATTGAGAACCAAGAAGGAATCAATAACATTGATGAGATCCTAGAAGTTTCTGATGGTTTAATGGTTGCTCGTGGAGACATGGGTGTTGAAATTCCTGTTGAAGAAGTACCTCTTGTACAAAAAGAGCTTATCGAAAAATGTAATCATTTAGGAATGCCTGTTATTACAGCAACACAAATGTTAGATTCTATGCAACGTAACCCACGTCCAACTCGTGCTGAAGCAAGTGACGTAGCAAACGCAATCTTTGATGGCACAGATGCAATCATGCTTTCTGGTGAGACGGCTGCTGGGGACTATCCAGTTGAAGCTGTTCGCACAATGAACAGCATCGCACTTCGTGCAGAATCTGCTCTTGATTATTCAAAAGAAAAACTGTTTGCTGATTCAGTTGGTGTTTCAAGCGTAACAGATGCAATTGGTCAAGCAGTAGCAGATACAGCAATGACGCTTGATGTAAAAGCAATCTTAGCTCCAACGGAAAGCGGATATACAGCACGCATGATTTCTCGCTTCCGTCCAAAAGCAACAGTTGTAGCAATCACAAAAAATCAATCAACTTCTCGTAAGCTAATGCTTATGTCAGGTGTTGTTCCAATCGAAGGCAACACGTTTGAAACAATTGATGATATTACAAGTGATGCAACAAACCTTGCTGTTGATAAAGGTATTATTGAGCACGGTGATCTTGTTATTCTTGCAGCTGGAATGCCGTTTGGTAAGTCTGGTTCAACAAACCTTTTAAAAGTTCACGTAGCTAACTAATTTAGGCAGAATACCGCGTAAAGAGCGAGAGCTCTTTATGCGATTCTATATTACATATTCTAATTTGGAGGAATTATCATGCCATTAGTATCAATGAAAGAAATGCTAAATACTGCTAAAGATAACGGTTATGCAGTAGGTCAATTCAACTTGAACAACTTAGAGTTCACACAAGCGATTTTACAAGCAGCACAAGAAGAAAAATCTCCAGTTATCCTTGGTGTTTCTGAAGGTGCAGGCCGTTACATGGGCGGATTCAAAACAATCGTGAAACTTGTGGAAGCACTTATGGAAGAGTACAATGTAACAGTACCTGTTGCGATTCACCTTGACCATGGTTCAAGCTTTGAGTCTTGTGCAAAAGCTATTCATGCTGGTTTCACATCTGTTATGATCGACGCTTCTCACGGTCCTTTCGAAGAGAACGTTGCAGTAACATCTAAAGTTGTTGAGCTTGCTCATTTCCACGGTGTATCTGTTGAAGCTGAGCTTGGAACTGTTGGTGGACAAGAAGATGACGTGATTGCAGAAGGCGTAATTTACGCAGATGCACAAGAATGTAAAGAGCTTGTAGAGCGTACAGGTATCGACTGCCTAGCTCCAGCACTTGGTTCTGTTCACGGTCCTTACAAAGGGGAACCAAACTTAGGGTTCAAAGAAATGGAAGAAATCAGTGGTCTTACAAACATGCCGCTTGTATTACACGGTGGTACGGGGATTCCAACAAAAGATATCCAAAAAGCGATTTCTTTCGGTACAGCTAAAATCAATGTAAACACAGAAAACCAAATTTCTTCTGCAAAAGCTGTTCGTGAAGTATTAGCAGCAGACGCTGAAGTATATGATCCACGTAAATACCTAGGACCAGCTCGTGAAGCAATTAAAACGACTGTTATTGGTAAAATGCGTGAGTTTGGTTCTTCAAACAAAGCGTAATTTCAAGAGCATATAGGTTTATAAAACTGATGCTTTAGCATATAATACAACAGTAATTTTATCGCCTTGAAAATGAAAAACAAAGAAGCATTTGATCCGTCAGATGCTTCTTTTATTTTTTGATCAATATTGACTAGAGAGGTGAGAAAATACAGTGGGAAAAAAGGTTTAGATTAGAGTGAAAGGTGGAAAATAAGAAAAGGCGAAAATCAAATAGGAAGGTGTAGAATTAATATATGAATAATAAAGTCACTGGCGTTTTTTGGTGGTCAGTATTTGTTACACTGGCTGTAGTGATATGGGGAGCAGTAGCGCCTGATAACTTTGGAAGCATTATAGGGAATGTTCGTTCTTTCCTTACTTCTGATTTTGGATGGTATTATCTGTTGATTGTATCCCTGTTTTTAATTATTTGCATTGCATTAGGTTTGAGTAAATACGGTAGAATTAAATTAGGGAGTCCAGATAGTAAACCAGATTACAGTACTCCAACATGGTTCGCCATGTTATTTAGTGCTGGGATGGGAACAGGACTTGTTTTCTGGGGGGCAGCAGAACCCATTAGTCACTTTATGACAAGCACACCAGAAGGAGTAGAAACAGGAACAAATGAAGCAGCACGTGATGCATTACGCTATACATTTTTCCACTGGGGCCTTCATGCTTGGGGGATTTATGGTATTGTAGCACTAGCTCTTGCTTATTTCAAATTCCGTCATGGTAAACCAGGCCTCATTAGTGCCACATTATCTCCGATTTTAGGTAAAAAGGCAGAAGGACCAATCGGTAAAATCATTGATATTATTGCTATTTTTGCTACAGTGGTAGGAGTAGCCACAACTTTAGGGTTAGGTGCTATCCAAATTAATGGAGGGTTATCGTTCTTAACAGGCATTTCTAAGAGCTTTGGAACCCAAGTTATTATTATTGTAATTGTTACCATTTTATTTATGATTTCAGCATGGAGTGGTTTAAGTAAAGGAATTAAGATTTTAAGTAATGCTAACTTAGGATTAGCTACTCTTTTACTTTTAGTAGTACTTTTCGCAGGACCAACGGTTTACATTTTAAACATGTTTGTAGACACATTAGGTTCTTATATTCAGAATCTGCCACGTATGAGCTTTAGATTGTCACCTTTAAATGAAGAAAATCGCGGATGGATTGATTCATGGACAATTTATTACTGGGCTTGGTGGATTGCATGGAGTCCGTTTGTTGGATTATTTATCGCACGTGTATCAAAAGGTCGTTCCATTCGTGAATTTGTATTTGGAGTTCTATTTGTACCTGCTATTGTCAGCATGCTTTGGTTTGCTGTGTTTGGTACAAGTGCGATTGATGTGCAACAAAAGGGGTTAGCGGCTTTACAAAACCTTCCAACTGAAAATGTTCTTTTTGGAACACTACAACAATTCCCATTGGGAACAATTGCAATTATCGTTGGGCTATGCTTAATCGGAACATTCTTTATTACATCTGCGGATTCTGCAACGTTTGTACTAGGTATGCAGTCAACAAATGGCTCATTAAACCCAAGTGGTAATGTAAAATTAACATGGGGATTCTTACAAGCAGCGGTAGCGCTTGTACTTCTTTACTCTGGAGGAGAAACAGCATTAACTAATTTACAAAATATGCTGATTCTTGCTGCGTTCCCATTCTCAATCATTATGATTTTAATGACAGCTTCGCTTATCAAAGCATTAGGTAAAGATTATAAGCAAGTGAAACAAGGTAATAAAACGAAGAAAGTATCATAACGCAAAGAAAACCTCTTACAGAAGTGTCTACTTCTGTAAGAGGTTTTTTTAGGTAGTTTAAATAAAAAAAACTAGGGGAAAAGTCATTGTGAGAATGAAGAGAAAAGGAGGACAAAAATGGATGAATTTCTGAACGTCGTTCAAAAAGTATCTGATTGGATATGGGGGCTTCCTCTTATTATTACATTAACTGCTGTCGGCCTTTATATGACAGTAATCTTGAAGTTCTTTCAATTCAGATATCCTCTCTACATTATGAAACAGACATTTGGGAGCGTGTTGAAAAAACCAAAGGGAGAGGGGACGGTAACGCCCTTACAAGCTTTAACGTCTGCTCTCTCTTCAACAATTGGAGCTGCTAATATTGTTGGGGTTCCAGCGGCTATTATGTTTGGGGGACCTGGTGCTGTTTTTTGGATGTGGGTGATTGCCATTTTTGGGATGGCACTTAAGTTTTCAGAGAGCGTACTTGCTGTGCATTATCGAGAAAAGAACAGTGAAGGTGAGTATGTAGGGGGCCCGATGTATTACATAACAAAAGGTCTAAAAATGAAATGGCTTGGTATCTTTTTTGCTTTTGCTCTAATGATTGAAGTTATTCCAAGTCTAATGGTACAGGGGAATTCACTAGCTGGATCTGTTGCTCAAACATTTTCCGTCTTCCCACTCATTACAGGAATCATCACAAGTGTACTTATTGGTGTGATTGTAATTGGAGGAATTAAGAGAGTTGGAAAAACAACAGAGCTGTTTGTTCCTTTTATGGCCTTACTTTATGTTGGAGCTGCTCTTTTGGTTGTTATTATTCATATAGAACAGTTTCCAAATGTATTGGCACTTATTTTTTCTTCCGCTTTCCAACCGGTGGCAGCTGTAGGTGGATTTGCAGGAGCGGCCCTAAGTGACATCATTAGATGGGGCTTTGCTAGAGGTCTCTATTCAAATGAAGCTGGCTTTGGAACAGCTCCTATTGCACATGCAGCTGCGAAAACGGATCATCCGGTAAGACAAGGGTTTTGGGCTATTGTCGGTATTTTTGTTGATACAATTGTAGTTTGCACAGCTACAGCATTTGTCATTTTATCTACAGGAGTATGGACAAAAATGGGCGCTTCCAAAGATACGGATGCTTTAGCAACAGTTGCATTTACTGAAACATTTGGCACAATCGGAAGTTACATTGTCACGATTTCTCTCTGTTTCTTTGTCCTATCAACGGCACTTGTTTTAGTGTTTTATGGTGTAAAGCAAGCAGAATTTTTATTTGGCGTGAAAATGGGCCATGTGATGAAGGTTGTATACTTAGGAGCTATTATTGTCGGCTCTGTTGGCGGAGCCAAAGTAATATGGAGCTTTCTCGATATTGCGCTTGCCTCTATTTTGTTGCCAAATTTACTCGCTATTGTACTACTAAGTAAAAAAGTGAAGGAGCTAAAAGAAGAATTTTTTACAAGTGAACAATATTATTTATCTGATATTAAAAAAGACAAAAACGTGACCTCATCTCTTTGATATATGATTGCTACATGATAGATGTACTTTCAAAAAGAAGAGAAGGTTCAGCACCTCTTATTTCTTGTCTGCACTTAAAGTCTAGATTTTGTAAAACAGAGATAGAGCGTTTATTGTCAGGATGAGTACGAGCGTAGATTTTTGGGAAGCGATGGACATGAAAACCGAACAAACAGCATGATCTTGCTGCTTCTGTTGCATACCCTTCTCCTTGATAGTCCGGATGAATAGCATAACCAAGTTCAATTACAGTGTTATGATTTATTTTATTTAACAGAAGTCCTGCTACCCCAACTGCTTTGTGATCTGTTTTTTGATGGACAGCCCAAAGGCCGATTTTAAACGTTATATATTGACTGCGAATATGGTTCATACATTGTTCAATCGGGTGATTTTGATTAACAAACGGCAGCATAGATCTTTTAAATAGAACCTCTAAAAAGGATCTATGCTTTGTTGTAATGGGCTGAAAATAAAGGCGTGTTGTTTCTTTAGGTAGCTTCATTCATTTCATCCTCCTTTCTTTTTATCATAATAGACATCATTCATGATTTATATAAGAGAATATGTGGTATTATTTTCTCAATTTTGTAAAATTTCAAATTATTTGTTATCCTTATACAAGTAACTGTTCTTTGTGAGCAGTTCTATAAAATGTAAGGGAGAGATAAAAATGAAAAAGCTTTTATTATCATTTGTTACCATCCTTGCTATTACCATCCTCGCTGCCTGTGGTGCGAGTAAAACTGAAACCAAAAGTGGAGCAAAACTTGTGAAAGAAGGGACCTTCACATTTGTAGCTTCAGGGGAATTTAAACCGTTTAGCTATATGAAAGACGGAGAAGTAACAGGGTTTGATGTTGAAGTTGGAGAAGCTGTTGCAAAAGAGTTAGGTCTTGAAGCTCAGCCAGAGAAGATGAAGTTTAAAAGTATTATTGAAGGCGTGAAAACAGGTCGGTTTGATGCAGCTGTTGCAAGTCATACGGTCAACGAAGCACGAAGCAAACATGTTGCATTTTCAACTCCATATTACTATTCAGGACCACAAATTTTCACCCGTGCTGATAGTGACATTGAGACATCGGCAGATTTAAAAGATAAAGAAGTTGCTGTTTCAAAAGGTTCTACATATGCCGATGAAGCAAAAAAGTACACAAATAAAGTTAAAACATATGATAGCGACATTACAGCTTTAAAAGCTCTTGCAGAAGGGCGTCATGATGCTGTGATTACCGATTTTGTAACTGGAAAAGAAGCAATTGGAGAAGGATTTAAAATTCAAGCAAAAGAGCTTTTAGGAAGAAGTGAGCAAGCTATTGCCGTTTCGAAAGAAAATGAACAGCTTTTAGAAGATATTAATGGTGCGCTTGAAAAACTGCGTGAAGATGGAACATTGAAAAAGATTAGTGAGAAATATTTTAAGGAAGATATTACGGTAAAACCAGAATAAAACGTTAAATATTCTATAAAGAGGAGGAAAGAGAGTGCCAACATTTTCGCATTTTTGGACAACGCTAATTGATACAAGGTCAATCTTTTTTGATGCTATGGTTGTAACACTACAGCTAACAGTAGTTTCAATTCTACTTGGAGTTGTGATTGGTCTCGTCTTTGCTCTTTTGAAAATTTCAGGTGTTAAGCCGCTCGGATGGCTCTCTGATATTTATGTTTACTTAATTCGTGGAACTCCCCTTATCGTCCAAATCTTTATTTTATATTTCGGGATGAGCAATATTTTTCTTATTCCAGACTTTTGGGCTGCTTCTATCGCTCTTGCTGTTCACAACGGGGCTTATATCGCAGAAATCTTTCGTGGGTCCATTCAGTCTATTGAAAAAGGACAGGCAGAAGCAGGGCGCTCTCTCGGCATGACAGCAGGACTTACAATGAGGCGTATTATCCTTCCTCAGGCATTTAGACGAGCATTGCCGCCACTTGGAAATCAATTTATTATCGGTTTAAAAGATTCATCACTAGCTGCTTTTATTTCAATGAACGAGCTCTTTAATATTGCGACAACATATGGATCAAACAATTTTGATGAAATGACATACCTTTTAATTGTGGCAATTTACTACTTGATTCTTGTTCTTCTTCTAACTGTTGCTGTTAACTTACTTGAAAGAAAACTACGAACAAGTGATTAAAGGGAGGGGAGCGTAACATGGATGAGAAACGCACGATGATTAAGCTTGAAAACTTGAACAAGTCTTTTGGAGATCTGCACGTATTAAAAGATATTAATATGGTTGTAAAAGAAAGTGACGTCGTTTGTTTAATAGGTGCAAGTGGCTCTGGAAAAAGTACTCTGCTCCGTTGTTTAAACTTTTTAGAAGAAAAAGATAGCGGTCATATTTGGATTGAGGATGAAAAAATTGAACGCTCAACTCATAATATTAATGAAATTAGACAGAGAGTTGGGATGGTTTTTCAGCATTTTAATCTGTTTCCGCACAAAACCGTTTTGCAAAACATTACAGAAGCGCCTATCCACGTTCGAAAGGTAAATAAAGTGCAGGCAGTGCAAGAAGCAAGAGAGCTTTTACAGAAAGTGGGATTAGCTGATAAGGAAAATGTGTATCCAAACAAACTGTCAGGTGGGCAAAAACAGCGGGTTGCTATCGCAAGGGCACTTGCCATGAAGCCTGACATTATGCTGTTTGATGAGCCTACTTCAGCGCTTGATCCAGAGCTTGTTGGTGAGGTTCTAGCAACAATGAAAGAACTAGCTGCAGAAGGAATGACAATGGTCGTTGTCACGCATGAAATGGGCTTTGCACGTGAAGTTTGTGATTGGGTTATATATATGCATGATGGAAAGATTGTCGAAGTTGGCCATCCACATGAAATATTTCATGAACCAAAAGAAGAAAGAACAAAAGAATTTTTCAATACAGTGCTTAGATAAGAAAACGCCTCTTTTTAAAGAGGCGTTTTTTCTCTGTGAAGGCTTTTCCATTCTTCATGCAATAAGCTATATACTTCTAAATCATGATAATGATCATATAAAAACTCAGCATGACGAGCAGTTCCTTCATGAGTAAAGCCTAGCTTAATCGGAATTTGATTGCTTTTTACATTACCTTGACCACAGCGAATTTCTACTCTTTCTAACCCATTTTCGTGAAAAGTATAATGGAGAAGAGCTTCTACACACTTTGTCATAATACCTTTTCCCTCATAATGCTCAGAAAGCCAGTACCCAATGCTTGTTTGGGAGTTTTGCCATTGAATGGAGTGAAGTCCAATCATGCCGATGATGACGTTGTCATATAAAATAACAGCTTGCAATCCTGCTTTTTCCTCATATTGTTTGATCCATATTGGGATTAGTTCACTATATGTACTAAGAGTTGTAGAATCAACCCATGGAAGCCACTTTCTTAAATGTTGCCGTTCCTTTGTTACAAGTGAAAAAAGAGCTTCACCATCTTTTTCTGTTACAAGTCTTAGCGTAATATGATCATTAATCTTATAAGGAAACATGTTCTCATCTCTCTTTGTTAGAATTTTCTTGAAATGAATATTATTTTACACCATTTTTTTGAAGTAAGAAAGAGAAACTTTTTTTCGTTATAATAAAAGAAATGTAATTTCATAAAAATGGATTTTTACAATATATTGAAGTGAGGAGCGAGCGTATGAAGAAGACAAACATATCAACTAGTAATTTAGAAAAATGTATTGCGCTTTACAGAGAAGTATTTAAACAACCTCCATGGAATAAGAATTGGTCATATGAAGCGGCAAAGGAAAGGCTTACTGATTTATTACATACTCCCAAAATGTTAGGATTCTTATTTGAAGAAGAAGGAGAGCTTGTTGGCCTAGCAGCAGGCAACTTTAAGCGAACATATGAAGGCAGAGCATTCTATTTAGCTGAGCTTTGTGTATCTGTAGCGAAAAGTGGTAAAGGGTATGGATCAACTATGCTGCAGTTGTTAGAAGAGGAAGTTGTGAAGAAAGGAGGAAATAAAATTGATTTACACACATCAATAAATGGTAGGGCACAGAAGTTTTATGAGAAACATGAGTATGATGTAAAAAAGGATAGAATCACATTAACAAAGCACCTTTTACACTTTTAAAGGAGATTTTTAAAAAAACCAGAACTAATAAAATGAGGAGGGATAGGATGAAAAAGATTTTGTTCGTTTTAGCACTCGCATTTATGGCTGGTTGCAGTAGTGAAACAAGTGGGGAGAATACAGCAAATGATGAGATAGAGGAACTTAAAGTAGAGTTAGATGTTCCGTCAACTGTTCAACAGAATGAAGATGTGTTGTATGAAGCAACTGTTACATATGGAGATGAAAAAGTAAAAAAAGCAGATACTGTTGATTTCGAGTTCAAGGAAGTGAACAGTGACAAAGAAGGAGAGATGATAAAGGCGGAGAAAGAGGAGAACGGGGTATATACAATCAAGCACCGTTTTGAAAAAGAGGGGACATATGTTGTGCAAGTACATGTTCTTGCTCATTCTCAGCATGTTATGCCTGAAAAAGAGGTTAAAGTCATAGGAGAGAAATAGGTGAAAGATGTGAAAGTGTTATGTAAAACAGCTTTAACAGCTTTGATGCTTTTCTTCCTCTTCGGTTGTTCAAAGGAAGAAGGCATCTCTTTTTCATTTCAAAATCAGGAAAATCAAACATTTTCATCTGAAGAGCTAGAAGGAAAAGTGTGGATTGGAGACTTTATGTTTACAAACTGTCGCACTGTTTGTTCTCCAATGACGGCCAATATGAAAAAACTCCAAGAGCGAGCTGCGAAACAAGGAATCGACGTCCAATTTGTTTCTTTTAGCGTTGATCCAGAAGTTGATACACCTGAAAAGTTAAAAGAATATGTTGCATATCACGGGGGGGATTTCTCAAACTGGAACGTCTTAACAGGATATAAGCAAAAGGAAATTGAGACATTTGCCAAAGAAAAATTTTCAGCTATTGTTAAAAAACCAGAAGAAAGTGATCAAGTTCTTCATTCTACTTCTTTTTATCTTGTAGACAAAAATGGGAAAATAGTAGAAACGTTTGAAGGAGTGAAGAACCCTCCCTATGATGATATTTTAAAAGAAGCGGCAAAAGCGGAGGAAAAGAACTAGTCAATCATCCTTTTTGACGGTATAGTTGTATGGTGAAAGTGAAAGAAAGTAGGGATTAGCATGAAAATTAGAATGGCAAACATTGAATATGAAGGAAGAAAAGTTGGACAAGTGTACCTTCATGAAAACAAAAAAGAAGAAACAACGCTTATTGCAATTCCTGATTTGGAATGGTCAACAGTTGTTTCCTATGAAGAAGAGATTGAAGAGATGAAAATGCGCGTGTTCACCTCGTTGAAAGAGCGCACAAATGAAGAAGTTGGTCGTGAAATGACGGCTAAAATAAATTATTGGGTTCGTGAAATGTAGCAGGTGGGTAAATCATGTTGTAGGCTTATATGATATAAGTTGGCTTTTTTTAATAGATTCCTTAATCTTATTGATGCCAAACTCACCTATTGCTACAACAGAGGTCAAACTGGATAAAAAGAAAGAGATAAAGTAAGTCGCTGTTTATGCAGCGGCTTTTTTTATATTAAAATTTTAAAGGTAGATGAAAATGTACAAGTTTAAAAATTTACCACAGTTAGTTGATAAAAATAGAGGAGTACAAGCGTAAAAAATCTCATTACTAACGTCTCAATGAGGTTCTTAAGGAGGGAGGCTTTGTCCAAAGCCCTGTTCCCTTAGTGCTATAATTATTATTAGCAAGTTAATTTTTTTTAGTTTTTGGCTTGTTCATACGTTTCTTTATTAATAAAGCTATAAAAAATAAAAGGGGTATAAAAATTTGGAAGACAAAGTGTACGTACGGCGGTACAATTTTTAAACCAATATATATATGGAAGGTGTAAGTTTTCATAAAGAATATGCAGATAAGATAGACAATTAATAACAATGGAATAATCATTTTTTTATAAGAATGTAATTTGAATAACTCTGCTATTCCTCTTATCCCTGCATATGAAAAGAGAAAAACCTTTATTAAACCGCCAATCATAAAAACTAAAACGGCTAATAACTGTAAATGACGAATGAAATTTAAAAAATTAATATGTTCAATCGTTTTGATAAAGGGAAAAGTAAAAGCTTTAGCTAATTCAGCCGTTAATACCCCTACGTTTAAAATGGCTGCAAACATTAGTATAATCCCTGATATTACTATAGATAGCCAGCCTTTTTTTATGAATCCAGAAAACGAGGTTAGAAATTGAAAAAAGCATAAAAATACAACAAATTCTCCAAATGGAAACGTTATAATAGTTGGAAAAACAGTTTGAAAGGTAGGCATCCATCCATTCTCTAATATAGGTCTTAGACGTCTAAATTCAAACTGTTCTTGAAAGAACATAAGAATAATAATCAAAATGATAAACGATAGCATGATAAAGAATAAATTTTCAGAAGTACGACCTACTGTTTCAATTCCTAAATAACAAATATACGCTACCAATAATAAAATGGTGCCTTTAATCATCCAAGCATGTAAGTTTACGTTGATAAGCAATACTTCATTAATAAAAAAAGAGAAGTCACCTGTGACACGTGCAGCAATATAGAGGAAATATACATAGTAAAGAAAAGCGAGTATATGACCGATAGGGCGATTAAACGCTTTTTGTAGCATATGTAATAAGCTGCTTCCTTCTCCACTTAGCTGATAGGAATAAGTATAGAGAAAGAAGAGGACTATTCCACAAATTGTTCCTAATAGTAAAGCAATCCACGCATCCTTTTTAGCGTCTAAACCAATCCCTAAAACGATAGCACTTCCTAATTGAGCAAGCACAATCATTGTAAATAGTTGAAACATTTCAATTCGTTGTATTTGCATTTTCTCATCCTCATTTATAGATTATGAAGTTAAATTTACATCTCCATAATTTCGGATAATGACCCGTACTTTTATATCGAATTTTGATTCAAGATACTCCTGTTCCCATCTTTTCTCCATTCTCTTCCACTCTGATTTATTGCTAATTCGCAGTACATCACCAAAGCCAATAAAATCAGATTGTAATTTCTGAGACTTTTTAATTAATTCTAATATCTTTGTTTTTACTTCTTTTTCCATGTTTTTCTCGAGCTTCTTTGTATTTGAGGGATTAGAAAGATCCATATTACAATTGAGCTCATTCAAATCTCCAATTATTTTGGTTTGGACATTAAAAGAAGGTGTTCCATCTAAAACAGATCCTTTAATATCTGTTTTCGTTTTTACAATCGTTAATCCAAATTCTTCATTCTTTGAACAAGGGGAAGCAAAATAACTACTTTTTAGCTTTCCTTTCATTAGATAATAAGCTCGACCTAATTCATTGTTAATCCATCCAACTTTTTTATTTTCTCTTAAAACCGTTAGACCGGAAAGTTTCAAATATGATTTAGGTGCTAACTGTTCAATATTTTTCTTTGTTTCAGCCGTTTTGATTTTACCGGATAAAGCTAATGTGGGGATAACGGCTTCTTTGCCTGTTGATAAGGTTTCTGCTTTTAACTGTGTTGGAAAAACTCTTTGATGAGATCCCCAGTTCTCTTCTGTATTGATTACAGTCTTTAGTATTTCGCTTGTAGGTATATCTTCAAGAGCAGAAAAAACACGTAGTGCATTATATGCCTTCATATGATTCACAACGAGAATGTCCACCATCGAGCTAATGCCAGGCTTGCGTAAAAGATAGTTTACTACCTCATTAATTCCTTGTTCCTTTACAAGCTGCTCATCAATTAGAACAACCTGAATTTGTGAAAGGATAATCTCTCGGGGAGCCCTTTTTGATAATAATTCTATGGCTTTCCCTATGCTTTTTGACTCAGCTTCATATACAATGACCGAAGGGTTATCTGTCGGAGTGTTTAAGGGGTGTGGGTTAATGATCTGCATAGAAACTCGATATCCATCTTTTGCTTTATCAATTCCAAGTCCGTATACGAAAGCTACTTCATTTAATTCTTTATTACTAACATTACCAAGAGCAAAGGTCATTATAAGGAAAATAAAGGAGGTGATCCATAGCTTTTTCATTTTTATTTTCCTTTCCCTTTTTTATGATTGTCTTTAGAACGCATCTCTTCATGGTGAGCATCATGAGAATAATTTGTATCTTTTGGGAATAGAACTCTAAAAAACGTATCTCTCTGATCATGAATATTAAATGGAGAGATAGGCGATAAATAGGGAACTCCAAATGATCGAAGGTGGTTCAAATGAAAAAGTAATGTTAATGTGCCCATAATTACTCCATAAAGACCTAAGGATGCAGCACATAAAATAAATGCATATCGAACTGTTCGAATGGCAGGAGCTAACGTAACAATAGGGTTTACGAAAGAAAAAATATAAGAGATACTAACCGCTAGTAAAGTAGCTGGTTGGACAAGTCCAGCTTCCACAGCTGATTGACCGATGATAATAGTTCCAACAATTGAGATAACAAAGACTAATCCTTTTGGAAGACGTGTAGCTCCTTCTAATATAATTTGAAAAAGAAACATAAATACTAATAATTCAATAACTAAAGGCAATGGCTTTCCTTCCCTTTGAGAAACTAGGCTTATCAACAGATCACCTGGTAACAGACCTGGATGAAAATTAACAAAAGCTATATACAAGGCAGGAAGGTAAACCGCTAAAATTAAAGTAAGAGCTCTAAATAGGCGCAGAAACCCTCCACTCTTAAAGTAATAGTCCTCAGGGGAGTTTAAGAATTGAATGAATACAGCAGGTACTATCAACGAATAGGGCGATCCTTCAACTAATATAGTCACTTTTCCTTCTGTTATTGCCCCAGTTGCTACATCTGGTCGATCGGTCGACAGGATAAGGGGAAAAGGAGTAAAAAAATCATCACTAATAAATTCCTCTATATAATTTGCCTCTAACACTTTTTGTAAGTCGATTTTCTTTAATCTTTTATTCAGTTCTTTTAATACTTTTTTATCAACCATTTTTTCGAGATAAACAAGGCAAATATCTGTGTTTGTAATAGTCCCTAAAGTGCGTTTTTCAAAGCGTAGTTCTTCGCTTTTAATGGATTTTCGAAGCAAAGAGATATTTGTATCCAAATTTTCATTAAAGCCAATTACAGGACCTTTAGATACACGTTGTCCTTGAGCTTCCTCAATAGCCCTTTCTTTCCACATAGACGTATTGCCTAGTAAAATGTCTTCTTTCCCTTCAACAAGAATAGCTGTTTGTCCGTTTAACAATTCTTTGAGGAGTTCTTCAAGAGATGTAATGATGGTTACAGCTTTAACTTGGATAATTTCTTGTTGCAGTATATGGATGATATCATCTTCAGAACCATTTATTACAAGTTGTTGCATAGGTTCAATAATGTAGTCTTCTATTTCCTCTTCTTTTACAATCCCCGCTATATAAATAAGTGCTGTATTCACTTTTTGATCGTTAACTTTTATTTTTAGCTTTCTAACTACAAGGTCAGTAGGATTACCTAAAGATTTTTTTATCTGTTCGATAGTTATTTCAAGCAGTGAGGAAGTCATTTTATCACTCCGGGCATGATGAATTTCTTTTATTCTTCCCTTTGTTGTTATTAATTATTTAAAATTAAAAGTTTCTTCTTTTGATAAGTTAGCCCAAAATATGATGAATGATTTCTTGGTGCTTTTAAGAATTTGATGTAAAGACTATTAGTACATGAGTTTTCAGAGCAATAGAAGTAATTGGTTAACTAGATTAGAATTTAAACAACAAGGTACTTTAAGGAATGGTTTGTATCAGAATCAGAAGGAGGACATGTTTAATACAATACTTCTTCTTTGTTAAATGAGGAGACATTAGTGTTTTAAAAGGAATTAATAACGGCAAACGACATTAGAATGCCTTATACTGAGGCTTACTTATAGTTTAAAAAAGAAAAAACTAAATTGCCCTTCATTGTTGTCCAACAATGAAGGAACAGTTCATCTTGTATAATAGTTTGCTTCAAATATTTAATGTTCTTTGTCAAGGGAGTAAGTTTGACGGATTTTGAAGTTTGGGTAAGTAATTCCCGCTAGAATGATAACGACACCCACCCATTGGAATAAGGTCACCGTTTCATGCAGAACAATGGTAGACATGGTTACAGCCGTTGGTAGCTCTGAGGCACTTAGAATGGTGCCTAAGCTTCCGCCTACTTTAGGCATACCAATATTAAATAAAATAGGGGGAATGACTGAACCAAAGAATCCTGTGAGAAGACCGTATATCCACAGTCCATTTGCAAGAGCATCATTTACAAGAAATACAGGCGGTAACAAAACAAATATAGTCAATGTCGCTCCAGTTGTCATAATTGCACTTTTATAAATTGGATGAATAGGTATACTTGCACGTCCACTTAGAAAAATAAAAAGAGCAAATGATAAAGCAGCAAGCAACCCAAAGCTGATGCCAGTAAGTGAAAAAGTAATTTCACTCTTCAAAAAGCCAGAAGCAAGGACAGAACCGAAAAGGATGATTCCTGTTGCAATTAAGTTTTTGCGAGTGGGTACTTTCTTATCAAAGAGATATTGTAAAATTATACTTATCCATGTGAATTGCAGGAGAAGAATAATGGCAAACGAGGCATTAACATAATTAAGAGTTTGGTTGTAAAAAATCCCAGTTAAGCCCATTGGTATACCACTTAGAATCAAAGTTAGCCACTGTTTACACTTTAAACGTACTTTTGGCACAAAAATTGAAATGATCCACAACATGATAGATCCAAGTAAATATTGAGATCCTGTTATTTCACTTAGTTTAAATCCTTGACTGTAGCCTATTTTAACAAATGTTGATACTACTCCATAAGAACAGCCACCTAAAAAGACAAGTAATGCATAGCTCCAAATCTTCATTATTAAATCCTCCATACAAAAAAATAAAGCCACCCATCTCTAAAAAGAGATGGGTGGCGAAAAGTAAAGCAATATTACATAAAAATCCACCTGCTGTAAATTGATTTTTACAGCTTTTAATTATTCAATAACTTATATTATAAAATTTCCCGGTGTATCCATCAAGCTAAAGATATAACAATGATTAGACCTTGTCTAAATAAAGTATGAAACTGACTTTTTTGTGGGGACACCATTTTTCCTAGGGGAGGAACGATTGGGGTAAACGTGAGCGGCTACCATGTTTTTAGATCTATTACAAATTATCAGTATAGCCTTTGAATGTTTTACCTTTGCAACTTTGTCGAAAATTGATATAATAAAGAAAAATTCATAAGTATTCTGCACTAGGGGAGCTGGAGAAGCCGGCTGAGAGTAAGACCTTTTGTCTTTGACCCTTCAAACCTGAACTAGTTAAAACTAGCGTAGGGAAGTCGCGTTACGATATTAATTGAAGTGTACAAATCGGCTTTTTAAGTTGTACTCTTTACTTACATAACAAGCTTCTCCTAGTGCTCATAGGAGGAGCTTTTTTTGCGTAAAACAACGAAGCTATCAGCAACAGCCCTTTTAATGGCAATTGGAACGTTAACAAGTCATCTTTTTTACATTCCGCTTGGGTTTGCAAAGATATTTCCGTTACAGCACGTGATTAACGTGCTTTCTGCTGTATTATTAGGTCCTTTTTACGCGGTTTTATGTGCGTTTGGAACATCGCTTTTACGCAACTTGTTTGGGACAGGTTCAATTCTTGCTTTCCCAGGAAGTATGATTGGTGCCTTTTTAGCAGCGTTTTTATATCAGAAAACGAAGAACATGGCGCTCACTGCGTTAGGAGAAGTCGTTGGAACAGGGATTATCGGGGCCATAATAGCGTATCCTTTTGCCCTTCTTTTTCTAGGGAAAAACGTCGCTCTCTTTGCTTTTGTTCCATCATTTATTATGAGCTCGTTTGGTGGGGCTTTACTTGGCTATATCTTTTTACGTGTACTTATAAAACGAAATGGAATTGAAAATTTAAGGAGGCTAAATTCATGAAAACATCTTTAACAATTGCAGGCTCTGACAGCTCAGGAGGAGCAGGGATTCAAGCAGATTTAAAAACTTTTTCAGCACTTGGTACGTACGGAATGAGCATCATTACTGCAGTTACTGCTCAAAATACGAAAGGTGTTCTTTCTGTGCAAGATATTTCGCCAAACATTATTGAAGATCAGCTTGATGCTATTTTTACAGATATTAAAGTTGATAGTGTGAAAATTGGAATGCTCTCAACGGTTGAAACAATTAAAGTAGTTGCTAAAAAACTGAAAGAATACAATGCCCCGCATGTTGTATTAGACCCCGTGATGATTTCAAAAAGCGGCTATGACTTGCTTCACCCAGAAGCTGTTGAGGCATTAAAAGAAGAACTATTGCCTCTTGCATCAGTTGTAACACCGAACGTTCCTGAAGCCTGCAAACTTACAGGAGCAGAGATTAAGACAATCGAGGAGATGGAAGATGCAGCACGCCTTTTAATAAAGGAAGGTCCATCAGCCGTTTTAATGAAGGGCGGACATTTAGAAGAAGAACCAACAGATGTTCTTTTTAATGGAGAAATGTTCACACACTTTTATGGAAAGAGAATTCAAACAAAAAACACGCATGGCACAGGTTGCACGCTTTCAGCTGCCATCTCAGCAGGATTAGCACGAGGATTAGCCCTTGAAGATGCGGTAAAACAAGCAAAAGAATATATTACAGGAGCTATTAAGAATAGCTTAAACATCGGAAGCGGACATGGCCCAACTCATCATTTTTATGATCTTTACGAAAAAGCGGGCGTCTATAAAGAGGAGAGAGTCTAATGATGAAACAAAGAATTAGTGAGTTGTTAAAGGAAACAAGAGAAAAAAATCCTCTTGTTCATCATATTACAAATGCTGTGACAATTAATGATTGTGCGAATGCAACACTCGCTGCTGGCGGTTCTCCTGTTATGGCAGATGCTATTGAAGAAGTAGAAGAAATGACGTCTATTTCTTCTGCACTTGTCATTAATTTTGGGACAATCAAAAAAGAGTCTCTTGTTGCAATGGAAAAAGCAATGAGAAAAGCAAATGAAAAAGACATTCCCGTTGTCTTTGATCCTGTTGGAGTTGGGGCTACAACATATCGTACGAAATCTGCTCAGTGGCTGTTAGAGCAAGTAAAGGTAACGGTTATTAGAGGAAATGTTTCTGAAGTGGCCTCTCTTATTGGAGTAGAAGCTAAAACCTCAGGCGTTGATGCTGGAGAAGTTGATGAAGATAAAACTACAATTGCTAAAAAAACGGCCAAAAAGTATAACACTGTTGTTGTCATAAGTGGAGAAATTGACGTTATTACAGACGGAGAGCGTGTCGTCTACGTAGAGAATGGTCACCAGATGTTAACGCGTGTAAGTGGGACAGGATGTATGACAGCATCTATTATTGGCTGTTTTGTTGGAGCAAGTGGGAGTGTGTTAGAAGGAGCGCTTGCTGGTATTTCCTATATGGGACTTGCTGGAGAAAGAGCCGTAAAGCGTCTTAAAGAAGGAGAAGGGGTTGGCACTTTTAAAATTAATCTTTTTGACGAACTATCAACACTTACGAGTACAACGTGGGAAAAAGAGGTGAAAATGTATGAAGCAAAACAACCTATCTTATAAAATGTATCTTGTTACAGATTTGTTTGGGGGAACAGAAGAAGAACTTTTAGCAAAAGTGGAAAAAGCGCTTGAAGGAGGGGTAACGCTCGTACAGCTTCGTGAAAAGGAAGCGGACGGAAAAGAGTTTTATGAGCGTGCCCTCCGGCTTAAAAAGCTTCTTGATCGATTTCACGTTCCGCTCATTATTAATGACAGGGTAGATGTAGCACTTGCTGTTGGGGCTTTTGGCGTACACGTTGGGCAAGATGATTTGCCACTAAAAGTTGTGCGTTCTCTTGTAGGAGATATGATTGTTGGCGTATCTGTCCGAACAGTTCAAGAAGCGAAAAAAGCAGTTGAGGACGGAGCAGATTATATCGGAGTTGGCGCAGTTTTTCCGACAAGCACAAAACTTGATGCAAAAGGAATTACAAAAGAAGAGCTGACTGAAATTACGGGAAGCGTACGTATTCCAGCTGTTGCAATTGGTGGAATTACAGCTGGAAACATTGAAAAATTAAATGGAACAGGTATTAAAGGAGCTGCTGTTGTGTCAGCTATTTTAAAAAATCAAGATCCAAAGAAAGCAGCGGAAGAACTAAACGAGAAATTAGATATTCAATAAAAAAGAGAGACAGGTGTCTCTCTTTTTTTTATGCTTCTACAGGGTTCATTTCACTTGGCCACTGCTGTTTTTGATAAGCCATATCCCAGAATAAATACTCAAGCTCACAGCTTTTAATGAAATGATCTTTCATTTTTTCTTTTTCACGCTCTGAAGCGCCTTCTGCCCACTGATCTAAGAGAGCGCAAAGCTTATGTGTGACAGAGTCCATTTCTTTTTTGCCATAAAACATAATCCATTCATAGAAAGGATGATCTTCTGTTGGATTGTGTTTCTCAATTAGTTTTTGACCAATTTCTAAGTATGTCCATGGGCAAGGAAGAAGAACCGCGATGATTTCTCCAAGCGAGCCTGTTTGAGCAACGGTTGTCATATGGTTAATATAATGATGTGCACCAGGTGCTAGTGGTTTTGCTTGAAGATCTTCATATTTAACTCCTGCAACATCACAGAAATTGTGATGAGGATGAACTTCGCTATGAAGCACAAAATTGATTTGTTCATTAAAAAGTTCCATCTGTTCACGATTTTCACAGCGTGAAATAGCAACGCCATATACGCGGCAGAAAGAAGTTAAATATTCGAAATCTTGACAAACGTAGTGAATAAGAGCGTCTTTTGGAACGTTTCCTTCTCCAATTCCTTTCACAAAAGGGTGATTGAAAATTGTTTCGTAAACAGGTGCTGCAACGTGACGAAGTTCTTGACTAAAAGACATCATTTTTCCTCCTTATAGTGGAAGGCCAAAAGGGAAAGGAAATAAAAAACCACTCTTCATAACAAGAGTGGACAACGAGCGAAAAAACGCTGCTGCCACTTTCCTACGCTGGTATAAACCAGATCAGGTTCAAAGGGATTAAGAAAGCTCTTATCTCAGCCATTACGGCACCCCTAGTGGACTTCCTATGTAATTGCACTTAGTATAACATGATTTTTCCATCTTTGTATATCCCTTATCCGGAAATGTTTGTAAAGCTTCAAATTAGGTTATGAAGGCGAGTATTCTCGCCCATATTAAAAGGGAAAGCAGTATAAAAGGAGGAGAATGGCGATGACAAAGCGTAATCAAAAAACAAAGTCTGGTTTACAAAGTGTGAACAAAACGAATAAAATGGAAATCGCACGTGAAATAAATGAAAATCCTAAAAGCACCCATACATCTGTAGAAAAAACAAATCCACGCTAAGAACGAGAGCCCATTTGGCTCTCGTTCTTCCTTTATTTCCAAAACCTCCACCATGATTTGACTTTTTCTTCTTCTTCAGCTGCTGCTGTTTGTCTAAAATTATGAACAAAGTCGTGGAAGAGGCGCTCACGCTCTTCGATATCTTGACGATGCATTTGTCTGTCATGCTTTAGTTCATTTACATATGCTGCTCTATCACGTTTAATAGAATCAATTAAATCTTTCATTTCATCTGCTTTCCAGTCTGAACGCTTCGTCATCTCATGAGCAAACGAGCGAAGTTCAAAGCTTGTCGACTTTGAATTTTCTTCTAACTCATGAACCATTTTTTTCATCTCATCCATTGAACTTCCCGATGACTGTTCAATATTTGTAAGCCAATGTTTGAGCTCAGCTTGTCTGTCTAATGCTTCTGCTGAAACTTGTTCAACATACCCCTGCATTTCTTCAGTTGTTTCTTCACTTATTTTTGTTAATCGGCTTGAAACATGTTTGAGCTCTCTCTGCACTTCTTTCGACGTTTGTTCACCAGATTCAGAGACAACCGCATTAATCGCTTCAATTGCTTCTACTGTCTGTTCATTGTTATGTTGAAGCTGTTCTTTTACTTCAGAAATAATTTCATTTCTCACTTCACCGCGAATTTCATTTCTGACCTCTGTTAAAAGTTCGCGTTTGAATGTATCGAAAGCTTCAAATACATCTTTGTATGTTTGAACTTTTTCAACCAATTCACTTTTTACTTGATTTACAGGCTGAGGAGTAGAGTCTACTGGGCGCATTGTAGAAAGTTCCTCGTTCTTTTTCTTTTCTTCCTGCTGAAGGCGCTGGCGTTCACGTTCAGCTTTAATACGCTGTTCAACGACTCTTTGCTGCTTTTTTTGATCGATAGAAGAAGGAGGTGGTGCTTGTTTTTTTTCATTGTTATTTTCATTAAGAGAACTGTTATGTTTAGCAAAGGATAAGACATTAGACTGCTCAGTACTATTTTGTGAGGATTCTGGTTTCTGCTTCGCCTTTTTAAGAAACAGCTTAATTTCTTCTTTTTTTGTTTTCTTTCCGTACATGTCTTTTAACGTTCTCAGCATTTGGAGCTCTTCTTCTGTATAAATGCGTGCACCTTGTTTTGTGCGAGGAATGTAAAAAAATCCGTCGAGTTCTTTTTCCCATTGTTTAATAATTCTTGGCGGAACATTGACCTTTTTAGCAGCTTCTTTCGTCGTATACGTTTGCATTTTACTCACTCCTCCTCAAGCGGGTTACGTCAGTTTTTATTAAAAAATCCATTATTGGTATCGTTATGTTTTCATCTTGTCTTTTTATGCTAATACACTATTCCTTCAATTAAGCCTCATTTTCCTGCTGAAAGACAAAGGTTGTCAAAACTAGTGTTTGTTTGCTACAACTAAAATAAAAAGAAGAGAAATTTCGACTTATAGTGTCACCCTTTTTATTTTGATTTTCTTCTGATAAAAAGAGAATACTGATATAAAATGGAGAAAGAGGAGGATGACATGTATAGTTTTCAATCGCTAGACAAAGAACAGTTTCCATTTCCAACTTTGTATCGGCAAAAGGAAGAATATCATCAAATTACGGACTATCTTCAGTTTTATAAGCTAGATGTGTCAAACCTTCAGTATGAGTTCGGTTTTTTTGACCATCGTTCACAATCTTTCTTCATGCAGCGTTTTCGTCCCGAAAATAAGCGTGGAACAATTGTAGTTCTTCACGGCTATTATGATCATAGCGCAACATTAAAGCATGCTATCCGCTATTTTACAAATATGAAATATGAAGTTATATGCTATGATTTACAAGGTCACGGTCTCTCTACAGGAGAGAAAGCGACGATTAAAGAGTTTTCTCAATATAGAGAAGCATTCTCACATTTTATCCATACATATTGTCAAAAAGAGTTTCCTCCATTTGTTGTGGCACATAGCACAGGGGCAGGGGTTGTTGTTGATTATCTTTTAAAAGATAGTCATGTATGCCCATTTAGGCATGTGTTCTTTCTTGCCCCTCTTGTCCGGATGAAAGGGTGGCAGCTGGCAGCTTTATCTATTCCGCTTCTTTTTCCATATGTGAAAAGCTTCAAACGAGTATTTCGACGAAATTCAAGCGATAAAGCATACCTTCAAGAGGTGCGAAGGGATCCGCTTCAGTTTACAAGACTTCCGTTAGAATGGATAAAAGCTGTACAAGCATGGACGCATACGCTTGACAACAGGCGTGCTTCTACTCAAGCTGTTACTTTTATTCAAGGAAATAAAGATAAAACCGTTTTACATCGTTATAACTTGCCATTTCTACAAAAAAAATTTCCAAACTCCTCATGCATTATAGTAGATGGAGGAGATCATCAGCTGTTAAATGAAAAAGAAATATTTCGCAATATTGTGTTACAAAAAATAGAGAAAGTGGTACAAACTAAAGAGAAAGAATAAAATTGCAAGAGGATGAAAAAAGATGAAGGAAACAATTGGAGCCTTTCATTTTGAAGAAGATGAGTTTATTACAATTGCTCTTGCTCATTACAATCGCTTCAAAGAGTCAGCTCACTATGATCAAAAATATAAGTGGTATGTATTAAAAGAGTTAAACGAATTTATGGAGAGAAGTGTTATAACAAAAGAAACGGTTGGGGAAATCGTTCATTATCTTAAAAAGGAAAATACATCGAGCGGGTACTTTGTTTATTGGCGTAGCTTACTCGAATTTGAACGGTTCTCTATCACTTATGAAGAACAATGTACAGATGTGCTTAGAACGCTTTATGACGATGAGAAGCCTCTTAAAGAAAGACTTAATGAGGCGACTCGTCAAAGTCACTCATGTGGCTATTCATTAGGAGCTCCGCTTCTTGGTTACTTGCTTGCAGCATTTGACTATACGTTGTACCCTATGTACAAAAAAGAAGTGCTTGAAACATTTAAAAATATGATCGGAGCACATGAGAAATTAGGGCGTGCTGCTGATAACTATAGTCAGTATGTTGAACTGTGCAAGTATCTTTTACCATTTGTGGCTCGTGAAGTAAAAAATGCAACAATGCTGGATGTGCAAGATTTCCTTTATTGCATAACAAAATATAGAGAGCTTTTTGTTCCTGTTATTATTCATTATTTAAAGCATCTTAGTGAAAAATCTTACGAAGAGGCGGAAGATGCACGAGTTTGTGCTCTTTTGAAAATGGTTCATGGAGCAATCTGTGAGATACCAGAGTTATCGCCTCTTTGTATTCAAAAGGCCCGGGAACTTACAACATTTAAAAATGATTCATATCCTTCTCTTGTTATTTATACAAAAGAACAAGAAGGTCATGTAAAACTTTTTTTAGAAATTGAAAAAGATGAAATTCGCTATGGCATTATGGACGAGTATGAGAAAGACATGGACGTTATTCATCGAATTGAAGACTTTTCGTTCTCACGTCTTCGGCAGAAATATGAAACAGCTTATGAACGACTCATTCGCCTTAATAGGCAAACAGTGCGAGAAGAAAGAGCTTCATATGGGGAAAGGGAAGAAAATGAGCGTCAGCCTGTTTCATTTGATCATAATGTGCAGTTTCCCTCCCTTTATTTTGAAGATGAAGAACGCTTGAAAAGGCAAATTCAATCCGCATTGAAAAACGGAAAACATTTAATTTTCGCAGGACCTCCTGGTACAGGAAAGTCAAAGCTTGCGAGTGAAGTTTGTAAAAGCTATGGAGTTCAGTCTGTATTTACAACAGCCTCTTCTGATTGGTCAACGTTCGAAACCATTGGAGGATACCATCCAACAAGAGAAGGGACATTAACTTTTCATCCAGGCCTTTTTTTGCAATGTTTTAAAGATGACAGAACGAAAAAAGAGCAAAATAAGTGGCTTATTGTTGATGAAATGAACAGAGCTGACCTTGATCAAGCATTTGGTGCCCTTCTTTCAGTTTTAGCAGGTGATCGCGTTTCTTTAGGATTTAAAGCGGAGAATGGAAAAAACGTCACGATTTCCCCACAAGAAGAAGGAAGAGATGATGTTCATGAATATAGCGTTCCTTCCTCATGGAGGCTTATTGGCACAATGAATACAAGAGATAAAGCAACTTTATTTCAAATGAGCTATGCTTTTATGAGAAGATTTGCCTTTATTTCTATTCATCCTCCAAGTGAGATTACCGAAAAGGTTTTGTTTCGGTATATGAATAAATGGGGAATTGATAACTATCCATTTATTACAGAACTTACAAAACTTTGGCATGTTATAAATCAATATGAACAAATCGGGCCTGCTCTCATTCAGGATGTGGCTCTCTTTACGAAAGATGAAGGAGATTTTACATCTGCCTTTCAGCTGTTTTTATGGCCTCAAATTCGTTTGTTTGAAGGAGAAAGAGAGTTTATGAATGAGATTTGTTCCCTAAACTTTATTGACGAAGAAACAATAAGAAGGGAGTGGAAAGATGAACAATAAAGAATGGCTGAAAGAGATGAGCGATATTCTTCTTATTTTTCTAAAAGGAAATCGATTCTCTCTTTCGTCTTTTTTTGAAAAAGCATCTTTTCACATTGATTCAATTGAAGAGCTTGCAATGATTCATTTTCTCCTTCAAGACGAAACAGCCGTTTTCTTGGAAGAGCTAGCGAAAACAAGAGAGCTTTTCCCTTCTTCAACAAATATTCATAAAAAGCAGAGTGGGAAAATGGCAGGCCATATTCAGTGGAAAAAGACTATTGAAGCTCGAAGCAGAGAGGGATTCACAAATCGGGCGACATATGTCAGCGGCTCGAAAAACCGAACATTTGAGACAAAGGAAAATAAAGTTTTAAAAGCTTGTCTTAATATGTTACGCTCATTAGTGCAGAAGTACGGTGAAAAAACGGAGCTTTTATCGTCTGTGAGAGACTATGAACAAAAAATAAACAACTATCTTGCATTTTCACTATTAACAAGCATAAGTTGTGAGAAAATAACAAATGAAGAGATTAAAGATGTCACAACATCGAAAGTAAGTTTGTACCGCCAAGCAGCTCTTCTTTTGTTACAATACAATCGTTTGAATGCTAAAAAAGTGAATGAAGAAGATCTTTTGCATCTTTTTCAACGTACATTTTGGCAACCTGAGCAAATGGATGTGTTGTTTGAACTTTACTGGGCATTAAAACTCGTCAAAGAAAATACAAAAGAAGCTACACTCCACCTTTTATATGAAGGAGAAAACTTAGTTGCAAGCTGGGAAGATATGAGCTATACGTATAAACTTTATCATAACTCTAAAGGTTCCGCTCTTTCCTTCAGTGTAAAAATGGGAGAAGTCGATGAAAGCGATCATCCGTATTTAGCACGAAAAGTTCTATCCCAAAAAGAAGCAAATCGGTTAGGAAATCAGTTTTTTACAACAAAGGCGAGAGAGCATATATTTTGGCAAGGGCGTCCAGATCTTGTTGTTGAAATGAGAGAGAAAGGACGCAATGAGCTGTATAAAGCTGTTGTAGGTGAAGTTAAGTTTACGGACTCTGAAACATACGCAAGAGAAGGTCTTCGGGAGCTTTGTGATTATCTATATTTTGCTAAGATAAACAACTCATATGCAAAAGAAGGAATGATTGAAGGGCGGTTGTTTTTAAGAGATGCACCTTTTTCAAATGTTGAAGAAGGTAAAATTTCAGCATACAGTCTTTCTTCTTCAACAAATTTAGCGATTACACCTTAAAAATATAAATAGAAACGGCAAATTTAGTGTATAATAATGTCAGGTTTTAAGATCGGATTCTACCACAATATTTGCAAAAGAAGAAACATAGCTTGTCAAAAAGTCAAATTTTCGTTATATTATTCACTAGAATTATGTTCTAAATGAAAATAAAAAATAGTGCAAACAAACAGATGAAAATGATCTTTATTGATTGTTAATGCTTTGCAATTTTGAAATGAAAAGGAGTCGCTAACTATATGGAAAACACGCCAAAAGCTCAACCGACGGCAGACGTTGGTGACATGATTCAAGTTAATAAAGGAATGTACAAAGGATTCAAAGGAAAAGTTATGACAGTGCGCGAAAGCTCTGTTATTGTGGAAATGGGCGTTGACTCAGATTCTGGTGAGCCTGTTCGTACAGTAATCAATCATCGTAACTATAAAAAAGTAAAAGCTTAAAAACGAAAGGGACGCTTACAGGCGTCCCTTTCATCATTTTTCTTTTAAGAGAAAAAGCTTTCTAGTACAATAAAAGTAGTGAAAAAAAGCGTGGAAGAAAGGAACGAAACAACAATGAACATACCAAAAGAAATTGAAAATCTTATTGAAGAAAGACAACAAGGAGCATATCAAGACGATGAGCGTCTTATTGGAAAGGGCGGTTATATGGCTGAAGATGAAGCTATCATAACGGATGCTCTTATCGCGCTTTCATTAGGGAAAAACGTACTTTTAAAAGGACCAACAGGGTCAGGGAAAACGAAGCTAGCTGAAACACTCTCAGCTTACTTCAAACAGCCAATGCACAGTGTGAACTGTTCAGTTGACCTTGATGCCGAAGCATTGCTTGGATTTAAAACGATTCATACAAGCGGAGGAGAAACAAACATTGATTTTGTTCCAGGACCTGTTATTCAAGCTATGACAAAGGGTCATCTTCTATACATTGACGAAATCAACATGGCAAAGCCCGAAACATTGCCAATCTTAAACGGAGTACTTGACTATCGTAAAATGATTACAAATCCGTTTACAGGTGAAGTTGTGCGCGGTGAGCAAACGTTTGGCGTTATCGCCGCAATCAATGAAGGATATGTTGGGACAGTACCTTTGAATGAAGCACTTAAAAACCGTTTCGTCATTATTGATGTTCCATATATTAAAGGAGAAAGCTTAAAAGCGGTTCTTTCTTCACAATCTCGCCTTAATGACGAGAAAATGATTGATAAGTTTGTAAGACTTTCAACAGATTTAATCACACAAGTAGAAAACGGACAAGTTTCAGAAGAAGCAGCTTCAATTAGAGCGCTTATTGATACGTGTGATCTTGCTCTTTATATGCCCCCGCTTCGAGCAATTGAGCGTGGTATTGTTCAAAAACTAGAAGATGAGCGTGAAAAGGCTGCTGTCCAAAATATTGCTGAAACTCTTTTTGAGTAAGGTGTTGTTTCATGAAGTTTATTAAATTTAATGATAGTCAAATTAATTCTTTTCTATTTATGGAGCTCGAAGACTTAGCCCGAACGTTGACAAAAGATGAAGAAATGGAGATTGAGTATCGCGTTTCTTCCTATTATGATCCATATTTAAAAAAAATGTACCTAAGCCATTTCTGGGGGCAGCGTCCACATGAGGAAACAGTAGCAGGCTTAAAAAGCGACGTGTTTTTACGAAGCACGGAAATTACCCATGGTGATTACGGGGCCATTGCTCGTTATGTAAAGCATATTCGTCGCTCTCCTGTTCAAAGTTTCGCGCGCCAATTGTTTATGGTATTTGAAAATTTGCGTCTTGAAGAAGATTGCAAAAAAGACCGACCAGGTACGAAAAAAGTATTTTTAAAGCGACGAGAAATGTATAAAATGTACTTTAGCACACAGCTTCGCTTTAATGTGGAGCGTAACATTCACACTGACGCACTTTTTTGTGCTTTATATGTGCTAGCAACAGTAGATAATCCCTTTGAAGAACTTCCGTCTATTCAACCTGATATTGACCGAGTGATTCCATTTTTACGCGAGCAAATTATGCGCACCTTTGAAGCTAAGACAACGCGTGAGGTGACGCGTATTTGCGAAGAGATAAGTGATGTGCTAGAAGAAGTGCTTGAAAAAGATATGTTAAACACGTATTTCCTTCTTCCAGATTTTAATTATGAAGAGCTGCAGCAAGGATTAACATTTGATGATTTAAAAAGAAAATCTAAACTTAAAAATGATGATGTGATTAAAGGTGAGAAGTCAGGGGAAGAAGACGTTCACGAAGATAAACTGCCAACATGGCATCAAGAAACAAGTAAAGCAACGGAAAGTTTCCTTCAGTTTGATTTAGAGCAAGGTTCAAAAACAGATTTAGGGGGAGATGACGCTGTTCGTGAAGGAGAAGACGGAGATCAAGCGCTAGGTGTTGTTCAAGGGCAATCTAAAAAAGCAAAGCGGAACGATTATTCAAAGCTAGAAGCGCTTGAAACAAGAAAAGAAGAACCACAAGAAGGCGGAGATGAGTCGTTTGGAAAAGACAATCGCTATGCGAAAGCATTAGTAAAAGAAAAAACGCGCCCAACGTCAGAGGAGCGTTCACAGTACAGTGCAAATGTAAAAGAAATTGCACCATATCAAAAGCGGTTAAAACAAATGATTTCAAAAACACTTGAGCATAAGCGGATTTTACCTCGCACTGATCTGCATTTTGGGCGTTTAAATCAAAAAAACTTGCTTCGTCTTGCAACAGACGACAATCCGCGGCTTTTTCATAAAAAGAACGATCCATCTCATGAAATTGATGCTGTATTCTCGCTTCTTGTCGATTGTTCAGCCTCTATGTTCGACAAAATGGAGCAAACAAAGCTTGGCATTACTCTTTTTCATGAAGCATTAAAATCTGTACACGTGCCACATGAAATTGTCGGCTTTTGGGAAGATACAAACGATGCAACAGAAACGTATCAGCCAAACTATTTTCAACATGTTATTGATTTTTCTTCATCGTATAAGAAAGAAAGCGGATCTGAAATTATGCAGCTTGAACCAATGGAAGATAACCGAGACGGCTTTGCAATTCGTCACGCTTCTCAAAGTTTAATGAAGCGCAGCGAAAAACAAAAGTTTCTGCTTGTTTTTTCAGATGGAGAGCCTGCTGCAATGGGATATGAGCAAAACGGAGTTGTTGATACACACGAAGCTGTTTTACTCGCGCGCAAACAGGGAATTGAAGTAATCAACGTCTTTTTATCAAATGAACCAATTGATGAAGGACAGCAAACTACAATTCGCAATATTTACGGGAAATACAGTATTTTAGTTGAAGACGTTTCAGAACTTCCGAACGTTCTGTTTCCACTTCTAAAACGACTTCTTCATAAGAGTATTCAAACAGGATAACTCTTTTAGAGCTTCTTATTCCTATAAGGGTAAGAAGCTCTTTTTCTCTTAAAAACAGAGTTTGGAGTTGAGACTATGCAATCCATTTTTGTGAACGTTAAGCAAGGAAGAGGCACATCATATGAACTTGGCCACATACTTGGCAAATGGCATAAAGGAACAATTTTGTATGAGTCACATAAAAGACGAAGAAAGAAGTCATTAAGAAGCTATCCCATCCAACTAAAAGAAGCGCGTAAGAGAGTAGAAGAGTTTGCACCACACATATGGGAAGAGCTTGAAGGCATTTCAGATGGAATGGAGTGGCGATTAGAAGACGTTGTGCATGAGTATAGCGGCTATCAAGGAGAATGGAAAAAGTCAGGGTGCTCTGCTCTTATGGCGGAAGGCTTTTATGCTCGAAACTATGATTACCATCCTAAAACATATGATGGTCGCTTTTTACTTTGGCAACCGAGCGAAGCATATGCAAGTATCGGATTTGCTCAAAGGTTGATTGGACGTATGGACGGAATGAATGAAAAGGGACTTTCAATTGGGTATCATTTCGTACATCGAAAGAAAGCAGGAGACGGGTTTATTTGCTGCTCCATTGCGCGGTTTATTCTTGATACATGTCAAACAACAGAAGAAGCAGTAGAAGTATTAAGAAATATTCCACACCGCCACTCGTTTAACTATACGATGAATGATAAAAATGACCGTGCTGCAATTGTTGAAGCCTCTCCGCGCGGAGTTAACGTTTCATATGGAAGAAGTCTTGCATGCTCCAATCATTTTAGATCTCGGGAACTTCAAGATGAAAACCGCCGTCACCTTGTTGAGTCAAAAGAAAGACTAGCAAAACTTGAAGAAGCATTAGAAAATCCGCTAACACCCTATGGAGCATTTGAGCTTTTTAATCATACAGATTATCCGTTTTTTAAACGCGACTACAGAAACTCGGCAGGAACGATTCATTCTTCTGTTTATGCTCCAAAAACAGGGCGAGTATATGTTGGAGTTGGAGAAAATCGTCGTCCTGTAATTTTTTCTTTTTATGATTGGATAAAAGGACAAAAAAATGTAGTTACAAAAATCAAAGGAGAAGTAGATACAAATTTAGACTTTCCTCATTTGAGCATTTTATAACACCTCTTTTTCAAGAGGTGTTTTTTTATTGATAGGAGATCCCTATCAATGAGGGATCAATTATCTAATATTCTTTAATATATAAGAGTGATAATCTATAAAAAGAACGAAAAGGGAGGACGCAACATGAAAGAAGCTCTTGGTACAAAAAATCAGTGGAACCCAGAATACTATAATCAAACTGCATCATTTGTCGCTAAATATGGGGAAGATGTGCTTTCGTTACTTCGTGCAAAAGAGGGGGAATGTATCTTAGATTTGGGCTGTGGAACAGGAATTCATGCTCATCAGATTGCATTAATAGGGGCAAGTGTTATAGGAATTGATGCTTCACAAAACATGATTAGAAAAGCTAAAGAATCCTATCCTCAACTTGAGTTTAGAACTGGCAACGGAGAAGATTTTCAGCTTGAAAGAAAAGTAGACGCTGTTTTTTCAAACGCTGCTCTACACTGGATGAAGAGGCCTGAACGAGTTATATCTTCCGTAAATCACTGTTTAAAAAGCGGAGGTCGGTTTGTTGGGGAAATGGGATGTAGAGGGAATGTAGATTCCATTATTCAAGCTCTGTATCAAGCTTTAGAAGAGTATGGAATAGAAAAAAAGGATATATACAATCCATGGTATTTCCCGAGTGTTGGCGAATATACAACTCTTCTTGAACAGGGAGGATTTGAAGTATGTTACGTTTCCTCTTTCGATCGACCAACAGAACTTGCTAAAGAAAATGAAGGCATCAAGGGATGGATTGCTAACTTTGCGGGAGACTTTTTAACACATATAGACCAAAGTATTCAAGGAGAAGTTGTAAAAAGAGTAGAGAGCATTGCAAAGGAACACTTGTATAAAAGTGAAAAGTGGGTTGCTGACTACAAACGCTTGCGATTCTTAGCAATAAAAAAATAAAGAGCAAAAAACCTTATGATAAAATTGTCATAAGGTTTTTTTATGAAAAGGAAGTGCATAATGATGGATATGAAGTGGATAGAAACGTTTCTTGTTGCAGCAAAGCATGAAAATTTCAGAAAGACCTCTGAGCTTCTTTTTCTTTCTCAGCCAACTGTTACAGCACATATTAAGCATTTAGAACGAGAGCTTGGCATTTCTTTTTTTAAACGCTCCGGACGCCACGTTTATTTAACAGAAGCAGGACGAAGATTTGTTCCACATGCTGAAAAATTGGTGGAAAGTTATTATGATGGTGTGCAAACTTTAGAAAGCTTTAAGCAAGGATTTCAGCGTAAAATAACAGTTGCTGTTGCTCCTTATATTGCTTCAGCTATTTTGCCGAGATTTCTTAGCTCTTTTTTACATAAATATCCTAAAATCGAAGTTATGATAAATGTTGTAAAGTCCATGGAAATTAGCGGTGAGCTCGAAAGCGGAAGAGCAGACGTTGGTTTATCAAGGATGCCTGTTTCACACGCAATATGCAAAAGTATTTTACAAGATTCCGTTATTCTCGCAGCTCCTCCTTCTAGTGAAAATGAATCCCTTTTTTCTCTTTTTCACCAGCATCGGTTATTGATTAACAATCATCCTTTCTATTGGGAAGAAATTTTGCCGTCTATTCAGCAGGCATATAAGGGCGTGAAAACGATGGTCGTTAATCAAGTAGAAATTACAAAACGGTTTATTGAGGAAGGATTAGGCATGTCTTTTCTTCCTTTTTCCGTTGTTGAAGGGGAAGTGAAGGAAGGGAAAATAGATGCTGTGCCTTTTTCTATCTTTCCTCTTCCTGTATCAAACATTTACGTTGCGTACAGAAGAGAAACAGAGGACGTGCTTACTTTTATCGATACTCTTCAGCAATTCATTAACGGCGTTGATTAATCACATATTGTTTTATGAGTTGCTACTTTAAACATAAAAGTTCTTGTCAAGTCCGTTTACAATATGCTCGCCATTCTTAATGAGAAAAACATATAATATGGAAACTTACTTTACATGTAGGCATATGACAGTATTTTGGGACTTCAAAGGAGAGATGACAGTGAGACGGTTGCTAATCAAAAATGCTCAGCTTATTACGATGAACAAACAAGACGATATTTTTCACGGAGATGTTTTAATTGAGGGAGAACGAATTAAAGAAATCGGGACGAACTTACAGCCGGATACTGTGGACGCTGAAATAGACGCACGTCATCAAATTCTTCTTCCAGGGTTTATTCATACGCACATTCATCTTTGTCAAACGCTTTTCAGAGGACAGGGAGATGATTGGGAGCTTATGGACTGGCTGAAAAAAAGAATCTGGCCCCTTGAAGCGGCTCATGATGAAGAATCCATTTACTATTCAGCGATGCTTGGCATCGGGGAATTGATAAAAGGTGGTACAACGTCTATTGTAGACATGGAAACGGTACATCACACAGATTTTGCTTTTCAGGCCATTCAAAAAAGCGGCATTCGGGCACTTGCGGGTAAAGTGATGATGGATCATGGTGAAGAAGTGCCAAAGCTCCTTAGAGAAACAACGAGCGCCTCCTTGCAAGAAAGCATGGACCTGTATGAGAAATGGCATAACAAAGACGGGCGCATCCAATATGCTTTCTCACCTCGTTTTGTTGTCTCATGCTCAGAGGAACTGTTGAAAGAGGTTGCTTTTTTATCTGAAGAATATCAAGTTCGTGTACATACCCATGCTTCAGAAAATAAAGGTGAAATCCAAATTGTAGAGCAAGAGCGAGGCATGCGTAATGTCGTTTATTTAGATCATCTCGGCCTCGCCAATGAGCGGCTTATTTTAGCACATTGCGTCTGGTTAGATGAGGAAGAGAAAAAAATTATTAGAGATCGAAAAGTAAAGGTAAGCCACTGTCCAGGCTCGAACTTAAAGCTCGCTTCAGGGATTGCCGAAGTGCCCCATATGCTAAAGAGTGATATGTATGTTAGTTTAGGCGCGGACGGAGCTCCGTGCAACAACAATCTTGATATGTTTCAAGAAATGAAACTTGCCGCTCTTATCCAAAAGCCCATCCATGGCCCAACTTCAATGAAAGCAAAACAAGTATTACAAATGGCCACGATTGGAGGAGCTAAAGCACTCGGCTTAGAGCACGAGATTGGAAGTATTGAAGTTGGAAAAAAGGCGGATTTAATTTTGGTTGATCTTCACAAGCTTCATGCTTTTCCTTCCTATGATATTGATCCTATTTCCCGCATTGTTTATTCCGCTTATAGCTCAGATGTAGAAACGGTCATCATTAATGGGGAAATTGTAATGGAAAATCGACGTTTAAAAACAATGGATGAGGATATTATTTTAAAAGAGGCCAACAAATCAAGCAAAAGGTTAATTGAAAAGCTGCCTACAATTGCTTATTGAGCTATGAAAAAAAAGAATAGCTTCCATCAAAATAATTGATTCTTCTGTTGTGTTTTTTTTACGTGTTTAGGAGAAAACCTTGATAAATCAAGGTTTTCTTCTTCATAAGAAAATCAATTAAGGAAGAGAAAACGGTAAAAAGAGGTAAGGATGAGCAAAATAGTGCTTATTTTCACAAAAAAGCGAAAAAAACGAAGAAATCGCTTTCTTTTTTGAAAAAACCGCTAGAATGCTTGTCTTTTCGCGCCTATTTATGTTTTGAGGAATTGTGACAAAAATGTTACTATGAGTGTAACATCCCAAGTAAAACTTTCCGGGTTGTTACAATGATTTGTATAGGCTTTCAATATAGTATAATAAGCGTTTTATAAAAAAGTAAGAGGCTAAATGAAAGAGGGGTTGGGGAGAAATCATGGAGAGAAAAAACACAGGAAACGAAGCTCCTTGGCATAGTTTTTTTGGACCTAACTTAGGATATGTCATGGAATGGTATGATCAGTATCAAGAAGATCCTGAATCAATTGACCCTGAAGTCAAAGCGTTTTTTGATGAGTGGGGAACACCGCCTTCTCTAAACAAAAGCAGCAGTCAAAATGAAGGGGTAGGAGTCGATTATACGGATCCTGCACAAATTGAAAAGATTGCAACAGCTGTGAAGCTAGCAACTTATGTGCGTACTTATGGTCATCTTTATGCATCTATTTTTCCGCTTGAGAAAAATAAAACGGAGATGGCGCTGCTAAAACTGGAAAATTTTGATTTGACAGAAGAAGATGTGAAGCGCATTCCGCCTCATGTTCTCTGTCCAAACGCACCAGATCATATCAAACAAAAGGATGGTTTGGCTGCTTATCACTATTTAATTGAAGTATACACGAAAAAAATTGCTTTTGAGTACCAGCACGTACATAACCGAGAGGAGAACGCTTGGTTAAAAGAGATGATTGAATCGGGTAAAATATATCGTTCTCTTTCTGCTGATAAGAAAAAATCTGTTTTAAAACGATTAACGCAAGTAGAAGGGTTTGAACAGTTTTTACATCGTTCTTTCGTAGGCCAAAAGCGCTTCTCTGTTGAAGGAGTTGACATGCTTGTTCCGCTTCTAGATGAAGTTGTGGAACACGCTGTTCACAATTTAACAAAGTCTATTAATATTGGAATGGCGCACAGAGGACGTCTTAATGTACTTGCTCACGTGCTTGGAAAACCATATGAACTTATTTTCTCAGAATTTCAGCACGCGCCAAATAAAGAGGTTGTTCCATCTGAAGGTTCAATTGGAATCAGCTACGGATGGAGCGGTGACGTAAAATATCACCTTGGTGCTGACAAACACATTAGTGAACAAGATCAGTCATTTAAAACACGCTTAACATTGGCAAACAACCCAAGTCATTTAGAATACGTAAACCCTGTTGTTGAAGGTTACACAAGAGCTGTACAAGATGATCGTACAGGAGCGGGATATCCTTCTGTTGATTCCACAGCGTCACTTGCTGTTTTAATTCACGGTGATGCAGCGTTCCCAGGGGAAGGAATTGTTGCAGAAACGCTAAACTTGAGCGGTTTGAACGGCTATCATACAGGTGGAACGATTCACGTTATTGCGAATAACAAAATTGGTTTTACAACAGAGAGCGTTGATTCTCGCTCAACTAAATATGCAAGTGACTTAGCAAAAGGATTTGAAATGCCGATTATTCACGTCAATGCAGATGATCCAGAAGCATGTTTAGCAGCGGCTTATCTTGCATTTGAATATCGTAAAAAATTCAAAAAAGACTTTATCATTGATCTTATTGGATATCGTCGCTTTGGTCACAATGAGATGGATGAACCATCTGCAACACAGCCTAAAACATATGAGCTTGTACGCGCTCACAAAACGGTGAAGAATTTATATGCAGAGCAGCTTCAAAAAGAAGGCGTTGTAACTGAGGAAGATGTGAAAGCAATTGATGAAAAAATTGAAGAGCGTCTTCAAGAGGCATTTAGCAAAACGCCTGATAAAAAATCGTTCCAGCCACAGGAAGTGCCTGAAATGCCTGAGCGTCAGCTTCCACCAATTGAGACTGCTGTTGATGGAGAACAACTCCTTGCTCTTAACGATCAGCTTGTGAAATGGCCAGAAGGATTTAGCGTATTTAAAAAGCTGCAAAAAATCCTTGAAAAGCGTGCTGCTAATTTAAAAGACAATGGAAAAGTAGACTGGTCACTAGGGGAAGCACTTGCGTTTGCCACAATCTTAAAAGACGGCACACCAATCCGTTTAACAGGGCAAGATTCAGAACGCGGTACGTTTGCACATCGTCATATTGTTTTACATGATGAGAAAACAGGAGATGTTTACTCACCGCTTCATACGTTAGAAGATGTGAATGTTTCATTTGCTGTTCATAACAGCCCGTTAACAGAAGCAGCTGTTGTCGGATTTGAATATGGATACAATGTGTTTGCTCCTGAAACACTTGTTATTTGGGAAGCACAGTTCGGTGATTTCGCGAACGCAGCACAAGTTATCTTTGACCAGTTTATCACAGCAGGTCAAGCAAAATGGGGACAAAAATCAGGTCTTGTTATGCTTCTTCCACACGGATATGAAGGTCAAGGTCCTGAACACTCAAGCGCACGCTTAGAACGTTTCCTGCAGCTTGCAGCTGAAAACAACTGGGATATTGCGAACGTAACAACTGCGTCACAGTATTATCATATTCTGCGTCGCCAAGCGGCTCTATTGAAACATGATGACATTCGTCCGCTCGTGATTATGACGCCGAAAAGCTTGCTGCGCAATGCTCACAGCGTATCTTATCTTGATGACTTGAGCAAAGGTGAATTTAAACAAATCTTACAAGAAGAAACAACAGGAAAACAAAAAGAAAAAGTAGAGCGTATTATTATGTGTAGTGGTAAAGTCGCTATTGATTTACGCGATACAGTTCAAAAACAAGAAGAAGAAATTGATTCTGTTCATATTTTAAGAGTTGAAGAGCTTTATCCATTCCCGCTTGCACAGGCACGCGAGATTCTAGCACAATATCCGAATTTAAAAGAGCTTGTATGGGTACAGGAAGAACCAAAAAATATGGGACCGTGGTCATATGCGTATCCTCGTCTTCAGGAAATTGTTCCAGAAGGTGTTGAGATTGGCTATGTTGGACGTCGTCGCCGTTCAAGTCCTTCTGAAGGGGATCCAACTGTTCATAAGAAAGAACAAGAACGTATCGTAAATGAAGCACTAAAACTAACTAATCATGTATTAAGACGTTAGAAAGGGGCCAGGACAATGGGAGAGATCAAAGTACCAGAATTAGCAGAATCAATTACAGAGGGCACAATTTCAGAGTGGCTAAAAAAAGTAGGCGACAAAATTGAGCGCGGTGAATATATTGCAGAGCTTGAAACAGATAAAGTAAATGTTGAAATCACAGCTGAGGAGTCTGGCGTAATTACAGAATTTCTGAAAGAGCCTGGTGATACTGTTCACGTTGGTGAAGTGATTGCTCGCTTAGATGAAAGTGGAGAAGGCGGAGGCGAAAGTACATCTTCTTCTGCACCAGAAGCGAAAGAAGAAGCATCACAGGAAAAAGCACCAGAGGCTGAAGCGCCAAAAGAAAGCACAACAGCTGTAGCAACGAAGGAAGTACCAAAAGAAGAAGCAAAATCGACAAGCCGTACGATTGCTTCACCAGCAGCTCGTAAACTTGCTCGTGAGCGCGGCATTAAACTTGATGATGTAAAAACAACAGATCCAATGGGGCGCGTTCGTAAACATGATATCGAGTCACATGAGAATAAACCAGCAGCTAAAGGGCAAAGTGCACCTCAGCCACAAAAACAAGTACAGCCACAAGATCCACAGAAACCGGAAGAACGCATAAAAATGACGCGTCGACGTCAAACAATTGCTAATCGTCTTGTAGAGGTTCAGCAAACAGCAGCAATGCTGACAACGTTTAATGAAATTGACATGACAGCTGTTATGGCTCTGCGCAAGCGTCGTAAAGATAATTTCTTTGAACAGCACGATGTTCGTCTTGGATTCATGTCTTTCTTTACAAAAGCAGTTGTGGCTGCTCTAAGAAAGTTCCCGCTCTTAAACGCTGAAATTCAAGGAAATGAGCTTGTTCTGAAAAAGTATTACGATATTGGTGTTGCCGTATCAACTGATGATGGTCTTGTTGTTCCAGTTGTACGTGATGCAGATCGTAAAACATTCTCTGATATTGAAGGAGATATTTTAGATAAAGCAAAAAAAGCGCGTGACAATAAATTAACGTTAAAAGATTTACAAGGTGGAACATTTACGATTACAAACGGAGGAGTCTTTGGTTCTCTTCTCTCAACTCCAATTTTAAATGGACCACAAGTGGGAATTCTCGGTATGCACAAAATTCAACTTCGTCCTGTTGCAATTGATGAAGAACGTTCCGAAAATCGTCCAATGATGTATATTGCTCTATCATATGATCACCGTATTGTAGATGGAAAAGAAGCGGTAAGCTTCCTTGCTACAATTAAAGACTTATTAGAAGATCCAGAAACACTTCTTCTTGAAGGATAAAGAAAAAACAGCCTCTCCTTATAAGGAGAGGCTGTTTTTTGTTACACTAAACATACTAGAAAGAAGGGAGCGATAAAGTGAAAAAGCTGTTACAAATTCTTAAAGAAATCGATGGGAAAGGATATCCAAACTATAAAAGGATACAAGGGAGATACAAGTGGCCACATTATGAATTAGCTGTTAACTATGTGCAAGGAGATCCTTTTGCAAGTCCATCTAAAATTTGTTTACATATTCCTTTGAAAAATATAGAGATAAAAAAAGAGTGGCTAAGAGATAAATATCGTGAAATATGCTGTAAAGACCATATTACACGGCTTATAGATAAAAGCTTAAAAGAAGAAGCGGAAAGAGCAAAAGGGTCCGGAAAAAGTGGAATGATTCTAATTGATTATCCCGGACAAGAAGTGCTCAATCGAACTTCCGTTACTTTTTCCGCATCACTGATGACTGTCACACTGTCAGTTGGCTTACCTGCAAAAGGACGCCGGATTTTAGGGGAACAAGCTGAGCTTATTTTCAAGACTCTTCTGCCCGCTGTTGTAGAAAACTCCATTTTTCAAATGAATATAAAAAAATTAGAGATGGCGGTTATCCTCACTGATCAGCAGCAAGCTATTCGTGCTTATTTAAAAGAACATGGCCTTATTTCGTTTGTCGCTAATGGATCCATCCTTCCTCGGAAAAGCGGTGTGAGTGAGCTACCTTTACAAAAAGCTGTTCCTTTTCAAAGTCCAGAAGAATTAGAGATTGCTATTCCTATTCCACATACAAAAAAGCATTTAAGGGGAATGGGAGTAAAAAAAGGGGTTACGGTTATTGTTGGGGGAGGCTATCATGGGAAAAGTACGCTTTTACAAGGAATTGAAAGAGGCGTTTATAACTATAGAAAAGGAGACGGCCGTGAGTTTGTGATTACGGAAAATACGGCTGTCAAAATTCGTGCTGAAGACGGACGAAACGTTGAAAAATTAGACATTTCTCTATTTGTAAATAACTTGCCAAACGGAGGGAGTACAGCAGAATTTTCAAGTGAAAATGCAAGCGGAAGTACGTCCCAAGCGGCAAATATTATTGAAGCGCTTGAAGCAGGGGCAGGGACTTTAATTATTGATGAAGATACAAGCGCTACAAATTTTATGATTCGCGATATGCGAATGAAAGAACTGATTTCCCCGGAAGAAGAACCAATCACCCCTTTTATTGATCGAGTAAGTACCCTTTACGAGCAAGAAGGAATATCATCTATCCTTGTGATGGGGGGATCTGGGGCATATTTTGAAAAAGCACATACTGTTTTAAAGCTCAATAATTACAACTGTACGGACGTTACAAATCAGGCAAAAGAAATTGCGGCTAAATACCCTGAACAACAGAGATATGCAGTTGCGAAACATCGAGTACGAAGAGAAAGAATAGTGAGACCTAAAAGTTTACAAAGTGAGCAAGGAAGAAAACGAATGATAAAAGTTCGTTCAAAAGATACGATTCAATATGGAAAAAGCATCATTAACCTCCACTATGTAGAACAGCTTGTAAATGAAAGTCAAACAAGAGCAATTGCAGAAATTCTTAGTCATATAGAACGAAAAAATTTGCTTTGTTCTTCAAAAACGATGAAAGATTTATTGAAGTGTGTTCAACAAGAAATGGAAAGACACGGCTTGAAACATTTTGCAAGCTCAAAAAAAGGTGAAGGAGAATTAGCAGAGCCTCGGGCACATGAAATCGCAGCAGCGTTAAACAGGCTTCGTTCCCTCTCTGTGATATAAATAAAGAAGAGAATCTTTTCTCTTCTTTTTTATTGTGTCTTTTCCCCTAGTCCTAATCTTTTATATAAGACTTAATTCCCCTTTTATTTATAGATATAAAGCATTACAGCATATTTCAATCTTTAAACAAGGAAGAAAAGAAGGAAAGAAAGGCGTGGGTTAAAGAAAATTTACAAAAAATAAATTTTCTTCATATTTCTAATGTTACAGATAATTTTCGATTTTTGTTACATTAAACGTGACAAATTGATTATGTCCTAGAGAGTGATTATGATTCTTTTCGCATCTTTACAAGTAGTTATGGGCGGAAAATGCACGGAAGTTACCTACGTTAAAGAGCAAATAGTCCCCAAATTCCTTTATTTATCATCCCTTTGTGAACAATAATACAAAATTTACAATTCCCTTTACATGGTAAAGACGTTTGATAGAACTCATATGTTTTCTGTGCTAAATTATTTCCCGGGTACCCACTACAACAAAATATTTCGAATGATAAAGAAAGGGGCGAGAGTATGGCACTCATTATTATATGTGCCGTTTTACTTCTTTGCTTAGGAATGTGGGATTATAAGCAGCATTTAAAACGAATCCACGCTGTGCCAATCCGCGTGAATATTAATGGAATCCGTGGAAAATCAACTGTTACACGATTAGTAACAGGAGTTGTAAAAGAAGCGGGTTACAGAACAATTGGTAAAACAACCGGAACATCCGCTCGAATGATTTACTGGCATACGAGCGAAGAAGAACCAATTAAGAGAAGACTTGAAGGACCAAACATCGGAGAGCAGCGCCGTGTTATGAAAAAGATTGAAGATCTTGAACCAGATGCACTGATTTGCGAATGTATGGCTGTTCAGCCTGACTATCAAATTACGTTTCAAAATCAGCTTTTACAAGCGAATGTCGGCGTTATCGTAAACGTACTAGAAGACCATATGGATGTCATGGGACCAACGCTTGATGAAGTTGCTCAAGCCTTTTTAGCCGCTATCCCTTATAATGGTCATCTTGTGACAATCGAAAGCCCTTATTTAGATTATTTTAAAGAAGAAGCGAAAAAGCGTAATTCAGAAGTCATCGTAGCAGACAACTCTAAAATTACAGAAGAATATTTACGTAAGTTCGATTACATGGTATTTCCCGACAATGCTTCAATTGCCTTAGCTGTAGCTGAAGCGCTTGGTATTGATGAAGAAACAGCTATGGCAGGAATGCTTAATGCTCAGCCAGACCCAGGTGCAATGCGCATCGTCCGTTTCGGAGAAGATGAAGAAAATCCAGCCTTTTTCGTTAATGGATTTGCAGCAAATGATGCATCATCTACGCTTAAAATATGGGAGCGTGTGAGTGAGTTAGGTTATAGTACAAATCATCCTATTGTAATTATGAATTGTCGCGATGATCGTGTTGATCGAACAATTCAGTTTGCTGAAGACGTTCTACCTTACATACCATCAGAGATTGTCATTGCAATTGGTGGAACAACATCTCCAATTAGCGACGCTTATGAACGCGGCGATCTTGACACAAATCAATATTTTGACCTTGAAGGATATTCAACAGAAGAAATTATGGAAGAATTAAAACCATACTTAAAAGGACGCGTTGTCTACGGAGTTGGTAATATTCACGGCTCTGGTGAACCGCTTATTGAAGCGATCAACAACATGCAGTCTGTTCGTAAAGCAGGTTAATTTAGGAGGAAAAAGATGTTTGGTGCAGATTTATATATTGCATTAGTACTTGGCGTTACGCTCAGTCTACTTTTCGCAGAAAAAACGGGAATTATTCCAGCAGGTCTTGTTGTACCGGGGTATTTAGCTCTTGTATTTGACCAACCAGTTTTTATATTAGTTGTTTTATTTATTAGTATTTTAACATATGTGATTGTAATGTATGGAATTGGGCGATTTGCGATTCTTTATGGAAAGCGTAAATTTGCTGCAATGCTTATCGTTGGTATTTGTTTAAAGCTTGTTTTTGACTACTTTTATCCTGTTATGCCATTTGAGATTCAAGAATTCCGCGGAATTGGAATTATCGTTCCTGGTCTTATCGCGAATACAATCCAAAAACAAGGCATTCCGTTTACAGTTGGAAGTACGCTCCTTTTAAGCGGACTAACGTTTGGAATTATGAACTTGTACTACTTTATTTAAGGTGTTGATCCCAAATGGATAAAAAAATAAAAAAGCTAAATTTCCAAGAAAAAATTCTAATCTTTATTAAAAAAACAAAACCAAAAAACGGTAAGTATGTAGCCATTTTAACACCGCTTATTATCATTGCACTTGTTTTGTCAGCTTGGTTAACACGTACAGAAGATACGAAAGCTGTTGCTGAACAAGCGCAGTACAAAGCAAAGATGACCCTAGTTGGAGACTTAATGCTTGGGCGCTTCACAGAAAATATTGTGGATAAACACGGGGCAGATTATTTATTTGAGCACGTGCAGCCTTATTTAAAAGACTCTGATTATATGACAGGAAACTTAGATGTTCCTATTCTAACAAAAGATGAAAGTCAGTATGAACCACTTGATAAAGATCTTCTACTTTCAACTGACAAGCGTTCTTTAAAATCGATAAAGAATGCGGGATTTAGCGTGTTGAACTTAGCAAACAACAACGCGATGAACTATGGGGAACAAGGGTTAAAAGATACGCTAGCATCGCTTCAGGAAGAAGGCATTGATAGCGTTGGTGCAGGTGAAAATGCAAGCAGTGCTAAAAAAGTGTCGTATCAAGATGTAAATGGATTAAAAGTTGCAACACTTGGCTTCACAGATGTCCGCTCTGAAGGTACAGAAGCAAAGAAAAATAAAGCAGGTGTTGTCTATACTGATCCAGATGTACTTTTTAACGAAATTGAAAAAGCAAAAGATCCGAAACAAGGGAACGCAGACCTTGTTGTTGTGAATGTTCATTGGGGGCAAGAATATGACATGGAGCCAAGTCCACGTCAAGAAGCTTTAGCAAAAGCAATGGTTGATGCAGGAGCAGATATGATTGCAGGTCATCATCCACACGTTTTATCTTCCTTTGACGTTTACAAAGACAGCGTGATCTTTTATAGCTTAGGTAACTTTGTATCTGATCAAGGCTGGTCAAATACAAAAAATACCGCTCTTGCACAATATAAACTAAAAGAAGATGGAACAGCGTATGTAGATGTTGTCCCACTTCGAATTGAAGAAGGAAGTCCGCGTCCTGTTGACAATTGGTGGTATAAGAAACAAATTTTCAACAGCTTAACAAAAGGCGTATCTAAAGGAGTTCTTTGGGAACAGAAAGACGATAAAATTCGCATATTCTTAAATCACAACAAAGTCATTAATAAAAGCTAGGTTAGGAGGGGAGATATGAGTAAGAAAAACATTCTAAAAATCGTCATTGCTATCGTTCTCGTATCTTCACTATTTTTAGCTGGTCAAACGTTATGGAAAAGAACCATTGGTGCACAGGATTATGGCGTGAGCAGCTCAAATCCGATTGCTACGAAAGTTGGCATGGATGTGCTTGAGAATGGAGGAAACGCAGTTGACGCAGCCATTGCGATTTCATACACGTTAAACGTTGTAGAACCGTACGGATCTGGAATTGGCGGCGGCGGTGGGATGCTCATTTCTTCTCCTGACAAAAAAGCAACGTTTCTTGACTACCGTGAAGAAGCTCCACAAAAGATTGATGGAGAGCGTGAAGGAAACTCAGGAGTACCTGGGTTTGTAGCAGGTATGGCGTACGCTCATGATAAATACGGTTCACTAAATATGAACGAGCTTTTAAATCCCGCTATTCACTATGCAAAAGAAGGGTTTAAGATAAATGAACCGCTCTCCTTTGCAATTCAAGAGCACGAAAAAAAGCTGGATAACAGAGAAGCGTTTTATCCTGACGGAGATCCTTTAAAGCAAGGTGACGTACTCAAGCAGCCTGAACTTGCTGAAACGCTCGAAGAAATTCGAGATGAAGGAGCTTCAGCTTTTTATAAAGGTTCTATTGCAGAAGACATTGAAGAAGAGGGTCATATTTCAACAAACGATTTACAAGATTATAAGGTGAAAGAGCGAGATCCTGTTGTAGGGAAATATGGGGAAAGCACAGTGATCTCAGCACCACCTCCATTTTCAGGAACAACACTTATTCAAATGCTCATGATGATGGATGATGCAAACCTTTCTTCTATTAAAAGTGATAGCTTGTTTACTCACTATATGGGACAGATTACAAAGGCAGCATACAAAGACCGAATTGAAAAGCTTGCAGATCCTGAGTTTGAAAATCAATATGCACAAGATTGGACAAGCTCTCAATATGTGAATCTCTTAAACCGGCAGCTTAACTCCACTAATGCGGGAGAACAGTATGAGGTTGATAAAGAACATGAAAGCACAACGCATTTTGTTGTAATGGACAAAGAGGGTACCGTTGTTTCAACAACAAATACGCTAAGCGACTTTTTCGGTTCTGGGGACTACACAAACGGCTTTTTCCTAAACAACCAGCTTCAAAACTTTGGTGATGGAGTAAATCATATTGAATCAGGAAAAAGACCAAGAACATTTATGGCCCCAACAGTTGTGAAGACAGAAGAGGGGACAATTGGAATTGGTTCACCTGGTGGAGATCGAATTCCACAAATGGTTGCTCAAGTACTCTATTATCATATGAGAGAAGGAAAGTCGTGGAGCGATGCTGTAAAACATAAGCGATTCGCCTTTGATTCTATCACTCTTGAAGAAGAAAGTTCTCTAACGAAAAGTGAAAGCGCAGCTCTAAAATCTTATGGATATAAGCTTGGAAAAAGTGATAACCCGATGCACTTTGGCAGTGTGCAAGTTCTTCAGAAAGATGAAGACGGTCATATAATAGGAGAAGCTGATGCACGTCGAGGTGGGAATTGGGCTAAAAAATAAAGGGTAATAAAAGGAGAGAAAATCATGACTATTTTAAAAAGAACATTTGGTATTGTACTGCCGATCGCTATTGTTGCTGGACTTTTATTCACACTTGGAGAGTTTAAACATACAGAAACATTAACACCGCAAGAACAAGAACAGATTGACGTTCAACTTGCTAAATAAATAAATGAAAAAGCTTAGCGGATAGCTAAGCTTTTTTTGTAAGAAGATGTTTTAATTTGTTTTAATATTCTGTTACATGGTACGATAGAAAGAAAGAGTACAAAGGGTGACAAGGGATGGATGAAAAGTATGCGGTTGTTCAGAACGCTGAAGAGCTTTATCATCAAGGTAATGAAGTAGGGGTATTAGTGCTCCATGGGTTTACAGGCACAACGCAAAGCGTGAAACCTGTATATAACGTGCTAAAGGATAAAGGATACACTATATATGCCCCGCGCCTTAAAGGGCATGGGACGCATCATGAAGATATGGAAAAAAGCACGAAAGAAGACTGGCTTTCTTCTGCTCAAGAAGGATATGAAAAACTAACCGAAGCATGTGAACGTATATTTGTAACAGGCCTTTCGATGGGTGGGACGCTAGCCCTTCATTTAGGTACTCAATACCAAAATATCGCAGGCATTATTCCGATTAATCCGGCTATTGATATGCCTCATTTAAAACAGCAGAGTGAGACAGAGGCTCGCTTTTTAACCGGAATCGGGTCTGATATTAAGAAAGAAGGCGTACACGAACTTGCTTACGAAAAAACACCTGTTGCTTCAATAAGAGAGCTCACTGCATTAATGGAGAAAGTAAAGAACAAACTTCATCAAGTGACATCACCGCTTCTTTTGCTTTCTTCTAAAACGGACAATGTTGTTCCACCCCATAATAGCCAATATGTTTTCAGCAATGTTGAAAGCAAGCAAAAAGAAATGGTAACGCTGCCAAATAGCTTTCATGTTGCAACGCTTGATTATGATCAAGACTTTTTATGTGAAAAAATCGTAAAGTTTATTAGTGAAAGATGTTAGCCTCTTTTTTTTAGAGGAAGAATTCGGTACAATAGAACGGACAAACTTAAAGGAGTGTACGTTCATGATTCATCAAAACTGGAAAGACCGTCCAACAATTAAAGAAATTAAATGTGTGCATACAAATGCAAGTAAATATATGGTTGAAAACGTACTAAGCGTAAATAAAACATATGAAGTAAAAAACGAAACAGAAGAGTTTTATTTTGTTGTTGACAACACAGGAAAAGTTGGCGGCTATTATAAGGAATATTTTGAAGAATAAGCATTTGCTTATTCTTTTCTTTTTACAGAAAAGCCAAGCGTTTTACGCTTGGCAATAGTGACTAAGAGCAAGCAGAGGGAAGATATAGTTATAGCTGTGATAGCGAATATAAAACTGCTCTGGTAAGCCAATTCCTGTTGGATATGTTTTTGCTTTGTGAATATGCGGGGTTAAGAGAAACTTTACTCCGTTTTTAATAGTGATGTGTTCCTTTGGCAAACATGTTAAAAGAGCATCAAGTGCCCATGATGTTTGAGAAGGAGTACTAAACAGAAGAGGTACGTATTTCTTAACTTCAGAACTTCGGCAAGATTCGCCCCAACCTCCGTCTTGACGCTGATGTTTTTTAAGAAAGAGAACGCCTTTTTGGATATGAGGGTCATCAAGTGGCACTCCAACCGCTCTCATGCCTGTTAAAGCTGCCCATGTGCCGTAAATATAGCAAACTCCCCAACGTCCATACCATGAACCATCCTTCTCTTGCTGATCACAAAGCCACTTCACAGCTCGCTTTACGGCTGGATGTTTTTCTGTTAAACCAGCGAATTTTCCGAGAAACTGAAGCACTCGCCCTGTTAAATCTGCTGTTGAAGGATCGATAATAGCGTCTTCTGCATTTTTTAACGGGATATGAGTTAGGAGCTGAAAATCGACGTTTTTTTCAAATGCCGCCCAGCCTCCGTCTCTATTTTGCATAGACAAAAGCCAATCAACGCCTCTATTCCATGAGCTAAGATACCGAGTATCGTGAACGCTTGGAGCAGTGATAGCTCTGAGTGCGGCAGACGTGTCATCAAGATCGGGGTTTATCGTATTGTTATGTGAAAACCCCCAGCCTCCAGGTGCTATGTGAGGATTGTGAACAGCCCAGTCGGCTACTTTTTTGTGCTGCTTGTTTAATAGGTAGAAACTCGCTTTTTTTATCATTGGATCCTTATAACTCACACCGCTTTCTTGGAGAGAATAAGAAAGCAATGCTGTATCCCATACGGTTGATGTTGAATTTTCAAGGTGATCCATGCCGTCAACAGAGGTGACGAGCTTTTTTAGACCATTTATGGCATTGATAATAAGAGGAGAGTTTTTTTCATACCCTAATGCTAGTAATCCATAAATCATAAAAAATGTAGCCGTTGCATAGCTGTACAAGGTGCCGTCATCTTCAATTCGGCTAATCATATACGATTCAGCTTTTTTATAGCCTGCTTGGTGCATGTAACTTGGTAAGTTACGCAATCGTTTTAAATAAAAAAACAGGTCTTTAATAATGAATCGTTCATCTTCAACGTTCCATTCTTCTTCAGCTCCTTCACGTTCATAGAGAGAGTAAATGCTATGATTGCTCGGGATGAAAAACTTTTTGTTAGCAGCGATCATCATTGGTACAAAATGAATACGAGCATACGTACTTAACGAAAAAAAATTAAGCGGAAAAGACGTTGGGATATTCAGGATGGTCATCGGTACATAAAAAAAGCGCGGCCATGGATATAAGCCGTTTGCACAAAGCATCCATTTCGTTAAAAAATGAGCTTTTTTCACACCACCGTTTTGCTGAATAAAGCGCTCTGCTCGTTTCATATGTGTTTCTTCTTTTGAAGAAGCTCCTGCTACAAGGAGAGCTGTATATGCTTGAATGGTTGCTGACAAATTGCCTTTTGGCTCGTCTTCATAATGTCGCCATGTACCGTCTTTATGCTGAAGGGAAAGAATTCGCTTAGAAAGTTTGGCAATTAAGAGCTCTTCTTCAACTCCAAGAGCTCTTAAGGTTAAAATCATATAGGCATCAGACATAACGCCTGTTTCAAAAGGAAAGAGCCATGAACCATTCTCTTGTTGAAGTTCGCGGAGCTCCTTGATAAGATGAGTTGTATGCTGTTTTGCTTGTTTAGTCCACACGTTTCTTCGCCACCTTAAAAATGTCTTTATAACTTTATATTCAAAAATTTTTTTACTATGTAAACAACGTGGTGAAAAGAAACGATTGGGAACAATGCAAAACAAGATTTGAAAGCTTAAATATGAATAGTAAGAAAAGAAGCATATTTAATAAACAACCTCTAATGGGATAACCTAAAGAGAGAAATGTAGGTGAGGAGTTATGCTAATGCAATGTGAATCAAGTCAAGACTTAAAAAACCTAGTTGATGAAGCTAGAATTTATACAAAAGAAGGACAAGTTGCTCAATACATACCAGCTTTAAGAGAAGCAGATCCAGATAAATTGGCTGTTGCTGTCTACTATCCAAATGGTAACTGTTATGCAGCGGGAGATGTTAAACATAAGATGACGCTACAAAGTATCTCTAAGGTCATTAGTTTAGCGCTAGCGTTAATGGATAGAGGAGAAGATTTCGTATTTGACTATGTAGGAAAAGAGCCTACTGGTGATCCGTTTAATTCAGTTATTAAATTAGAGACGATTTCACCTTCTAAACCTCTGAACCCAATGATTAATGCAGGAGCATTAGCTGTTACACATATGCTCATGGGAAGCAGCGTAGAAGAAAGATTTAATCGCCTTTTAGACTTTGTTAAAGAACTTACAGACAAGCCCACAATTACGTATAATAAAGAAATTGCTCAGTCTGAATTTGAAACAGCTGAATTAAACAGAGCTCTCTGTTATTTCTTAAAACAGCATGACGTAATTAACGAAGATGTTGAAGAGTTAATGGAGCTATATACAAAACAGTGTGCAATTGAAGTTGATTCTGTAGACTTAGCGAGAATTGGCTGCGTGTTTGCAATGAACGGCGTTGACCCAAGAACAGGAGAGCAAATCATTCCAGCTAATATCGCAAGAATATGTAAAACATTTATGGTGACGTGCGGGATGTATAATGCTTCTGGAGAATTTGCAATTGATGTTGGCATTCCAGCCAAAAGTGGCGTATCCGGCGGTGTAATGGGAGCTGTGCCTAATCGTTGTGGAATTGGTATCTACGGTGCTGCGCTAGATGATAAAGGGAACAGTGTAGCAGGTATTAAGTTGTTAGAAATGATGTCTAGAAAATATGCGTTGAGTATGTTTTAAAAACTGCCGAGGATTCGGCAGTTTTTTTGTATGAAAGGATAGGTCTTTATTCTTTCAGTCTTTCTACTCTTTAGTTGAATAAGAAAGGGTTTTAAGGAAAATTGGCTCATGAGTTGCTATTTGTATCCTGGTAGAATTATGGAATTAAAGTAACTTTCATACATAAAAGGATTTTGTGATTTACGTAGAAAATGCCCATCTAAAGCGATGATTGCGAGGTTAAGAAGGGAAAGTGAAGAGAGTTTTACTTGTTTTTTAGTAATAGGCATTATTGTTGGTTTAGGATGGGGATATTTTACTTTTAAGAAACATCAAATAGCCAAAGAAGTGGAAAACCAACTTGAAAGTCTAATGGACCGTCAATTCATCGTAACAGATATTCAGAGTTCCAAAGATGAATCAGGAAGTTATTATCATGTTACAGTGAAAATGGAAGGAATAAAAGATCCATTTACACTTGAACAAAATGAAGATGCCTCGACCTCTCTTTTTCGTTATGATGTAATTAGTGAATTATGGAGGCGACAATATCGTCAACAAATAAACGAGATTATTAAGCAACATCCTTTTCAATTTGAAGATATAGATGGAACAGTAGGAATTCAAAGAGAGCAACCAGTTAAGATTAAGAATGTACCAAGTATTCAAGAGATAAGGGAGCAATATGGAAAAGAAGACATAATTGATAATATTGATATTAGGGTGAAAACAACATTTCCTAAAAAATGGTAGTCAGCAAGAAAGTGAAAATGAGAAAGTTTATAATCTTCTTCAAGATTTACGAAATCACGAAATGGATGGTAATCTTTCTTTAACAATAGAATATAAAGGGTCAACTCAAATATATAAAATACTAATTAATGATACTCAGAAAGACATTTATCATAGTCCAGGAGACATGAAGAAATCTTGGTATAAGGATCAAAAAGCAATTGAAGAACTGAATAACAAATTAAAAGCAAAAGAAGAAGATAAAACGTAATTGTATATCGATTAAGAATATTACTTCTCAAAGGGCTTTATAATTGATATTACTGCCTAAAAGCAAAGAAATCTCCATTTCTTTGCTTTTTTACAATTTTCTTTAAAAAAATGAAACCTTTTTGTAACCTTATCGTAAATAATACTAAGATAACAACATAAAGTGTAAAAGAGGAATTAAAATATCTTCTCCAAATAAGGGAGGATGGATTAATGTGAACTTTTTCACTTTAATAAGTTAATGGGGTGATGAATTGTTCTCTTTATACGTCTTATTTATTTTGTTCTTTTTAAGCCTTGGCGGCATATGGCTTTGGTTAGGGAAGAAGGGTGTATTTCAAAAAGTGGGAGAGAAAGCAGAGGAAGTAAAAGATGCATTTAAAGATAAGGAGGAAAAATAATATGTTGAAAACAGGAAAAGCAAAGCTTGGGGCCGTGCTTGTAGGGCTAGCGATTATTTTAGGTGGGGTGCTTGCCATTATGTCGATTACCCAAGTTAATCAAGGTCATATTGGGGTTGTGTACAACAGATCTGGCGGGGTTGAAAAGCAAACGCTTGGTCAAGGGTGGCACTTTGTATCTCCGTGGAAGAAAGTCACGCAATATCCGGTTGCAATGGAAACGGTATCATATGAAGATGTACCACTTGCAACAAAAGATGGAAAACCGCTTGATATTGATGCAACATATAACTATGCAAACAATCCTGAGAAAGTTGTTGATATCTTCAATAAGTTTAAAGGAGCAAAACCAGAAGTGATTGAGAACACGTTCCTTCAGTCACGTATGAAAGATGCGGCATTATCTGTAACATCTAAATATACGATTCTTGAAATCTTCCAAAAGCGTGAGCAAATTAAAACAGAGATTGAGCAAGAGTTCATAAAAGATGCCAATAAGTATGGATTTGTTGTTTCAGACTTTGTTCTTGGCACACCAAAACCAGATGAAAAAACACAAAAAGCCATTCAAAATGTTGTAGATGCACAGCAAAAGCTTGAAGCAATGAATGTTGAGAAGCAGCAAGCAGAAGTTCAAGCTGAAAAAGCAAAAGTAGAAGCACAAGGTAAGGCAGACGCTGCAATTATTAAAGCAAAAGCAGAAGCGGAAGCAAACAAAGTAGTCAGTGAATCATTAACACCAGAAGTAATTGAAATGAAGCGTATTGAGAAATGGGATGGAGACAAAAATGTTCAAACGAAAGTTGTTGGCTCTGATTCTGACGTTATTGTTGGTGGAAAATAAGAAAGACCGAGGCTTTTGCCTCGGTTCTTTGTTTAATACGCGTGCTGTCCTTTTTCTGAATAGCGTCCAAACCATTCATAGCGGTTTTCAGAAACCCATGTATAAAGCGGCACACCTAGCTTCTCCATGAGCGGAAGAGAAAGAAGCATGCCAATTGGCCATGTAAGCGGGAGTGATTTTAAAATTTTCCGAACGGTATAAAACCCGCTAAACAGTTCATTATCACGAGAAATCATATGAATTTCATCGTAAATATTACGCTTAGCTAAGAAGCGGAACTTTTGTTCAGATTGAATTGATTGAACTGGCATCCAATCAAGACGTTTCCCCCAATCAAGGGCTTGGACAACTTTTTTTACATTTGAACAAAGGGGACAGTCAGCATCATAAAAAACAAGATGTTTCATACTATCTACCACCTTTCATATGTAGTGCTCTTTTTCCCTTCTTCGGTATATTTTACACATCTTTTTGAAAAGGAATATTTTCTAGCATTTCTTCATAGTAATTAGGAAAAAAGAAAGAGTTGTAGTTCAAAAGCCTGGTTTCCATTTTTGAGCAAAAGGTGAACATTGACCTCTATATGTACGTTCTGTATTGAAATTATGTTATAATACGTTTAAAATATGATGGTCAATCCGAGACTATACAGGAGGTTATTAGGTTGTCCATTGCAGGAAAAAAATTAATGCTACTAGTACTTTTACTTGTGTTTTTATGTTTACTAGTTTTCTATTATATGAACAACGTAGCTAACAAAACAGATGCGAAGGAGCAAGCAGAAGTTTTGCAAAGTTTGCCTGCATCTGAGAAAACAAAAGATACAAAAAATGAGCGATTTAATATTTACTACTATCAAATCACTAAAATAGATGGGAATTCATACAAGGCTAAAACAAAAGAAGGAACAAGCATTACCTTTACAACAAAGAGCCTTGAGGAACCGCTTAGTGACAAGCTTGCAGAAGGTGATATTATAAAAGCTTATTTCGACAAAAAAGTACCAACAAACGGACTTTATAAAGTAGAGAAAAGGTGAGCTCAAGTACCAGGCTCATCTTTTTTTTCGTTTAGGAACATACTACCTAAAAAAGGAGGCTTATGATGAATAAGAAGCAAACCGAAGAAGAACAAAAAGAAAGAAGAGATTTGGCAAATGAACGAGGAAACGGAAATCAAGACAAGAGTCAAGACGGTTTTCGCTATGATTATGATGATTAAGCATGTTAAAAAGGCTTCCATACTTGGAGCCTTTTTAACTGTACTGCTGTAGAATAGAAAAAAAGTCTTTCACAAATTCATAAAAAAGTTGTTCAGATGGAGCAAGTTTACGATGTTTTGGAATAATCATGCCAACGGTTCTTGTCACATGTGGAAACTCAATCGGCACTTTTACCGTAAACTTTGGCATTGTTTCATACAACGTACTCTCTGGAAGGAGCGTTACACCAATCCCTGCTGAAACAAGTCCTTTAATTGCATCAAGATCTTCTCCAACTGATGATACATTTGCTTTGAATCCCGACTGTTTACATGCATCAATTGCAAGCCTGTGTAGCACATAACCTTTTGGAAAAAGAACGAATGCATCATTGCGAAGTTGATCAAGTCGAATTCGTTCCTTGCTTGCAAGAGGGTGGTTTGAAGGGAGAAGAGCTAAAATCTTCTCAGAAAACAAAATCGTTCCTTCTATATCATTATCATCTCGTGGAACAGGTCCTAAAAAAGCTAAATCAATTTCTCGGTTTTTAACGGCATCAATCAAAAATTTATAAGAACCTTGACGAAGATGAAAGGCAACGTTCGGATGTTTTCCTTTAAAGGCGGAAATAACGGTTGGTAATGTGTGGCTTGCAAGGCTTGTTGGAAAGCCAATTTTAATTGTCCCACGTTCAGGATCAAGATGTTCATCAATAAGCTGCTTTGCATTATCAATTGCTTTTAACGCTACCTCTGTGTGAGTTAAGAAAAGCTTCCCGATTGTCGTTAATTTAATGTTTCGACCCTCTCGCTCAAAAAGAGCAACCCCAAGTTCTGTCTCCAAATTGCTAATTTGTCTACTTACAGCAGACTGAGCAACGTGAAGGGCAAACGCAGCCTCTGAAACGTGCTCACGCTTTGCCACTTCTACAAAATAAATAAGCTGTCTGAGCTCCATTTTATCTCCCTCCTTTAAACCTATCTCATATTGAGATTGTTTTAATCTAAATTATATATTGTTTATATCAATTTGTGAAACTACAATTAGTATTGTAACGTAATCGGCATAGAGAGAAAAAGATATGGAGTTGGAGGAATGCCCTATGACAATAAATAAACTACCTCAAGCACAAGGTCTTTACCGCCCAGAATTTGAGCATGATGCATGTGGAATCGGTCTTTACGCACATTTAAACGGTCGTGCGTCGCATGATATCGTGGAAAAAGGGCTTCATATGCTTGATCAATTAGAGCATCGTGGTGGGCAGGGAAGTGACCCAGATACAAGTGATGGAGTTGGCATTATGGTCCAAATTCCTCACGACTTTTTTCAAAGCGTTTGTACTTTTACATTCCCTGAAAAAGGCCACTATGGAGTTGGTATGATCTTTTTCCCACAGGATGAGAAAGAGCGCGCTCACTATGAATCGGAAATTAACAGAATAGTCGAAGAAGAAGGACAACAATTATTAGGCTGGAGAACGGTGCCTGTTGACAGTACGTACATCGGACCAACAGGAAGAGAAAGTCAGCCATACGTTCGTCAAGTTTTCATTGCCAAAAATGAAAATGTTGAAGAAGGCTTACCGTTTGAGCGAAAATTGTATGTAATTCGCAAACGTGCTGAAAAAGTTGGTGAAAATACGGCGTTCTATTTTGCAAGCCTTTCAAGCCAAACGATCGTATATAAAGGGCTTATGACACCGTCTAAAGTATCTAGTTTTTATAAAGATTTAAAAGACGAGCGTTTTACATCAGGTTTTTCACTTGTTCACTCACGCTTTAGTACAAATACGTTCCCAAGCTGGGAAAGAGCGCATCCAAACCGTTATTTAATTCACAATGGTGAAATTAATACGCTTCGTGGAAACATTAACTGGATGAGAGCACGTGAGCAGCAGTTTATTTCAGAAGCATTTGGCGATGACCTAGATAAAGTAATGCCTCTTCTCGATATAAATGGAAGTGATTCTTCTATTTTAGACAATGCATTTGAATTTTTCACGCTTGCTGGCAGAAAACCTGCCCATACTGCAATGATGCTTATTCCAGAACCATGGGCACGCGATGAGAATATGGAAGATGATAAAAAAGCTTTTTACCAATATCATAGCTGTCTTATGGAGCCGTGGGATGGTCCAACGGCAGTCGTGTTTACAGATGGAAATGAAATTGGCGCTATTTTAGATCGTAACGGTCTTCGTCCTGCTCGTTATTATGTCACAAAAGATGATTATCTTATTCTGTCTTCTGAAGTTGGCGTAATTGACGTTGATCCAGAGAATGTTTTATATAAAGATCGTTTAAGTCCAGGGAAAATGCTTCTTTTAAACCTTGAAGAAGGACGAATTATCTCAGACCGTGAGCTGAAGGAAGAGATGATTTCAGAGCATCCATACCGCGAATGGTTAAACGAGCAAATGATTGAAATTAATGACTTAGAGCAAGCTGAAGTTTCAGAAAAAGTCGAAAATTTAGTTCAGTTGCAAAAAGCATTTGGTTATACGTATGAGGAAGTTTCAAAAAATATTATTCCTATGGTTACAGAAGGAAAAGATCCAATTGGGTCAATGGGACTTGATACACCGCTTGCTGTGCTTTCTAATCGTTCACATCTATTGTACAACTATTTCAAACAGCTTTTCGCTCAAGTTACTAACCCGCCAATTGACGCAATTCGAGAAGAAATTGTGACATCCACAATGACGCTGTTAGGTCAAGAAGGCAACATTCTTCATCCTGATAAATCAGCAGCACGTCGCATTATGCTTGATGCACCATTTTTATCAAATGAAGAAGTAGCCCGTTTGAAAGAAACGAATGTGAAAGAATTTAAAACAAAAACGCTATCACTTCTTTTTAAAGAAGATATCGAAAAAGCGCTTGAAACGCTTTGTGGGGAAGTAGACAAAGCAATGGCAGAAGGAAACACAATTATCGTCTTATCAGACAGAGGCGTTGATGAGCACAATATGGCAATGCCAACGCTCCTAGCAGGAAGTGCTGTTCATCAGTATCTTGTAGAAAAGGGAACGAGAACAGCTGTAAGCTTAGTTGCAGAAACAGCAGAAGCTCGTGAAGTTCACCATTTTGCGGTTCTTATTGGTTATGGAATCGATGCAATCAATCCATACCTTGCATATGAAACACTTCGTGAAGGAATTAAAGATGGCGTTATTAAAGTTTCTTATGACAAAGCTGTTGCAACTTTCAATAACACAGCATCTGAAGGTGTTGTAAAGGTTATGTCAAAAGTAGGGGTTTCAACTGTACAAAGTTACAGAGGTGCTCAAATTTTTGAAGCAGTAGGTATCGGAGAAGATGTTATTAACCGCTACTTTACAGGTACAGCATCACAGCTTAGTGGAGTTGGGCTAGACGTTATTGAACAAGAAGTGAAAATGCGTCATGAAGCAGCATTTGTTGGCAACTATAAGGATGAAACGCTTGAAGCTGGAAGTGAACTACAGTGGAGACGAAATGGTGAGCATCATGCATTCAATCCACAAACAATTCATACGCTTCAACATGCATGTCGTACAGGAAACTATGAACTTTTCAAAAAATATTCGAAAATGGCAGATGACGAACAGCTTACGTTCTTACGCAATGCCTTTTCATTTAATAAAAAGAGAAAAAGTATTTCAATTGATGAAGTAGAGTCTGTTGATTCAATTGTAAAACGATTCAAAACAGGAGCAATGTCGTTTGGATCTCTTAGTGAAGAGGCTCATTCAACATTAGCGATTGCAATGAACCGTCTTGGCGGAAAGAGTAACAGTGGAGAAGGTGGAGAAGATCCAGCACGTTTTACAAGAGACGAAAATGGAGACTACCGCCGCAGTGCGATTAAACAAGTAGCATCAGGCCGATTTGGCGTAAACTCACACTATCTTGTAAATGCAGATGAGCTTCAAATCAAAATGGCACAAGGAGCAAAGCCTGGTGAAGGTGGTCAGCTGCCAGGCACAAAAGTATATCCATGGGTAGCTGAAGTGCGTGGCTCAACGCCTGGTGTTAGCTTAATTTCACCACCGCCGCATCATGATATTTACTCTATTGAAGACTTAGCACAGCTTATTCATGATCTTAAAAATGCCAACTCAAAAGCACGCATTAGCGTAAAGCTTGTATCAAAAGCAGGAGTTGGAACGATTGCAGCGGGTGTTGCAAAAGCAGTTGCAGACGTTATTGTAATCAGTGGTTATGATGGAGGAACAGGTGCATCACCAAAAACAAGTATTAAGCATACAGGTCTTCCATGGGAGCTTGGCTTAACAGAAGCGCATCAAACGCTGATGATGAACAAACTTCGCAGCCGCGTTATTTTAGAAACAGATGGAAAACTGATGACAGGCCGTGATGTTGTAATGGCTGCTCTATTTGGAGCAGAAGAATACGGGTTTGCAACAGCTCCACTTGTTGTTCTTGGCTGTATTATGATGAGAGCGTGTCATCTTGACACTTGTCCTGTTGGTGTTGCAACTCAAAACCCTGAGCTTCGTAAAAAGTTTTTAGGCGACCCAGATCATATCGTAAACTTCATGCGTTTTATCGCACAAGAAGTACGCGAAATTATGGCAGAGCTTGGCTTCCGTACAGTGGAAGAAATGGTTGGTCAAACAGAAGTGCTTGAAGTGAGTGAACGTACGAAATCTCACTGGAAAGCAAAGCATCTTGATCTAACAAAGCTTCTTTATAAAGTAGAAGGAGAGCATACGCGTACAGAATATCAAAATCATAAGCTTGATCAATCACTTGACGTAGCCGAGATTTTACCAAAATGTGAGCGTGCTCTTAACGATAGAACACAAGTTGATTTAAGCTTTAATATTCGCAACGTTAACCGTGTTGTTGGAACTATTGTGGGAAGTGAAGTAACACGTCGTTTTGGTGAGAAAGGTCTTCCAGAAGATACGATCACGCTTCGCTTTAACGGTTCAGCAGGTCAAAGCTTCGGAGCATTTGTTCCAAAAGGAATGACACTGAACTTACAAGGAGATGCAAACGACTACGTTGGAAAAGGACTTTCAGGTGGTAAAATTATCGTTCGCGCTCCTGAAGTAAAAGCTCAGGCGCCAGAAGACAATGTTATTGCTGGAAATGTTTCACTTATTGGAGCAACAGCTGGTGAAGCATATATTGAAGGGCGCGCTGGGGAACGCTTCTGTGTTCGTAATAGCGGAGCACACGCTGTTGTTGAAGGTGTTGGAGATCATGGCTGTGAGTACATGACAGGAGGCCGCGCTGTTATTATTGGTGCTGTTGGTAAAAACTTCGGCGCTGGAATGTCAGGTGGCGTTGCGTATGTTCTTCCAGATGATGTTGAGCACTTTGATCAAACGGCAAATAAAGAAATGGTGTATTTTGAAACTCTTCAAGATGAAGAAGACATTAAAGAACTAAAAGCAATGTTAACAAAACATATGAACTATACAGGAAGTGTGAAAGCAACACAAATTTTAGCTCATTGGGAAGAGTCTGTTGCAAAGTTTGTGAAAGTCATTCCGAAAGATTACAAACGCATGCTACAAACAATTGAAGCAATGAAAGCGTCTGGAATGGAAAAAGATGAAGCAGTTATGGCTGCCTTTAAAGCAAACTCATCAAACAAATCTGAAAAAGTAGATGAGACTCTTCAAACAATCGGATCTTAATAAAGGGGGCGAACGGTTATGGGAAAAGCAACAGGATTTATGGAGTATGATCGGGAAGCACCAAAACAGCGCGACCCTAAAAAACGCACAGGAGATTGGAAAGAGTACGCCAACTCATTTACAGATGACCAGTTGAGTCGCCAAGGCGCTCGATGTATGGATTGCGGCACACCATTTTGCCAAATGGGGACTGAAATAAATGGGATGACAGCAGGCTGTCCTATTCATAACTTAATTCCAGAGTGGAATGATCTTGTGTACCGCGGTAGATGGAAAGAAGCATTAAACAGACTTCTAAAAACAAATAATTTTCCAGAGTTCACAGGGCGCGTTTGTCCAGCGCCTTGTGAAGGCTCTTGTACAGTTTCAATCAATGATCCAGCCGTTGCGATTAAAAATATCGAGCGCTCAATCATTGATAAAGGCTTCCAAGAAGGGTGGATTACACCACGTATTCCAAGCGAGCGTACAGGAAAAAGAGTTGCTGTTGTTGGATCAGGTCCAGCAGGATTAGCAGCGGCTGACCAGCTTAACCAAGTTGGTCATACTGTTACAGTATATGAACGTGCAGATCGTATCGGCGGCCTTTTAATGTACGGTATCCCAAGCATGAAGCTTGAAAAGGAAGTTGTAGAACGTCGCGTTAACTTACTTCGCCAAGAAGGCATTGATTTTGTGACAAATACAGAGATCGGAAAAGACATTACAGCAGAGCAGCTGAAAGAAGAATATGATGCTGTTATTCTCTGTACGGGAGCGCAAAAACAGCGTGATCTTGTAATGGAAGGACGCGAATTAAAAGGAGTTCATCTTGCAATGGACTACTTAACACATTCAACAAAGCAAGTGTTAAACGGTTCAGATTTTGATGAAGCTTTTGATGCAAAAGGAAAAGACGTTATTGTAATCGGTGGCGGGGATACTGGTGCTGACTGTATCGCAACAGCTGTGCGTCAAGGCTGTAATAGCTTAGCTCAGTTTGGTAAACATCCAATTTTACCAAATGATCGCTCACTAGATAATCCGTGGCCACAATCACCGCTTACATTTGCGCTTGATTATGCTCATGAAGAAGCACAGGCGTCTCTAGGAAAAGATCCTCGTGAATATCTTATCCAAACGAAAAAGTTTGTGGGAGATGAAGAAGGCAACTTAAAAGAAGTGCATACAGTGGCAATGGAGAAAGTAATTGAAAACGGAAAATTTGTTTTTAATGAAATTCCAGGAACTGAAAAAGTATGGCCTGCACAGCTTGTATTCGTTGCAATTGGATTTGAAGGAACAGAAATGCCGCTTCCTTCTCAATTTGGAGTAGAAGTTGAGCGTAACCGTGTTAAAGCAGAATACGGCACATATGAGACAAACGTTGATGGCGTTTTTGCTGCAGGTGATGCACGTCGTGGTCAAAGTTTAATTGTTTGGGCAATTAATGAAGGACGTGGCGTAGCGAAGAGCGTTGATCATTATTTGATGGGCGTTACAAACTTACCTGTCTAATGGGAGTGTTTTAGGGGTTAAATAAAAGGGGTTCACATATAGAGAAGAAAGCAGAGCAGTAAGGGGATTGCTCTGCTTTTTCGCGTTGTTGTGATACGATAAATGTAAGGGGGAACTGAAATGAATATTCTATGGGATTTTGACGGAACCATTTTTGATACATATCCGACTATTGTTCAGACTTTTAAACGTTTAATAAATGATAAGCATGTAAGCGATGAAGAAGTACTCGAAAAATTAAAAGTATCTTCGCTTCATGCAATGGACTATTTTGGGGTTGAAAAAGAGGAGTTTGATAAAACATTTCATCAACAAGAAAGCGAGCTTGACGTTCGAGAAAAGCCTCCGTTTGCTCACGTTGAAGAAGTGCTGAAGGCCGCTACGTGTAACGTTATCGTAACTCATAAAGCTAAAAAATCAGCAGTGGATATTTTAACACACTACAAGTTAAAGCATTACTTTACAGAAATCATTGCACTTGATGACGGCTATAATCGAAAGCCAGATCCTCAGTCATACCGATATTTACATAACTTATATCATATTGATTTAGTGATTGGTGATCGTGAACTTGATCTTCAGCCAGGGCGAGAAATTGGGATTAAGACATGTGCGTTTCAAAATACTCATCTTGAAGCAGATTTCCATATTCAAGATTATCAGCAATTTTTCACAAGAGTTATGCCACACTTATAAGGTTATGTTAGAAAAACTCACATTAACAGAGAAATCCTTGTTAGGGTTTGTTATAGTAGATATAACAAAGAGCCAGGGGGAATCAAAATGGAACAAATTACAATTCAGTCAATTTTGATTTATCGGTTAATAAGTAAGGGGATTTATCAAGGACAAAGTGGAAAAAATCTTCATCATCTTGAAGAAGAAGAGCTTCAGAAACTATTAGCTAGAAATGAAGAACAAGAAAAGTGCTTTTCTTAAACTCGTTTGTTTTAAACAAACGAGTTTTTTGTGGTTGAAAATAAAATGATGCATATATAAATAAGAAAACAGTTGTGAATATATTAAAGAATATGGACGAAAAGATCTAAAAGCTAAACATTACTTTCTACCTACCGATAAACAAAATGTCATATTCCTATTTTGTTTTTAGAGGAGAGAAAATCTTATGTTGATCATGCTTATTGTAAATCTTTTTGTTTCGCTTTTTCATCCTATTGAACTGAATTCCGGAACAAAAGCCATCTCTCAAAACTCAGAAGGGTATGAGAGCTATGAGCAGTTAAAAGAGGTAGAGAAAGAAGGAGTTGATTACCGCATTCGCTACGAAAACAGAGATACAAGTATTGCTGTTTTTGCGATTCACGGTGGGAGAATTGAAATTGGGACATCAGAAGTTGTTGAAGGTTTAGCCTCAAGAGGTAACTATTCTTACTATATGTTTGAAGGAATTAAATCACAAGATAACGGAATTCTTCATATTACATCAGTGAAATTTGATGAGCCTATCGCAAGAACACTTGCAAGGCATTCTCAAACAATGATTTCTTTACACGGCTTTTCAAGTGAGGAAAAAATTATATATGTGGGAGGAAGGAATGAGCTATATAAATACGAAATAAAGAAAGCGCTTACTAAACGAGGGTTCCGTACTGAAGAACCTAGAGCAGATCTAAGAGGAGAAGAACCTAAAAATATCGTAAATGATACGCTATTAAAACAAGGTGTTCAGCTTGAGATTTCTTCTTCTGTCAGACGTTCTTTTTTTGAAAATAACGATTGGTCGAGAGGAAATATTGAAAATAAAAGTACTGTTTATTATAAATTCATTGATGCATTAGAAGAAGCATCCTCTGAATATAAGAGGAACCTTTAAAAGGATTAATTGTATTTTAATTCCATATAAAACGCTTTCTTAAGAGAAAATTTGTGAAAAACTATTGCAACATGTTTAAAAACCTGATACATTAAAGATAATTATTTTTGTTCGCTATATGTATGGATAGAATAAACATTTCGAAAAAAGTTTTTGTCTTGAAGTATTATATGTGGCAAGGGCAAGAATAGTAATATATTTGTACACATATGTTGTGCAGTAGGAGGAAATAACATGTTACAAGGTAAAGTAAAATGGTTTAATGCAGAAAAAGGTTTCGGTTTCATCGAAGTTGAAGGTCAAGACGATGTATTCGTTCACTTCTCTGCTATTCAAGGCGAAGGCTTCAAAACTTTAGAAGAAGGTCAAGAAGTTTCTTTCGAAATCGTTGAAGGTAACCGTGGACCACAAGCAGCTAACGTTCAAAAGTAAGCTGTTTTAATGATATAAAAGCTGTCGAGAAATTTTCTCGGCAGCTTTTTCATGTTTTAAAGGGGATAAACTTTCTTGGCTGTTCATATAGTAGATAAAAAGCGGACAGGCAGGAGCTGAAAAGCGGTTGGAAACTTTGTTAACACTCGTTGAGATTGTGTTTATAAACCTTATTTTAAGCGGGGATAATGCTCTTATTATTGGAATGGCAAGCCGCCATTTATCAGACATGCAGCGGCGCAAAGTGTTTATTTACGGAACGTGCGGAATTAGTATCATTTACGTTGTTTTAGCAAGCTTGACAAGCGTACTCCTTCATTTCCCTTTTGTGAAGTTAGTAGGGGGGATTCTACTTATTGTTACAGCTGTGAAATTGTTAACATCAGCAGAACAGGTGGACGATGGAGAAGATAAAAAAAGTAAGACAGTCAGAAAAGCACTTTTTGTGATTTTGCTTTCTAACGTTGTTATTGGGTTAGATAACGTATTGTCCATTACAATGCTTGCAAAAGGTAATTTTCCTCTTATGATTGGATCTATTATGATTAGCATTGTTTTTCTTGTGTGGGGAAGCACTCACATTGCTCAGCTTATGGGAAGCTATCCATTACTCATTACAGCAGGATCTCTTATTTTAACGTACAGTGCAACAATGATGATGGTAAGTGATCCTTTCTTGGTTACCTTTTTTATTCAGCTGCCGTTCTTAAAAACAATGCTTCCGACCATTTTTACCATTAGTGTGCTTTGTTTTAATATCTTGTATGTGTTGAAGAAGAAGTTTATTTACTTTCGTACATAAAAAAGCTTGTAGCACTGTGCTACAAGCTTTTTTATTTATTGCTGTTGAGCTAATTTCTTTTGTACATCAGGATCTGCTAAATATTCATCATATGTCATTTCTTTATCAACAAGACCGTTTGGCGTTAATTCAATAATGCGGTTTGCAATTGTTTGAATAAACTGATGGTCATGTGAAGCGAAAATAAGCGATCCTTTGAAGTTAATAAGTCCGTTATTTAATGATGTAATAGATTCAAGGTCTAAGTGGTTTGTTGGTTCATCAAGCAGTAGAACGTTCGCATTGCTTAGCATCATTTTAGAAAGCATACAGCGAACTTTTTCTCCTCCTGAAAGAACGCTAGCTTTCTTCATCGCTTCTTCACCAGAGAAGAGCATACGACCTAAGAATCCACGTAGGAATGTTTCTGTTTGGTCATCTGGTGAGTATTGACGAAGCCAGTCAACAAGCGTTAAATCATTTCCTTCAAAATAAGGCGCATTGTCTTTTGGGAAGTAAGATTGAGAAGTTGTAATTCCCCATTTGAACGTTCCTTCATCAGCTTCCATTTCACCTGTTAGAATTTTGAAAAGCGTTGTTTTAGCAAGTTCATTATGACCAACAAGCGCAATTTTATCGTCTTTGTTCATAATAAAGCTTACGTTGTTTAACACTTTCACACCATCAATTGTTTTAGATAGACCTTCTACACGTAAAAGGTCATTTCCGATTTCACGTTCTGGTGTAAATTGAACGTAAGGATAACGGCGAGAAGATGGCTGAATGTCATCAAGCGTAATTTTCTCAAGCATTTTCTTACGAGATGTTGCTTGTTTCGATTTCGATGCATTAGCGCTAAAACGAGCAACGAAATTTTGAAGCTCTTTAATTTTTTCTTCTTTTTTCTTATTTGCTTCTTGCGTTAATTTTGCTGCAAGCTGACTTGATTCATACCAGAAGTCGTAGTTTCCAACATAGATTTGAATTTTTGCAAAGTCAAGATCTGCGATATGTGTACAAACTTGGTTTAAGAAGTGACGGTCATGGGAAACAACGATAACGGTATTTTCAAAGTTAATAAGAAAGTCTTCAAGCCATTGAATAGCCTTAATGTCAAGATGGTTTGTAGGCTCATCAAGAAGAAGAACGTCAGGTTTGCCAAATAGAGCTTGAGCTAATAATACTTTTACTTTTTCAGCTCCTGTAAGGTCTTCCATTTTTTTTGTATGGAGATCTTCAGAAATGCCAAGTCCTTTTAAAAGGATTGCTGCTTCTGATTCTGCTTCCCAACCGTTAAGCTCAGCAAATTCCCCTTCAAGTTCAGCTGCTTTAATGCCGTCTTCATCAGAGAAGTCTTCTTTCATATAAATAGCGTCTTTTTCTTTCATAATTTGATACAGACGCTCATGTCCCATAATAACAACTTGAAGAACTTCATGTTCTTCATATTCAAAGTGGTTCTGCTTAAGAACAGCTAAGCGTTCACCTGGATTCATATGAACATCGCCAGTTTGGGCTTCAAGTTCACCAGATAAAATCTTTAAGAAAGTAGATTTTCCAGCTCCGTTTGCCCCAATTAGCCCGTAGCAGTTTCCTGGCGTAAATTTAATCGTAACATCTTCAAATAACTTGCGATCACCAAAGCGCAAGCCAATATTATTTACTGATAACATAGGATTCCTCCAATTTTAATCTCTACTATGCACAAAGGAAGTATAGCACAAGAAAGGGCATTGAAGCTAGTAGCATTGAACGATAAGAAGGGAATGTATGAAGGAAGAAAAGAAAGGTACCTCATTTTTTTCTCTTTTAAGCATTATTGCACAGAATAAGAAGGAGATGAGGAAACATTTTATAGGAGGTTAAATGAGTTGAAAGAACGATTAATCTTTCAAGAGAAAAGGAAAAATCAACAATTTTAATATCTGGTGTTAGTAAATAAGAAACGAAAAACAATATTTTTAATTAAACTATGTTCTAAAAGAATAATAAAAATATAAAAGCTGGGCAATTCACCCAGCTTTTATTAGCTTGTAACAGAATGTTTGGCTATTTTCTCTTCTAAACGTTCACCCTTACGTGCAATTTGGAAAAATGAAAAGAGCGCAATGATAGTAGAAGTGAAAATAATTGCTCCCATTGGGATTGCAGTACTTTCATCAAGACCAACGAGCGGAGCAACGCAAGCTCCAATAAATAAAGGCATCATCCCTAGAAGGGCACTAGCACTTCCTGCGCGATGTCCTTGTTTATTAATAGCAAGTGAAAAGGATGTTGTCGTAATCATTCCCATTGTAATCATATACACAAAGATAGACCCAACAATCATAAATAACGGACCTTTTATAATGGTCATAATTAGTAGTATGGTTGTTGCGACAGATGCAATAAGTAAAGCAGTGCGAAGAATAGTTTGTTCACGAATCTTTCCGGCGCAGCGTCCAACAATAAATGTTCCCGTAATAATGGCTATACCATTCACCCCAAAAAGTAAACTAAACGTTTGTGGAGAAACGTTATAAATGCCTTGATATACAAAAGGAGTTCCTGATACATAAGCAAAGCTTCCTCCGTGAGCAAAACCAAGCGTTAAAGCATATCCGATGAACGAACGTTCTCTTGATAAACTTCCAAACGTTTGGAAAGTTTTCTTTAGTGATGTTTTTGTGCGTTTTTCAACAGGTAAACTTTCTTTTAATCTCCAAGATGTGAAGCTTACAATAATTAATCCAAGTAAACTTAAAAAGAAGAAAATAAAGTTCCAGTGAGCATTAGGGAGTAATAAAATAGCTCCACCTGCAACAGGAGCAAGCATTGGCGCCATTGCATTCATTACCATTAAAAGGGCAAAGAATTTTGTTAAATCAGGACCGCTAAATACGTCACGAACAATGGCACGAGACGCAACAATTCCACCTGCAGCTGTAAAACCTTGAAGAAAACGTCCAATGATTAACACAACAATGTTTGGAGCGAAGGCGCAAAGAAGAGAAGCTAAAATAAATAAGATAATAGAAACAACCATGGGTCTTTTACGCCCAAGCGCATCGCTAATTGGTCCAACAACGAGCTGTCCGACTGCAAGCCCGATCAGACAGGTTGTTAGGCTCAATTGAACAAGTGATGCATTTGTATCCAAGTCCTTTACAATGTCAGGAAAGCTTGGCAGATACATATCGATGTTAAGAGGGCCGAGTATTGCTAATAAGCTAAGTAAAGCCGCTAATGCAAAGCGTTCTTTACCTGTAGGATTTTGTGTCATTGCGTAAACAACCTTTCTAATAGACTATTAATTTGTTTTCCGCTAAAAAACAGATAATCCAATTCTACATGACAGATGCTTCACTGTCTAATGGATATGACCCATTTTGAAAACTAGAAATGATGTTTTATAGATGATACGAATAAGTTGATTTTTTGAAATGAATGAGTTAAACTAATGGAGTTAAATCGTAATGGTTACGTTTTATGTAGAGTATTTTATTTTTGAAAGGAGAATATCATGGCTAAAAAATCAAAAGTAGTAAAAGAACTAAAGCGTCAAGAAATGGTTGAAAAATACGCAGAGCTTCGCAAAGAACTAAAAGAAAAAGGGGATTATGAGGCTCTTAAGAAACTTCCTCGTGATTCTTCACCAACTCGTCTGAACAATCGCTGCCAAGTAACAGGAAGACCTCGCGGATACTTGCGCAAATTTAAAATGTCGCGTATTGCATTTAGAGAGCTTGCTTATAAAGGTCAGGTTCCTGGTGTTAAGAAATCAAGCTGGTAAAAGAGAGCGATTGAAGCTCTCTTTTATTTTAATTGAAAAATAGATTACGTTAAGATGATAAAGGGAAAGAAAAAGAAAAGAAATACATAGGAGGAATCAAAAGATGAATTTACAAGGAAAAGTAGCGATTATTACAGGCGCAAGCAGTGGTATTGGAGAAGCAATTGCTCTACAGCTTGCTGAACAAGGAGTTCAAGTTGTTTTATCCGCTCGTCGTGTAGAACGGTTAGAGAATTTAGCTCGTAAAATTGAAGAAAAAAGCAATGCTCTTGTTGTGCAAGCTGATGTAACGAAAAAAGAAGAAGTAGAAAATGTGGTGACCAAAGCTCAAGAAGCGTTTGGGCGAATTGACTTTCTCATTAATAACGCAGGGGTTATGTATCGTTCATTCTTAAAAAACGATCAGGTGGAAGAATGGGAGAAAATGATTGATGTGAATATTAAAGGTGTCCTATATGGGATTCATGCTGTGCTTCTGAAGTTGATTGCACAAGGAAGCGGTCATATTGTTAACGTTTCTTCTGTAGCAGGGCATGAAATATCACGGTCAAACGTTGTATACGGGGCAACAAAATATGCCGTACGGGCGCTATCAATGGGAATGGAGAAAGAACTAGCAAAAACAGGTGTACGCGTTACAAATGTTTCGCCAGGCATGGTTGAAACGGAACTATCAGGCCATACAACAGATGAAGAAGTATTAGAAATAAGTAGAAACCATCAAAGTACTGTCAATCCATTAGAACCAGGGGATATTGCAAGAGCCGTTTCTTTCGCTTTATCACAGCCGGAAAATGTGAATGTAAATGAAGTAACTGTTCGACCAATGCATCATAAACAATAATTACCTTCTCCTAGTCCAAGCGACTGGGAGTTTTTTTGTGGTAAACTGATTTCAAGAAAATGAGCAAAGGAGTTAGAGAATGATTACAGGCGCAAGCTTAGATGAAACAAGAGTGTACCGTTATTCCCTTTGGCGTATTTGGGACGAAACGAAGCCAAGGGTTGTCTTTATTATGCTTAATCCAAGCACAGAAGGAGAAACAAAAGATAATCCCACTGTTAGAAGATGTATTGCATTTGCAAAGGAATGGGGATATGGTTCTCTTGAAGTTGTCAACTTATTTTCCTATCGAGCAAGCACACCAGAAATGCTGAAAAAAGCAAAGGAACCTGTTGGGGCAAGTAACGAACAATTTTTGCTGCAAGCTGCTAATCGAGCAGAACGTATTGTTCTTGCATGGGGAATACATGGAGCTTTTTTGAAGCAAAATGAAAAAGTCCTAACCCTTTTAAAATCTTATCCTCTCTACGCGCTTGGGGTTACAAAAGAGCGTCATCCAAGACACCCGCTCTTCATGAGGAAGTCCGCTAAACCTTTCCTGTATAATTCATAGAAAAAAAGCACGAGAAATTCGTGCTTTTTAAGAGAGAAATTCAGCTTCAATTGACTTTGTAAAAGCATCAAATGCTTTTGTGATTAATCCGTCTTTTCGATAAATAAAAATGGTTTGGAAGGAAGAAGCAGAAAGCTCATGATAGTGAAGATATCCATCATTCCGATGATAGTCTGCAAGAGATTTAGTTAATACAGAGAACCCGAGTCCTGCTTTTACACAGCTAATAATTGCTTCTAACGTATTAAACTCCATCGTTCTTGCAGGTCTAATCCCATTTCCATTTAGCCATTCATGAATACGAGCGTGATGAACATAGTTTGGGCGAGTTAAAAGAGTTTGATGACTTGGATTTGTTTCATTAAAAGGTTCTTCACTGTTTGTAATGATAACGAGCTTTTCATTTAATACAGGAAGAGTTTCAACTTCAATATGATGCACAGGACCTACAACAAAAGAGCCGTCAAGTTCGTGAGAAAGAACGCTTTCAACTAAGTTTTCGGTTGAATCAACTTGCAGAGAAAGATGGACATCAGGATATTGCATGCTAAACGTTGTCAAAAGTGGGGGAAGGTGCACAAGAGCCGTTGTTTCATTAGCTCCAATTGTTAAATGACCTGCTGGACTGTCTTCTTCTTTTAATAACGTTTCCGTTTCTTCTACAAGCCGCAAAATTTCTTCTCCTTTTTTTAGAAGAAGTCTTCCTTTTGAAGTGAGCGTAATTCCTTTTGAGTGACGATAAAATAGTGTAGCTCCTAGAGACTGTTCTAATTTCTTCATCCGAGTGGTAATATTCGACTGAACGTAACAAAGCTTTTCAGCTGTTTTTGTGACGTTGCCTTCTTCAGCAAGTGTTTTAAAAATAAGTAAATCTTTAAATTCCATTTGTTGTTGGACTCCCATCAAAAAAAATGATGACTTTTGTTAATTTTAATCATTTTATTTTATTACATATTTATAATAAGATAAAGATGTCAAACAAAACAAGCAAAAAAGTCAAATTACAACTCTTTTTTACAATGTAACAAAGCGGTAGCAAGACTTTCCCTTATTTTGTTTAACCCTCTTTACTCTTGTAAAGAATTTCCCCTTATAGAAAAAGGCATTCACGGCGGTGAATGCCTTTTTCTTTATGCTCTTTTATACATTTGACGGAGTTTGTTGATATGTGCTTGATGATAACGATTATGATCCGCCATATGCCAAAGTCCCCATCTAATTGTTGCTTTTTCGCCTTTTTCATATGAAACAACCTTTGTTAAATTTTCATCTTTTAACGTAACACAAACTTCCTTTAATTTTTGGTGAACAGCGTCTAGTTGTTGAAGAAGAAAGGAGAGAGAAGATCCTTCAGCAGAGGGGAGATTCCCTTTTTTATCTAACTCAGGCCCGTACGCTTTCTCTAGCTCTGGAGGAACAAGAGTACCCTTCAATCTATACACCCACCTTAAATCAACATATGCAATATGTTTTAAAAGCTCTGCAATACTATTTTCATTATGCTCTTTTCCTTTAAAATGAATTTCAGCTTCGCTTGCATCTCCAACACTTTCTTTAAGACGGAGGACATTTTCTGAAACTGTGCTATAGAGGATGCCTGTAATAATATCCATATTAGGTGTTGATAAATCTTTCACTTTGCGTGCTCCTTTCTTTTATCAATTCTAGAGAGAGTTTTACCCATTCGACAAAAAAAGCAGGAATTTCATTTTTTTATTAGAAGATTATTATAATTTAAATTTCAAAAGGTGAGAACTTTTATAAAATACAACCTTCTTGTTATGTTCTATTCACCATTATGAGTAAAACCGACTATCGTTTTCAAAAGGGGATGGAGTTTGTTAAAATAATATGTATGCAGTTCTTTATTTAACTGAATAAAGGTGGGGAGAAAATATGTACACCGTTCACTCAGCAGTAGTAGTGCCAGAAGATAAAATAGATGAAGTTATTCATATCTATCAAAATCGTTCCAAATTAGTTGATAAGTTTGATGGGTTTGTTTCCTTCCAACTGTTACAAAATGAACAGCACCCAGCAGAATTGACAGTTGAAATATGTTGGGAATCTAAAGAAGATTACGTTCAATATATAACAAGCAAAGAGTATAAAAAAGTGCATGAACTTGAAAAAAACTATCCAGATCAAAACCTTGCTTCTATTCGCCCAAAAGTAAGCAGATATAGACAGGTAGCAACATGAATAGTGCTATAGCAAACAAGATCGTTGCGGAAGTTACAGAAGAGATTTATACTGAGTATCCAGAACTTCTTCAAAAATTTGGAGAAGTGGGCAAACAGAAATGCCTAGAGGACAATGAACATCATTTGAATCAGCTTCGCGCTGCCGTTCATCACGATAACGTGAAAATGTTTATTGACTACTCAGAATGGCTGGACGGTATTTTAACATCTCGAGGAATGAAAACGGATCATTTGATCGATAATTTTGAACGACTTATTAAACAGTTTAAAAAGCAGAAAAATGAAGAGTTACAAAAGCACATTTCCTTTTTGCAAAAGGCAATAGAAACGCTAGAAAATAAATGAGGTGATGTTTCTTGCCTGAAAAATATATTGAGCTTTCTTCATTGTTGCTAGCAGGAAATCAAGAAGAAGCATGGAAGCTTCTTTCTGATGAAAAGAATTCCGGGCAGGATAGCCTATACATTTATGAAGAGCTTGTAGCAAAAGCGATGGGACACATTGGATACTTGTGGGAAAAAAATGAAGTAACCGTTGCAGATGAGCACCTAGCTACGTCAACGTGTGAATTTATTTTAGCAAGATATCAGTGGGAAAAGCTTAGGGAACAAGAGGGTCCGCCTAAAAACCAAAAAGCCATGTTTTTATGTCTTCAGCATGAACAACATCATCTTGGCTTGAAAATGGCCTGTAATCTCTTTGAAGAAAGTGGCTGGGAAACTCGTTTTATGGGCCCAAATCTTCCGCTCGAGTATGCAACAACAGCAGCAAAAGAATGGAAACCAGATGTGATTTCCCTTTCATTTTCCATTATTTATCATGCAGAACAGCTAAGAGAATATATTAAAGAACTTGAAAATCTGCCAAATAGCCCAATCGTTATTGTCGGGGGACGGCTTATTTCACAGTATTCTTTTGCTTCGCATACGTCTGAGCGAACTGTACTTATCAGTAGTCTAGCAGAAACTCAGAATTGGATAAATAACTATCCACAAGGAGTGGAGACAAGTGTCAGTTAGTCAATATTTACCACATCCGTATTTCCATGTGAAGCATGATTTCACAATTTTATCTCAATCAGCACAAAGCAATGATGTTTTTCCACGTGCAGATAACTTTTTGGAACTTGTGGACTCGGGAAGTAAAAGTAAGGCATTGTCTATTCTAAGCGAGTTTAATAGAATGGCAGCATGTGAGCTTACAATGCGCACGCTTTATTCACCATATGCTCTCATGGATGTGTCCATTCATTGGCACGCTGGAGAAGGGCATCTGCTTTGTATTGAAAAAGATACACGCCTTACTGAATTAGAAAGTTTAGTCTCTCAGCACAGAGCTCGACTTGCTGAAACAAATATGGAGCTTTTAGATAAAAAAGAAGCACTTGAGCAAGCTCTAACAAAAGTGAAAAAGCTAAGCTCCCCGCTCATTGAAATTACGAAAAAAGAAGCGCTTGTGCCTCTTTTTGGTGATTTGGATAGCGAGCTTATCGAACATAATGAAACACTATTACTTACTAAGATTTTTGAGAAAGAGTATGATGTTATTCACTTTGATTTTAGCGGCGTTGGAGGGATTACAGACGACGGTGTGTCAAAGTTTGTTGAACTTCTTCACAAACTAGATTTGATGGGTGTTGTACCTAGTGTCGTAGCTATTAAGCCTAAGTATGCCATGTATTTAAACAAAACATCCATTAAGATGAACATTGAGTTCCAAAACAGTTTAAGTAAAGTGTTAAAAAGATTGAACTGTGCTACATAAACAAAAAAGCAGGAAGCATATTTAAAGCTTTCTGCTTTTTTGTTTATGGGAATTTTTCTTGGCTTTCTTTACCATTAAACCACCCATGATGGTGAAAAGAAGGGAAACAATCAAACCGTTTTTACTATGCTGTGTTGTAAGAAAGTAAAGGGCGGAGATAGCCATAATAATGGTGAAAAGAATTGACATAATAAGTTCGTTTTTCGAAGGCTTGTTTTTCATTATAAATCCGTCCTTTTTCTGTATAATCATTTGTCCTTACACTATTCTTTTCCCTATTTTATAGGAGGATGAAACATTAGCGAGAAAAGAACATTAAAAGGTGACTGGAAATAATGGTTATTATTGTGTGAAAAAGAAGGAAAAAGTTTGTTATCGTAGAATGAAGGAGGAGATATATGTGAAAGAAAAAGAACCTTTCAACGATGTTGAAGATCATGTAGATAAAGTAACAGGAAATCCATACAAAGGAAGTCATAAAAACACTCCAAAAAGCATTAAAATGATTGGGTACGTTATAATTGCCTTTTTTGTTGTATTATTTATAACAACGCTTATTGGTATCTTTTTAAATTAGTAAGAAAGCTAGGGAGAACTTATTACTTCTAGGAAAAAAAGGATAAAAAAATGGAAAAGGTTTGAAACCTTTTTAGAAGTTGTTCGTATAAAAAAGTAAAGGAAGGATAAATGAAAAGTTAGATTGCATGTTATTTAAAAAATAGCAAACTAAAAACATGTTAATTAAAAAAGAGAGGTGCAAACATGACGTTAGTAGTTGAAGGATTAAGCAAACGTTTTGGGTCTAATCAGGCAGTAAACAATCTTTCCTTTACATTACCACGCGGCGAGATTCTTGGTTTGCTTGGTCGTAATGGAGCAGGAAAAACAACGACATTAAAAATGATGCTTGATCTTATTCCGAAAAACGGGGGAAGCGTACTTTGGGAAGGAAAAAACTTTTCTAAACGGAACGTAACCTTTGGATATCTTCCAGAAGAACGAGGACTGTATCCAAAAGCAAAAGTGAGTGAGCAACTTCTGTATTTTGCAGAGCTTGAAGGCATGAAACGCAAGCAGGCAAAAGAAAAGATTAAAGAATGGCTCGAACGCTTTGAAATTTCTCATTATCATAACAGTACAGCAGGAGAGCTTTCAAAAGGAAATCAGCAAAAAGTTCAGATTATCGCAACCGTCCTACATAATCCAGATATTATCATTTTAGACGAACCATTTAGCGGTCTTGATCCTGTGAACGCTGATTTACTATCACGCATCATTCAAGAAGAAGTACATAAAGGTAAAACATTTATTTTATCTTCTCACCGGATGGATAAGGTTGAACAGTTTTGTCAGCATATTATTATGATGAAAGCTGGAAACCCAGTTGTGCAAGGAACAGTAAAAGAAATTAAAGAAAGTTATGGGTATCGTTATCTTCGTGTCTTGCCAGAGGTTGATCAACCTCTTTCTAGTGAGTGGGAAAAAAATGGTCTGTACTACGAACAAAAAGTGAAAAGCGATGACGAAGGATTAGAACTACTTCACACTTTAAAACAAAATGGTATTGCAATTCGAGAATTCACACTTCTTGAGCCAACCCTTCATGAAGTGTTTGTGGAGAAGGTGAGATAATGGGGAATTTCGGAAAAGTACTTGGGTTTCATTTAAAAGAGCAGTTTGGGAAAAAAGGTTTTTGGATCGGGATTATTATTCCTGCTATAGTGATAATTGGTTTTTTTGGGTTTACACATTTTAAAAGTGATGGAGAGAAAGACACGATTGCCATTGTAAATAAAGGTACAACATATCAAGTATCAGATAATGCAATGTTAGGGAGCTTAAAAGAAGATTACAAGTTTAAATTTTTAGAAGGTAATCAAGTTAGTAAAGCACAACAAGGTGTAAAAGATGGGGATTATGAAGCTCTTTATATTATTGAAGAACAATCAGGAAAGCCTGTTCTTGAACAGCGCTACGAATTTACACCACCAGCTTCAGTTACAACGGTGTTACAAGGCACTCTGCAACAGCAGTACAGTGCAAAGGTTTCAACTGAACAAGGCATTTCTGGCGATGTATTAAAAGAGCTACAAACGCCAATTACCATTAAAGACACGGTATTAGATTCAGATACAGATGATAAACCAACAGGGGTTGTCTGGGTATTTGTTTTCACAATGTATATGTTTATCCTTTTGTATGGAATAGGTATTGCAAATGGAATTGTTGGTGAAAAAAGCAGCCGCGTAATGGAAATTATGATTACAAAAGTAAAACCTATTACAATGATGTACGGAAAAATTATCTCCAATATGCTCATGGGTCTTGCGAATATTCTCGTTATCCTAGGTTCGTTCCTAATTGTTAAGTCACTGGGATGGGCAGATACTTTGGCCTTAGATTTTATTGATGTAAGTGGCTTTACTGTTTCGGTTACTCTTCTGTTTATCTTGTTCTTCTTAATTGGATTTATGTTAAATGGAATGATTTACGCAGCATTAGGGTCACTTGCATCTCGTTCAGAAGACATTGGAAACTTCACTTCTCCTTTGATGATGATTTCATTTGCAAACTTCTTTTTAGGAATGATGACAATGGGAGATCCGACGGCTAGTTATATTACAATTTGTTCATACATTCCTGTTCTTACACCAACCCTTATGTTTAGTCGCTATTTAATGGGAAGTGCAGCTGGATGGGAACTTGCTTTAGGAATTGTCATTATTATCGTCACAACACTTCTTATAAGTATTGTTGCGAACCGTTTATACAAACGAGGCGTTATGAAATATAGTGAGAAGATGTCTTGGAAGCAAGTATTTGGGATGATGAAAAAAGAAAGTATCAAAGGATAACATGTTCTAAAAAAAGCAGCAGGATAGCTTAGCTATCCTGCTGCTTTTTTATATTTAGCATGTTGTATTTGTGCTCTCTGTTTCGGTTTTTTGTTTAATATCCTTTACAACATCTTCAATGGTTACATTTCCGAGCGATTTTTCAAGTGCTAACTGTGCAGCTGTGAAGATCGGCATCACCGCTTCTTGAATGTTTTTTCCAACAGGGCATTCTGGGTTTGGATTTCCATGTACGTTAAATAGCTCATTTTCTTGTACAACGTTCACTGCTTTGTACACATCAAGAAGGGTAATAGCAGAAAGTTCTTTGGCAAGCTCTGCTCCAGCAACTCCGGGGCGAACGTTCACTAATCCTGCATTTTTTAACATTCCCATAATCTTACGAATGACAACAGAGTTTGTATTTACGCTTTTGGCAATCCATTCAGAGGAATTAACGTTTTCTTTGTTTAGTTCTAAAAGAGATAATATATGAATTCCGACAGAGAATCGGCTGCTTATAGACATATCAGTCACCTTCCTTGCACATATTCTAGCCATTTGATAGAAGTTACAAGCATTATTATACACGAAAAGAAGGAAAGGATAGAAGGGAGTGATTTTTCTATTGACAAAAAACGCACTTGTAATTATTATTGTTACATGTAATAAAAATAGTTACAAGTTAATTTTTTAGGAGGAATAAAGATGAAGATTGGTATTATCGGAGCAAGCGGTAAAGCAGGGAACTTAATTTTGAAAGAAGCTGTAAATCGAAATCATGAAGTAACAGCGATTGTAAGAAATGCAGGAAAGATAGAAAATAAAGAAGTAGATGTTCTAGAAAAAAATATTTTCGACTTAAAGAAAGAAGATCTTCAAAAATTTAATGTAGTAGTAAATGCTTTCAACGCACCGCATGGAGAAGAACAGCAGCATATTGAAGCAGGCCGAGTATTAATAGAAGCTCTAAAAGGAACAGATACAAGAGTAATTGTTGTTGGGGGAGCAGGCAGTCTTTATGTTGATAAGGAAGAAAAAACACGCTTATTTGACACTCCTGATTTTCCTGAAGCATATCTTCCAACAGCTACAAATATGGGGAAAAGCTTAGCGGAATTCAAAAAGACTGAAGATGTAAAATGGACTCACCTTAGTCCAGCTGCTTTTTTTGATCCAGCAGGAAAGAGAACTGGGGAGTATAAAACAGGTGGGGAGCAGCTTATCCTAAACAATAAAGGAGAAAGCTATATCAGCTATGAGGACTATGCCATTGCAGTTGTTGATGAAATTGAAATTTCAAAACATATAAAACAACGCTTTTCTGTTGTAGGAGAAGCTCAGTAAAAAAGAAAAAGCACCCTTTGTTAGCAAGGGTGCTTTTTTCATAAATCTCTAGCTAAAGTATTTTTCTGGCGCCATTTTGATTAAAAAGCAACAGGAAGGGAAGATAATCCTTGTGAACTTAAAGTGAACTCCCAGTTAACGTTCTCTCTAGGAACGCTGAGTCGTAGATTAGGCATGCGTTTTAAAAGAGTAGAAAATGCAACGTCTCCTTCTATACGAGCTAACGGTGCACCTAGGCATGAATGAATGCCATGTCCAAAAGCAAGATGTTGTTTAATTTCGCGTGTCACATCGAGATCTTCTGAATCTGCAAATATGAGTTCGTCTCGGTTTGCTGATTTTAATATTGGAATAACCATGTCTCCTTTAGTAATCTGCTGCCCCGCAAATTCAATATCTTCAGTAGCAAAGCGAGGTCCTGCTATTGTGGCAGGTCCGTTAAAACGAAGCAATTCCTCTACAGCTGAGGGAACTAAGTTAGCATCTTCCTTAAGTTTTTCAAGCTGATCTGGGCGATCTAGTAATATTAAAGTCCCATTTGCAATCAGGTTTGAAGTTGTCTCATGTCCCGCAAAAATTAATAGAGAAATCATTGAAAGAAGTTCTTCTATGCTAAGTTTATCTCCTTCTTCTTCAATGGCAATCAGCTGACTAATTAAGTCATCGCTAGGATGATGACGCTTGTCTTCGACAAGCTTTGCAATATATTCGCCGAAAGCTTTTATTTGTTCTGCAACTCCTGGTTCTTTTCTTCCTAGCCCTAAACCATGCGCAATGGCTGAAGACCATTTGTGAATTTTTCCTTGATCTGCTTGAGGTACGCCAAGCATGTCGGAAATCACGTTAATTGGTAACGGATAAGCGTAGTCTTTCACAATATCCATTTCACCTTTATCAATAACTTGATCAAGCAATTCATCAGCAATTTTCTGGACGCGAGGACGCAAGCTTTCCATATAACGTGGTGTAAAAGCTTTTGATACAAGTCTACGTAATCGTTTATGATCAGGATTGTCAACGGAAAGCATTGATTTTCCGGTTAAAAAGGTAGGAGGAGCAGAGGCATCACTGTTACCTTTCCGAATATCCACTTGGCCTTCAATTGTACTTTGATCCACAGTGAAGTGAGTATGATCTTTTAATAGCTGCATGGCTTCTTCCATACGTGTAACCATCCATGCTTGATGATTTGTGCCAGGTAGTGGAGATGGGATAGAGATAACAGGTCCTATTTCTCGAAGTTGTGCGAATAAAGGAAATGGATCTTCACCATTCTTGCCACTGAGTAAGCCTAATACTTCTTTTTCTGGTAAACGTTGATTTGAATTCTCCATCATAATCTTCCTTTCATAGAGCATCCTCTATCAGAGCTCCTTGTTTTTCTACATGCTTCTTTTGTAATCTCTTTATAAGGACACAAATTAAAAATTTTTAATTTTAATTATACCATTAGTTCAATTATATACTGGTAGTATAATTATTGTACTACAAGTATATAATTATTTTTATTCATTCATCAAGAGATAAGAAAAATTCTATAATGTAAAAGCTACATGAGATATATTAAATAGAAGAGAACGTATGTATAAAGGAGTCATAAGATGAACAAGAAACAACAAGACATTTTAGAAGAAGCACACAAGCTTTTTATAGAAAAAGGATATCTTGATACTTCCATCCAAGACATTCTAGAACGAAGTGGTATTTCAAAAGGAACATTTTATAAATACTTTTCATCTAAAAGTGAACTTTTATTATCATTGCTGTCTACTTTACAAGAATCAATGATTGTACAACGTGAAAAACTAGCGGATGAACATACCGATAGTGATTGTCACATGTTTGAGAAACAAATGATTTTTATGATGCATTTTATAGCGGAAAATAACATATCTAAGATTATTGAAACAACATTAGTCTTGAACGAAAGAAAGATTTTTCATTATATAGAAGAACTGAAAATCTCAACTTTAAATTGGATATATAAACGATTTCAACAAATCTTCCCAAAAGCAGACTATCCCCAATTGTTTGATGGAGCTGTGTTATTTGATGGGATGCTTAACAATGTTCTTAGAACAAATAAAATATTAAACACCTCATTAACAATTGAACATGCTGTTTGTTATTGCATGGAATATACTAGAGGAATAATGGAAAAAGGCATTGGGAATCAAGATCCCTTGTTTAATGAAGAGGTAATCGCTTCTTTATTTGAAGAGCGAAGAGACGAGCATTCTTCAACTGAATTTATTCGTGTAACCTCAGCGTTAAAACGTTTTGTGAAGAATAATGTTGCGGACGAAATGAAACAGAAAGAGTGTTTAGAATTTATTACATTTATTTATGATGAAGTATTACAGGATAACGCTTTACCTCGTAAATTTATCATTAACAGCTCTCTTTCCTCCTTAGAACAGATTGAGCCTGTTACAGGTAGTAGTGAGATAGAAGAATATAAGAGAGGATTAAATCGATTCATTGGAAATTCAGCAACTAGAGAGGAGAATTAGGAAACTTTATCATGATTTTGATTTCTCTCTTCATAGATGAAAATCTTGTTAATGTGTATCTCTTGTAAAAATGAAGGGAGAGTGTTCAATGACAGAGATAGAACTAAAAGAACATCTTTATGGTCTTGAAGAAAAATTGCTACAGTCAGACGTGCGTAAGTCTGTTGTAGAGTTAGAGGAGCTTTTAGCACATGACTTTGTGGAATTTGGAAGTTCAGGACGTGTTTTTAATAAAGAAATAACAATAGATAGCCTTCCTAATGAAGAGACTGTAGGTGAGATGACAATCACAGATTTTGAGATTAAGCTATTAGCACCCCATGTTGTTTTAACAACATTTAGATTACTTAAACGTGATTCTATGCAATATTCTTTACGTAGTTCTATTTGGAAGTTAACAGGCGAACAGTGGCAAATGATTTTTCATCAAGGCACTCCTACAAAAGCACTCTAAGCTCTGATTGGACATTATGAATCTTTTATGAATTTATTTTGTATAAATATATAGGATGCTTCATTATATTGAACTTTTCAAGGGGGAAAAATATATGATTGGCGCAGCTCGAAATATTGAACGACCTTATTATGCGGTAATTTTCACTTCACAGCGGACTGAAGGGGATAAAGGGTATGAAGTAATGTCAAACAAAATGGTCGAACTGGCTTCTAAGCAGAAAGGCTTCTTAGGAGTAGAAAGTGCTAGAGATCAAGAATTAGGAATTACAATCTCCTATTGGGATTCCCTAGAATCTATAAAAGCTTGGAAAGAAAACTCAGCACATAAGGTAGCGCAAGATAAAGGGAAAAGGGAATGGTACAAAAATTTTTCGTTTAGAGTTTGTAAAGTTGAAAGACATCGTTTTTTTGAGATGTAATGCTTCTATATAGATCTATCTATTGTATCTGCTTATGCCTACTATATTAAATACGATGAAGATAATGCCTATAATAGGGGACGTTTCAGTGGATGTTAATGAATACTTATTGAATAAGCATGAAGACGAGCAGAGAAGGAAAAATAAATTCTCTTACAGTAAACCTAAAATAAGGATTATGTTGATTCTCTGTGCACGCTTTTGCACAAGCTGTTGCAACAGAGCATATGAGAGAACATGCGCTTGTTAGTAGTGATGATGTAATTAAACTTATCAATACTTTACTTCATAATTCTCTAGAATCGGCAACAGAAGAAAGGGAAAGACAATTACGTATAATAGCTGATGTGTTTAATCATGATTGACTAAACACATCAGTAGATAAATGCTTTTTATTTATATATCCAAGTGTTCACCACATAAATTAGAGAAGGATACACAAGAATTATATTTTTCTAGAAGAGTACTTAGAGGGCTTATCTTCTAAGTTTATATGTTCTTTTCTCCAAAGAACAACGGCTGTAACAGTCATCCATAAATAAACAGATCCGTATAGTATTCGCTGTAAAAGTCCCCCAGGAAACTCAGGAAATAAAGGAAGCAAAAGAATTAGAAGAAGTGAAATCGTGGTGACAGACGAACAGAAAAAAGTCCACAGTGCTAATTTTGGCTTTGCTTTTCGAATGGAGGTACCAATTATTAAGAGAGCAGGTATTTGAACAATCATTCCTGGAAAAGAAGAGAGCGTATGCCAAAGGAAATGCAAATCAGCTGGGACAATTCCAGAAATGCTATAGCTTATTCCAAAGGTGATAAGCAAAGTAGTGGCAATTCTAGTTTGTTGCTTATGAGGCCAAAATTGATGTAGACCAACACTCCCTATTAAAATGACAAGACCTGTAATCGTAAATGTCCAATTCATCAGCAAATGATAAGGAGAGCAAATTTCATAAGAAGCAAGAATGTATGTGTTCTTTCCACACACTGTTACTCCAAGATCACTCATCGGTTGTTTAAAAAAACTGTAGGGAACAGTGCTTGCCCTAATAATGATATATTCGATGAAGAAATAAAAAACTAGAGATATCCAACATATAAACCCTACTTTTTTCAATGCAACATGTTGTTTTCGTAGAAAGAAAACCGTGCAAATTACAAGAATAAAGATTATGGCCATTAAGAAATAAGGTGCATAACTGTTCATTGTCTTCCTCCTTTAATGGAGCTATTTATATACAGTGCATAAATATCAAACAATGTATATTTATTATATATGGAAGGTGTTTTAGAAGTAAGCGATTCTAGACCGATAAAATAGTAAGACTAGGGTTGTATGTATAATATGGAAAAGATAATTTATCTTTACTTTATAGATGAAAGCACAAGCTTGTGTAATAAGACGTGAAAGTTTCAATTTAAAGGTGTGGCTACAAAATATCTCGATAATTACCTTGCTTGGTTCCTCTTTGTGGAGAATTGCAGCAATGAAAGACTTGACACAATATCAAAGAGTTCTTACTTTCCTCCTTTGTGTTTCAAGTGACGACAGTATGCGTTTGTCAAAGTTCCGGATATAGACTTTCTTCCATCAATACGGCAGGATAGTTGAAAAATAAAAGTTAAAATATTAAGATTATTCAGACTTTTATCCGAATTAAATAGTATGATTAATACGGTGGTATAGACTATTATTTGGGTTCTTAAATTTTTAAATGCGGAGGGTGAAAGATGAAGTTAGTAATGAAATATGTCATTTTATATGTGAATGATTTTGAAAAAACAATGGATTTCTATAGTGGTATTCTTGGTCTCCCAGTTAAAATGCAACAAGGTACATATGTTGAATTTGATACAGGTGTCACAACTTTATCAATTAACACTCGTAAGGATGTAAAAGAATTAACAAATTTAAATGTTCCTGAAGGTTCTGCTTCAACACAAACATTTGAGGTCGGATTTGTTGTAGAAGACGTTGTATCAACAATCGAAACTCTACGTCAACAAGGGGTTACAATCTTAAAGGAACCTGTTACAAAGCCGTGGGGACAAACAGTTGCCTATGTAGCAGATCCAGATGGACATTATATTGAAATTTGTACTTCTGTTGAATAAGTTAGGATGAGGGGAATCAAGGAGCTGTTTATTTCCTCTTTGAAGGAAAGCATACTGGCATTCTACTTAGGGGCATTCCTGCCACAGGGAAAGATGTAAGTTATTCTCTGATGATGCTACTGTGAATTGAAGACGATAAAATCATTGAAAAGAGATCCCACGGTGATATAAATGGCATTCTCCGTCAACTTGACGTAGGTTCCTAACTCTTCTAGTAAAGTCTAACAGAAAATTTTTCTCAATTTTCCTCTTAAATAGCCAGAAGACCCTTAACGTAAGGGTCTTCTTTATAAATTGATTAAAATAGGTCTTTTTCATTTAGGAAAAGAAGATAGACATATAAATTTCATCTACATATTCATTATGAAAATAAGCTTGTTCTTTCATAATACCTTCTTGTTCAAACCCAACTTTTTTATATAATTGATAGGCTACTTCATTAGAAGCAAAAACGGTTAAGGATAGTTTATGAAGATTATTTTCTTTACACCAATTTAGTGTATAGTTCATAAATTGCTTGCCAATCCCCATTCCTTGTGCTTTAGAAATCAGCCATGTACGGAAGAGACCTGTATGACGCTTCATCTTAATTTCGCCTCTTAGAACACGAGCAATACCTAGCACTTCACTTTCTACTTCAGCTACAACGTACATATGATTGTTCTTTTCTACTTCCGCAATGAAATTTTGCTCTTCTTGAATTGTACGGGGTTCATCTTTTTGAATGAATTCCCCAGCTTCAATAATTTCTCTGACTGCTGTTGTAATGTGCTCTGCATCACTTGCTTGCGCAGGACGAATAGTCACCTCACGTCCATCTTTTGCTTTAAACTTCACTATGTTTTTCTCAGCTGTAATCATCTATATCAACTCCTATATTTCCAACTTTAGTATTGCTATTTCATATTCAGTGTGAGTAATTTCTTCACTTTTTGGTCTAATAATCAAGCAGAATAAACCCTTTTTGAAATGCTTATTTTTACACAGACCTACTAGAAATGCAATTAATTACGCTAAAGAATCATTATTTAGAATTTTCTTTGTGTTTTGTACTTTCATAACTTATTTTTTAGTGCTTCAGTCACAATGTAGAAAGAATTCTTAGAAAAAGCTTACATACAGTCCAATGATAAAACAGGCTCTTAAAAATATAATTTGTTTAAAGAGATCTAGAATTAAAACGCTAATGACTAATGCAACAAAAAGGAGAGATATAGATGTTTTTAAAAAAACTCACGAGCAAACATTCACTTACAGTTATTTATTGTAGAAATGGCCTCCTACAAACGTGTAAAGGGGAGGTTCACCAGCTAGACTTGTATAAACAAACCCTTTTTATAAAAGATAAAAATCAGCAAATCTATTCTATTTCTTTATTTGAAATAAAGGAAATTTGCTAATTTTTATCTTTATGAGGCTAATAAAACAGGTAATCTTAAAGTTATGATTTCATAATCATTTTCTATAAAACATAAGGAGACTGAGATGATAAATAGACAACTTAAAAATAAAAAGACGTTTAAAGAATTAGTAAAAGAAAACAAGGAGGCATTACTTCAAGATAAGCAAGCTTTAGAAAGGATTGAAAAGCGTATTGAAAAACGTCACAAGCTTTTAAATAAATATTAAGGACGTAATGATCGTGCTTTTCACTTAATTTAGTTATAAAAAATATGGTAATAACGTTAGGTTCCTTTCCTAAGAAGAAGTACAACTATTAGTATCTATAAAATCAAATATCTAAAAAATGATGTTCTTCTACCCATGAATAAACATACTTGATAAATGTTTTAGTTGCGGGAGAACTGTTAGGCTTAGCAGCAATACCGATAAGCCGAAAACAATCTTTCTCTAACTTAGCAACATGTACATTATCAGGAATATGAGTTAGCGTCATTTCTGGGCGGACACTAATACCTAAATTATTTTGCACCATCGCCATAATTGCTTGATCATCGGAAACTTCAAATTTCACCTTGGGCTTGATGTTATTTTCCCGGAAAATCTGACGTGTCTCATTATCCCAAGATTCTTTAGGCATGATGAGGGGTTCTCTTTCTATTTGCTCAAAAGAGATTTTATCTTGTCTAGAAAGAGGGTGCTCGTTTGACAGGATACAAACCATTTTATCTTTTTTCAACGGTTGAAATTCAAAAGACTGAGATGAAGGTGAAACAAGGAAACTACAATCAATTATGCCTGTTGAAATCCACTTTTCTAATGTAGAATAATCCCCTTCAAGTAATTTTACTTCAATACCCTCATAATCATCTTGAAACTCTTTTATGATATAGGGCAACCATTGAGTGGCAACACTAGTAAATGAGCCTACTCTTACTACTCCAACTTCTAATCCATTTATTGCTGCAGCTTCTTGCTTAATTGTATTATTTAAGGTCAAAATATCACGAATATATGGAAGCATATGTTCACCATTATGTGTTAAATGTATACCTGACCGATTTCTAGTAATTAAAGAAAAGCCTAACTCATTTTCAAGACTCGTAATAGCGTGACTTATGCCAGGCTGTGTTAACTTTAATATCTCTGCAGCTTTTGTTAAACTACCGCATTGCACGATCGTATAAAAGACTTCAAATCTACTTAAGGTCATGATATTCTCCTTTTGTATAAGTTATTCTTATGTATTATATTATAAACATTCATTTTACTAATGTGAAATAGTCAAGTTATACTAGAATTAATTCATTGACTCTATAAGGGGTATTAACGATAAGTAAATCAATATGTATTCCTATTAAATAGAGATGTAAAGCTCTATCGTTATTTTGAAATATAAATTGTAAGCGCTTTTAATTAAATTGAAGCTATATAATTTCTATTGGTAAGTAGCCTTTTTTGATAGGTAAATTCTTTTGTTGAAAGGGTTACAAGGGTAAATTTAGAAAATGTGTTAGAACATATGTCCTCTGTGTTGAATATGTACGAAAATTTATTAATATAATAAATATCTAAACCGTATTAAATTCAAAATAGCTATAAAATATTTAGTCGTATGAATAGGAAGAATAGTACAAGATTAAAATTCTAAAAATTCAAATAAGTTATAAGGACTTATTCTGTGTTTTGAGACACTAATCAAGGGGGAATTTCAATGAATTTTGAGGGGAAATTGTCGGTACAAGAAATCTTACAAACTCAACATTTTGCAGATGCAAAAGTAATAGCAGGAGAAGCTGGCATCCATCGACTTATTAGGTGGGTTCATGTTTTAGAAGTAACATCTATTCAAAACCTTTTACATGGTAATGAACTTATCCTTTCTACGGGAGTAGGATGGAAAGAGGATCATAACTCCTTTTACTCGTTAGTTCAGCAATCTATTAATGCTAATGCTGCTGGACTGTGTATAGAACTGGGAACTTACATATCAAAGATTCCTCAAAAGATTATAGATTTAGCTAATTCCTATGATTTCCCAATCATCGTTTTCTTTAAGAAAGTAAAATTTATTGATATTACCCAAGAGATTCATAGTCTATTAATCAAAAAGCATTATCAAATACTTGAAGATTTAGAAGAGTATTCAAGCAATTTAAATCAATTACTTCTTTCTTCTAATCCCCATAAAAAGATTTTGGAATTTCTACATGATTATTTAAAAGTAACTGTATTCTACATCTCTAATCAAGGTGAAATTCAAGTCATTCCTAAAAAAACGCCTATAGAACAAGAAAAAATATTTCAAGCCCTTCAGAGAGAGGAAGTTACCTCAAGTCTACATAGTGCTCATCAATCTGTACAAGCGTTAGATCATACTTTTGCAGATTTATTTATTGTTTCAGAAAGAGATGAAATTACCGAATTTGACTCTCTAATTCTAGATCGTAGTGCTATAGCATTAGCTCAAAGTCTTCTGCGTGAACTCTATATTGAAGAACAAAGGAAAACAGAAGAGGGGGAATGGGTTCGAACCTGGTTGGCAGGCAAAAATAGTGAAGAGCAAATCCATAAATATCTTTTAGAAATCGATCCTAACCTTAGACCGAACGGATGCACTGTCTTACTTTGCAAGGCAGAGAACCTAAATAAAGTAACTTCAGAATTTAATTATTTTAAATTATATACTCGATCTATTTTTGAACGTAAAGGAATTTTTCTCTTAACACACATTGAGAAAGATACAATTATTTTTATTCTTCTTAACAATCGTAAGGATAACGATTTTAAATATAGAGTACAGGAAGTCATTGACCATTTAAAAGGATCTGAGTTTATAAAAAAACAGAAACTGTCCCATCTTGAATTTAGCGTAGGAAAATTCGTGAATAATTTAGATTATGTTAAAAGTAGTTATCATACTGCAAAGGAAACAATGAGTCTACGAGAGAAAATGCCAAACGAATTGCTTAATTACTTTTATGAAGACCTATACATTTTCCGCCTCGTTTTGGCAGCTAATAGTCAAGGGGTTCTACATGAGTTTATTCATGATTATATAGGACCTGTCCTATTACATGATCAACAAAATAATGGAGAATTATTAAAAACCTTAAAAGTATATTTACAATGTAAAGGTGCAAAGAAAGAAACAGCTGAACAACTTCATATTGTTCGTCAAACACTTTACCACCGCCTTGATCGGCTGTACGAACTAATCGGAAGAGATTTTATGGAACCTTATAAACGCCAAGCAATTGAAGCTTCTATTTCTGCTTATGAATATGCTTCTGCTTCTAAGTTTTCATATGAATATATTTCTAAATTTAAATCTTCATAATTTGTAAAGAAACCCAGTAATAGGGTTTCTTTTTTTATCTGACAACTTGTAAAAAAATTATAAACTACAAAGCTTATCTTGCAGAAAAAAACGCCTGAATATTTTACACAGTGTCCAATGATAGAAGAGGTTATGAAAAATATAATAAGTTCAAACAATCTTTTATATTTTGAAAACAGGAGGGTTTTTAATGGAATCAACACAAACTATTCAAACATTAAAGAACTACATAGGAGGTAAATGGATAGAATCTCAAACTCAACAAATAGAAGAAGTTCCTAATCCAGCTACAGGAGAAATTATAGCTCGTGTCCCTTTCTCGACTCAACAAGAATTAGATCATGCTGTTTCTGTTGCTAAAGAGGCTTTTAAGAAGTGGAAAAAGGTTTCTGTCCCTAAGCGTGCTCGTATTCTATTTCGTTATCAACAATTATTAGTTGAACATTGGGAGGAACTAGCAAAACTTGTTACTTTAGAAAACGGAAAGAGTTACAGCGAAGCTTATGGAGAAGTCTTACGTGGAATTGAATGTGTGGAATTTGCTGCAGGAGCACCAACTTTAATGATGGGTGAGCAACTCCCTGATATTGCTACCGGCGTTGAATCTGGAATGTATCGCTATCCGATTGGCGTAATTGGAGGAATAACGCCATTTAACTTTCCTATGATGGTTCCATGCTGGATGTTCCCGCTTGCCATTGCATGCGGAAATACTTTTGTATTAAAGCCATCTGAAAGAACGCCATTATTAGCTAATCGCTTAGCTGAATTGTTTCAAGAAGCAGGACTTCCGGATGGAGTATTAAATATCGTCCATGGAGCACACGATGTGGTAAACGGCATATTAGATAATGAAGATATAAAGGCTGTATCTTTCGTTGGTTCTCAACCTGTAGCTGAATATATCTACAAAAGAGCAGCTGCTAATGGTAAACGTGTGCAAGCTCTTGCTGGCGCAAAGAATCATTCTATTGTTATGCCAGATGCTGACTTAGAGATTACGGTAGATAATATTATCGGTGCTGCGTTTGGATCTGCGGGAGAACGTTGTATGGCAGCTTCGGTTGTCGTCGCTGTAGGAGAAGTGGCAGATAAATTAGTAAATCGATTAAAGGAAGCAGCAGATGAAATCAAGATGGGTAATGGCGTAGAGGAAGGTGTATTTCTTGGACCGGTAATTCGTGAGGAACATAAGAAACGTACGCTGAAATATATTGAGTTAGGTGAAAATGAAGGAGCTTCTCTCATTCGTGATGGAAGAAAAGACACGGCAACCGAACAAGGTTATTTTGTAGGGCCTACAATCTTTGACAATGTACAGACCGAAATGAAAATATGGCAAGATGAAATCTTTGCTCCTGTCTTATCTATTGTTCGCGTAGACACTTTAGAGGAAGCCATTGAGCTCACAAATAAATCTGAATTTGCAAATGGTGCTTGCTTATATAGTGATAGTGCTAAAGCAATTCGTGAATTTCGTGAGGAAATTGATGCAGGTATGTTGGGTGTAAATCTTGGTGTCCCAGCTCCGATGGCATTTTTCCCATTTTCTGGTTATAAAAAATCCTTCTATGGAGATCTTCATGCAAATGGAAAAGATGGAGTAGAATTCTATACACGTAAGAAAATGCTTACTGCTCGATACTAAGATAAGTATATAAAATCATAAAAAGGTAGAATGGAGTTGATTATGGTGCAAGCAACAGAAGGAACAAAAAGCTTACAAGAAACAGATGAAAAATATCTTTGGCACGCTATGAAAGGGGCAGCTACAAACCCTTCAAATCTCATTATCAACAAAGCAGAAGGAGCTTGGGTAACAGATATTAATGGAAATCGTTACTTAGATGGTATGTCTGGTCTTTGGTGTGTGAATGTTGGATATGGTCGAAAAGAACTTGCTAAAGCAGCGTATGAACAACTTGAAGAAATGCCATATTTTCCTTTAACTCAAAGTCATATTCCTGCTATAAAACTTGCTGAAAAGTTAAATGAGTGGCTTGGCGGCGATTATGTTATTTTCTTTTCGAATAGTGGATCAGAAGCAAATGAAACAGCCTTTAAGATTGCTCGTCAATATCATCAGCAAAAAGGAGATCATGGACGTTATAAATTTATTTCACGATACCGTGCTTACCACGGAAATTCAATGGGGGCACTTGCTGCAACAGGTCAAGCACAACGTAAGTACAAATATGAGCCATTAGGACAAGGCTTTTTGCACGTAGCTCCTCCTGATACGTATCGAAATCCAGAGGATATTAATACCCTTTCAAGTGCCTGGGAAATTGATCGTGTGATGACATGGGAATTAAGTCAAACGGTTGCGGGTGTCATTATGGAGCCCATTATTACGGGTGGTGGCATTTTAATGCCTCCAGATTTATACATGGCAAAAGTGAAAGAAATTTGTGAAGACCACGGCGCGTTGCTTATTTGTGATGAGGTTATATGTGGTTTTGGTCGAACGGGTAAACCATTTGGATTTATGAACTATGGAGTTGAACCAGATATCATTACAATGGCAAAGGGACTTACAAGCGCTTATCTTCCTTTGTCTGCTACAGCAGTTAAAAGAGAAATTTATGAAGCATATATGGGTAGTGAGGATTATGATCGTTTCCGTCACGTTAATACATTTGGAGGAAACCCAGCTGCTTGTGCTCTAGCGCTAAAAAATCTAGAAATTATGGAAAATGAAAACCTTATTGAACGTTCTAGAGAATTAGGTGAACGCTTATTAGTTGAATTAGAGGATGTAAAAGAACATCCAAACGTAGGAGATATTCGTGGCAAGGGACTGCTTTTAGGAATTGAATTCGTAAAAAATAAACAAACCAAAGAACCAATTGAAATGACGAAGATCAATCAAGTTATCAATACGTGCAAGGAAAAAGGATTGATTGTTGGTAAAAATGGTGACACAGTTGCAGGATATAATAACATACTACAGCTATCTCCTCCTTTAAGTATTACGGAAGAAGACTTTATGTTTATTGTTAAAACGTTAAAAGAGAGCATAGCTCAATTGTAATAACGTAGAAGTAATCGTAGTTAAAAGGTCTTAAAAAGTAGTAGAAATGAAGAAGAAATCAAAACAGATGATGTACATTGTTCTCTCCATCATGCAAACAATGATATGAGTTGTAAGATGAATATAAAATATACTGATACAAAAGGATACCAATCTATTCTTTTGTATCAGTTTTATTGAATTTAATCTTTATTTTAAATAAGTACAACATTTCATACATAAGAGGATACGATTAAAACCAATCAGGTTCTCACATGAAAATAAATCATTTAATTATATACATTATGGTTGCTTTCTTTTTTTAAGAGCCATTAATAGGTGTATAGGTAATAGAATGAATGGGATTAGAACCATTCTTTTACCGATCCTTACTACTCCTAAATCTAAAATTTGAAGACGAAACATACAGTTTATCATATTGAATGTCTAAAACGATTTCCTTAATAGAATAAAATCGTCTTTTTATCTATTACTTTACTTCATTTTCTATCTCAACCTCAGCATTACTTTCTTAACACTATTAATATACCAATTATTTATAAAGAACTCTGATAAGATATTTAGATTTCAGGGTAATTATGATCAATTTACATAATGGGAAAATATCTCAGTGTATGATTGTAGAACCAAAATCCTTAACACACTGTCTAATGTTAAATTTTTGTGAATGAATTATCTTAATATTATCAATATTCCGTTAAATTTAAAGTGTTTTATTAAGTGAAATTGCTAGAAATATGAAAAAAAGTGAGGAGGAATAGGAGAATCTATTAAGGAGAACACGACAATAAAATTCTGATCTTTAACGTGGCTTTTAATTTGAAAAATGAGAAGTAATATATCTAAATAAGATAACTTTGTTGATAAAGGTATAAGAACAAAAGAAATAGGATTTTTAAGCACATAATGAATGAGAATGCCATTACTAAGAAAAAACACTGTATGTAAGTAAATGTGTATCATCCTTACTAGAATTGTTAGAAGAAGTGAGATTTCAAAAGATGATTTCCATTGATGAGAGGGGTTATTTTTATGGAGACATTAGTAAATTGGTTAAATAGTTATATTTGGAGTCCTGTACTGGTTTATACCTTTCTTGGATTAGGTTTATTTTACTCGATTGCTACTCGTTTTCTTCAGTTTAGACTTTTTAAGGATATGATAAAACTAGTATTTGAAAGCAAAAGTTCTGAAGCTGGAGTATCCTCTTTTCAGGCTTTAGCATTATCCATATCAAGTCGGGTAGGAGTAGGGACAATCGCGGGTGTAGCTACTGCAATTGCATATGGAGGTCCTGGTGCTGTATTTTGGATGTGGTTTATGACTTGTTTAGGAGCATGTACCTCATTTATTGAAACAACGCTTGCGCAAGTATATAAAAGAAAATTAGATGGAGAGTTTCGAGGTGGAACACCTTACTATATTGAAAAAGGTTTAAAGCTAAAGTGGTTAGCAGTATTGTTTGCTGTGATAACGATGATTGTAGCATCAATTTTAATACCAGGTGTTCAAGTAAATACTGTTGCTTCGGCTATGAATACTGCCTTTGGTATAGAACCGGTATTTACAGGGATCGTATTAGTGGTTGCGCTTTCATTTATTATTTTTGGAGGTGTCAAACGAATTGCAAAAACAGCTGAGGTTATTGTCCCCTTTATGGCTAGCGCCTACCTCATCGTTTGTATTATCGTTTTAGTTGGCAATATCGATAAGATTCCTGAAATGTTTGTCCTTATTTTCACAAGTGCATTTGGTACAAATGCTGCGTTTGGTGGGATTATTGGATCAGCTATTACATGGGGAGTAAAAAGAGGGGCTTTTGCTAATGCAGCTGGATTTGGTAGCGAAACATTTTATCCTGCTGCTACAGAAGTATCCCACCCTGCCAAACAAGGATTAGTTCAAGCTTTCTCGGTATATATTGATACATTAATTATTTGTTCAGCAACTGCGTTTATGATTCTTGTTACAGGTATGTATAATGTAACACCGGAAGGGAAACAACCTATTGTAAATAACCTTGGGAACCTTGAACCAGGTCCAATTTATGCCCAAAATGCCGTTGAATCAGTAATCCCAGGCTTTGGCGCTCCTTTCATTGCGATTGCTATTCTATTCTTTGCATTTACGACTCTTATAACTTACTTTTATATGGCAGATACCAATTTAGCTTTTCTTAATCGAAATCGGAAAGTAAAGGTAGTTTGGCCTAAGCATGTTTTAAGGATAGCGTTGTTGATCACTGTTTTTTATTGCAGTATAAATACGTCCGCATTTGCTTGGGCGTTAGGTGACTTGGGTTTTGGTATTATGGCTTGGTTAAACCTTTTTAGTATTTTCCTTCTTACCAAAACGGCCTTAAAAGTATTAAAAGATTATGAGAGACAAAAAAAAGAAGGGAAAAATCCTGTATTTGACTCTACAAAGGTAGGAATTTCGGATGCAGAGTTTTGGGAAAAAGAAAGCCTTGAAAAAGAAGATACTGAACGAAAGGATCGGAAGATTATTTCATCATGATAAAAATCCGTTTGTGAATTCTTTAAACTAGAATACAAAATTAAATGATTAATGTTGTTAAAATTTGCGGATAACCAGCGATACCTTGAAATTTAATTAAGATATCGCTGGTTATTTTTGTTTCTAAAAAATTAGCCTAACTGTTTAGTTTTGGCCAGGTAGGTAGTCATATAGAGGAAAATAACAGGCTTCATACCTTATCTCATCAATAATTGCTGGAATGTATACTAAGCAGTGTTGATACGTGTCTAATTTATAAGTCTCTACTTCTTACACAGTGTCCAATGTAACAATGAGTAATATATTTTATCTTTAAATTAATCACATATTAGAGATTAGTTATCAAATAATGGAGAAGGGGAGAGAGTAATGAATCTAACAATAAATGAAGTTGAGTCAGCCTTAATTAGCAATGATATCACTCAAAAGATGTATATCAATGGTGAATGGACATTAAGTGAAGGAAACCAGACAAGGAAAATTATCAATCCTGCAAATAGTAAAGTAATTGGAACCGTTACTGAAGGAACAGAAGTAGATGCCAAAAAAGCTATAACAGCTGCTAGGAAGGCATTTTATGAAGATGGATGGATGAACAGTAGAGCTCGAGATCGTGCAGAACTTCTTCTTCAAATCTCAAATAAATTAGAAGAGAGAAAAGAAGAATTTGCTTATTTAGATACATTAAACAATGGAAAAACATTACGAGAATCAATAGCTGATGTTGAAGATGCGGTAAATCAATTACGTTATTATGCTGGGTTAGCAACGAAGCCTCATGGTCAAACATATGACGTTCCGGATGATATTCAAGCGATGGTCGTTCGTGAAGCGATTGGAGTTGTGGGCATTATTGTTCCATGGAATTATCCATTAGTAATGGCTAATCAAAAAATTGCAGCTGCCCTTGCTGCTGGATGCACAGTAGTAGTTAAGCCAGCTCAGCAAACACCGCTTTCCCTCATTCGTTTATTTGAAATCATTGATGAAGTAGGATTTCCATCAGGTGTTGTAAATCTAGTGTTAGGAGCCGGAAGTAAGGTTGGAGCAGAATTAGTTGCTAACCCGGATGTCGATAAAATTTCCTTTACTGGTGGTACTGATACAGGCATTAGGTTAATGAAATCAGCAGCTGACACGGTGAAAAATATCAGTCTAGAGTTAGGAGGTAAATCTCCTAATATCGTTTTCGCTGATGCAGAGTTCGACGTAGCTGTTGATTATGCATTGTATGCTATCTTCGCCAATCAAGGTCAAGTTTGTTCAGCAGGCTCCCGTCTACTGTTAGAAGAAAGCTTATATGATCGTTTTGTACCTGAACTGGTGAAACGCGCCAAGATGATTAAAGTAGGTCCAGGTTGGATGGATGGTATTGAAATGGGGCCACTTGTTTCAGAAGACCATATGAATACAGTTCTTGATTATATCGAGATCGGAAAAAATGAAGGAGCTACCTTACTTTGCGGTGGTAACCGAATTGTCGAAGGAGAGTTTGGTAAAGGGTTCTTTGTTGAACCTACGATCTTTGGTAATACGAAACCTGATATGAGAATCGTTCAAGAAGAAATTTTTGGACCTGTCTTAGTCATTCAGACCTTTAAAACAGAAGAAGAAGCGATTGAATTAGCAAATGGGACAGACTTTGGCTTAGCAGGAGCTGTGTTCTCACAAGATGGAGCGAAAGCGCAACGTGTTATTCGCGGTTTACGTGCAGGAATTACTTGGATTAATACGTATCATCCAACGTTTAATGAAGCTCCTTGGGGAGGTTACAAGCAGAGTGGAATTGGAAGAGATTTAGGAACGTATGGCTTTGAGGAGTATCTAGAAACCAAACAAATTAATGTAAATCTTAAAGTAGAACCATCAGGGTTCTTTGAGGGGAAATAAGAGTATTTAAACCATTCTTTTTTAGAGGGGAATGCAAATGGGAAGTTTTGACGTTATTGTCATCGGAGCTGGTGTAATCGGATCTAGTGTAGCGTATCATTTGGCTAAAAAAGGGTTAGAAGTCGCATTAATTGAGAAAGGCGGTGTTGCATCAGGTACTTCTAGCAGATGTGACGCAGTAGCTTTAATTTGCGATAAAAAACCAGGTATTGATACGGAAATTGGCTATGCAAGTATCCAACTTTTTAAACAATTAGCAAAAGAATTTTCGGTAGATTTTGAATTTGCTTCAAGAGGAAGTCTCTATGTTTGCGAGACAGATAAAGAGCTAGAAATTGCCAGAGGATATGTTTCTGAACAAGCTAAAGATGGTTATGATATGCGCATGGTTGACAAAGGGGAATTACAGGAAATTGAGCCATATTTAGCAGATGATTTAGCTGGTGGGATATGGACAGAGGTAGACTCGTCTATGAATCCTTATAAATTATGCTATGCGTTTGTTGAAGAAGGAAAAAAGTTAGGATTGAAAGTCTATGACTATCATTCTGTACAAGATATTACACTAGATAACAAAGGAAGAGTTGAAAGTGTAGTAACAGACCGAGGCACCTTTAAAACAAAAAGAATTGTGAATTGTGCTGGAGTATGGTCACCTAAAATAGCTCAAATGGTAGGCGTTCATATACCAATTAAGCCAAGAAAAGGCATGGTATTAATATCTGAAAAAACGCCGTTTAAGGTAGCAAGTCAAAAAGTTCATGAATTTGGATATATGTTATCTAAATTTGAAGATATTCATTTTAAAAGAAATGTCAGTGAGTTAGTTGAAAAACATAATGTAGCCTTCACGATTGAGCCCACTGATGCAAATAACTTTTTAGTAGGCGGTCATAGAGCCTTTAGAGGATTTGATATCAGTTCAGAAGTTGAAGTAATGCGTGCAATAGCAGAGAGAGCCATTCGCTTTTTGCCAAAACTAAAAGATATTAACTGTATAAGAGCCTATGCAGGAGTAAGACCTTGGGTTGAAGACCATCTTCCAATTGTATCAGAGGTAGAACATGTACCTGGATTTTTCATTGCTAGTGGACATGAAGGGGATGGAATTAGTATGTCTCCTATCACTGGAAGAATGGTAACTCAGCTTATTACAGGTGAGCCAACCGATTTTAACATTGATAAACTGAATTATTCGAGATACAAAAAAAAACTAGCTGTTAACATCTAAAACTAAGGAATGTAAATAATAGGAGGAATATATGATGAGTATTACACCAAAAGGAATTTTTGTACCGTTAATTACGCCATTCAATGATGATGAAACAATTGATTTTCAGTCTTATAAGAAAGTAATCGATTTCCAAGTTGAAAGTGGAGTCCATGGTCTTTTAGTCGGAGGCACAACAGGAGAGTACCATGTTATGTCATTAGACGAACGTAAAAGTTTAATTAAGGCTGGTTGTGAGTATGCCGCAGGAAGAGTTCCTGTTATGGCAGGTGTTGGCTGCTCAACTGCCGAGGAAACGATTGAACTTGCCAATTATGCGGCAGAATGTGGTGCTAAATGGGGATTAGTTTTACCTCCTTATTATCATAAGACAAGTGAAGAAGGAATTCGTGAATTTTTCAAGGAAGTAGCTGCAAAATCAAATGTCGGAATCGTCATTTACAATTACCCAGGAGCAACTAGCGTTACCATTTCGCCTGAAATGATTTATGAATTGAGCCAGGAAGAAAACATTGTAAGCGTTAAGGAATCAGCAGATTTTGGTCACTTATGTGAGGTTGTAGCTTTAACGAAGGATGTTGAAAACTTTACGGTATTTACGGGTGAAGAACACTTTATCCTTCCTACTTTCTCCGTTGGAGGACAAGGTGCTTTTGGGATCCTCGTTAATTTGCTTCCTAAAGAACTTGTAGAGATGTACGAACTGATAGTTGAGAAAAGTGATGTAAATGCTGCACGTGATTTGAACCGAAAATTATCGGGTATTTATGGCTTAATGGAGGCGGAAGGTAATCCGTATCCGGGACCGGTAAAAGCAGGCATGGACTTGATCGGAATGAAAGGTGGAAAAGTGAGAAAGCCTTTAACACAGCCTACTGATGAAATCAAAATGAAGCTGAAAGAGGAACTGGTAAAGTTAGGATACGAGGTTAAATCAATGGATAAAGGGATTACTTCTGGGGTGTAAACTGAGCGTGATAGAAGATGAATGTGAATAGAATGAGATTAATAGTTTTAGAGAATACAAATGTATTCTCTAAAACTATAAGGAGGGGCCGTAGTTGACTATCAAAGCATTAGATGATGAACGAGAATACGGTTATTTAGGGAAGGAAAAAGAAAGCACGATTATTACAATGAAAAAAGGCCAGTATGTGGCAGGATATTCAGTTGGGATTCTCTACTTAGATGAATGCTGGTACCCTATTTTACCGGGAAACGTCGCTAATTTATCTACCTATGACTTTCCAGTAAGGTTAAAGGTTGTTCCAAATTGTAATCAGGAAAGAATTCATGCAGGCGATCCTACTTTACTAGAAGACATTATAAAAGCTGCAAAAGAGTTCGAGGCGGAAGGAGCACGAGCAATCTGTGCTGCATGTGGATTTTTTGGTAACTTTCAAGAGAAAGTAGCAGCAGCTGTTGATATCCCAGTCTACCTTTCAAGTGTTGTTCAAGTCCCTTGGATTAAAACAGGGTTAAAACCTAATCAGAAGATAGGCATGTTGACAGCAGATGCACATGGAATTACGCCAAATTTATTTAAAAGCTGCGGTATAGATGACCCAAGTATTTGTGTCGTTAAGGATTTAGGAAGATTACCAGAGTTTTCGGCTATTATTGAAAGCAGAGGATCTTTTGATAATGAAAAAGTAAAACAAGAAGTGATAAAAGCAGCTACGGATATGATAAATGAAAACCCTGACATTGGAGCAATTCTGCTTGAATGTAGTGATTTACCACCGTATGCAGCTGATATCCAAAGAGCAGTGAAAATGCCTGTGTTTGACTTTATTACAATGATTAGATGGGTTCATTATGCTACTAGTCAAAAACCATATTACGGTTTTATCTAAAAACACCAAGGAGTTAGTAAATAATTAACATAAACGTAGCGTGTACACGCAATTAGTTAATTGTTTTAACCATATTTTTTAAATGTGTGGATGGATGAGACATGTAACGTTCTCTCTTGGATAAGATAGATGACCGTACATCTATTTTAGAAGGAATGAATGTTGATGTCTCTTTATTTATCTAGCTGTAACTTATATAAGAGCTTCTAGATATCTTCTAATCAATGATCGATTGTTCTCAGTCATTCTCTAAAAGTGTAGAGAATGAAGAATTTCGGGTTTATGAGGTTAACTTATAGTAATGGAGGATAAATCCAATGAACGAAAATCAAATCGTAGTATGTAGATGTGAGGAAATTACACTGGGAGAAATTAAAGGAACAGTTGAACGTTTTCAATGCTCTTCACGTGAAGTAAAGCTACGAACAAGGGCAGGAATGGGACCTTGTGGAGGACGTACTTGTCGTGGCACAATTGATAAATTAGTAGAGCAATTAGGTGGTCCAGCGATTTCTGATGAGGTATCACTTAGTTATCGTCCCCCTGTCAGACCTGTTTCATTTGGGGTGTTAGGAGGGGAAACAAAGTGAAATCTATGAGAGTTAATGAACATCCAGTTTTAGGTGATATTAAAGAGCAGCAAGGGGTGAATTTCTATTTTAATGGTAAGCGCTATATAGCTTATGAAGGAGATACCATTGCCTCTGCTTTGCTCGCCTCTGGAGTTCGAACACTACGGAAACATGAGGATAAGGCTAGTCCACGTGGTATCTACTGCAATATTGGTCATTGCTTTGAATGTCGGGTAATCATAGATGGAGAAAGAACAGTGAGAGCTTGCCTGACTACAGTGGAAGAGAATATGAAAATTGAGTCAAATGCAACTCTTTCCCCAACTTCTCTCAAAGGAGGATCAGTATGATTGATCTTGTAATTGTTGGTGCCGGACCAGCTGGTTTAGGAGCAGCTATTTCAGCAGCTGAAAATGGATTAAAAGTGTATATACTTGATGAATTTGTAAAGCCAGGGGGCCGTTTATTAGGACAGTTACATGAAGAACCTGATGGCAAGTGGGTAAATGGGATTGAGGAAGCACAAAAACTTTATGATCGTGCCATCGAATTAGGTGTGAACATCCTGTGTGGAGTATCTGTTTATGATTTAGTTAAATCGCAAACTGGATGGTGTGTATACACTACAGATAAAATAATTGAATCTAAATGTCTCTTACTTGCTACAGGAGCTTCAGAAATTCCTATCCCTATTCCTGGATGGACTCTCCCTGGGGTGATGTCAATTGGAGCAGCACAGGTGATGGGAAATGTTCATCGTGTAAAAGCAGGAGAGAAGGGAGTTATTATTGGTGTTAATGTTCTATCGGTAGCTATTTCTCGTGAATTACAGCTATGCGGGGTTCGCATTGAGAATATTCTACTTCCACCTCCTAGTCTTATATCTGGGGATTTATCCAATCCAGAGAAAATGATGGAGTCACTTTTAAGACTTTCACATTTAGCTCCTTCACCTTTAATAAGATTTGGTGGAAAGTGGGTAAGTCCAAAACTTGGGGCACGTTTATATCCTAAGAATGGGTTCAAAATGTGGGGGATTCCTATTCAATTACGCAAAACAGCTCTTGAAATTGTTGGAGAGGAACAAGTAGAAGGTGTGCGTATTGCTAATATTTCGGCAACCGGAACGGTTATACCTGGAACGGAGAAAGTGATAGAGGCTGACTTTGTGTGTGTAGCAGGAGGACTTACTCCGATGTCTGAACTCGCTGCAGTTGCAGGATGTTCTTTCTCCTATGTTCCGGAATTAGGGGGACATGTACCTTTGCATAATGAACGTATGCAAACAAATCTTAAAGGATTGTATGTAGCTGGTAACATTACGGGAGTTGAAAGTGCTAAAGTCGCTAAGGCTCAAGGGAATGTAGCTGGGCTTTCCGTTGCGTGTGAACTGAATGCTCTAACTGACCGTGCTGATGAAAAAATTAATGAAGCAATTAAACAAACGATAGAAACAAGACGTAAAGCACTTATCCAATTTAATCAGGGTATTGAAGAGGCTCGCGAAGCCCTGCATCGTAAATTTTACGAATCAACGGATAAAAAAATATCTATTTAACTATAAAATAGCGGTTTCCTAATGTATTCTTTTTTTACTCCATAATTATCATACATTGCTTAGGTTCTATAGTAGAAGTAGTATTGATCCAGATTTTTTGATGTAAAAACCCCCTTTTATTATTGAAGATACAAGTAATGAAATTCTAGAGAATATACGGGAGGAGAAATAATGAAAGTATTAGTCATTGTTACTCATCCGAATATTGAAAATTCAACTGTAAACAAAGCATGGATGGAAGAATTGAAAAAGCACTCTAATATAACCATTCATGACCTTTATAAACAATATTCTGATGAAATCATTGATATTGAAAAAGAGCAGAAGTTATGTGAGGAACATGATCGAATTGTTTTACAGTTTCCTTTCTATTGGTATAGTTCACCTCCATTACTAAAGAAATGGCAAGACGAGGTGCTCACTTATGGATGGGCTTACGGTTCTGAAGGGAACAAATTACACAATAAAGATCTTATTTTAGCCGTAACATCCGGAAGTGCTGAAGAAAGATATCAAGCTGGTGGACGTAATCAGTATTCGATGAGTGAGCTTTTGAAACCATTTCAAGCAACTAGTAATTTAATAGGAACTACCTTTTTACCATCGTTTGTTTTTCATGGAACTTATAAGGCAACTATAGAAGAAATAGAAGAGAATGCTAGAGAATATGCAAATTATATTTTGTCTAGAGATATCCTTGAGTAAAGTACGAAGGATACATAGGGTAAGAAAGAAGGTGGAGATCCTCTTTAATTAAAGGGGACCTTCACCTTTTTTGAAGAGTATATAAACCTCACTTTCTGCAAGGGAATAATCCTGTATGTCCTATGAGATCTGTACGGTTTCTTACAGTGTGTCTAATGTTGGATAAGGAACCAGTGTTTATACTTGAAATACAATCCTAACTGTAATCAAAAGAAGTATTCGTTTGGTCAGGTTGGAAACCTATACTGTATATCAGAAAATGTTTAAATTGGGAGGAAAAGTAGAATGATTATTGGAGTACCAAAAGAAGTTAAAAATAATGAAAACCGAGTTGCTCTTACACCAGCTGGAGTCGTTTCTTTTATAAATGCTGGACATGAAGTTCTGATTGAGGAAGACGCAGGAAGTGGAAGTGGGTTTACAAATGAAGATTACACCGCTGCTGGAGCACAAATAATTACGAATGCCGAAGAAGTATGGAGTCGTGCTGAAATGATTATGAAAGTAAAAGAACCACTCCCAAGTGAATATCGTTATTTCCGTGAAGGACTAATTCTATTCACTTACCTACACTTAGCTGCTGAGCCAGATCTAGCTCAAGCTCTTAAGGATACAGGGGTTATTGCCATTGCGTATGAAACAGTTGTAGAAAACGGTACTCTTCCTCTTCTTACTCCGATGAGTGAAGTAGCAGGGCGGATGGCTGCTCAAATTGGTTCTCAGTTTTTACAGAAATCAAATGGAGGTAAAGGTATTCTTCTCTCTGGGGTTCCAGGTGTTAATCGCGGTAAAGTAACCATTATCGGTGGGGGAGTCGTAGGTACAAATGCAGCAAAAATCGCAATAGGGTTAGGCGCGGATGTTACCATTCTGGATTTAAGTGCAAGTCGTTTACGTCAGCTAGATGATATTTTTGGTAATCAAATTAAAACATTAATGTCTAACCCATCTAACATAGCACAAGCGGTAGAAGAGGCTGACCTTTTAATTGGAGCAGTCTTAATTCCAGGTGCAAAAGCTCCTAAGTTGGTAAAAGAACACATGGTAGAAGCTATGAAGCCGGGCTCTGTTATTGTAGATGTAGCTATTGACCAAGGTGGTATTGTCGAAACGGTCAATCAAATTACTACACATGACAACCCAACATACACAAAATACGATGTGGTTCATTATGCAGTAGCAAACATGCCTGGAGCAGTTCCAAGAACATCCACAATTGCTTTAACAAATGTTACTGTTCCTTACGCATTACAGATTGCAAACAAAGGTGTATTCAAAGCAATCTTCGATAATGAATCGTTAAAACTTGGATTAAATGTAGCAAACGGTGAAATCACATATGAAGCTGTCGCAAAAGATCTTGCCTATAACTTTGTCTCTCCAGAACAGGTTTTCGAAAAAGAATTCACAACTGTTTAAGAGAAGTGAATATATTGTTCTAACCCCTTTCAAAATTACAGGAGGCCATATATTAACGTTCCTCGATTGAGGTATGATTATGTATGAGTAAAAAAGCTGCACAGTGAGAAGAAATGTTCATAAAAAGCAGGTTATCCAAAGAAAGCGGGATAGCCTGCTTTTTTATGGAGGTATTGTGTAGTCGTATTTTGAAAAAAAGGTAAATATTTAAAAAGTGAAGGTATAGATTGGCTCATAATCTTTCTTCACATATTGTTCGTTATGACGTTAGGAAAGAAAGACTTATGATCCAGGCAAAAGTGACAGGTGATAATAATCGGTATTATAGCTTTAATGTAACAGTGAAATTTACTAATGTTACATCCCAAAGAGTATTAGATATTTCTATTCATTCTATAAAAGGGTACCTGTCCCTACAAAATTCAAATGAACTCAACTCTTTTCACTACCGATAAAGTCAGTCTATAGGTAATTATATTCTTTCTTCTACGGGTATTAAGGATAATTACTTAGGGGTAATTGTCTGCCTGAAGAGCACTTACATTAACTTATTTACAAAAAACAGGCGGTTTTAACTATTGTATCCAAATGTGATTGACGGAATAATGGAAAGGTAAAAAAAGAAGGAGTGAGAGATTTGTCAAAACGGTTTCATACATATTTAATTCTAGGCATCTTTTTTCTATTCATTTTCCTCCCCAATTCAGCTTTTGCGAATGAAGAAAAAAGTGTTTCAGAAACAGCTCAAAAGTATTTGGGTGTTTCTTATCTTACAGATGGGAAAGAACCCAATCAAGGATTTAGTACGGGGGGGTTAGTTCAGTATGTTTTTAAAGAAGCTAAAGGTGTGGAGTTACCCCTGTATCCAAGGGAACAATTCGAGCTTGGTAAAGATGTAGAAAAGGGAAATCTCCAGGCTGGTGACCTTGTCTTTTTTAAAGGAGAAAATACAGAAAATGTAACAAGCGTTGGCATTTATAATGGTAACAATGAAATCATCATTAGTTCCGTCTCAAAAGGGGTTATAAAAGCTGAATTAACAGAGGGAAGCTACTATGCTAATAAATATATCGGAGCTAAACGACTTGATCCTAACAATCTTTATGGAGTTGAATCCCCGCTCTTAAAAGAAGCGATGAAGTACATCGGAGTTGATTACTCAAGCAACGGGAAGACGCCTGAGGAAGGTTTTAATTCGGCAAGATTTGTTCAGTATGTATTTGGACAAGCTCTGGATCTCAAAATTCCGGATAACTCTAGTGAACAATGGAGTTTAGGAACAGACATATCAAAGGGAAATCTTCAGCCTGGCGACGTTCTTTTCTTTAAAAATGCTGATACAGGAAATATTACGACAACAGCTTTTTATGTAGGAAAGGGAAGAATGATTTACAGTTCGTCTACAAAAGGCATAACTATAATTGATTTTGAAGATTCTTCTTATTGGAATAGCCGTTTTTATGGAGCTAAACGAATAACAGAGGTTCGGGATATTGATCGTGAAGACCCACTAATCAGTGAGGCCTTAAAATACATGGGAGCACCTTACCTTGAAAGTGGTAAAACACCAAGTGGTTTCGATTGTTCTGGATTCACAAAATATGTGTATGAAAAAGTACTCAGAATTTACTTACCTGGAGCACCTGAACAACAGTGGAAGCTAGGTACACCTGTTAAAAAGGAAGATATTGAAGTAGGTGATCTCGTATTCTTCCAAAATACGCATCGTCCAGGCATCTCTCATGTGGGAATCTATGCAGGAAACAATCAAATGATTCATGCGTCAAGAACAGGCTCAGCAGAGGTCAGAATCAATTACTTATCATATAATTTCTACACGGAAAAATTCGCTGGTATTAGACGAGTGAAAAATCTAACCATCCCTAATGATGTTCCAGTTGTTAAAGAAGCAATAGATTTGCTAGATGTTCCTTACAAATCAGGAGGTACATCACCAGAAGGATTTGATACTAGTGGATTTGTTCAATATGTTTATAAACAAATAGGCATTGATTTACCTCGTTATGGGAAAAATATGCTTCAAGAAGGAACAGAAGTACAAGAAGAGGATTTGCGACCAGGAGATCTCGTATTCTTTAAATCTAACAGTATTATTCCTGCTATCTATGTTGGAAATGGACAAATAGCCGTTGTTTCAAGAATGGAAGGGGTTCGCATTGCCAATTATAAAGTGAGCTCTTATTGGAACCCTATTTATTATAGTGCTAGACGTCTTAATGTCGAAGGATAACTCTTCGGTGTAGCTTTGAATGAAATGATTCTTATAAAGTAGTGGGCTCTATTTCAAAACATCATCTTTAAGAAAAAAGGCTCCTTTGCTTCGAGTACGCAAAGGAGCCTTTTAGATTCACATTCGTGAAGAACTATTATTCTTTTTATGGATGATTTACCTTTTTACAGCATGAAGAAAATGAGTCGTTTCAAAAGCTGATAAGTAATCTCCTCGGTTGGAAAAATAAAGCTCGTGAATCTGAGAGGGAGATAGATGTTCATAAATAAGTAATCCTGATTTTTCTAACATATGCTCTAATTCCTTGTAGGAAAAACAGGATTTCATAGGTTCTCCACTTGCTTCAGCCATTTTGATCATGTTTTCAACTCTATTGGACAATCCTTTTTCTTTAAAAAGGTTATCACCCGCGTAATCAAAGACAATGGAACTTCCTGCTGGAATTTCAGCAAATAAATGATTGATTAAGCTTGAAATTTCTTCTTTTGTTAAATAATAAGAAACCCCTAGAAGACTAAAAAACGTTTTTTTGTGACCAAATCCTTCGTCTATTAGGGATTGATAAGAGAACGTTTGAGTAAAGTCCATAGGAATAAAGTGAAGATTACTCGGAATTTCAAATTTAGCTTGTTTTAAACGGGACTTTTTAAATTGTTGTGTAGAAGGGTGATCAATTTCAAATATCTCTACACGAGGTTGCAACTCTGGATGTCTAAAACAAAAAGTATCCAATCCAGCTCCAAGTATGACATATTGTTCTAGCCCTAACCCTATTTCATTTAGTAGTACCTTTTCGCAATATGCAGTACGGGCCAAGGGTGTTGGAGAAAGTTGAACTTGGGTGATCCACTTTAATATTTCTTCTTCATTTCCTTTAAGTTTCTGTGCTATATCTTTGTTGAAGAAATGTATTCCTTGAATCATATTCTCTTTAATGTTACTGAACTCTTGTTGCGAAATTAACTCTTTAGCTAGGTAGTCGTCAAAGATTTTAGGGGTATCAAATTGACTGTGATAAGCTCTGCCAAAAGTAGATATCAATGAAGTTAAACTGGATTCATCTTTTTTCACGCAAACCCGCTCCTTCAATTTAGAACAAAAAAATAGGATTCTCCTGGCCAGGAGAATCCTATTATATACGTTAGTTTATTATTTGTAAATTATAGCATAAAATGATTTTTTTGTCAAATTTCAAGTGATAAGTACTGTTTTCTCCGTATTCATTGTATAAAGAGAAAGCTACTTTAGAAAATAGTTTTTTGGTTAGACAAACTGAATATTCATCACTTCACTTAATTTCACTTTTCTCTTTAATTTAGAGTTTTTATCAGTGAACATAAAGAGGTCTCTAGAGGGATCAGCAAACTGAATGAACCCCGTTTCCGTGATGTGTTTTCCATGCTTGTAGCAAGTTAGATATACTTTTTGATTCGTATGTAAAGCTTCAACCAATACTTGATTCATCTGCCCCATTTGATCTTCTGTTAAAAGAGGCTTAGGTATTTCTAATTGCCTATCTATAATTTCTTGTAATCCTATGTATTGTTCAGGTATGCTTGCAAAAGCTCTCCATTTTTTCATTCCTCTGTCTTTCATCGTATCATCCTCCTTTATGCTTTATGTCCTCCCATTAAGCTATTTCGATAACGAACGGTTGAATAATCGAGAGAGCTTGAAGCGCGCAGAAGACTATTCTTCCCATAACGAAGACGAATCTCATCGATCGTTTTGGCTAATGCATACGCTTTTTCGCGCTGATTGCTATCTTCAAACAGGCTCATTTGTTCTTCTTGTTGAATGCTTGTATTCGATAATGAAATGCCAATAGAGCGGATAGGCATTCCGTTGTCATATGTATGTAAGATTGTTAAACAATAGGGGAAAATATCTTGGCTTAAGTTGGAGGCTCTTACCATTTTCTTTTGTCTTGAAAATCCTCTACCTCTTTGTGTGCTATAACCAATGTATAAATGAATCGTTTGAGCGACTACTTGATGCATTCGTAAGCGAAAGCATATATCATCTAATAGCTCTAATAGCAATAATTCAATTTCTTTTCGATTTGTATAATCACGAAATAAAATTTGACTCTTCCCAAATGAACGAGATCGAGGAATGTATATCTCTGAGATACGACTATAATCAACGCCATTAGCATGCTGATGGAGTTCTTCCCCTAGGACACCGAATTCTTTTTTTAACATTTCTCTAGAAGATAGGGCTAGTTCTTTGATCGTATAAATGCCTAACCTGTTTAATCGTTTTTCTGTAGCGGATGAAATTCCCCAAAAATCTTTCATCGGATGAACGGACCATAACTTAAAAGGAACATCTTCATAGCGCCAATAAGCGACTCCTGTTGGGCTATGCTTTGCTTCATGATCTAAACTAATTTTAGCGAGTAAGAGATTCGAACCAATTCCAATTGTAGCTGCCAGCCGCGTCTTTTGATAAATCTCATGGATTATTTTATGAGCTAACTCCTCTGGTGTTCGAGCAAATAGATGTAAAGAAGCTGTAGCGTCAATAAATAACTCATCAATACTATATGCATGGAAATCTTCAGGAGCAACATATTGTAAGACTAGACTTGAAATATAGTTGGAAGCTTTAACATATCGCTCCATAGAAGGATTCACAACATAAATATCTTTCCTTTTCGGAATATCGAGGAGGCGACTTCCTGTTTGAATTCCTTCTCTTTTTAATAACGGTGTAGAGGCTAACACAATAGATCCTGACCGTTTTGTATCTCCTACAACAGCAAGTTTTGTTTTTAAAGGATCTAACCGTCGTATTACGCAAGAAACGGAAGCAAAAAAGGACTTCATATCAATACACATAATGACTCTGTTTGGTAGATGCTTGTAATCCATAAAAATAACCCCTTGAAAAAGAACATTTGTTCTATTATATAAGAACAAATGTTCCTTTATCAACCTATTAAAAATTGGGTGTATTCCATAATCCTTAAAATGAAGTATAAAATAACCATTTTTTGAGCTTTAAGTTAGGAGTCTGTTAGTTTATTAATTTGTAGAAGATAAAATTATCCGCATGATAAGAGGTAACATTCAACACAATTTTAATATTTCTTATCTACTACTAGGTTGTTTTATTTACGCTTCAGTCATCCCTGTTTATAGTATGTGAAGAGAGAGAACCAGCTGGGGATTCTATAAATATCAACACATCTTAACTTTTCACTAATGGCGATTAAACAGGGTAAACTTATATATTAAGATGCGAGATGTTTAGAAATATTTATAATTAAAAAGATAAGAACAAATATGAGATGGGGGAATTTATATGACTAAAGATGTTAATAACTTTCCATTCATTGAAACAAATAGGCTGTTATTAAGAGAAATTGTAAAAGATGATGCAAATGATATTTTAAAATATCTGTCTGATGAAGAAGTAATGAAATATTACGGTTTAGCACCTTTTCAAACCATCAATGAGGCTTTAAATGAGATTTCCTGGTATCAATCAATACTAAATGAACAAACGGGAATAAGATGGGGAATCACTTTAAAAGGAAAAGATGAAGTTATAGGGAGTTGCGGCTTTCTTAATAGAGTTCCCGGGCATTACCGAACTGAAATTGGTTATGAATTAAATAGAGATTATTGGGGGCATGGAATTGCGAGTGAGGCATTGGAGGCTGTCATAAGGTATGGGTTTAAAGATTTAAAGTTTCAAAGAATAGAAGCTTTAGTAGAGCCTCCTAATATACTTTCACAGAAATTAATAGAAAAAAAAGGTTTTATTAGAGAAGGGTTATTGAGGAATTATGAGTTCACATGTGGGAAATTTGATGATTTATATATGTATTCTTTGTTAAAGCAAGATTTTGAGAAACTGCAAGAAAGTAAGCTAAATATGTAAACAAACATGCATCCATATAGAAATTAAATTTTTTCCTTATATCATACTAGAACTCTTAATTTGTGTTAAAATTTACCTGGTCATTAATTGTGGAATATAGGATCAGTACCCTTAAATTTGGACTCTATCTTCTTTGCTTGTTGGTTGAGAAATAACAAGAAATTCAACATCTTCGTCAGAGCGATTCATCATTTGGTGGGCAACATGAGGAGGAACTTCTACTCCTTCAAGTGGTGTTATATTTTCTAATTGTCCATCTATTTCTAATGTAGCAGTTCCCTTTAATACAAAGAAAAACTGTCGAGATTTTGTATGGTAATAGCGTACTTCAGCGGTATTAGGGGGCATACGTTCATGGATAACACTTAAATCTTTTTGATTTACTAAACGCCATCCATCGCATTGATCTCCCCAAATATAATGTTCTGCATTTTTTTGACTGATTTTCATTTTTATCTCGTTCCTTTCAGTATAATCAGATAATTCTGTGAGATGAATACTATAACTTTTAGATTCTTACTTTACAATAACTGCTTTCTTGAATAATCCAAATCTCCATCAGTATTTGGTTGGTTTTCTTGAGGTTATAAATAGAAAAGCTTATACTTGCGAGGTAAGCTTTTTTACATATAGGGGGAATAGGCATGATTTTAAAACCTAAAGCAATATTTTTAGACATGGATGGGACAATTTTAAACCGCTATAATAAGGTGAGTATGGCAACAAAAGAAATTATTGATGACTTGCGGGCTCAAGGAATATTTGTTTTTATTGCTACAGGAAGAGCCTTTGATGAAATAGAAGAATTAGTGCCAGAAGGATTTAAAGTTGATGGATGTATTACGTCAAATGGTATGGCAGGATATGTAGACGGAGAGGCCGTATTTAAACATTCTCTTTCCCTTGAGCTGGTAGAAACGATTATTAAAAAAGCGAGAAAAAACAAGGTGTACTATGAGCTTTTCCCATATGATGCTCAACGTATGACATTAAAACAAGATAAACAATACGTGGAAGAAGAAATTCGAGAGCCAAAGCCAGACAGTGTTGAAATTAATGAGTGGCTTTCACGCAAGAATGCTCTTAAAGAAGAAATTGCTTGGAAAGATGACGTTGAGGGAAGTGAATTTTCGAAGTTCTATTTCTTTTCACGAACAAAAGAACATATTAATAAATGGAAAGATGAGCTCAACGAACTAAAGAAAGAAATAGATTTTACGACTTCTACTTCTTCCAATCACAATGTCGAAGTAATGGTTGCAAATGTAAATAAAGCAACAGGGATCAAGCAGATGTTAAATCATTTTGGATTGGCTGCGGATGAAATTCTTGCTATTGGGGATAGTAATAATGATTTACCAATGTTTCAATTTGCTAGCCATGCTGTAGCAATGAAGAATGCATCGGCTTCTATTCAAGAAATTGTTGATGATGTAACAGAGTTTACATGTGATGAAGATGGAGTATATCACTATCTTTCTCAATTCAGACTGCAAAAGCCAAATCAAGAGATGATCACTTCTAAAAAAGATAATAAATAACCTAATTCATCAGTTCTTAAAAAAAGAAGACAAAAGCATAGCCCTGTTAGCTATGCTTTTTGTTGTTAGCTATGCTAGTTTATCAGTCTTAAGCAAAAATGAGGAGCTTTTATTATAAGCTATCCTCTTATAGTTGTTGAAAACAGGTTAAAACATATATACTTAATACATGTTTAAGGTTTTTAGAAAGAAATGAGGAGAGTATGTAAAGATGGATCAAAATAACCAACTATATCATTTTTTATTAGAAAGAACACGCTTATTGACTGAACAATGGTATGAAGCTTTAGACAAAGACAATTCATCTGGTGTGTATGCATCTGATGACCCTGAAGTTGTTGAGATGGTAAAGAACCAAAATTATGAGTTTCATTTACGTTTTTGTAGAGTCTTTGATGAAACATGTTCTAAGGATGAGTTTTTATCTACTTTCAATAAATGGATTCATGAGACTTCCCGGGAAGAAGAACATCAACATACACCAACTCACTTAATATTGCGAGAGTTCTTTAATAATCAAGAACAGTATTTAGATTATATACAAGAATTTGTAAAAACGAGCAAAGAGACCTATTCGCAAGAAACGATTAACGGCTGGAATCGTAAGATTATTGAAACCTTTAATCGTGTGATTTTAGCTTTTTCAAAAGAAAGTTATAAATATGCGGAAGAACGTCTAGCTGCTCAAAAGGATATGATTCATGAATTAAGTTCCCCGATTATTTCACTTAGTGAAGAGCTCGCTCTTCTCCCTCTTGTAGGAGATATTGATACTGATCGTGCTCAGAAGGTAATGGAAAATACTTTACAGCAATGTTCAGATCAACAAGTAAATCATCTTTTAATTGATTTATCTGGAGTACTCATTATCGATACGATGGTGGCTCATCAAATCTTTCAATTAATCAAGGCTTTGAAATTAATTGGTGTGACCTGTACACTTTCAGGAATTCGACCTGAAATTGCTCAAACCGCCATCCAAATTGGAATCGATTTTGATGACTTATCTGTGGTTTCTAGTATTCATCAAGCTTTAGTTCAACGAAGTTTACTTCAGTAACCTGTTATTTGCATGCAGTCGGGTTATGGATATGAAAAGGGAATTTAGAGAAACGAAAACCTTTAAATAAGCAAGTTTTGTATTTTTTAATAAATAAAAGATTAAAAAGACCTTATTAGTAATTAATAAGGTCTTTTTAGTGTGAGTAATCAAGATTATGTACCCTAACGTTATATAAGAGGTACGTTAGGTTATATGTAACCTGAATTTGTATAGAGTAGGTATTAAATAATGTCGTTTACACACATCTTTATGGTAAAATTTAGAATGAAATCTTACATTTTAAGGAATGAAGAGGTGTTTACAGATGAAGCAAGTTGAAGATGGTGTAACTTTGTTTTCTGAGGAAGAAAGTAATGTTATTAAGGCTCTAAAATCAATTGCGAGAAATCAACAAGTAAAGACAAAAATTCAGGGATCTGAAGAACTTTATCCTTTATTGAAACGTGCAGCGAAAAGGTTTATTGCGGGAGAAATAAAAGAAGACGGAATCATAAAAGGAAGAGAATTACTAAACAAAGGTTATGCTATTTCTCTTGAATACATAGGAGAAAATACAGAAACAGTTGAGGAGTGTGAGTGTGCTAAGGAAAGGTTTATGGATTTAATGGAAAGCTTAGGGGAAGCATCTATGCCATCTACCATATCTCTTGATTTATCTCACATAGGCTTGTCCGTTCATTCCGATATTGCCCTCAAAAACCTTATAGAATTGGCTGCGAAAGCAAAGAAATCCAGTTTGTACATTATGATTAGTATGGAAGAATCAAATAAAACCGATAGGATCATTGAAATTTATAAAAAGGTATCTCGAGAATATGATAATGTCGGCCTTACACTCCAAGCTCATTTGAATCGTTCCGAAGATGACATTCTTGATTTACTTCATTATCCAGGGAAAATTAGGTTAGTAAAAGGTGCTTATCAAGAGCCACCTAACCTTGCTATTACGAGGTCAGATGAATTAAATCATCGTTATCTTCAGTTTGCTGAGCTATTAATAAAGAAAAACCATCCTACTTCCATTGCAACCCACGATGAATCGATCATTCAAGAACTAAAAAAACGAGGCCATTTAAATCAAGACAACGTAGAACTTGAAATGTTATATGGAGTAAGAGCTGATTTCATGAAACGTTTAAAGGACGGAAATTATAAAACAAGAGTGGATCTTACATACGGAACAGAGTGGTACTTGTATTTGTGTCACAGACTTGCTGAATATCCGCCTAACATCTATGTAGCCCTCACAGATATGATTACTCCCCACAACGGCAATCAGTCTCTATACTAAGCGCAGAATGGAGTAAAAAAGGTTGTGAATTACGCAACCTTTTTTACTTTGTTATGTAACTATTTTATGTAAGTATTAAAAAGTTACATTATAATCACTAAAAATGTGTAGAACATCCAACCTAAAAAGGGAAAGCTAAATGAGTTAATCGTTCACTAATTCTTTTAGGGGTATCAAATTTAATTTATTGCACAGAATAATTCTAGTTTAACTTAATAGTAATAGGATTTTTTATTTTTAATAGGAGTTGTTGTGTAGTGAAAGGAAAATCAGTGTTGCTTGCTGTGCTTCTATTACCTTGGTTATCACTTTTTAAGGTGGATAAGTTGACTTTTAAAAGATATTTGCCTGTTTTAACTTTTAGTTCATTAGTTATTGCTCTAATCAGTGAACTATCTAAAAGTTATACATGGTGGAAAGTTAAAACGCCCATTTTTCCAAGACTTTCAAGTGACATTTCTTTTATTTTTGGGCCATTTTTTATAGCAAACTTTTGGGTTTTTAAATTAACGTATGGGAAATTTAGTCATTATATGCTCCTTAATATTTTATTTGATTATATGTTTGCTTATCCTTTAACAAGTATTGCAGAAAAATTAAAAATCTACAAAATGGTAAATATGACTCGTTTTCAATTATTCATCTTATCAATTGCTACAGCCGTTATTAATTATGGTTATCAATTTTTTATACAAGATGTTTTAAAGTCAGATAGGGAAATAAAAAAGCAAAACTAGGCATGTGCCTATTTCAATAATTTATGTCTGGTCATTGCCATTACTTCGATAAAAAGGCAATATTATCTTCATTTCAAAAATAGGGATCAATTGCTTTTACTATTATGTATGCTTTATAAAAAGTGTGATATGGACTAGAAATGAATATATCTATCATTAAGCAGAGAAAGCTTACTCATAAACTAAAGGCCAAGGACCATTTCTGCTTGACCTTCGTTACAATTTAAGGAAAAGCCCAAACTTGTTGTTGATTAACGATTTTGGGCTTTTTTACTTCCCTACTTTTTGCTATTCTACACTGTCTTTATTCTATTATTTTCTCCTTTTCAAATAGACATTTATCATCAAATTCCAAATTCAGTAATCTATCTGTGCAAAAAACCATTATATTTAATATAATATATATAAGCTTATTTTAATTACATTATTAACAAAGGAGCATGGAGAGTGGAAGAAAGAGAATTACTTGTAAAAAATCTAGTACTAACCTTTAGGACACAAATCAAGAGAAAACGCTCAACTATCCAACCTATAGTAAAACATTATATCCCGCTAAATGAATTTTACGTGCTAAAAGTTTTATTTGAACATAATCAAAAGATGACAGTTTCGGAAATTTCGAATAAGCTTCAAGTAGCAACAAGTCATATTACAGGTGTTAGTGACAGGTTAATTAAAAAAGGGTTAATCACTCGAGAACGGAGTACAACAGATCGTAGAATTGTATACGTTACCATGACGGATAAGGGAATAGAACTTACTAAGGAAATGAAACAAGTGCTATATGAATGTTTCGATGAGAAATTTGAAGATTTCACAAATGAGGAACTAGAAGACTTTATTTATTTGTTAAAAAAGATAAAACTCGAAAGAACGTGATGATCAATAATATGACTTTAGCTATGCCTTCTACACTCAGTTCTAGAAGGTAGATCTAAGGGAAAGAAAAAGTACAAACTCCTTGCCAGGCAACGGAGTTGTGCTTTTTTCTTTTTATGACAAGACATAAACCGTATTGAAAACCATAATCTCAACAGCTTTTTACGTACGATATTTTGTGTTAGATGAACTAGACGTAACTAGAATTGCCAAAGTTCCTCTTTCGTAATTATCTATGTAATAATCATAGAACTTTTGTTTAATGTGTTCGTATAAAATAGAGGGGAATAAATAGATGCTATAATAAAAATCAGTGCGGGAGATTAGTTCACGAATAGAATATGGTACCTTAGTAAAAGCAAATCTTCTTTTTAAAAATGAAGGGAAGTATAGATAGAAAATTTTTAGAGAGAGTTGGAAGAAACGGTGGGAGGCAACATCTAAACTGTTTTATATTTTATACATAATGCTCCTTCTTGGAATGATGCTTTCTTTCTTTATTCAAGAATTTGATGCCTAGTTTTAAGAACATAAAACAAAACGATATGATGAAACTAGATCGTGGAGGAGGACAGATATGTTGAAAGGATTAAGAGTTTTTTTATCAGTAATAGTTGTTATTTTATCTGGATATGGCTTACTCACTCAAAGTTTTAAGCTTATGCCATATTCTATGTTACTATTGAGCGCTCTAATATTAGTAACAGGATTCATTGAACTTCAAAAAAACAAAAAAGAATTTTGGGGTTATGTGTGCATTGTGGTTTCCTTATTTGCCTTATCTGGATCTATACAAGGGTTTTTATTAAATTAGTGATTGTAACAGCTAAATATTTTGTTTGAGAAATTCTTAAAAGAAAAAGGAATGATTATCTAAAAGATCTCACTCCTTTTTCCTGCTTATAATCAAGATCATAGTCACTGAGTTTTATTATAGTAAACAGTCAATGCTTATAATTGTGTTGTTTCAATTGAATTTAACTTTTGCATTACTTCTTCCGTTCTCAAAACTTTAGCAAACTCATTATCTAAAGTTGCTAAAGAAACATTATGGATTTGTTCAGCGGAATAATAGGTGTTGTCTGCTCCTTTGATGGCAAATGCAGCCGTTGCATCAGATACTAAGTAAGTTTCAAATCCCAAATTACCACTCATTCGAGTAGTAGTAGATACACAATGAGGAGTTGTTAATCCTACAATGACAACTTTTTGTATGTTGTTTTCTTTTAAATGTTCCTCAAGACCAGTTCCTATAAAAGCACTGTTTACTTTCTTTTTAAAAATAGTTTCATCTTTTATTGGAACTACACTATCTTTAAAAGCTGAACTTTGTTTATTAGGATGGAAGATGGATTGATCGTTATCAGATAAATGCTGAATATGTACAATTGGATATTCTCTTTTTCTCCACGCTTTTAATAAGAGTTTAATATTGTCCTCAGCATGCAGGTTGTTTCTTGGCCCCCATTTTTCATCTTCAAAAGCTTTTTGGACATCAATGATTATTAAAGCCGTATTAGTAAAGTTTTCTTTCATGTGTCAATCTCCTTACGTCTTTTCTACATATTTTAACATTTATGTTATAGAGATGGATTATAAAGTGAGAATTTTATTTAAATTTCCTAAAATATGTTTTTAGAAGTTTTATATCCATCTCTAGCTTATGAAGCTAACTTCTTGCATTCTTCTGCACATTTTTGACAATGATCATGATCGTGTTTTTTGCACTCGTTCCCACATGCTTCACAAATAGCTGCACATACTTGAGCTAATTCAGAAACAAAGGGTGTCCCTCTTCCTAAAGCTTGTTCTAAATAAGCACAAATATCTGCACACTCTCGATCCAAACGAATGCATTGAGCCATCATTTTAACATTCTCTTCTTTCAAGCAGGCATCATAACAGTGATTACAAGTAGTCATACATTCATGTAGAGTTTCAATTATAGATTGATAGTTTTCATGTGACATATTAAAATTCCTCCTATCATTTTTTTCTTCTTTAATTACACTAGACTTTTTTCTCTTTTGTTAAACGTATAAATGTATAACAGAGAGTTTTCATTATGTGCAATTTCCTATAATAAATAACCTTTAATCAAAAGAAAATCCTTTGCTTGGTACAGCAAAGGATTTTTTCATTTATCCGAATAGGGGAGGGAATACATAAGTAGTCTGTCCAAACTATTAGATTAATATACTTATATATTTTAGAAAGTTTTCTCTAGTAGTTTATGTACGATAAGTAACATTAGGGTAACTAGGTTTATGTTCTTTATACAATGTAAAAACAAAAAAGGATATGAGAGGGATCCAGTATCTTTTTTGTTTAGAGCAAGATAAGGCTTAAAGAAACTGGAAAGCTCACAACCCCTTGAATAGTTTGCTCATTAATGTAGGATTTTATCGTGTATATAGAAATAGATTTCACTAAAAATAATATAGAAAAGGAAGTTATATTATTTACAAAACAAAGGTATTTTAATATTTACCATGATCGGGGTCATCAACTATTATGTTATGGTATTTAGGTAATAACCTATAGTATAAATATAGGTGAACGTCCAGAATAAATACATATATATTAAAGCAGTATTTATAAGAAAGCAAAATATCCTTTAAACATAGGGAGAAATAATGGACAGAGAATAAAAGGATATAGGGAATAGGTGAAATGAATGAATACAAGACAAAAGGAAGTTCTATTTTTATTGTTATCTGAATCCGATGAACATGTATTGGTGCAAGACCTTGCAGATCGAGTGAATTGTTCGGAAAAAACGATTCGTAATGACTTTAAAGCAATTGAGGATTATCTTATGAAGTATTCGAGTGCCCTTCTTGTTCGAAAACCTGGATTAGGGGTGTACTTAGAGATTGAGGAAGCTGAAAAGATAGATTTATTTAATAGATTGTATCGTGTTCATAATCGTACAAAGTATGAATCAGATGAAGAAAGAATTTTGGATATTGCTTATAATTTGTTGATGAATGTAAAATCAGTTACAGCACAGGAGATGGCTACTCAGCATTTTGTCAATCGGGCTACTATAAAGAAAGATTTAGATAACATTGAAAAGTGGTTAAGTCGTTTTGGATTAACGATCATTTCCAAACAGAGAGTGGGATTGATGATTGAGGGAAGTGAAAAGGATAAAAGAAAGGCGCTAGCTAGATTGTCAGATTTAATTCGTAATTCGGATTTTACACATCAATTTATTAAGAAGCAATTTCTATATCATGAAGTTGAATTTGTTATGAAGGAATTGAAAGCGCTACAAAAACGGCATTCCTTGTTCTTTACAGATGATACATTTGAAAGTTTATTGACCCACACGTTACTTATGATACGGAGAATAAAACTTAAGCAGTCTATTTCAATTTCTGAACAAGAAATTAAAATAATGAAAGAAACAAAAGAATACAACTGGACGTTGGAATTTTTAAAACAACTGGAGTTGGTTTTTACGATTCGTTTTCCAGAAGAAGAAGCGATCTATTTAACAACTCATATTTTAGGAGGGAAGCTTCGTTATCAGGAGAAAGCAGAAGGAGAGAGTAAGTTTAGTGAAAATAACCTGATTCTTTCCCAGATTGTTCAATATTTGATTACACGTATGTCACAGTTAAATGAAATAGATTTTAGTAAGGATCCAGTTCTTATTGAGGGGTTACATATTCATTTATATACCACATTGAATCGGTTGCATTATGATCTTTCACTATCGAATCCAATGCTTCATGATATAAAAAGAATGTATCCTTATATGTTCGATATGCTAATTCAAGTATTAGAAGAAATGAATGAAACGCTTGCTGTTTACATCCCAGAAGAGGAAGCAGCATATCTTACTTTACACTTTGAAGCAGCGATGGAACGTTTGGATCATCAAGAAAAATCTAAAAAAGTCATTATTGTTTGCCATATGGGAATTGGAATGTCCCAGTTGTTACGCACAAAGATTGAACGGAGATTTCGTCATGTTCACGTGATGGGGTGTATAGCGAAAGCAGATTTGGAGGCGTACTTAGCGACACATCAAGATGTAGAACTTATTATTTCTACAATCACCCTTCCTAAACTCGCTCTTCCTCACTTTGTCGTATCTCCGTTATTAGAGTGGACAGAAGAAAAAAAACTAGAAGATTTTATAAAGCAACTGAATAAAACACATTATAAAGAAAAAGAAGACTTTGTTATGTTAAACTACACAACGCCGTTCTTAGTGTTTTTACAACAAGAAGTGAAACACCCTTATCAGTTAATTGAAAAGTTAGCAGAAGCTTTGCATAGTAAAGGTTATGTTGATAAAGATTATGCAGAACATGCGATTATAAGAGAAAAAATGTCAGCAACAGCGATTGGGACCGGGATTGCCATTCCTCATGCGAATGCTAAGTTTATTAAGGAATCAGCTATTGCCATTGCGACATTGAAAGAACCAATTGAATGGGGAACGGAGGAAGTATCACTTGTATTCATGTTAGCAGTTAAGAGCGATGGGAAAGAAGTAACAAAGAGACTATTCCAAGAGCTTTCTGTTATAAGTGAACAACCATCTTTTGTTCAAAAGCTGACAAAGGAAACAAATGTAATGAAGTTTTTATCCTATTTGCATAATTAAGCGAAAAGTGAGGTTGAGATACCTCACTTTTTTATTATGGTAAAAGGTCGATTTTTCCGGAAGTTACGGTAAAAAACGAAACTTTTGTCATCTTCATCTTGATATATATTGAATGTAGGCGCTTACAAAGGAAGTGAGGAGGATTGAAAATGAAAATATTAGCCATTACATCGTGTCCGAATGGGATTGCCCATACATATATGGCAGCGGAAAATTTGCAAAAAGCAGCGGATAAATTAGGAGTTCAAATGAAGGTTGAAACCCAAGGTGGTATCGGGGTGGAAAATGAACTGAATGAGCAGGATATCCGCGAAGCAGACGGTATTATTATCGCTGCTGATAGAGCTGTAAATAAAGATAGATTTGTAGGAAAGCCATTACTAGTTGTTGGAGTACAAGATGGTATTCGTAAACCCGAGGAATTGATCCAGAAAGTAGTAAGTAGTGATGTACCAATTTATCGTTCACAGTCTAAAACGCTAGAAGGGAATCAAACAGCGAAAAAACAAAATCCAATATATCGTCATTTAATGAATGGAGTATCTTTCATGGTGCCATTCATTGTAGTAGGTGGATTATTAGTTGCCATTGCGCTAACTCTCGGGGGAGAAAAAACACCAGGTGGTTTAGTTATTCCAGAAGGTTCTTTTTGGAAAACAATTGAGCAAATTGGCAGCACATCCTTTACATTTATGGTGCCAATTTTAGCAGGATATATTGCTTATAGTATAGCAGATAAGCCTGGCCTTGTTCCTGGTATGATTGGTGGATATATTGCGGCAACGGGAAGTTTTTATGGAAGTGAAAGCGGTGCTGGTTTCCTTGGCGGAATTATCGCTGGTTTCTTAGCTGGTTATATGGCGTTAGGGATTAAAAAGTTAAAAGTTCCAAAAGCGATTCAACCTATTATGCCGATTATTATCATTCCAGTAGTTGCTTCACTTATTGTAGGTCTTGCATTTGTATTTATTATTGGTGCTCCTGTCGCACAAGTTTTTGAGTCATTAACAGCTTGGTTAGCAGGTATGCAAGGTTCAAGTTCTATTCTTTTAGCGCTTATTTTAGGAGCTATGATTTCTTTTGATATGGGTGGACCGTTCAATAAGGTAGCCTTCTTGTTTGGTTCAGCGATGATTGGAGAAGGAAACTACGAAATTATGGGTCCAATTGCTGCAGCAATTTGTATTCCGCCAATTGGAATGGGGCTTGCTACGTTTATAGGAAAGAGAAAGTTCCAAACGTCTGAAAGGGAAATGGGGAAAGCAGCATTTACAATGGGGCTATTTGGTATTACTGAAGGTGCAATTCCATTTGCAGCACAAGATCCCCTTCGTGTTATTCCAAGTGTTATGGCGGGTTCTATGACAGGTGCCGTTATTGCAATGATTGGTCATGTAGGAGATAGAGTAGCGCATGGCGGTCCAATTGTTGCTGTGTTAGGAGCTGTAGATAATGTAGTGATGTTCTTTGTAGCTGTAATTGTAGGATCTAGTGTGACGGCTATTATAGTAAATGTATTGAAAAAAGATATGTCAAAAATAAAAAAGCCGGAAATTGAACAAATAAAAGAAGTTTCAGCAACAAGAGAAATGCCACAAGTGCAACAAGAAACTCAAATAGAAAGTAAACAAATTGTTATTCAAAAACTAACAGAAATTATAAATTTAGAGCTTATTGAAACGGATTTAACAGGGGAAACACGCGATGAGATCATTGATGAAATGATCGGAAAATTGAACCATGTTGGTGCACTTCATTCAGAGGAAGAATTTAAACAAGCAATTATGAATCGTGAGCAAGAAGGTACAACAGGTATTGGCATGAACATTGCGATTCCACATGGAAAATCAGATGCTGTCAGGAAACCAAGTGTTGTATTTGGAATCAAGCAATCAGGTGTGGATTGGAAAAGCCTTGATGGAACGGAAGCGAAGTTAATATTTATGATTGCTGTACCAAAAGAAAGTGAAGGGAATGAACATTTGAAAATCCTTCAAATGCTTTCTCGAAAACTGATGGATGACAGTTATAAAGAGCGATTATTATCTGTTCAAACAAAAGAAGACGCATACAAGTTACTAGATGAAATTGCATAGAATGGAGGATTTTAATTATGACTGAACCGTTATTTTTTGCACCAGTTTTTCAAGAAAGAATTTGGGGGGGGACACAATTAATTTCTTTTGGATATGAAATTCCATCGAATCATACTGGGGAGTGCTGGGCTTTTTCAGCGCATCCACATGGACAAAGTGTGGTTAAGAACGGAAAATATAAAGGATTATCTTTAGGTGAATTATGGGAAGAACATCGAGATTTATTTGGGAATGTGGAGGGAGAACGTTTTCCTCTTCTTACAAAAATCTTAGATGCTAATCAAGACTTATCCGTTCAAGTTCATCCAAATGATGAATATGCTAGTATCCATGAAGGAGAACTAGGAAAAACAGAGTGTTGGTATGTAATTGATGCTATAGAAGATGCAGAAATTATTTATGGGCATCATGCAAAAACAAAAGAAGAATTAATTGCTATGATTGAAAATCAAGAATGGAACAAACTATTACATCGAATAAAGGTAAAACCAGGAGATTTCTTCTATGTGCCAAGCGGCACGGTTCATGCAATTGGTAAAGGGATTTTAATATTAGAAACGCAGCAAAATTCAGATACAACTTATCGATTATATGATTATAATAGAAGAGATTCTGAAGGGAATTTACGTGAGGTTCATCTTGAAAAGAGTATTGAAGTGACTGAGACACCATTTACACAAAATCAACTATCAGTTATGCATGAAAAAGTAGAAAATTTGAGCATAACACACTTTGTTCAAGGAGATTATTTTTCGGTAGAAAAATGGGAGCTAAAAGGGTTAGCCCATTTGAAACAGCAAAAGCAATTTCTTCTTGTTAGCATAATTGATGGAGAAGGGGAACTAATAAAGGAAGATAAGAGTTATTTCTTCAAAAAGGGAGATCATTTTATATTGCCTACTAGTTTTGGAGAATATGAACTTGTCGGTGATACTAAATGTATTGTTTCAAGTTTGTAATAGCTGTATTTATTAAGCGTAGTATATTACTTGTTACTGATAATACTAGAAAGTCTGTTTAATGACATTTTCCCTTTTTCTACTACAACATAAGGATAAAAAAAGCTTTGGTCTAACCAAAGCTTTTTTTATTCCCAATTACTACAGCTATTTTACTTAACTTGATAATACTTTCTAATAATAAGTCAAATCTATTTTTTTAGACTACGAGATAGAATCGTAGTCTTTTGACTAAGGCCACCTATCGCTTTTGAAACAATTAACATTTATTTAGCAATAAAAAAATAACAATATTGAATAAAAATTTATTGTGAAACAATAAATTATGTGTTAAATTCAAACTGACAATAAATAAGTGAGGTGCTTTTTATGAACAAAGGAACAACCTTCTTTTTAAAGATAGCTGTTATTCTTATGGGAATTCCAGTTCTTGCTTTATGCATATTTTTAGTGCCTGAGGTAGGGAGTTATGCAGCAGAATTGTATCCAGATATGGCGTATATAAAATATCTTATTTTTATCGATTTGTATGCAGCGGCAATCCCTTTTTACATTGCTCTGTATCAAGCTTTTAAACTTTTAAGTTATATTGATAAGAATAAAGCGTTCTCTACAATTTCTGTAAAAGCTTTAAAGAATATAAAATACTGTGCCATCACAATCAGTATCTTATATGTGGTCGGCATGCCACTTTTATATCTCATAGCGGAGAAAGACGATGCCCCGGGTATTATATTAATTGGATTAGTAATTATTTTTGCTTCAATGGTAATTGCGGTCTTTGCTGCTGTTCTTCAAAAACTATTAAAAGAAGCGATTGATATAAAATCAGAAAATGACTTAACAGTCTGAGGTGAAAACAATGGCAATTATAATCAATATTGACGTGATGCTGGCTAAAAGGAAAATGAGCGTTACGGAACTTTCGGAGAGGGTTGGAATAACGATGGCTAATCTTTCTATATTGAAAAATGGAAAGGCAAAGGCAGTTCGATTATCCACTTTAGAGGCGATTTGCAAAGCATTAGAATGTCAACCAGGAGATCTTCTAGAATACCGAAGTGATGAAGATACCCAAGATTAATAAAATAGGAATATGTAACATAGAGAGGAAGAGAAAGTTGTTCAGGGGTGAACTTATGCATCTAACTCTAAATGTATTCATCTACACTAAGCAGGACTTCCCTATATTCAGAAAAAAACTCTGGAGCACAGAATCATGAGGGCACTAAAACAACTCGTTCGTTTTGGTTGGGAGCAGGCCCTCTCGTGTTTGTTTCCTGTCGTTATTTTTGCCTCTTTGGCTTTTACGCAAATCATGCCGATATCTTTCCTGTCACGATATGACTGGCTGCTCATCATCTGTCTTCTGATGCAGTGGTGGATGGTGCGTTTTGGACTTGAAACACAGGATGAACTAAAGGTTATCACATTGTTTCACCTTATTGGACTCTTTCTTGAACTTTTTAAGGTACATATGGGTTCCTGGTCTTACCCAGAGGAAGGATATTCTAAAATTTTTGGAGTACCTTTGTATAGTGGATTCATGTACGCAAGTGTAGCGAGTTATCTTTGCCAGGCGTGGAGGAGATTTAAGGTTGAACTGATTAAGTGGCCACCGTTTTTGGTAGTTGTACCTCTTACAGCTGCGATTTATTTGAACTTTTTCACCCACCATTATTGGATTGATATTCGTTGGTGGTTATCTGGACTTGTAATTATCGTCTTTTGGCAATCATGGGTCATATACGAAGTTGATGGAACTCGTTACCGTATGCCAATCGCGCTTTCTTTTGTGCTCATCGGTTTTTTTATATGGATAGCCGAAAATATCGCAACGTTCTTTGGAGCGTGGGAATATCCAAACCAAACTGATTCATGGAGCCTCGTTCATCTAGGAAAGGTGAGTTCATGGCTCTTATTAGTGATTGTTAGCTTTCTTATAGTAGCGACGTTAAAGCAGGTTAAGGAAAATTACCGCTAGGATAGATACTAGTTAATTTTTATACTGCTAAGAACGCTCTTTTTAAGAGTCAAATCCTTAGCATAATAAGGCATTGGGCTTTTGTAAGTTGAAATTCCTCTAGCGTACAAAATTGCGAATAAGATAAATTGGAAAAAGCAACGTTAGAATTGTTGCTTTTTTCTTTATAAATAGCTTTCTTTAGTAGGGGTTCTTGTGAAAATATTTACTTAAACTATAGGAGGGAAGTTTATTTAAGTTCTTTATCGAGCGCATTTATGGAGTAACGAAAAAAGAAAAGGCACAGAACTCTTAAATGATACGGGAGCCAAGCCTCTCTAACTTTCCCAAAGATGTTTTATGTAAATTAAAAATACATAATCTATACATTTTCTAACTCACTAAGTTATGTCTTAGTGAGTTTTTGTATGGAAAATTTATAAATAGAAGAAAAACGGGGATATCTGAATATCATGATTTATGCTGTTTTACTATTGATTACTCATCGTTTTGTAAATTGGTTTCAGGCAGAAAAAAGATACCACTAAATAATAAATAAAGGACAGGGGAGATTCTCCCTTGGCTTTCGTCATAATAATTTAGATTAAATCTGTAAATAATATACATATCTTGAACAATTATTCTCTGGAGGTACCTAGATTATGACGACACATCCTACTCAATTAACGTCAGCTGAAATAGCTTGTATATGGACTAACTATATGCAAGATAGTATGTCCAAATGTGTATTATCTTATTTCTTACAGACGGTAGAAGATGAAGATATGCGTCCCCTTATTCAGGAGGCGTATGATATCTCTTGTGCTCATATTGAGAAGTTAACCACATTATTTCAACAAGAACAGATTCCACTCCCAACAGGATTTACAGATGAGGATGTGAATGTGAATGCTCCTCGGTTATATACAGATGCTTTTATCCTTCAATATTTAGCCCATATGACTAGAGTAGGGATGCTTGGATATAGTGGATTCACCTCTATGGGGGCGAGGAAAGACCTCAAAACGTATTTTATAAAAGGACTGGGAGAAACATCTGATTTATTTGATAAAACTACAGATTTATTACTAGAAAAGGGATTATATATTCGAGCACCTTATATCCCGTACCCGACCAAAACGGATTTTGTAGATAGTCACAAATATTTAAGTGGTTTTTCTCTATTCAATAAACAACGGCCATTAAATGCTATAGAAATTTCTCATTTATACATGAATAGTGTCACTAACCATATCGGAAGTAAACTGTCCCTTAGTTTTGCTCAGGTCTCCCCTCATGAAGAAATTCAAAATTGGATGTTAAGAGGAAGGGATATTTCCCGAAAACATATGCGGATTTTCACAAGGATTCTTCTTGATAGCGATATAGAATCCCCTATTTCATCTGATGTTGCCATTACCGATGCTACAACACCGCCTTTTTCGGATAAACTGGCTATGTTTCATATGGGAATGTTAAGTGCAACAGGAACAGGAAATTACTCTACAGCAGCATCAGCTAGTCAAAGAACGGACCTCATTCTTAATTATGAACGTTTATCCTTTGAGGTGGCTCAGTATGCTAAGGATGGAGCTGATATCATGATTAAGAATAAATGGATGGAGCAGCCTCCTACAACATTAGATAAAGAGCAACTGGTAAAAAAGAAAAAATGAACCCGTAAGAGGAGTTATGAAAGAACGATTTGATAAAAATATAATGATGTAAATAAGATTTGGATATCATCTAAAGTATAAAACGAGAAGAAACGACTTGAATCAGTCGTTTTCTCGTTTTTAAAGATGGTAAATAACTTTATAGAAGTGTTATGGCTCAAGTTCACCTTGTTAATGTTGTATGAAAGCGATATTCGGATGTCCATGTCAGCTGTTTCGACGATCATCCCAGTACGCTTCATCCCTTAAACAAGTATGACAATCAAATCCTATATAAATCAATAGATATAAGCAAAGAAGGGAGTTTTCAATGAATGGAGAAAGCAAAAATAAGCGGAATTCAACTCTTTGCTTTGATGTTTATCTTTGAGTTAGGAACAGCCTTGGTTGTCAGCTACGGAGGAGAGGCAGGAAAGGATGTCTGGCTTTCTATTCTCTTAGCAATGAGTGGAGGGATTATCTTATCGTTTATCTATTATTTTTTATTTCGTCAATATCCTAACTTGCTTCTTACTGGATATACACGTGAGATATTGGGTAAATACGTTGGATGGATTGTTGGTTTGTTATACTGTGTCTATTTCTTGTATATTTGCGGAAGAAACGTACGGGAATTCGGAGATTTATTAGTTTCATCTACCTTATCAGAAACCCCCTTATTGGCAATTAATCTTACCCTTGTGCTAGTGATGTGCTATGTCATTCATCTAGGAGTGGAAGTAGTAGGGAGGACAGCAGAAGTATTTATTGTTATTTTACTTTTGTTAGGGGGAGCGGGGAATTTTTTTGTTCTTGTATCAGGAGATGTTGATTTTCATCATATCCTTCCTTTTCTTGAACATGGATGGAAGCCTATCTTTACTACAGCCTTTCCTCATCTACTCATTTTCCCATTTGGTGAAATGATAGCCTTTACGATGATCGCACCATATTTAAATCAACCTCAATTAGTAAAGAGAGTATGGCTGGTAGCCTTAATTTCAAGCGGACTTATTTTAGGGTGGACCGTCTTGTTAAATATATCTGTTCTTGGTTTAGAAGTGATGAAAAAGTCTACATTTCCAACGTTAACAGCAGTTGGGAAGGTCAATCTGTTGGATTTTATTGAAAGACTTGACGCAATTGTGGTTTTTACATTATTGATTACTGTCTTTTTCAAAGCATCGGTCTATTTATATAGTGCAATTATTGGAATAGCTGATTTATTTAAATTAAAAAGGTATCATCCCATTCTTTTACCTATAGGGACTATTGTTATTTTCCTATCTCTTACAATGGCTTCTAGTTTTTCAGAGCAAGGGGAAGAAGGTTTTATTACAGAGATCGTTTCTTTCGTTATGTTTGTCGTTGTTCCTTTGTTTATGCTGCTAATCTCTAGTATCCGTTCGCATTTTAAAAGGAAATTGAACGAGCAATAAGCTATTATTAAACACGAATAAAAAGAGAATTTAGCATAATAACAAAAAGGGTAAATAGGGATTTTTACATTCGGATTAGAAACGTATTTAGTGGGATTTTTCTTTGTTTTATCTCGAATTACTAATCCTTATTTTTATCAAGATTGAATAAAACACGGTAAAGGAGATTTGATTTAATCAAACTTTCTTTACCGTGTTTTGTGAACTAGCCGTGTATATCGTATGTTTATTCTATTACTAAGGATCAGATTATTTTTGGCTAAAATGTTAATTCAATGATATTAAATTTTACAATAGCAATATATCCATAATAATTAACAATCCGTATCTAATTTATGCACTGAAACATTTTCCTGAATTTGTATGTATTACTCCATAAACTCATTTTTTGACACCTAAAGTATAGTGTTCATCTTTGCTTTGGTTATAAAAACAACTGAACTGATTTTTTCCTCGTTACTATGATTATCAATATCACCACATAACCTGGAAATGTATAATTGAATCATCTTTCTTATTAGAAGTAGTTTTTGCTATTATTTAAAGCTATAGCGATTTTTTTAATTCCTTCTTCAATTTTATATTCTTTTATGTTAGAAATATTCAACTTTAAAATTCTTTCATTCAAAACGCCATCTAAATAATTTCCATCAATAGGTTCTAATAAAACTTTATGTTGATTTAAATGAGAAATAAGTAAATTTAAATTGACTCTCTTTGGTAATACAATGTGACTATGCATACAAATTTCTGAGGGAGATTGATATACAGACAAATGTTTTTTTAAAGCATGCTGAAGTATGGTTGCGCGGGCTGCATAAGTACCGCTTACTCTAGCACGATAATGATTAAACATGCCACTCTTTATATAAAGTTCCAATGCTGCTTGTGAAATCATTGAGCTGTCAATATCCGTTGTTTTTTTATATCTCTGAAAGAGAGGAGTTAATAATGGTGGTAAGACCGCAAACCCTATACGTAATCCAGGGAACATAATTTTAGAAAAACTTTTTAAATAAATCACATGATTATGTGTATCATACGAAAATAGCGGATCTACTTTTGTATTTTGTTCAAAATCGGCTAAATAGTCATCTTCTACAATATAAACATCATATCTAGCGGCTAAAGATAGAATGGCTTCTTTTTCTTTTTTACGATAGGAAGTGCCTAAAGGGCTATGAAATCGTGGCATCGTATAAAAAAATTTAATATCATGAGAACGGAAGATTTGTTCTAATTCCTCTAAATCAATTCCATTTACGGTCCTTCTAATCCCAACTACTGGTAGCTTATAGGTTTTTATAAAGTCCATATAAAGATGATAACTTGGCTGTTCAACAAGTATCGTTTTACGATGATTAGGAAAAGGCATGAGACTAAGAATCGCTAAAGCTTGCTGAACGCCTGAAGTAACAAAAATATGATCTGAATGTGTAAATATTTGATACGTCTCTAATAGTTTTCTAGCTTCATCAATTAAGGAAGGCAAACCATTTGGGGTTCCATAATGAAATAATTCTTCTTGATACGTATCAATTGCTTTATTCATGCAATGTTGAAAGTCTTTATAAGGAAAGGCGTGCCATGTTGGAGATGACGTAGCAAAGTCTATAAAATCGGTAGTAGAAGGTTTATGTGGCATTTGATGATCTACTACATAGTAACCACTTTTAGGAATGGCGTAAATCAAGTGTTGATCTTCTAGTTTATTGAGAGCCGTTAATATCGTACTTTTACTACAAGTAAATTGCTGAGATAAATCACGAATAGATGGCAACTTTTCACCTGCCTGTAAATCAGCCAGTTGAATTCGATCTTTTATGTTATTGTATATCGATTCGTATTTAAACATATGAAGCCTCCTTTATTATCTGTATCGGTACAGATGCGTATTTATTATATCGCAAAAAGTTCTAAGATTGATTATGATGGATTTATCAATCGGATAAAAAATAGAAGGAGTAATTTGTATGACTGAAAAAAGTAAAGCTTATATTGCTGCGATAGCCTATGCATTTATTATTGGGCTATCCTTTATGTTTGTTAAAATGACTTTGGTGGTGGCTACACCATTAGACACACTTGCTCATCGCTTTACCATTGCCTTTGTTGGAGCGACAATTTTTGTACAATTCACTAAAAATAAATTAAAGATACATTGGAGAGATATTACTAGAATCCTACCTTTAGCCCTGTTATATCCAATGCTATTTTTCGCTTTTCAAATATTTGGTCTAGCTAGGACATCTTCTTCGGAAGCTGGAATTATACAAGCTACAATACCTATTTTTACATTACTATTTGCTATTGTAATTTTGAAGGAGAGAGCAAAACGTGTGCAGCTTGTTTTTATATGTTTATCAGTGATTGGCGTCATTTACTTACTTGTGATGAATGGGACAGGAGCTAAAACAGCAAATTTAGTCGGAAGTGCACTTATTATTATTTCCTCTATTGCTTCTGCCTTATATAATGTTTTTGCAAGAAAGCTTACACAACAATATTCCTTATTAACGATAACGTATGTTATGACATTATTTGGTTTTGTTGTGTTTAATAGTATGGCAATTGGAAGTCGTATGATAGAAGGAACAATGGGTGGATTTTTTCAACCATTTTTACATGTGGACTTTGTATTAGCTATTTTGTATTTAGGAATATTATCATCGCTTGTTACGTCATATCTTTCAAATTTTGCTTTGTCCAAAATCGAAGCAGCCAAAATGAGTGTTTTTAGTAATGTGGCTACGCTAATTACAATTGTAGCTGGCGTTTTATTTTTACAAGAAACGTTCCACTTCTATCACTTAATTGGTGGAATTATCATTATTATTGGTGTTGTGGGGACAAATTTTGTTGGTGTAAGGGGTAAAATCAATAAAAAGGCATAGCCTCTTACTCTTGTTTTGATGACGAATTATACGATATCCATAAATGAGCAAGAGCTCTTCTAAAACTAATAGATGCTTAGTTAAATATTGAGGCAGATATAAAAGTGAGCAATGTACAACAGAACTATTAACCATTTATAAAGAAATTTCTATTATAATTAATCAAATAAGAAATGAAAAAACTGCATAGAAAAGAAAGAGAAGGCACAGATTCCTTGTTTACCAAGAAGTTTGTGCCTATTTATTGTGGCGAAGATAAATTATCGAGACTAAAAAATGATATTTTATAAGGTAAAACAGAGCTTCTAATTCATAAAAGTTTTATGTAAGATCGGGGACCTTTTTATAAGGATATGTTAGAAATATACATTGTTATAAAGTGTAGATGATGGAGAAGCGGAATATTGTATCTCTACTTTAAGAAAAAACGCTGCAAACCATAAGAATAAGGGTTGCAGCGTTTTTTCTTATATACATATGTTGTACACGAATTTATTCCCTTACTCTCCTTTTTTATATCTTACAAAAATGTAAGAGACTTTGTAAGTTAAAACAATAGGTGTTTTTAATCCTGTTTTGTAAGATCAGTAAAGGAAATACTGATAAGGAGCGTTGTTGCATGGAAAGAAATACTATAAACCCAAGAATTGAGTCACTTGATTATATTCGAGGTTTTGCATTGCTGGGCATTATTTTAGTCAATATTCTTGCTCTTCTTGATATAAATATTCCAGCACCACATACACCTGATGTAGGCTATCAACGATTTTTATACTTATTTGTAGAAGGTCGCTTTTATTCCATGTTTTCATTTCTATTTGGAGTAGGGTTCTACATTTTTATTACTCGCGCAAAGGAAAAAGGGAAAAATGGCTATATTCTATTTTTGCGCAGAATTATTATATTATTGGCCTTTGGAGCCATACATTCTATATTCCAGCCAGGAGAAGCATTAAAGTATTATGCAATTTGCGGTTTTATTGTGATGCCTTTCTATAAAGTAAATAAGCATATTAATTTAGCTATAGGTATAACTTTGTTAATTTGGTTCGGAGTTATGGGAGAGAAATTACTATTAACTCTTCCATTTATTTTATTAGGTCTTTCTGCTGGACAGTACAGAGTATTTGAAAACTTATCCCAAAAAACAAAGAAAGTCTTTGTCTTTACAGTAGTTACATTCTTCCTAAGTTTGTTTGGGTTAGTGGTCCAATATAGTTTAATTCCCCAATATCCTTTTCAAAATATGATTTTATATTCTGAAGATGGGTCAATGGATCAAGCTAGTAAATTTTTAAAAATAGGTGTGACAGTCGGGCCCATCATTTCAGCTTTTTACGTGGGATTACTACTGCTCTTGTTGCAAACAAAAATGGTAAGAATATTGCTATCACCACTCAAATATTACGGCCGTATGGCGTTAACCAATTATCTTGGACAAACAGCATTTATTTTACTAGCAGGAAACTTATTATTCAAGTCCGCCTCAGCTATTACGTATATGCAATCACTATATATATGTTTAGCTATTTACGTAATTCAAATCGTTTTCAGTCTCATTTGGCTACGATTATTTAGAATGGGGCCTCTTGAGTGGATTTGGAGAATTGTGACATATTGGAAAATCGGACCTTTCCTCATTAAAAAATGAAGGATAGCTAAATAAAAAGGAAAATCGGAGGATAAAAAATGAAAGCATCAGTTGTAGACGTGAAAAATGCCAAAAAAGTATATGGTAAAAAAGGTGAAAATCAATTCCAAGCCTTAAAAGGCGTGTCATTCTCGATTCAAGAAGGTGAATTTGTTGGAATTATGGGTCCTTCTGGTTCTGGAAAAACTACATTGTTAAATGTAATCTCGACATTGGATCAAGTTACAGATGGCAGTATTCAAATCGAAGGAAAAGATATTACACAAATGAAGCAAGGGGAGCTATCTGATTTCCGCTCTCAAAGACTCGGATTTATTTTTCAAGACTTTAATCTATTAGATAATCTATCTATATATGAAAATATTGCATTGCCTCTTTCTTTACAAGGTGTTGCTTCTCGTCACATTGGCCCTAAAGTCGAAAAAGTTGCTGAAATGCTAGGGATTTCAGTAATTTTAAAAAAGTATCCTTCAGAGATTTCTGGTGGACAAAAACAGCGTGCTGCAGCTGCAAGGGCACTTGTTCATGAACCAGCTCTCATCCTAGGAGATGAGCCAACTGGAGCCCTTGACTCTAAAAATGCCACGAGTTTATTAGAAGCAATGGCAAATTTAAATGAAGATCAAGACGTTTCCATTTTGATGGTTACACATGATCCGTTTAGTGCAAGTTACTGTAAACGTATTTTGTTTATACAAGATGGTGAATTGTATAAAGAAATCCATCGGACTGCTTCACGTGAAGTATTCTATAAAGAAATTTTAGATGTGTTAGCTAATATAGGAACACACAAAGCATAAGAAAGAAGGTTCAAACATGTTATTTAAGCTTTCCATGTCCGGGACGAAAAGTAAACTAAAAGATTACATTGTGTTACTAGCTGGACTTGTAATGTCTATTTCGATATTTTATTTATTTCAAACATTAGCATTGAATAAAGCTTTTATTGAAGGGAATTCTATCATTCAGTCTATTGGATTCGTTTTTCATGCCGGCTCATTTTTATTAGCAGTTATTACGTTCTTCTATATTTTATACGCCAACTCATTCTTGCTGTCGTTACGGCAAAAGGAGTTTGGAATGTATATGATGTTAGGGGCCAAAAAATATAAAATTACAATACTTATGTTTATTGAAACCATCGTTTTAGGAGTTGTCTCTCTTCTCATTGGAATTGTCTTAGGCATTGGTCTTGCACAAGGAATTGGTCAACTACTCATGAAACAGCTGGAATTTACCGGAGGGGGATATCATGCATTTTATATCCCATCTATGACTATAACAAGTATCTTTTTCCTTATCATGTTTACCTTATCAGCTATGATGAATAGTATAAAACTTTCACGTGTAACTGTACTCCAACTTGTTCATTCAGAAATGCAAGTAGAACGTGTTTATATGAAAGGAAAGAAGAATGCTATTGGATCATTTCTAGCATTTATTTTATTAGCTATTGGTTACACTTCTATGATTAAGATGGATGTACTTAAAGAAATGGGAATCATCATTGCATTAATTGCTACTACTTCGGGAACGTATTTGCTTTTTATCTCCCTTCTTCCTTTCATTGTTAAAAAGCTGAAGAACAATAAAAAGCTAAGAGAAAAGGGGATAAATACTTTTACATTTGCTCAGCTGAATTTTCGTATTAATAGTTTAACAAAAGTATTAGCAACTGTAGCCATGTTAGTTGCTCTTGGAGCGGGAGCGATTTCGGCTGGGCTGGCATTTAAAAATAATGTTTTGCTTATGGCAAATGGTTCGGAAATATATGATGTTGTCACACATAACCCAACAGCACAAGAAAATAAAATTTTAAGTCAGATTACATTTAAACAAAAGAATCAATATCGTTATAAAACAGATGATAAGTATGTCTATTATCTAAAAGAAGATTTAGAAAACAATCGTCCTTTAGTGCATAGCAAGGAAGGTAGAGAAGGTTTTAATGAATTTAAGCCGGTTTCTGAAAACCTTCCAGCAAGGTCGGTGTTAGAAGATAGTATTGAAAAGAGTAACAGTTCTGTCCAAATTCCAACCAAATGGCAAGAAGCTCTCAATGGGATTGAACCTTATTATGTACATCCAGATCACAACATTAAAATCGTAGATGAGAACATTTATAGAAAGATTCAAGGAAAAGAAGGTAGTGTTTTCATCGGAAATACAGGAGATTTTGAATCTTATAAAGAACAATGGAAGAAACTTGATGATTTACAACTCCATAAATATCAAAATATAGATGCTGAGCAACTGAGAAGTAAATACTCAACTTATGAGATGTTTTATGGCGTTTCAAGTGGGACAGTGTTTATGGGTTTCTTTTTAGGAATTGCCTTCTTAGCCATGATGGCAAGCTGTTTAATGTTTAAGATTCTTTCAGGTGCATCAAAAGATATTATGCGTTATCAAATGCTTCGAAAAATCGGAGTGCGCCAGGAATTGTTAACGAAGTCCATATATAGGGAGATATTTTTAGTTTTCTTATTTCCAGCTCTTATTGGAATTGCACATGTATTGATTGGAATGAATATTTTCTCGTTTATTTTAATTAATCCTTACTTCCATGTTTGGCTTCCAATTGTTATTTTCCTAATTATATATGCTGTATATTACTTGATTACTGTTCAATTATATAAAGGGATTGTTCTTCCGAAGAGAATTGAAGAATGAAATGGGCTAATTAGCTTCATTAAATTAAAAGCAGGGATAAATTAATCTTATTTGTTATCCCTGCTTTTTTCTGTTTCCTTTTGTTCTTGTTTACGACAAGTTTTAGGTTTTCGAAAAAACAAACGTGAAAGTTGTTCCTACACCTATTTGACTTTGAACTTGAATAATTCCATTATGTCCTTCAACGATTGCCTTGCTTAACGAGAGACCAATGCCCACAGATCCAGATTTTTTATTTTTCTTTCCTTGATAAAACCTTTTGAAAATATTTCGTATTTCATCCCGTTCTATGCCGTTTCCTTGATCACGGATATGTATCTTACATAAAGTATCACTCTCTTCTAACATAATTGAAACATTTTTACCTGTTGGAGTATGCTCGATAGCATTTTTAATGACATTCACTAATGCTTCGGTCATCCAATCTGAGTCGTGTTTCAAATTATAATCTTGTGCTTCTAAAACTGTTACTTGAACTCCTTTTTGTATTGCAAGTTCTTTTAAAATGTTTACACTTCCTTCAATTGTGCGAACAAGGGAGTCATTCTTTTTCTGAAATTGAATAGCACCGACATCTAACTTGGCGAGCTTTAAAAGGCTCTGTATAAGCCAATTCATTCGTTCTAGCTGTTGCTTTCCTTGTTCTAAAAACATAGATTGCTGATCTTTTGACAGCTCTTTTTCGGTCATAATGTCGTTATACATTGTTAAAGCGGCCAAAGGGGTCTTCAATTGGTGAGAAATATCTGACATTAAATTTACAAGAAAACGTTTTTCCTTCTTCAACTCAGCAATGTTTTCTTGGATTACGACACGCATCCGATTAAAACTATGTAAAAGTTTTGAAATGTCGCCTTCTCGAATTTCAGGAAGTGATGAAATAGATTTTCCTTCTAATACTTGATCAGCATAGGTTGTTAGCCCGCGAATTTTAGTATATATTCTTTTTGAGAACCAGTAGTGTATCCCTATTAAACAACCAAAAAATAATAGGAAAATGAAAATAGCACAAATCATGAGCGTGTTAAAAAACTCATTTAATTTTGGGAAGAAAACTATGGGAAGATCGGATGAAATTCCGTGTTCGTGTAGAATATTCATTCCTATCCTTTTGTCATCCTCGCTCACATCTTTCGTAAGGAGGACCATTAAATCTTCTTGAAGCTCTGGATGTTGTTTCAATAGTGCACCTGTAATAGCAGCGTTTGACTCTACATATTCATTTTTAAACTGCTGGCCAAAAAAGTAGGTTCCATACCCAATAATGACAGTAAACAGAAGGGAAAAAATAAGGAAAAACCTCCGCATACTTTTGATCTCAGGATTTTGCCATAAATCAAAGAAACTTATTCTCTTATTACTCGTTTGTTCCATTTATACCCGAGCCCCCGATGTGTCAAAATATACTCTGGATAAGCAATCTCGTCCTCAATTTTCTCACGTAATCTTTTAATATAAACCGATAATGTATTATTTTCGAAAAATCCTCCTCCGCCTTCTAGAAGTAAATCAAAGATTTTTTCCCTACTTAATATTTTTTCTGGGTTGTTCATCAATATTAGCAATAACTTATACTCTTGAGCGGAAAGGGGAATTTCTTCGCGATCTTTTTTCAATAGCGCACGTTCTATATCAAGAGTAATTGAACCGCTTTTTAAAAGATGACCAGAATCAGTTTTTCCTTTTCTTCTTAGTACGGCTCGAATACGTGAAAGTAGTTCTCGTACTCTAAAAGGCTTTGTAATATAATCATCGCCTCCAATATCTAGACCAAGTACAACATTTACTTCATCATCCATCGCGGTAAGAAAGATGATAGGGATATCAGACTGCTCCCGAATATATTTACACATTTCATAACCATTTCCATCTGGAAGTGTAACATCAAGAAGAGCTAAATCGAATGACTCCTCTTTCTCAAAGACTTCCTTACACTCTTGAACCAACTCTACATGCGTAACATCATATCCTTCTTCATTTAATGAAAAATCCAGCCCCAATGCGAGTGAGGCATCATCTTCTAATAATAGTATTCGTGTCATATTTCTCTCTCCGTTTCTTATTCATTTCGCAATGTATCCTTCCATGGGATCTTTTTGAGTATTCGTGACGAAACTCTTGCTGAGATATAACAAATGATTAAAATCCCAAACGAAGAAGTAATATATAGTTTTAAATGTCCTGTCTCTTGTGGATTTCCACTACTTAAAAACAGTAAAATTTCTGCAACTTTTGCTACAGTACTCCCTATCATAACGCTTATAATCCCATAGAGTACTCCTTCTGTTGTAATCATCCTTCTCATGCTTTTTATAGACATTCCGATGGCTTGTAAAGTCGCATATTCACTTTTACGCAGAATGATATTCATAAAGGTAGTGTTAAAGACATTTAATACTGCTATAAAGCCAATTACAATGAGGAATCCATAGAGCAATATTTGTATCTGTAAATACAAAGATGATAAATTGCGCTGAATTTTCAATTCATTAATAATATCGATATTAGGATATTGAACTGCTAATTTATTTAATCTTTTTTCCACCTTTTTTTCATTGTTATTACTATTTAAGAAAAGTGAAATGCGATTTACCTTTTGATTATTTATAAAAGAAAGGACTTCAGGATAAGCCATAATTTTGTTCTCGAATTGATTGAGCTTAACTATTCCTGATATTTTTACCTTTTTCACATCACTTAAACGATCTGTGTCATTAGTTTGAAGTCGAACGTAAACTTCATCCCCAACTTGAACTGAATATTTACTATTATCTGCTTGAATGTAAATGACTCCTTGCTCTTGAATTAACTTTTTCTTATTTAATGAACCATCTATAAGCTTCTTCATCAAAAACGTGTTATTTTCATCAGTAAGAGGGGTAATTGTTAAATTTATAGAGGAGAACGACTTTCTATCTAAATCTCCAGCCTGATTTCCTTTTACTTTCGTTTTATCTGAAGCCAACGATGGGAGTAACATTTGAGCAGGGGAACTTTCATAATGAATGTACTTTTCTTGAATCTCTGAAATATTTTCTAAATCTCTCCACAGGGAAGTAGGTAACCGCTCTGGTTCATAAAAATTAAGTTGAAACTCTCCATCTGTTTTTTCCTTTAACTCCATATCGAGTAATTCAGTAGAAAAAATTGAAAAAGTAGTAAATAGAAAGACGCTGAAGGATAGAGAAAATATGATAATAAGAGATCTTAACTTGTTACGTCTAATATTTCTTACTGCCATAATAGTTTCAATACTTATCCACTTTTGCATAAATGTATTTATCTTTTTAATTTTAAAAGTATTACGATTAATGGGAGATTTTATAGTACCTAATGGAGATATTCTGCTTGCAATTTTTAATGGGATTAATCCTGAAATGATAAGGGATAATAATCCGATCAAACTACTTAAAATAAAAACAGTAGGAGACAAAATAATCTTAAAATAAAATAATGAAAGTTCATTTTCTTCAAAAATGAACTGATAAGCGCTTAAAATAGCCCAAAATCCTAAAACACCTAATAGGAGACCAATCGGTATGCCGATTACCCCAAAAAGAGCCATTTCGTATACAATCATTTTTTGAATTTGTCGTTTTGTAGCACCTACTGTTTTTAATAAACCTATATGACGAATTCGTTCTAAAACACTAATTTGAAAAGTATTGAAAATAAAAGCTATCGTTGCAATAACAACAATGACAGTTGGCAAAATATAAATTACAGATTTAAACGCATTACCATTTCCATCTCCAGTGTTATTCCAATATTCAAGATCAATTAATCGATAATTTAGTTCAATATTTTTTTTAGGAATATAAGTTAAAACATGGTTGTATACTTCATGAAAGTTTGCCTGTTGGTCTAATTTAACGTAAACTTCCATATCATTGGTCTTTTGGATTGCTTTATGAACATTAAATGCTTGAAAATCTTGATCTTCTCGAAGAATTTGATTATTTTCTACAATCTCTTGTATATAAAAAGAATGTTCTAATCCAGAAGCATCCATAAGGTTTATAGGTTTTTTTATATTTCCTTCCTTTTTATATTTGGCTGCTGCCCATTCTTCCATAATTAGGCCATTATTCTTTTGTTTATGAATAGTATGGAAAGGCAACATAGAATAGGCTTGCATGTCAATTGATTTAAGTTGAAATTTACTTTTATCGTTAAAAAATAGAGTTTGTTGAGAGGATAAACCAACTTTTTCAACTTGTGGGTTTGCCTGTAAACGTTTAGCCTCTTGAATATTAACATGCTCTATTTTTATATGATAAGAACCATACTCAGTTCTCGTTTTTTCAAGAGAATATTGCTGATAGCTAATTAAGAATGTTCCGATTGAAGTAATAAGTGCAATAGATAAGATAATTCCTAATAACGTAAGTAAGGTTCTTTTTTTATGATGCAATAAATACTTTTTTGTTAACATTTGATGAATTAGCATTTCTATTAAGCCCCTTAATGATAAGACATATCTTTTTGTATAGAACCATCTTCTATTTGTATAATTCGATTAGCTCTTTCAGCTATCTTCATATCGTGCGTAATGATAAGCAAAGTTTGTTTATATTTCTTTGCAGTTAATTGGAGAAGATTTATCACATCATTGCTTGTCTGACTATCTAAATTTCCAGTAGGTTCATCAGCCAATATATAAGAAGGTCTATGTATTAAAGCTCTAGCAATTGCCACTCTTTGTTGCTGTCCTCCAGAAAGATTTGGTGGTGATGCATAAATTTTATCTTTTATACCTAAATAATTGATAATCTCATCATAATAAGCATGATCCACTTTCTGATGATCAAGCAACACTGGTAACTGTATATTTTCTTCAACATTCAGAATAGGTACGAGGTTAAAGGATTGAAAGATAAAACCAATTTTTCGACGGCGTAGAATAGAAAGGGCTTCATCTGATAAAGAGTACATGAATTCACCTTCTATTTTAACTTTGCCTTCTGTAGGGGCATTAAGACCACCAATTGTATGAAGTAGGGTACTTTTCCCAGAACCTGATGAACCAACAATTGCAACAAACTCTCCTGACTGAACGTTTAAATTGATTGTATTTAAAGCCGTAACCGCATTTTTTCCTTTTCCATATACTTTGCTAACATTCTCTAATCGAATAACCTCCAACTTGTTCTCCGCCTTCCTACGTATTAATTTAGGTTTAGTATACTATACTTAAATGTTTTTCTATTCTAACTGCTGAAAGAGAAAACAGGCCTGCTCGTTTTATAGGGCAGACCTGAACATTTTTATTCTCCTACTTTAACTAGTTGAACTTCATCCACATCGAATTCGCTTAGTTTTTTATCAGGATTTTTATCATATTTTATAACAGCCATTTTCTTTTCCGTTCCCTTAATTGCAGCAAACTGAGAGTCATCTACAATTAAAAACTCATCAACGTAGCTTCTTCCGTCTCCTATAATTTTATTCCCTTCATATATTATTTTTGAGTTTTGGCCAGCAAGATTCATTTCTTTAACTTCTTGTTTTGCAAAAAGTGCACTGGTATCCTTTGTCACTTTCGGTAATGATGTAATAGCTTCAGTATCATTATCTTTTGTTACTTCTTTAAGTAGTTTTTTTTCGACGAGAGCTTTTGCAGTTGTTTTATCTAAAATCATCATATCTTGCTTTCCATCTTCAGCAACCTTAATTGTATATTCATCCTTTTCCTTAATATCTTTCTTATCTTGATTTAAAGCATCGCTAATTTGCTGTTGATTTCCATATACAATTACTCCGTTAGCCTTTTGAAACGCATCTTTGGCAGCACTACACCCAGTCATTAATGATCCTACAACAATGGCTGTAGCACAAACACTTAATAATCTTTTCATTTCTTAAATCTCCTTTTGGGTTTTTATATTGAAAGCATTCAATTTAAATGAAATGTTTCTTTTCATTTAAATGACTCAATCCATATACCGCTTTTGTTTCATCACTCAAAACTTCTATAATAACTAAATCATTTATTATCTTGCGGTTAATTCAATTGTAGAAGATAAACTAATTCCTACCTATCTATCTAGATGACAGCTGTCTTACAATTCTGTAAGACAGAATTAAAAAAGTGAACTTCTCCGTTTAGGAAAGTTCACTTTTTATTCTTTAAAATTAATTATTTATACGATAACAAGTTATTAAATATAAGAAGGGGAGTTAACCCTTAAATTCGATAATTAAAATTATATAAATTAGATTTCTACCTCTACAACTATCATAAACATCTCACACTTGTCCTTTTAACCAGCGGTTATCCGAAGAAGCAAGAAACGCGGCTACATCTGTAATGTCTTCAACTTGCCCTAATCGTTTGAAAACAGAAGATTCAGTAGTAAAGTGTCATAAGTGCTTTTTAAACCGAGTATGCCTAAATAAGAGACTAATCCTACACCAACTAATAATAAAAAACAATACGTATAATTCATTTATTAATGTTCATTTTTAGCATCCCATGTTCCGATTCTTCTCCTATCTGCACCTCCGTAAATTTGGTTATTTTCTTCATCAACAACAAGTGCTTGGACGCCTCCATAAAAAAATGGATTGTCTTTTATATACACATCATAGCCTCTTTGTGAAAGTTCCCCGATGCTATCATCTGACATTGTTTCTTCAACATATATTTTGTTTCCTTCTATAATAAATCTCGGTGCATCAATTGCTTCCTGTAGATCTTCCCCATAAACAATGTGACGAAGTAATACTTGAGATAAAATCATCGGAATTCGTTTTCCTCCTGGTGAACCAATGCCAATTATCTTCTCATCACTGGCTAAAATCATTGGAGCCGAATGACTTCTTGGACGTTTGCCTGGTTCTTTTTTGTTTAGGGAGTTTTCATTTGTTGAAAAATGGCTAAGCGAATTGTTTATAAACATTCCATTAATCATTGTACCTGAACCAAAAAAGTTTCCAAGTGAGTGTGTAGCTGAAATCATTGTGCCTTCTCGGTCAGTAATGACGAAGTGAGTTGTATTATCATAGCCTTCTTTATCTGCTGTTGAATCTTCCAATAAAACATCACTTGGCAAATCAGAAAGATCAAGCTCTTCTTCTAAGGATTCAATGTATGAATCCCTCACAAGTTTGTCCATATCTTCTGAAAAATAACGTGGATCTGCAACCGTATCTAATCGTTTCTCATAGGCTACTTTGATAAATTCTCCTAAAGCATGAGGGAAATCAGCCTGATCTGGTTCGATATTGTTGAAATCAAACGCCTCAGCTAATTTTAAAATTTGCTCAAGAGTTGTTCCTCCTAAAGGTGGCGGTGAACTCAAAACCCGGTACCCAAACACCGTTGATTCTACAGGAGGTTCTTTTTCCACCTCATATTTGCGAAAATCCCTTTTTTTCACGCCTAGCGCTTGAGCTAACTCGGTTGCCATCTCACCTTCGTAAAAATCTTTTGCTCCGTTTTCTTTTACTTTTTCTAACGTTTCAGCAAGCTCTGGCTGCTTGATCGTTTCACCAACTTTTATAACAGCATCTCCATTGAAAAATGGGGATGCTGATGATTTTGAAATACGATAAGATGCAGCTTGGAGACGGTCAACCAAGTATTGATCAGCTTCAAAACCTTCTTTTGCTAACTTAATGGCTGGTTCCATTAGCTCGTCCATCTCAAGTGAGCCATAGTCTTCATGAAGCTTTTCAATACCCTTCACAAAACCAGGAATACCTGCTTGAATTTCTGGAGTTTCTCCGGAATATGGAGCAATTTCTTTATAATCATAAGACATTGCTTTTTCATCTTGTAAAACAATAGCTGCACCTCCACCACCAAGCCCTGAACCAAAAGGCTCGACAACAGCGAGTACATAGGAAACAGCTACAGCTGCATCTGCAGCGTTTCCTCCTTTCTTTAACACATCCATACCTGCTTCAACAGCGAGTGGGTGATTAGCACTTACCGCAAAAGCTTGATCATCTTTGTTCTCAACTGGCTTTGGGTTATTCATCAATGGTTCGTATGAAGGCACACCAAACTGAATGAGACCTGCACGCTCATACCCCCATACAATGAGAATACAGGTAAATAAAATAAGTATGATCCATTTCCAATATTTTCTCATAGCTTGTTCTCCTGAATTATGTATTTGTTTTCTATTATACATTTCATCTTATAGCTTTATAATTATTTTGTATTCTCTTATTTTTATTACACTATAATGTATCCTTAGGGTATGAATACTAGAAGAGTAGATAAGGAGAGAAAACGATGGCGTATAAAATCAGGTTAAAAGGCCATCTGACAAGCTCTACTTGTACCTTGCTTTTGATAGAGAGAAAAAGGAGAAGAGAAGAAAGGACGATTCGAAAAGATATATTTCATAAATTGAATCCGGATAAAAGTACGATAAAGTTGTTTATGATAGGGGGATGGGGGGGCTATTTTGAAAAAAGCATAAAAACAAAATAAAAACCTTTCTTTTTAGTGCTCTGTTTTTTATTATTATTATTAATCCTTTATAAAGCCAAAGGAGTCCTTTTTCTAGACTATGCTTGATAGGGAAAATATATTTTACTGAAATACGTTAGATATGTCCTATATTCATCAGGTTTATAATCTTGAAAAGACTAATAAATAATAAAAAGAACTCAACTAATATAAGGGTTTTCTTTTATATTTTTTAAAGCAGTGGGATTTTCATCGAGTGAACGTTAAAATTAAAGGAGTTGAAAGAATTTGCGAAGGAGGCACTTTTTAAACCTTTCATGATAAAATTATTAAACAGTCTCCCCTTATTTCCCGAGCAAGTTTCAAGGAAAGAGTGGAGTATCCAGTCATCATAGTAGCATGATATTTTTTGTTTAGCGGTGTTCATTATACACTTTAAGTACAAGTGACAATAGATCTCTTTTTTCGGAGGTATGAAGTAATAAATCCTACATTTTTTTCTTGGTTCTATTGTAAGTAACGACAATAAGAATAGTAATACTGTATAATTTTTGCTTAAGTTAATCTTATAAGATCAGTACTTAGCCTCAATCTATTAGGCAGAAAATAAATGGTGAGTTTTGAAAGGGGATACATAGTCTTGAACACAAAATATCTAGATTTACTTGCACAAAAGTATGATTGTGAAGAAAAAGTAGTAACTGAAATTATTAACCTTGAAGCTATTCTTAATCTTCCAAAGGGGACAGAACATTTTGTCAGTGATTTACATGGAGAGTATCAAGCTTTTCAACATGTGTTAAGAAATGGTTCGGGGAATGTAAAAGAGAAAATCAAAGACCTCTTTAAAAATGTTTTATCTGAAAAAGAAATCGATGAATTTGCTACATTAGTTTATTATCCTGAAGAAAAATTACCGTTAATGAAGGCTAACTTTAGAAATAAAGAAGAATTATATCAATGGTATACGGAAATCATTGACCGTATGATTAATCTAGTTTCGTATGCTTCTTCTAAATATACGCGCTCTAAACTACGTAAAGCATTGCCAGATCAGTTTGTTTACATTATAGAAGAGCTGCTGTATAAGAAAAATGAGTTGGCAAATAAAGAAGAATATTATACAAAAATTATCCAGCAAATTATTTCTTTAAAACAAGCTGACAAGCTTATTATAGGTCTTGCTTATACAACACAGAGATTGGTTGTGGATCATCTGCATGTAGTAGGGGATATTTATGATCGGGGACCTGAACCGGATAAAATTATGGAAACGTTAATCAATTACCATTCCGTTGATATCCAGTGGGGGAATCATGATGTACTATGGCTAGGGGCTTTTGCAGGTTCAAAAGTTTGTCTTGCTAATATTATTCGTATTTGTGCTAGATACGATAATTTAGATATTATTGAAAATGTATATGGAATCAATCTTAGACCCCTATTAAATCTTGCGGATAAATACTATGATGACAATCCAGCCTTTAGGCCAAAAGTACAGTCAGAGAAAAAACTATCCCATCAGGAGCTATCACAAATTACGAAAATTCATCAAGCTATTGCGATGATTCAGTTTAAACTAGAAGCTCCTATTATTAAAAGACGCCCTTATTTTAATATGTCAGAAAGGCTTTTGCTTGAGAAAATCGACTATGACAAAAATGAAATAACGATATATGGGGAAACGTATTCACTAGAAAATGGCTGTTTTGTAACGGTTAATCCGCTACAGCCGGATCAATTATTAGAGGAAGAAGAGCAAGTGATAGAAGGGTTATTATTTTCTGTTCAGCATTCAGAAAAGTTGGCCAGACATATGAATTTTCTGATGAAGAAGGGCAGCCTTTATTTGAAATATAACGGAAATTTACTAATACACGGCTGCATTCCTTTAGATGAAGAAGGAAATATGGAAAAAATGGCGATTGAGAATAAAACGTATTCAGGACGTAATTTACTTGATGTGTTTGAACGCTATTTACGACATGCTTTTGCACATCCTCAAGAGACAGATGACCTTGCAACAGATATGATATGGTATTTATGGACAGGAGAATATTCATCACTCTTTGGAAAGAGAGCGATGACAACTTTCGAGAGATACTTTATTAAAGATAAGAAAACGCACAAAGAGAAGAAAAATCCATATTACTATTTGCGTGAAAATGAAGAAGTCTGCCGGAAAATCCTAGCTGAATTTAACCTTAATCCGGATCATGGTCATATTATAAATGGTCATACACCTGTTAAAGAAATTGAAGGAGAAAACCCAGTTAAAGCGAACGGAAAGATGATTGTTATAGATGGTGGTTTTTCAAAAGCATATCAATCTACAACAGGTATAGCTGGATACACTTTATTATATAACTCCTATGGGATGCAGCTTGTTGCTCATAAACATTTTAATTCAAAAAAAGATATCCTTTTAAACGGAATGGATGTTTTGTCAGTAAAAAGATTGGTGGACAAAGAGCTAGAGCGAAAAAAAGTTATAGAAACCAACGTCGGAAGAGAATTATTACAGGAAATTTCTATTTTGAAAGATCTCAGGGAATATCGATATAGTTAAAAGCTAAAAAATATTATAACAACATATTAAATTATAGAAGCTTTGCGGGCAGTTAGGATGTTCATTTTAGTTTTGATGATAGCTTAATTGTCCGTAAAAGTAGATTTGAGGAAATAGAAAGAGCGCAAACTCATTGCTACTCAATGGGTTTGTGCTTTTTTACTTTTTCAAAGGTATGGTATGTAAATAAAGTATATTTTCTACCTACAACTAACAGTTTACGGAATGACTCTGAAAAGTATGGAAAGTAGCCATTTGTTCATCAATCCGCCCTACACACAATGTTTTTTAGCAGAAGAAAGTAGTCTTTAAGAATCACTTTTAATCATGTTGAATTTTCATTTTTTACATTTAAGACCAAATAATTACAAAAAATGTTTGACATTAAATCAGCCAATATATAGAATTATATTGAATTAAAGATATTTTATTTTAGAATAAATGATACCAGGGGGAAAAATCTGATGACAAAAGATTTTTATTCAGTCTTAAAAGAAAGACGCTCGTATTATGAAATTAATAAAGATGTTCAAGTATCCGATGAGAGAATTAAAGAAATAGTAGAATTTGCTGTAAAATATACTCCGTCTGCTTTTAACTCTCAAACAGCACGTCTTGTTGTATTAACAGGAGAAGCTCATGATAAACTATGGAATATTACAACCGAGACTTTAAGAAAAGTTATGGGAGATAGAGATTTTACTAGAACCCAACAGAAAATGGACTCATTTAAAGCAGGATATGGAACAGTATTATTCTTCGAAGATGAAAAGGTGATTGAAGGTCTTCAGGAACAGTTCGCTTCGTATGCTGACAACTTTCCTCTTTGGTCACATCAAGCATCAGGTATGCACCAATTAGTAGTATGGTCTGCATTAGAAGCAGAAGGACTAGGAGCGTCTTTGCAACACTATAACCCCCTTATTGATGATGAAGTGAAAAAAGAATGGAATATCCCTTCTAATTGGAGATTAATTGCTCAAATGCCTTTTGGAAATCCAACTACAGAACCAGGTGAGAAAGAATTTAATTCTCTTGAAGATCGTGTAAAGCTTTATAAATAATAAAGGGATAGCTAAATATTTAATCTCTCTTGTTAAAAAACATGGATTACCATTCATTTAGTTTAGCTATAAAGTGATCGAAATAAATGGTAGGTGAACCGTTCAATTAATGGACGGTTCATTTATGTTCGAACCATTTTTAGCATCTAAAAAGATAGGTGATAATCCCCTATAACTAAATGAATTTTCCTTTTTTATCTGATCACATTCTGCTTTAGAGCACTAATACATGGATGTCTAAGTTTGAAAGATTACTTGCAAGTATTTTAAAGTTTTTACATCAGATCAGAACTAGTAGTGGGATGTGCTTAAAAAGCATTATTTTTAACCGTAAGTAAAATTTCGAATATTATGATATATTATAAAGGTATAAAATTTATAAATTAAAATTGAATATTGACTAGTAAATGAATCATAGAGTATCAATTACATATTTATTTTTATAGGGAAAGGATTAATTAAGGATGAACAGAATGACGACAGAGGATGTGGCAAGAATAGCAGGCGTTTCGCAATCGACAGTTTCTAGAGTTTTGAATAACTATCCATATATTAAAAAAAATACACGTGATAAGGTTCTTGCTGTAATTGAAGAGTTAGGGTTTACAAGAGATGAAGTTGCCAGAAGTCTCGTTGAAAAAAGAACCATGTCGATAGGTTTAATATTAGGAAGCATTTCAAACCCATTCTTTGCTGAAACAGCCGAAGTTATTATACAAAGAGCCCAAGAATTAAAATATGATGTAATCGTATACAATACAGGACATAAAGATAAAAACTTGGAACAGGCCATCAATTTATTGATAGGTAAACGCGTTGAGGGAATAATCATTACAAGTGTTAGTAAAAACTATACTGAAAAAATACAAAAACTACATGAAAATGGATTTCCGATACTATTATATAATAGTTTCCTAGATATCAAAAACGTTAATTTTATCGTGATGGATAATAGAAAAGGTGCAAAACTAGCCGTACAGCATTTAATAGAGTTAGGACATAAAAAAATAGCGAAAATATCTGGGCCTTCAAAATACTTAGCCACTTATGAGCGAACTGTAGGTTATAAAGAAGAACTAAGAGCAAACGGGTATAAGATTGACGAGAATTTAATATTTAATAGTGAATACTCCTATGACAAGATTTATACATTTACAAAAAAATTGCTGAAAAAAAAGGACAGACCTACGGCAATTATAGCTGCATCTGATCAAATGGCTCTTGCAGTCTTAGACGCGGCTTCAAGTCTAAACTTAAAAATTCCTGATGATTTATCTGTTGTTGGATTTGATAATATTAGACTAGCTGCTAATGAATTTATTGGATTAACTACTATATCTCAACAAATGGACAAAATGTCTTTAACGGCCTTAGAAAAATTAATTTATCTTATTGAAAATAAGGAAACCGCTTCTTCATCAATTCAAGTTTTTCTTAAGCCGGAAATAATTGTTCGCAAAACAACAGGACCAGCTCCAATAAATGATTAAGGTAACAAAGACCGATTTTGTCTGGGATCTTAATTGTTTTTATTTTATACTCCAAAAACGAAATCGGTTGTTTTTTCATAAAAATATATTTTTACTCTTTACAATAATCAGAAAATTGTTTATATTCGTTTATAAGTAAAAGTAATTTTGAATACGTATTCAAAATTACTTTTACTACTACAAAATGTATAAATCATATAAAATACAAAATCACTACCTCGTGGTAAAGAAAGGTGATATGTTGGAGCTCAATCGATTATTTAATTTAAGCGGTAAAGTGATCATAATTATGGATGGAAGTCAAGGTATTGGTAAAGTCAAACTGTAGGGCAATTTATGATTAATCAAAAAAAGGTAAGATCATAAACGTTTCTTCGCAAATGGCATTTGTCGGTTATTACAAACGGTCTGCATATTCATCTAGTAAAGGAGGACTTACACGATTAACAAAAGCGCTCACAATCGAGTGGGCATCTCATCAAATCAGTGTTAATGCAATTACACCAACTTTTATCGAGACACCGATGACTAAGTCAATGTTTGAAGATGATTGGACTGTATGGTAGTTTTTTGAATACGTATTCAAAAGAGATAGAAAGAATGTGAGTTAATCAAAATATAAATTCTATTTACTTTTTGAGATGAATTTAAAAATAAAATATCAACAAATATTGGAAGGGGAAATTAAAATGTCAGTACAAGAACCTAAAGTAAAAAAAGTTGTAACAAATGAAGAAATGGAAAATAACTGGATTGTTCGTTTTGACGAAATGAAACCAAAAGGTATACCGTTAACATTTATTGATAGTATTATTCCAGGGCATCAACGTATTAACTATACATTAATCGGAGACACAGCAAGCGAGAATGATAATTTCACACCTGAAATTACTGAGCCTCATGGTTTTCAAATTGGGATGGTAAAAGCACCAAAAGGAAACGGTCCTGCTTATCATACTCATGACTATATTGAAGCCTTTCTTCCTCTCACCGGAAAATGGCGTTTTTATTGGGGAAACGGTCCAGATGAAATTGAAGGTGAAACCATAATTGAACAATGGGATTTAATTTCATTACCTCCAGGATTATGGAGAGGATTTGAAAATGTTAGTGAGGAAGACGCTTGGATTTTTGCAGTTCTTGAACAACATAAAGTCTTTGATGGAAAAGATCCATATTGGTCTCCAAAAGTGATAAAAGAAGCTGCAAAATATGGTTTTAAAGCAGATGAACTTGGAAAGATGATTAAGCCAGATAACTTTGAAGATCTTGAGAAGGAAATAGCTGATAAACTAAAAATGGGTGAAAAATAGTTGGCTAAAACACCTCTTATTTTGATTCCTGGTACCCTTTGTGATAATCGACTTTGGGGGCACCAACGCAGGTACTTGTCCGATATAGCTGAAGTTAACATCTGCGAGGTGACAAAAGGTGACTCTATATCAAGTTTAGCACACTCAATACTTGAAAAGGCACCAGAAAAATTTGCTCTTGCCGGTTTATCACTAGGTGGTATTATTTCTCTTGAAATCATGCGCCTTGCACCAGAACGGGTCATAAAGCTAGCATTGCTTGATACAAATCCAAACCCTCCACATCCTGATCAAATTGCAACTTGGGAGAGGTTCATCAATATGGCAAATAACGGCCAATTTTTAGATATTACCATAACCCATCTTTTACCGATATTAATTCATCCAGATCGAAAAAAGGATGAAACATTAGTATCAACGATTATCGATATGGCTAGACAAATCGGTAAAGATGGTTATATCAATCAGTTAAAGGCAGTGATGACCCGTTCGGATCAACGCTCCATTCTTTCTACTATTGCATGTCCAACTATTGTGTTAGTAGGAAAGGAAGATATGGTATGCCCTGTTCATATGTCTAAATTTTTAACAGAAAGCATCCCAACAGCGAGGCTTGAAATTGTAGATTATTCGGGTCATTTAATTACGTTAGAACAGCCTGAAAAAGTAAGCGCTTTATTAAGGGGATGGTTGAATTCTTAATGTAGATAAACAATGAAAGCGAGAATATAGTCTTTATGGTAGAAAGAGAGTGAAGCCGATGAAGAATGCTGTAAAAGAAAAAATAAAACATGGGGAACAAGTTCTCGGTGTATTTTTAGGAATAAATTCAGCACCTTTAGTCGAAATGCTCGGTTATGCAGGCTTTGATTTTGTTGTAATTGATGACGAGCATGGTGCTTTTAGTCCTTCAGAACTTGAAAATATTATTCGAACGGCAGATTCAGTTGGTCTTGTCCCAATTGTTCGAGTTTCATATGATCGTTCTAGTATTCAAAAGGCTTTAGATCGTGGAGCAAAAGGTGTACAGGTGCCAATGGTCAATACAAAAGAAGACGCCCTAGAAGTAGTTAGACGTGCAAAATTCCCACCATATGGTGATAGAGGGGTCTCGTATTCGATTAGACCGGCTCGTTATGGAAAAGATAGCGGAAAGCCCTATTTAGATCAATGTAATGAAAATATTATGATAATTGTTCATATTGAAACACCTGAAGCAGCTAACAATTTTGAAGATATTGCCACTGTTCCCGGGATTGATTTAGCATTTGTTGGTTCAACAGATTTATCCGTTAGCATGGGATATTCATTAGAGGGGGCAAGTCATCCTGAAGTGCAAAAGGTTATAGACGAACTTTTTATTAAAGGGAAAGAGCGAACTGTCCCCATTGGTACAGTTGCTGGTAATATTGCTGCTGCTAATGGTGCTTTTAACAAAGGAGCCCAATACGTAGGTATCGTGTTAAATAGTTTAATTACATCCACATTAACTGACGTTGTCTCAGCAAGTAAAACCATTCAATCTTCTAAATGATTTCACAAGAAGTTCAGTATTATGAGAGAAGATAAAAAGGTGATGGATGGAAAATATAACTTTTAAGTAAACAACAGCTAAATGGATAGACATCTATAAAAATAATTACTCTAAACGAAAAAGGATGGTTATTATGGTAGAAAAAAAGACAGATTCAGTCGAAGTTATTTCAAGAGAAAAAAAGATAGATTCTAAAATAACGACTCAGCCAATCAAAAAATCAGCAAACTTCATTTACTATGCTGACGCGGATGATGTAAATATGCTTGATACAAAAGATGATTATGATTATATGAATATAGAAGAAACGAAGCAAAAGAAACAGAGAATGAATGGGTTTGATCCTATTTACAATAATATCGTTGATTATATTGTGAAAATCACACGTCAAATTTGGAAGGAGAAAGACATAGGTCTTATTTATGATACGTATAGTACCAGTATTTCTGTTCATAAAGGTTTGATTAATAGTCATGGGATTAATGAAGTCATCTCAGGTACGTTACAAACGCTGCATGCTTTTCCTGACAGAAAGGGGCTGGGCTGGAGTGTAATCTGGTCCGGGGACGATGAAACAGGCTTTTTTACATCCCATCGGGGGCGTTCTGTTGCAACTCATCTAGGAGATAGCAGTTTGTATGGTCCGGCTACTGGAAAGAAAGTGGTCTTCAGGACAAGCGCTGATTGTATGATTTTAAATAATAAAATTTATGAGGAATGGCTAGTAATGGATACTTATCATCTTGTGCAGCAATTGGGATTGGATCCGGTTGTTATAGCGAAGAAGATTGCAAAAAGTACTCAAAAGCTCGCTCCCTCCATCCGATTCGGTTTAAATGAGACAGCAGAAACCGGGCTTCCTCCTAAACTCTTCACTCCATCTTCTGATGAGTTTGAAATTGGAGAATTTATGCAGCTGGTCTTCAATCGAGTTTGGGCGCGTCGCTCTTTCAATTTCGTTAAAGAGTATTATGAGGAAAATGCAGTTGTTCATTATGTGTGCAATAAGGATGTTATTGGAGTAAGCGAAATTCAAGGAATGTTCATTAGCCTTTTCTCATCTGTTCCGAATGCCAAGGTTATTCTTGAACGGGTAACTTGTAATAGGCGTGGATCTGACAGTGACTGGGATGTGGCTGTCCGTTGGAGAATTCAAGGGATGCACGAAGGATCCGGATACTTTGGTAATCCTAGCGGTAAAGCCATTGATATTGCGGGAATTAGTCACTATAAAATTGTTAATGAGAAAATTTCAGAAGAATGGCTATTATTTGATGGAATGGAAGTATTACGCCAAATACACTTACCTGATGAAAACGAATTAGAACAAGATGATGAATCTTTAATTGATGATGGAAATTTTACCGGTGTTTCATAAACAAGTAGAGGAACGGATGTGCTAGTTGCGGATTATTTACTAACACTATTAGGGGGAAATAAGATGGAATATATAAAGAAAGCAGACGTATATGAACAGACTACTTCAAATGAAGTAGAACAAACGGTAAAGTCCATTATTGCTACTGTAAAATCGGGCGGTGATATTGCTGTACAGGAATACGAAAAAAAATTCGGCAATTCTGATCGTCCGGTACGGGTTAGTGAAGAAGAAATTGAATATTGTATAAGAACACTACCTAAAGAAGTAAAAGTACTAATTGATCGTGTCGTAGAACGAGTATCTGAGTTTGCTAAAGCACAGTTGAGTTGTTTGACTCCATTTGAAAAAGATTTTGGTGAGGGTATCAGAATGGGTCACCGAATTATCCCGATTGAAAAGATTGGTGCTTATGTACCAGGTGGGAGATTCCCTTTATTATCATCAGGACCTATGGTCGTTGCCCCAGCAAAGGTTGCTGGAGCAAAACAAATTGTTGCTTGCAGCCCAGCCAATTATAAAGGTGGTATCCATCCAGCAGTATTATATGGATTAGTTCGTTCAGGTGCTACAGATATTTTTGCAATTGGAGGGGCGCAGGCAATTGCTGCAATGGCATATGGGACTGAATCGATTCCTGAAGTAGATGTTATTGCAGGACCAGGAAATCGGTTTGTAGCAGAAGCAAAACGTCAAGTATTCGGTAAAGTGGGCATTGATCTCATTGCTGGACCTAGTGAGGTGATGATTTTTGCTGATGATTCGGCATCACCAAGGAAAATTGCTGCTGATTTACTTGCTCAAGCGGAACACGATCCATACGCACGTGCAGTTCTTGTCACAACTTCTCGAACGGTTGCTGAGACCGCTCTACAAGAGGTGGAAAATTTTTTAGCATCCTTTTCAGCTTCCTCTCCTGCACACGAGTCCTGGAAAGCAAGAGGAGAAGTTATTTATGCGGATACGTTACAAGAAGGACTGGATATTTGCAATGATTATGCTATTGAACATTTGCATTTGCATATCCAAAATAGCCGTAAATTAATGGACAAGTTATACAATTATGGATCACTGTTTCTTGATGAAGGCAGTTCTGTTGTTTTCTCTGATAAAGTCTCGGGAACAAATCATACGCTGCCAACTCAAAAAGCGGCGAGGTATACGGGAGGATTATGGGTAGGGAGTTATGTAAAGGTTTTGACCCACCAGGAGATTACGGGGCAAGGAATTCAATTTCTAGCGTCACATGCAGAAGATCAATCTGAAATTGAAGGATTAGAGGGACATAAATTATCTGCAACAGTTAGAATAAAATAAAGACCTAATTTTTACTTTTTATCAGGGGCTGTGTTTATGGGATTTGATGAATCTACATAAAAAATGAGCATCATCTCCCTGTTAGGTCTTATATGCAAAGCAGATTTAATATCTACCATATAGCAAAGTTAGGCCTCTTTTAATCTACCTGTCCTTTAGGCAGCAATAGAGGGTTTAAAAGTGTAAGTAATAACAAAATTGAATGATATAGCTCACAATGTATGGATATTGATGGAAGAGTGAAACTACAACACATATATGAAGGAACAGGATATTCTGGGTTATCAATAGGGGAGCTAGTAGACTTTATTAGCATGGGTCCATCTGAAAAGTTATTGAGTTTGGGAATGAAAGCGTTTTTATGAAGTGAACGTCCATACCGTCACCTTTCTGTCTATTAAGGATGAAAGGGAGGGGAACGAAAGGGTGGAGTATGTGAACCAAACTAATAAAATTACTAATAAAAAAGAGGTTATTTTATTCTTTATTATTAGCTTGTTGTTCTTTGTTACCATTACAGCATTTGATCCGTTTATCTCCTCCTATGCTAAAGATCTTGGATTTGATTCAGTTGTAATTGGTAGTATCATCGGAATTTCAGGGATTGTTGCCTTATTTACACGACTTCCATTGGGAGTATTTTCAGATATGTTGCATAAACGAAGGTTATTTATTCAATTCGGGTTGCTTATTACTATTGTCATGTGGACGCTAGCCTTCTTGATACCGAATGCAACAACTTTATATCTTGGGAAAATTTCAGATGGGTTAACTGGTTCTACATGGGTGATTTACAATGTTATGTTCGCTTCATATTTTGGTGTAAGAGAAGCAGCAAAAGCTGTAGCGATTTTAGGTGTCGCATCGCCACTTGGCTCAATACTTGGAACAACCATTGGTGGAATAGTGGCCAATAGTTATGGTTATCGGTATAGTTTTTTAGTAGCTGTTATCGCGGCCATTCTTGCATTTGTTTTAACATTTTTTACGAAAGATCTAAGTGTTAAAAGTATCAAAGTGAAATATGATAAGAAAATACTTGTAGAACAAATTACAGATAAAAAAATATGGGTCATTTCTATTTTAGCAACAATTGCATTGATGGTTACAATTGGGACAAGAGATACGTTTACTCCCTTAGTTGCTAATGATTTAGGAGCAAATCCACTAATGATTGGTATGTTAGCAAATACGCACCTCATTATATATGGTTTAGCTGCGGCATTATGTGGAGGCTTTTTTTATAAAAAGCTCGGTTTAGTGAATACAGCGATTTTGGGGGCAATTTTACAAGGGATTATTATTATCTTTATTCCTTATGCTAAAAGTCTAACAGTGCTTTTTCTTTTACAAGCCATTCAAGGTTTTGGATATGGTTTAATCTTCACAGTGGTCACTTCCTGGGCTGTTGAAAATATACCTGAAATTAAACAATCTACCAGAATGGGATTGTTCCAAAGTTTATATTCTGCTGGAATGTTTTTGGGACCAGTTCTTATTGGGATTTTAATTGAAATGTTCTCAAAATCAACAGGGTTCCTAATTATGGGAGCTTTATCAATTGTATCTACTATTCTTATTAAAACTTCTGTTAAATCTTCAAAAGGAAATGTTTCCAATGAACGAGGTTCTAGTGTAAAAACTACTTTTTAGAAACATAAAGTGTCAATTTCTTTTAAATCACTGACTTATGAAACTAATCTAAACAATACACATGATTAAAAAAGGACAGACTCATAAGTCTGTCCGAAATCGAAAAGAATTTATCCATCAACTGTTTGAGCTAGTTGTATAAGAATAACTGGGGATATATTCCTTTATTATATTTTCTTCAGGTATTTGCATCAGAACCCTTAGAAGAAAGTTCATTATGTAGGTTCTTATAAGAGGAACTAATGATAATAAAAATTATCAATTACAAATGCATCTGTAACTGAATTAAAACGAATATAGTTTTCGGAATAGAAAGAAAATAAACTTCTGAGTAAATTATTGTTTCTTAATGTTGAAAATTTCGTTGATAGTATAAAGCTTATGTCTTATATCTTATGACTATTAAAGAGGTGAACTAGTGAGCAATGTGCAATTTAGATTAAATATAGTATTGTTTTTTATAATGACTGTACTTTTCTTTATCAGCATTTCAGCCTTTGATCCATTTATCTCTTCATATGCCAGAGACTTAGGAATTTCTCCCTTAGTAATAGGAAATATTATGGGGGTCACCGGATTAGCCTCTATGTTTATTAGGTTTCCGGTTGGTATATTCTCTGATCTTCTAAATAAAAGAATGCTATTTATTCAAATAGGTCTTTTAGTTACAGTTGTTGGTTGGATCATTGCTTTTATTAATCCAAATGCTACTACTTTGTATTTAGCCAAATTTCTAGATGGGATTACGGGAGCTACATGGGTTCTTTATACTGTAATGTTTGCCTCTTATTTCAGTATTGATAATTCCGCCAAGGCTGTAGCCTTTTTAGCTTTGGCTGATTACGTTGGGGCCTTAATGGGTTCTCTTATAGGAGGAATTGTTGCAAATAACTATGGATACTCATATTCATTCCTTGTGGCGGTTTTCGCTGCTTCCATCGCTCTTGTTTTAACTTTCTTCTTAAAAGAGAAAAAGGTTGAGAAACAGAGGGTAAAACATGAAATGAAAAAGACTATTTTGGAGCAAATTACGGATAGAAATTTATGGTTTTTATCCTTAATGGCTATAATCGCCCTTATGGCCTCTTTTGGTATGAGAGTTACATTTACACCTCTTATAGCAAGTGATTTAGGTGCTGATGCAATTACCCTAAGTTGGTTATCAAATGTTTTTTTAATTGCAGGTGGAATAGCAACTTGTTTATCTGGAATCCTCTTTTATAAAAAAATAGGTTTGATAAATACGGCTATTATAGGAGCTTCCCTACAGTTTGTTATTGCAATTCTTACTCCATTTGCTCCCAATCTAATAATCCTGTTTTGTTTACAAGCTCTTTCTGGGATTGCCTTTTCTTTAAATTTTACAGTTTTACTTTCACTAAGTATTATGAATGTCCCAGAACATAAGCAGTCTACAAGAATGGGCCTTTTTCAAAGTCTATTTTCGTTTGGAATGTTCTTTGGTCCTGTTTTAATGGGCATATTGACAGAGATCTTTTCAAGAAGCCTTAGCTTTTTAGTAATTGGTGTGCTTTCAGCCATTTCAGGTATATTAATGAAAATTTTTATTAAAACGAAGGAGAATCCTAATCTAATAGATGATATTAATGGTGACCATGAACTTGGTAGCCCTATCAATATGCAACATAAATAGAATAAATATAATTTTATAGAAGTCTATACGTAGTGTTAGTCTTATCTCCACATGAGTATTGAAAGATAAGAGTTAATTAATTATATCTTAAAAGATGGATAAGGAATAAGCACATAAGGGGGGAAATGGGATGACTTTAACAATAAGAAAACTTATAGATGGTTATAGAAATAAGGAGTTTTCGCCAGTTGAAATAACAAAGTGGTATATGGAACGGATTAAAAAGTTAGATCCCCAAATTAATTCATACATTACTGTAACTGAGAAACTAGCAATTGAACAGGCGAAAAAGGCAGAGGAAAAAATAAACTCTGATGTACCAAATAATTTAATTGGTATACCTCTCTCTTTTAAAGACTCGATTGATACGAAGGGTATTCTAACAACAGGTGGATCGGCAGTTGATAAGGATCGTATTCCTAATAGTAACGCGGAAATAGTTAATATATTGGAGGAAGCCGGCAGTATTAACTTGGGCAAAAATAATATGTTTGAATATGGATTTGGCATTACTTCTGAAAACACCTTTTTCGGTGATGTGATTAATCCTTGGAAAGTAAATAAAACGGCAGGAGGATCCAGTAGTGGTTCAGCAGCAGCTGTTGCTGCTAATCTTACTATAGGTTCTATCGGTACGGATGCTGGAGGCTCAATCCGCGTACCAGCTGCTTGTTGTGGAGTTGTAGGCTTAAAACCTACGTATGATTTAATTAGTATAAATGGTATAACACCTTTATCTTGGACTCTTGATCATGTAGGGCCCATTGCTAGAAATATTGAGGATACAGCTTTAATTATGGGAGCGATTACAAAGAAACATTATGATTTAACTTCTGCAAATAAATTAACAGGGCTAAGAGTTGGGTTACCTAAGCATTATCTTAATGAGAATATGGATTATGAAGTGAAAAAACTTTATGAGAAATGTTTACAGCAGCTATCAAGCTTAGGGGCTATTGTAAAAGAGGTAGATACAGAGTTTTTAGAAGATATCACTGGTCTAGCGAAGGTCTTTGGTACATCAGAATCATCATATGTTCATAAGGATTGTATAAGCGCTTCTCTTAATATGTATAGCCAGGATGCAAGAGATACATTTACAAGGAGTAAAAATATAAGTGCTTTGGACTATATAGCTGCGTTAAAAAAAAGAGAGGAGTTAAGAAAAAAGTTAACTAATATATTTAGCGAAGTAGATATAATGGTGACACCTACTACTCCTATAACTACTCCTGATGTGAAAGCAGATTACGTGACGATTAATGGAAAAACAGAATCTATTGGAGATTGTATGATTCGCTACGTAAGTTTATTTAATATCACTGGTCATCCAGCATTGTCAGTTCCTGGAGGTCTTACGAGTGAGGGAATTCCAATAGGAATGCAATTTATTGCAGATTATTATAGGGAGGATCTTTTATTATGGGCAGGAAATTGTTATGAAAAATTTGCTTTACAAGAATTTTACGATAAAAGAGACAAAGAAATTGAGGTTCCGGTGTGAAAATAATGCAATAGAAATATAGGGTGACACCCTGTTAATTTTGAGGTTGAGCAGCTACTCCGAATAACTTATGAATGAATTTAACCTCATTTTGACCAGACCTTCTCATTGACGATTTTGGACATACTGATACTAGTATTCTAAAAGAAGGTCGTGATCAGTATGGAAAAGCAAAACTTATTTAAGTGGAAACATTATCAACATTATATCATTTTGCTAACCGTTAGATGGTATCTACGGTACAATTTAAGTTTTCGTGACTTGGTAGAGATAATGGAGGAACATGGATTATGTATGGTTCATACAACGATTATGCGCTGGGTTCATCAATATGGTTCCGAGTTAGATGTGCGAGTACGGCGCCATCTTAACCCAACCAATGATTCCTGGCGAGTCGATGAGGACTATGTGAAAGTCAAAGGGCCAATGGATGTACCTGTATCGTGCTGTGGATTCTGAAGGAAATACAATTGATTTTTATCTCAGTAAAATATTTGGAGTTGCTACTTGAGAACAGATGCAGTTAGGAATCTATATGCTTTTTAAAAATGAATATAACCTTTGCGCCAGAACCAAAACTTCGGTTAAATCTTCAAAAGGAAATGTTTCTAATGAAGGAGGTTCTAGTGCAGAAACTATTTCCTAGAAACATCAGAGGTTGGGCATTCTTTAGGTACCCAACTTCTTTTTTTGTTCTGATAATGGAAACTATAGTGATTTTGTATAATGTATCCAATAAAAAATTTAAAAATATAAATTGAATTTTCTGAAATATATTAATAGAATATATCTGTTAAATAATTAAATGAGGTGTTGAAATTGAAAAAGTTGATTTACCTTTTTATTTTTTTGTTGTTTACAGGAATTTTAAGTTATACAGCTCAAGCTCAAACACCAACTAAAGAACATGCTTCTAAAGAAAGACTTCATATTAACAGACTAGATGTTAATGAATTTTTCGCTAATGAGAATGGAACTTTTTTATTAAGTGATGTTAAAACAGGAAAAACCTTTGTCTATAATAAGAAGAGAGCAACTACAAGGCTCACACCAGAATCTACATTTAAGGTTCCTAATGCGTTAATTGGATTACAAGTTAAAGCTGTTCGAGATGAATATGATGTAAAACGTTGGGATGGAGTAGAGAGGGAATTTGAGACCTGGAACCGCGATCATACTCTTGGATCAGCTATGCGTGAATCAGCCATTTGGTATTATCAAGAGATGGCTAGAGATATTGGAGAGCCGCGTATGAAAGAGTGGGTACAGAACATTTCATACGGAAACGAAGATATTAGTGGAGGAATTGATCAGTTTTGGTTAAATAGCTCTCTAAAAATTAGTGCCCTTGAACAAGCTAACTTTATAGAAAAATTGTACAAAGAAGAGCTTCCCTTTGATAAACCAGTTATGAAAACGGTCAAACGAATGATGATTCAAGAGGAAGGAGATCACTATACACTTTATGGGAAAACGGGAACAAGGCTGTCTGATATGGGACTAGGATGGTATGTTGGTTTTATAAAAGTAGACAATCATTCCTATGTCTTCATAACAAATGTTGATGATTCGGGGACAAAAGCTAAAAATATCACATTGAATATCTTAAAAAAGTACAACTTAATGACAGAATGAAAAATAGAGGATATAGCGGCCTATTTAAAATAAAGGATAAACAGAAAATAATTAAAATCATCTATAGAAGAATACTGCTAGTTAAAAACGTTTAGATAATTAATTATCTAAGCGTTTTTATTATAGATAAGGGTGTTATGTGAAAAATTAGGGTTGTAAAATATAGCAGATGTGAAAATAATGCCTTTTATGGTGATGGATGTTTTGTACAGACTTTTATGTTATCCGTATCAATTATTAATAATTTTATTGATTTTCACTTAATTTTCACTTTTTCTAGATAAAGTATAGATTACTAAAGAAGCACCTACTTTGTTAGGTGCTTTTTCGGTTTCATGTAGAAGAATAAAAGGGGAGTATACATTATGAAACACATGTTACTAAAATCAATGACTATTCTTACTTTACTCATGGTCTCGTTATGTGGAGTTACAGGTGAACAAACAGAAGCTAGCCCAACAGATGACCAAGATCTCATTATTGTTAATAAGTATTACAACAAAATTGCTTATTTCCGCAACGGTTACTTGGAGATGCTGGAACCTGTAGCTACAGGAATGAGTTGGGATAAAACACCGGTAGGTTTTTTTAAAATTGTAAACAAAATTAAAAACCGCCCCTATTATACAGGTAATATCTCTGGAGGAGATTCAAGAAATCCATTGGGCAAGCGTTGGTTAGGAATAAATGCGAATGGTACTTCTGGTGATACGTATGCTATCCATGGGAACAACAATCCGAATTCTATCGGAAAATACGTGAGCCAAGGTTGCATTAGAATGGATAATACAGCTATTGAGAAGCTCTTTGATCAAGTTCAAGTAGGAACGCCAGTGGCTATTACGTATTCTTACAAAAGTTTTGTAGAGTTAACCGATTTATATGGGTATGACATACGTTCATAACCATATTCATTTTTTTATAGGTATTTCACTTATTGAGAATATTGGAGGGATAAAGACATCGTGCTTTAATCAACATCACTATTTATAACATACCTCATAATATAACCTTTAATGGATTTTAATTGATAAAAGAAAGAAGTTCAATGATATCCTCATAAATCAGATTGTTTACTTAGTCTAAGAAATTTTAAATTCTTCTAGTTTCAAATATTCGTCATTAACTAAGTTAATAAAAGGTAAGATCGCGAAGATATCGAGGCATTCTATCCTTGTATATTGGTATGAAAGACATGAAATTGATTCTTTATCAAGATATTTAAACATAACCTTATTCGTTTTCATTTAATTTTCACTTTTCCTTGATAGAGTATAAATTGTGAAAGGGGAGGTGCAATTTTTAATCTATCTTCTTAGTTCTTGAACCTTTTATGGATTGAGTGGCACTAGATTCAACTTTTAAGGAAGAGAAGGCATTCGAGAAGACCCCTAAGTTAAAATATAGAGGAGGAAAAATATAATGATAAATAAGAAAAAGGTATTGGGATATGTGATGGTTGGAGCTTTAGGTTTGAACATGTTAGGAGCAACTTCTACGTTTGCAGCCGAAAAGGAAAGCTCAAGTAAAACCCATTCATCAACTCGAGTGGAAGCTTCTGTATCTCATGATAAGACTACAGTAAACATAGAGTTGAAAAAACTACAAACTGAGGCAAAGAAACTTAACATTAAAGTGGATGGGAAAAAAGCAGATGTTTTAAAGAAAGAAATTGAAGAATGTCAAAATCTCCATAAGCAAGCGAAGAAATTAGGTCTTGAGCCAGATGGAAAAACACCTGATACTCTAAAGAAAGAAATTGAAGAGTGTCAAAACCTCCATAAACAAGCGAAGAAGTTAGGTCTTGAGCCAGATGGAAAAACACCTGATACTCTAAAGAAAGAAATTGAAGAATATCAAAATCTTCATAAACAAGCGAAGAAGTTAGGTCTTAAAGTAGATGGAAAAACACTTAGTACTCTCAAGATAGAAATCCAACAACATCTCAAACTTTAAATATAGAAAAAGGAAATTCTTCCTTTGAATGTGGAATCATAGGAAAGAAGGAGAAAGATGAATCAATCTATGAATTCATGCCGTGTATCATATAATCGCCAGAGAATGACATTGAAAATTAAGCAGGAGTCCATGAGACAACTAAATGAATTAGCAAGAAACATGAAGTGTAGCCGAACAGCTGCAATAGAAGAATGTATTCAATTTTTCTATAAAGGAGGAGGGATGGAAAAGAAAGCTCTGAATCAGAAAAAGATTGATTAGAATAAATCGGCTAACAAAAGAGGTTGGGCATCTTTCATGTGCCTAGCCTCTTTTGATTAAATTTATCATTTTTCATTAAATATTATGAAAATCTGCTTTTTTGTTTGGATTTTTCTTTATGAATAACCTTACTTATGCAGTAGGAAAGTGAAATGAGAATTAATTATAATAAACAATCTCATTTGAGGGGTTGTAGAGTCTCAAAAACTTGAATTTCCTTGCTTTGTAAAATCCAAACCACTTTCACTTCTAAGGAATTCATATTTTATGTTTAAGTTGTTCTTACCTATTGTATAAATATCTTGATACTCAAATAATTTTTTAAAACTTTTTTCGATTTCTTCTAAAAGATCTTTGTTATTTTCTTTATAAAACCGAGATTATATAAAAAAGAATAATAATATGGAATAAGTAAGATAGAGGAGTTAGTCAGAAATAATCTCCAATTTTAAACAATTTAGTTAGTATTAGAAGATAATAAATTCATGGAAATATAAGATGGGGGAGCTATGAATTTGAGGCTTAATTTTTTGTTGAATATTCGTAAATCACGAAATAAAAAGAGAAAAGATATAGTTAGAAGCACTCAAACTAGCTTGACTTTTTTATTTAGTGCGATTCTTGTACTATTTCTTATTCTCTTTATCGTAGGGATTTATTTATTACTTTACATCAACATTTTTAATAACCAAGAACGTGAATTAGAATCTACAATTAAGCGGGAGGCAAATCTTGTAGAAAATTATTTAATAGAGAATGACGGAGAAACTTTTCAAGAGGAGGAAAGTCAAGGCCTCATTGCCGCGAATCATGATCACTTTTTTTACTATATAACCAATCCTCAAGGTAATTTACTTGTAGGAGATGAAATGGTTCCTCCACTGCGTAATCAATTAACAAATTTAGTGAAGAATTGGACTCCAAAACATAATGAAATACATCAAGCCGTCGTTCAGGTAAAGGATATGAGAGATAAAGAAATCCTAAAGGATACATCATCTGATTTTACAAATGTTCAGGAAGTACGGCTTATGATTGCAGGTCAATCGATTTATTATCAAGATCAATTAATTGGAACGCTTTATATGGGAAAGAATATCTCCTTTGTTTATGATTCATTTAAACGGCTGCCGCTTTTTTTAATTGGAATCATTATTTTATTTGGTGGTGTGGCAGTATATATTAGCCACTTAATGTCAAAAAAAGCGATGATACCGATTACGCAAGCCTTTTCTCGGCAAAAGGAGTTTGTTGGTGATGTGTCTCGTGAACTGCAAACTCCTCTAAGTATACTGTTATCTTCCATTAATTCGATGGAGATGAACGAAAATTCAAGTAGAAAAGAATATGATTCAAAATTATTAGAAACGATGAAAAAAGAAGTCAAGAAAATGACGAAATCAGTAAGCACTTTACTGACATTAGCACGTTCAGATTCGGGCATAATAGAACCACCGGATAAAAGATTCGATTTCCGCCCTTCTGCCAAGAAAAACGTTCATTCTATTGAAAATTCAGCAACAAAAAAACAAATTAAGCCTCATTTACAAGACCAAGTCAGCTGCTCATACGAGGAGATCAAGAAAGACTAACCCAATTGTTATACCATTTACTAGCCAATACAGTGAAATATATACTAAACCGGAGGTGAGTTTTACTTGGTTTTGTTCATTGAATCCTCTAGTCCTCAACTATTTCAAATAGTTGTATAAGACATAAGGATTGGAAATGACCGTGAGAGTGCTGAATATATATAAGAACCATTTAAAAAGTACGAGAGTTTTAATAATTTACTACTAGATAAATAATAAAAAGGAGTTTGTTAATAATGAATATCCTCTTAGCAGAAGATGACTTGCAACTTGGTGAATTAATAAGTTTTATGCTTAAAAAGAAAGAGGGGTATAAAGTAGATTGGGTAATGGAAGGAGCAGATGCCTATGATTATGCTCTTGCTGCTCACTATGAAATTTTAATACTAGACTGGATGATGCCAAACGGAGATGGAGTAGAAATATGCCGTCGTTTAAGAAAAAAGGGATATTCTGGAGCGATTTTAATGTTAACAGCAAAGGATACTGTCCAAAACCGGATAGAAGGACTTGATTCAGGAGCAGACGACTATCTTATTAAACCATTTGAAATTGAAGAGTTACTTGCTCGGTTGCGTGCTCTTTCGCGTCGAAATTATGCTCCTATCAAGGAAGAAGAAATTCATCTCCTTGATATGGTACTAAATCGCACAAGTCAGACAGTTCTTCAAGATGACCAAGAGATTCAGTTAAGTCCGCGTGAATTTCAATTGTTAGACTTATTACTGCAAAATAGGGGACAAGTATTACCTCGTGAACTCATTCTTGATCGAATTTGGGGATATGATACAGATGTGTCTATTAAAACGATTGATGCAACAGTTAAGCTATTAAGAAAGAAACTCGGTCAATTTGGGAAGCATGATATGATCCAAAGTATAAGAGGGGTGGGGTATAAGTGTGAAAATTAATTTTCTTTCACGTATACGCAATGTAAGGAAACGGCGGGAAAGGGACCTTTTTAAAAGCACTCAAGCACGCTTAACACTTTTGTACAGTGGACTGCTTATCCTGTTTCTTATTGCTATTGTGACAATTGTTTATTTAGTATTTTACACAGTTAATTTAAATGGTCAAAAACACGAACTTGGAATATTAGTTAGACGAGAAACAAGTCTTGTAGAAGATTATTTAAGAGAAAATGGAAGAGAAGCTTTTCAAAAGAGGGAAAGTCAAGATCTCATTGTTGCGGATTATGATCGGTTTTTTTATTATATAACAGATCCTCAGGGGAATTTACTTGTAGGAGATGAAATGGTTCCTCCACTCCGTAATCAATTAACAGACTTAGTGAAAAATTGGACTCCAAAACATAATGAAATACGTCAAGCAGTCGTTCAGGTGAAAGATATGAGAGATAAAGAAATCCTGAAGAATACACCGCCTGATTTTACGAATGTTCAAGAAGTCCGTCTTATGATCACCGGTCAACCGATTTATTATCAGGATCAATTAATTGGAATGCTGTATATGGGAAAAAATATTTCCTTTGTTTATGATTCATTTAAACGGTTGCCGCTTCTTTTAATCGGGATCATTATTTTGTTCGCTGGTGTGGCAGTATATATTAGCTACTTAATGTCAAAGAAAGCGATGATTCCAATTACGCGAGCTTTTTCTCGACAAAAAGAGTTTGCGGCTGATGCTTCTCATGAGTTGCGAACCCCTTTAAGTGTACTCCTTTCTTCAATTAATGCCATTGAAATGCTCGAAACCCTAAATGAAAAGGACTATGCTCAAAAATTATTAGGCACGATGAAAGAAGAAGTCAAAAGGATGACGAAACTAGTGAGTGCTTTACTGACATTAGCTCGTTCAGATTCAGGCCTAATAGAGCGGACAGATGAGATATTTGACTTTCGTCCTGCTGTTGAAAATACGGTCCATTCTATTGAAACGTTAGCAAAAAGAAAGCAAATCAAGCTTCATTTACAAGCTCCTAATCAGTTGCTGATACGGGGAGATTCAGAAAGACTAACTCAATTGTTATACATTTTACTGGATAATGCAGTGAAGTATACACCGAACGGAGGAGAGGTTTACCTGACTTTATCCATTGAATCCTCTAGTCCTCAAATATTTCAAATGATTGTTCAAGATACAGGCATCGGTATTGCCCCCGAAAGTTATGAACTAATATTTGCACGCTTTTACAGAGAGGATAAAGCACGTTCAAAACAAATTACTGGACATGGTCTAGGTCTCTCGATTGCAAAATTAATTGTAGACGTGCATCAAGGAACAATTGCTGTTTCGAGTGAACTAAATAAAGGGAGTACTTTTAAAGTCCAAATTCCTTTTTCAGTTAAACCTCACCCAAAAGCAGAAGGTAAGATTCATTAACCTTAAGCTTTGGGTGGGGTTATTATGATTTTAAAATAAAGTTTGATAAAAAAACGTATAAACTGATATTTTATGTAGCATCTATTTTAATTTAACACCTGCTTTGATTTTCACTATTCTTTCACCATTCTCTTTTAGAATGAGATTGAAAGAAAGGAAAGAGAACCTTAAAAATACGATATTTAATAATAGAAATAATTAGGAGAGATAGAATGAACCGATCATTATACATAGACTGGCTTCGTATTCTTGCTACGATAGCCGTTGTTACGATTCATCTAGCTTATGAAACTTTAGCTGTTAATTTGCATAATCAGCCTTTATCCAATTGGTTAACTGGAAATTTATTTGATTCAATGTCTCGTTTTGCTGTTCCTATTTTTGTAATGATTAGTGGTGCTTTATTATTAAACGATAAGAGGGAGTTAACGTATAAATTCTTTTTTCAGAGGCGTTTTAATAAAGTACTCATTCCTTTTATAGGGTGGAGTACTATTTATTATGTATACGAAGTTTATGAGGGGAATTTTCAACTTTCGATATCTGCGTTTAGCGAATTAATCTTATCGAATAGCATTAGTGTTCATCTTTGGTTTATGTATATGATATTGGCCATGTACATCGTTACCCCCCTAGTAAAGATTTTTGTAAAGCATGCTTCTAAGAAAGATATACTATATTGTTTATCATTATGGTTCCTTGTAGCCGTACTGCTTAGAACTTTAAATCAATACTTTGAACTTAGTTTCTACATTGAGCTTAACTATACCGCAAATTATATAGGATACTTTATTCTAGGCTATTATTTATCACATTATGAGATTCCAATAAAGTGGAGAAGGATTAGTTATATCGGGATAGTGATTGGGGTATTTACTACATTCGTTGGGACTTATTTTGCTACTATGCAAACCAAAGGAGTTTTGAATGAATTTTGGTATGAGGATCAATCTCCTAATGTGCTTTTAGTATCCATTGGTTTATTTATCTTCTTTAGATATCAACTTACAAACAGAGAGATGAAGATTCCTTATCTTGCTCAACTTATAAATACATCAAGTTTTGGAATCTACTTAATTCACATTCTGGTAATAAGAGTTCTCTATGATTCTGTCATTATGAAGTTATTCTTGAATTTACATGCTTTCATTGCAATACCTATCAGTATATTAATCGTAGTATGTATTAGTTCCATCACCGTTTTCATTATGAAAAAAATTCCTGTAGCAAAAAAACTTGTTCCGTAAATCAAGTATTAATATAAGAAAGAAAATGAATATATGTCTTTACTGTTAGAAAGTATAGAAAGCTCAGATTGGTAAAATCTGAGCTTTTTTATTTTGCTAAAAACTATTTTGTTTTCACCGTTTTTTCACTTTTAAGAAGTAAAGTTACATGTATAACTCACAACAATTAATATTTCACCTTAGGAGGTCTTCATATGATAAAGAAAAAAATATTTGGCTATGTAATGTCCAGAGATTCATCTGCACGTTTAGGAATAATATATGACTACTCTGCAAACCAACAAACCGAAAGGCAGGATATAAAAACTTTATTCAAATATTTAAATAAAAATGCTGAGGAGGATGACTATAAACATTTTATCAAGTCTTATTCCGTTGAAGCGGCAACAGATATAGCTGCACTTTATGATAAAGCGCCTTTAGAACTTAAAGAATTAATAGATACGTTATATCAAGAAACTGGATCAGACTTTGCAGTTATGAACATGTTAGGAATAAAAGTACCGAAGTCATAAAATGGAAGTTAAAAATAAAAAATTGCTAATTAAACTATAAAAAAGATGACTAGAAGCATAGAACTTTTACAATTTGTCATATAGATGACTATTTCACTTTAAACGATGACTTGATGAACATGGACAAGTTAGATAGGTACCGTTTATAGAGAATAAGTCCTTAATTGACTGTAGATTGTAGTCTACATATCTGTACTAAAACTTCTTAAGAGATTTGTAGATATATTTAAAAGTTGAAACTGTTTTGTTTATAGAATCAAGGAGTGGTAATTCTGTTTAAGAAAATTCTTTTGAAGTTGCGTGACTATAGATTGTCAAGAAAATCGAAAAAAACAGAGGGAACAAGTTTTATCTTTCAGGATTTATCTGGAAAACGATGGTCAACAATTAGGATAGCAACAATTATACTTATGCTATTTACTGTTGTCGTTAGTTCAGTGATTGGTGTAAGTTTGTTCAAAAATCCAAATTTATCGGCATTAGAATTAGAAGAGGAAAGCAATATTACATCAATTAATGAATCAATTACATCTTCAAGTGAGGATTCATTCCAAGTAAGTTTGAATAATCAAAACGCTGTTTCTGAAGTAAGTGAAGATGAAATATATGCTTTCTATCAAAAAGACGATGATACTAGTAAATCTTCGTTAGTAGAAAATATTGAGTCCCTCGGCGTCGTCATGCCTGACTGGTATAATTTAACCTCTAATCAAACAATTACAAAATCCATAGAAGACGAAATTGATGCGTTAGCTAAAAAAAATAATGTAAAAGTAATACCTCGACTAAGTTTAGAAAGTACATCAGATCAAGAAACATTACATGAGTTACTTCATTCATCTAAATCACGTACAGCATTCATTAACTCTTTATACGAACAAGTGAAAGAGGATAAGTACGCTGGAATTAATATTGATTTTACAGGGTTGAATGAGGATGATAGAGAACTTTTTACAACGTTTATGTCTGAGTTGTATGATCTATTTCATAGCCATAATCTACAGGTTATCTTAACTGTGCCACCAGATGATGGAGCCTATGATTATTCTTCCCTTTCAGAAACCGTAGATCGTATGATTTTGATGCTTTTTGATGAACATTACGAAGCAAGTGAGCCAGGATCTGTAGCTTCTGCTAATTGGTCTCAACAAATATTGGATGAGTTCCCTGTTTCCTCCGATAAGCTAATCGTTTCCTTAGCGAACTTCGGATATGATTGGACTGTAGATAGTGAAAAACAAGGGGAATATTTAACATATTCAGAAATTATGGAAAAAGTATCTGATTCAGACTTGAAAGTCCAGTGGGATCAAGACAGTAGAACGCCTTACGTAAGATATACAGAAGATTATCAAGAGCATATCATTTGGTTTTTAGATGCAGTAACATCCTATAACCAATTAAAATTAGCTATGGAACATGGGATAAAAGGAGTTGCTATCCAAAACCTTGGTTATGAGGAGAGTAGTTTTTGGGATATTTTAGATGACACAACTTCTATAGAGGATAATGTTAGTAAGCTGAAAACGATAGAAAATGTAACACCGATCCAATTCACAGGAGATGGGGATATTATCAAAATTTCTTCAGATTCTGAGGAAGGATTAAGGAGTATTAAATTAGATAGAGAGGGGCTTATTAGTCTCGAAACGTATAAAAAATACCCTGTTCCTTATTATATTGAACGGTTTGGAGGTACGGAAAGCAAAAAGGTAGCTTTGACCTTTGATGATGGACCTGATTCAACTTTCACACCACAAATACTTGATATTTTAAGTGAAAAAAATGTAAAAGGGACGTTTTTTGTTTTAGGAAAACAGGCCGCCCTTTATCCTGAAGTAGTAGAACGAATATATAGAGAGGGGCACACAATAGGAAGTCATACGTTTAGTCACTCAGATATAACAGAAGATAGTTCTTTGACATTAAAAGCAGAATTAAATTCTACTCAACGACTTATCGAACAAATCACAGGTCATTCTACAAATCTGTTACGTCCGCCTTATACGACAGATGCTGATTATTCGGTAGATGAACTTCCGTCTGTATTTGAGTTTCAAGAAATGGGTTATACCATGGTTGGGTCTTTAATTGACAGTAGGGACTGGGAATCTGAATCGAGTGATGAGATTGTCAAACGAGTAACAGAGACAAATCTCGGTAACGGTAATATCATCCTTCTCCATGATGCTGGAGGAGACCGTTCTACTACTATCGAGGCTCTTCCTGAAATCATAGATACTTTGCGTGAGAAGGGCTACACATTTGTTACACCTAATGAGTTAATAGGGAAAGATCGTAACGATGTCATGCCTACAGTGGAGGAAAGTTCAAATTTATATATGGTGTTTTATAAAATAGCGGATACTGTATATATCTTCTTATCAAAGTTTGGAACTTTATTCTTCGCGCTCGCTATTATTATTGGGATTACTCGTTTGTTATTCTTAGTGTTCTTTAGTTTTAAACATAAAAAGAATTATAGGAATAGACAAAGAAAAGAAGGGTTTAATCCATCTGTCAGTGTTATTTTACCAGCTTACAATGAGGAAAATGTAATCGAAAATACGATTCATTCTATTCTAAAAAGTGACTACTCTAATTTCGAGCTTATTGTTGTAGATGATGGTTCTACTGATCAGACAGCTAAGATCGTTTCTGATCGATTTCACCATGATGAAAGAGTGCGTCTTATTACGAAAAAAAATGGTGGGAAATCATCAGCTATTAATAGAGGATTTAACGACTCTAATGGAGAAATCATCGTTATTTTTGATGCTGATACTTCCATTGCCCATAATGCTATATCATTACTAGTTGATAATTTTAGTGATGAGCAAATCGCAGCTGTCGCAGGTAACGTCAAAATAGGAAATGTCCGAAATCTCTTAACCTTATGGCAACATGTTGAGTATGTAACAGGTTGTAACCTTGAAAGGCGTTCTTTTGATGAACTGAATTGCATCACGGTTGTACCGGGTGCTATCGGAGCTTGGCGTAAAAAAGCTGTTGTCGAGGTAGGGTGTTTTGAAGACGATACATTAGCAGAAGATACAGATGTTACCTTAAAACTGTTGCGTAAAGGATATCGGATCACTTATGAACCGAATGCTTATGCTTATACTGAAGCACCGGAAAATCTAAAAAGCTTTATAAAACAACGTGTCAGATGGTCTTATGGCATCTTGCAATGTTTATGGAAACATCGAGGAGCTTTATTTAATCCAAAACAAAAAACGTTAGGATTTGTTGGCCTTCCAAATATGTGGTTACAGTATGTTCTACAAGCATTGGCACCTTTAGCTGACTTAATTTTTGTGGTTGGCTTGTTTGGAGACACAACTAAAATTCTTACTTTCTATGCTGGATTTCTAGTTGTTGATCTCTTAGCTTCGCTCTATTCGTTTAGATTAGAAAAAGCAAATGTGAAACCTCTTTTATTATTGTTTGTCCAGCGTATTGTTTATCGTTACTTCTTAACTTATACAGTCTGGAAATCCATTATATCTGCTTTCAAAGGGATTATAGTAGGCTGGAATAAGCTAAAACGTTCAGGAAATGTTAAGTTGCCTGACAAAGAGATAGAGAAAGGAGCGTAAAGATAAATCATTACGACATATATTTTTGGAAGTTAGTCAGGAGATGAGGAAAAAATCAAATGCGGAAAATAAAAGTATATCTTTTACTTATAGTCATTGCAGTAGGTGCCTTTATTTTTTACGAAGTAAATGCAGCTCCGGATGAGGATAAGGATAAAAAGTTTATCATGTCTTACCTATATGAAGGAAATACGAGTGACTATCTTCAAAATGTTAAAAGGACACAGGGGGCTTTAGACGATGTCTCCCCTCCCTACTTTAACTTGAATGATGATGGCACACTTCAGGAAACCAAAAGTATTAACTCCTCATTCATAGAAGAAATGCATGAACAATCGGTTGCGGTTGTCCCATTTTTGAGTGATCATTGGGACGAGGATAAGGCTAAAGCTGCCCTAGAAAATAAAGAAGAGTTAACTTCTCAGATTGCTAGTACAATCGAACAATATAACCTTGATGGAATCAATGTTGATATCGAGAATGTTACAGCAGAAGAAAGGGAAGATTATAGCGAGTTTGTAAAACTTCTAAAGGAGAAACTGCCTGACGAAAAGACGGTTTCAGTCGCAGTGGCAGCAAATCCTAATGGGTGGAATACAGGGTGGCAAGGAGCTTATGATTATTCTACATTAGCTCAATACAGTGATTATCTAATGTTGATGGCATATGATGAGCATTCGGTTGATCACGAGACTTCTGGACCAGTAGCAAGTTTTTCTTTTGTAGAAAAAACAATCAAATATGCTTTATCACAGAACGTGCCATCTGAGAAAATTGTTTTAGGAATACCTTTTTATGGAAGGATTTGGAATGATGATGGAACAATTCTCGGAATCGATATTCCAATGAAAAACGTAGATGCTCTTATCGAAAGGTATGATGGAGAGATTGTTTATGATGAAGAGTATCAGTCAGTTAAGGCTACCTTTACAGTTAAATCAACTGATGAGCCAAGTACGATAAATGGAACAAAACTTACGCCTGGAACTTATACACTTTGGTATGAAAATGAACAATCTATTAAAGCAAAGCTTCAATTAATCCAAAAATACAACTTAAAAGGTGCAGGAATATGGAATTTAGGTAAGGAAACTGCTCAAACATGGGATTATTTTGAACAGTCATTAAATGTATCATCGGAAAAATAAAAAGATATTTAAATGTATGTAAAATGAACTAGGACAGTAAAATCGTTTTTAAAACGGTTTTACTGTCCTAGTTTTTTTGATTAGAAAACCTTAAATCTTCATACATTGCGATTTCCTTGTAGAATGAATAGCTCTAGGAAACCTTCTCATGGAATCTTTTTTCTAATTGTTGTTTCACTATCTCTTTTTCCCATTGGGGATAGTCATGAGTTAGAATCCAGTGAAGTTGGTGATAGTCCATGAATGATGCTAGCTGTTTGAAAAATTTTTTTCTCCATTTACTCCTATACATAAATGATCTCGTCGTCCTTTCTCTTCGGAAATAAATGATTGATCTTTTACAGTTTAAAATTTTTTTAAATTAGTCATCAAGTGAATATTCTCAGGAAAAACTCTAATAATCTTAGGACTACTATAAGATGAAAATTACTATCTATTTTGTTAAATATAACTAAAAATACTATATATTAAGATTATTATTAATTTTGACGAATTATGGTTAATAAAGCAAGTTTAAATAAATGGTAAATTGATGGTGGGGGATTAGTAACGATGTAAAAGATGATTTCCATATAAGAATTTTATGAGTTAGAAAGGGGTGTAGAGATAGCTGCTGAATCTGTTCCATATTATATTACCATTCTAAATAATTAATAAACAGGGAGTGAAAAAAGCTTATTTTTATGGAGAACAGTCACTGATCTCATCATCTAAATTCATTTTATTCATTATTTAACGTAGGAAGTATTGAATTTTACATAATCATATTTCTTTTCATTTTATGACCTAGAATGCTCATTATGTGAACTATAAATTATAGTTTATATAGGATATACTACATAGCATTATTTATTGTAGGTTAACAAACCACATTTTTTATAAGATAGGAACACAAATGTAATATTGATAGAATGGAGCGGGCTGCTAGGATGTAGTTTCTCAACAAATTGAAAAAAGCTATTGAAATTAAAAATTTCAATAGCTTTTAATGCAAAATCTAATGTTTAATTGTTTACTCTGTAAATTCTCCAGCATAATCCATTAGTTTATCACGCCATACAGTGTGGAAATGAGCATCATCTGAAACATCATCTTGGTAGGCAACACCTTCTTGGGAAGCTATTTCTAACCATAGACGAGGCCCATCAATTCGTACATATGAACCCACTTCATTGTAGTCTGTTGATCCTGACCATCCAATATAAGTTTTAGCCAATGCCTCTTTAGATAAATAAGCTTTTAAAAGTTTATTAGCTGTTTTGGAGTCTGCATCTTTTACCCAAGCTTTAATAGCTTTTTGAACTAATTTTTGTTGATTTTTAGTTAAATCTGTATATAAAATCCCTTCGCTTTCTTCTGGGAACTGTCCATCTTTGTCTGCTCCTACTACTACATCTCGAAATGTTTCTGAAATTTTTGCTTCATTAAGCTGATTTGTTGTAAGTGATTCGAGGATAGAGTACATTCCATCTCGACGTGTTTCAATAGGAGAATAAGTTGTGCCATCTAATTCAAAAGTTTGAGGTTCAGAACCTGTAAATTGAGGCGTAGCACTTACTTCTTCTTTCCCCTTAAATACGATATTTTCAGCTAAATGATGGCCACTAATTTGCAACATCCATTCACCATTTTCAGAAGGTGTACCTAATATTGCAATATAATACAAACCTGATCCCCACTCTGTTCGACCTGTATCGGTTGTTAGAAACTCATCTGCCTTAATAATTTCAGTTAATGTCTCATATCCTTGCTTACTCAGAGAAGCCTTTGCGAGTTTTAAAGCAGCCTCTACACTTTCATCAGATAAATCACCTAGTGCTACTCCATTTCGATTTTGTGAATTTGCAGGTAAGTTTGTCCAATGTTCAGCATTTTCTTCTGTAAATTCATATTGAACGGTACTTTTTTGCTCCTCTGTCAAAGTTGATAAAAATTTATTGGCCAATTTCACCTCGTTTGCTCCTTGTTGTGTTCCCTTACTTTCTGTTACTTGATTAAGCACGTCAAGGATAGAATCTTTGGGTTCCGATTGAGGAAAACCTCCTCCTGGTAGGGCAGTAGTACTTTGTGTAGTTGATTCGGTTGTATCACTTGCTGCGAAAGCTGACATTCCTGCCCCGCCTATCACTCCTACAGATAAAGCTCCGGTCATGATATATCCTACTAACTTCTTTTTCTTCATTCTACTCATTCCTCCTTCATTGGATTAGTAGGGGACCAAATCCAATGGATATCCCTTACCTTTGCTATGTTACTATCCAATGGTGAAAAAATGATGAAAATTAGATAGAGAGGAAATTAAAGGACATTTCATTATTCCATTCGATACTCTTTTTATCGCCAAGAAGTCGTGTTATGTTCATTATGATTTAAGATAATAAACCTCCCATATTTATCTCTAAACATGGGAGGCTTATTTGTCCGTAAAAAATGTATTTTTTTATATTAGTTCACGAAAGTCGATAAGAATCCAGCTTACTCTGTAGCCATAGAAGCAATGTATATGTTTAAAAAGAAATAAGCTCGCTAAGAAGTGAAGTCTATACAAAATAAAATAGAATTTATACATCAACTATTTGAAATCACTTCATAAATTAGAAAATAAAAGTTAAATCAACTTGTCTGTTTCTAGACAATTATTTTTTGCTCCCCAATCTATTATTGTACTTCCTCATAATACCCTCTGCTTGCTCTAACTGTTTTCGATCATTAATACCCAGCACTTGTGCGTTATCAAACAATAAATAGGAGCCAAACTTTTTGTTTTGTTTATTTAAAATAGATACCATATCAGTTAAATAGTATTCATTTTGTACATTATTATTTTCAACAAGTGGTAGACCTTCTATTAACGCTTTATTTTTAAAAACAAAAATTCCTGTATTCACTTCTTGAATTTTCCTCTGTTCATGATTGGCGTCTTTTTCCTCGATTATATCAATTACTTCTCCATCTCTGTTACGAATAATTCGGCCGTAACCTGTAGGATCTTCAAATTTTGTGATTAATACTGTCCCCTCATTATTAGCTTGTTGGTGTTTTTCTAATAAAGATAATATCGTTTTTTTTTGAATAAGAGGGGTATCACCTGTGATAATCAACGTATTGCCTTCATCTCTAAGTTGAGGAATTGCTTGCATTACCGCATGACCAGTTCCTTTTTGCTCCAATTGATACGCATATTTGACACCATTTCCTATTGTTTCTCTTACCATTTCACCTTTATGCCCAATTACAACTATCTTATCCTGAATTCTAGATCTCTCTAGCTTTTCGAGTATATGCATAATCATAGGTTTTTCGCAAACAGGGTGGAGAACTTTTGGTAGTTCTGATTTCATTCTTGTGCCTTTTCCAGCTGCTAACACAATTGCACTTGTCATAATAAAATTTCCTCCAATATAAATAAAGATTAAGTTAGTTAAAACGATAAACTTGCTTTAATTTATACTCTATCTAAAAAAAATGAAAAGTAGGTGAAAATCAACAAGATCATTCATAATGAAGATCTATATCATAACAATGTTTTTTCAATATTAACTATATTGTTTTTACCTTTTAAAATGCTAGTGATAATAATTTGTGTTATGGAAACATAAGAAATTTGCTGAGGAGTTACACGATGTTTTAAAGAGTATGTAACATATATTTCTATAATAAGGTGTAAAAGTGTTCTTCAAGATGGAGGAGGCTTTTTTGAAGTAAAGGGTTAGGTTAGATGTAGAAGAGCGGTTAAGAGGACTGGGAATTTTAAATGAAAAAGCAGAGTTTAATTAGAGATTCAGTAAATTTTTTAACCATTTTAGCTATGATATTCATCAATAAGAAAACATGACGGAAAAAACACAGTTTTTGCTCGCTGGTGGAAAAGAGTTAAATTTAGAGGGATTAGGGATTATTAAAAATTCAAGGAATACAGGAGCCTACAAGTACCAGAAGGATGTTATGTTACAACATTTATAATATATATGAAAAACGTTGATATATAGGGTTTTTAAAACTGAAAACTCTATACTTGATGCACTTGTTTTTTTATTTGTGTACTAAAGGTTGATGCAGAGTTTTTCCTCTCCTTCAACAATAAAAACCTAGAAAACGAAAATAAATATATCTCTCCCAGTTTAATTATAAAACATAAATAAGATAAAATATAGACTGTTTATGTTTAGAGTTAAGTTCTAGAATTTATACATATGTCATTGATCTGATTTATGCATAGGCTTTGCAACTTGCAAAGGTATCGAACCAACTCTAATGAAGACACACTCCATAAAATTAGAGGTATGCTCCAAATTATCAAAGGTGGGATTGTGACATATAAAGTTTAAAAGAAGGGGAGAGTTGAAATGGGTTCTTATGTTCTCAATTTTCAGGAGATTGATAAAACACAGCTTTTACTTGTCGGAGGAAAAGGGTTAAATTTAGGGAAACTATCGCAGGTTCATAGAATACAAGTACCAGAAGGCTTTTGTGTTACAACAGAAGCCTATCAAAAAGCCCTCGAACAAAACGAAGCGTTTCACGCATTGTTGGATCAATTAACACTGCTAAAAGTAGAGGATCGAGTTCAAGTTCGTGAAATCAGCAGGAAGATTCGGAAAATCATTATGGAAGTAGAGATTCCTTCCGACGTTGTGAAAGCTGTTGCTCACTATCTCTCCCAGTTTGGCGATGAACATGCTTATGCAGTGCGTTCTAGTGCCACAGCTGAAGATTTACCACATGCCTCTTTTGCCGGTCAACAAGACACCTATTTAAATATCATCGGAAAAGAAGCCATTTTGCAGCATATCAGCAAATGTTGGGCTTCCCTATTTACGGATCGTGCGGTAATCTACCGTATGCAAAATGGATTTGATCACAGCCAAGTGTATTTATCCGTTGTCATCCAAAGGATGGTGTTCCCACAGGCTTCAGGAATTTTATTTACCGCAGATCCGATTACTTCCAATCGAAAGTTGCTATCAATCGATGCCAGTTTTGGACTTGGAGAAGCACTAGTCTCTGGCCTGGTATCTGCCGATTGTTACAAAGTGCAGGAAGAAGAAATTGTCGATAAGAGGATAGCAACCAAAAAATTGGCTATCTATGGACGGAAAAAAGGCGGAACAGAGACAAAGCAGATTGATCCTGATCAGCAAAAGACTCAAACGCTTACTGAACAACAAATTTTACAACTAGCACGCATAGGAAGACAGATCGAAGCTTATTTTGGTTACCCACAAGATATCGAATGGTGTTTGGTTGATGATACATTTTATATTGTCCAAAGTCGGCCAATCACGACTTTATATCCGATACCTGAAGCAAATGATGAAGAAAATCACGTTTACGTATCTGTCGGTCATCAACAAATGATGACTGACCCCATGAAACCATTGGGATTATCTTTTTGGCTGTTAACGACTCCTGCCCCCATGCGTAAAGCTGGTGGAAGGTTGTTTGTTGATGTTACACAAAATCTGACTTCACCTGCCAGCAGAGAAATTTTATTAAATGGCATGGAAAAACACGATCCACTCTTAAAAAATGCATTAATGACCATAATAGAGCGAAGGGATTTCATAAAACCGTTATCAAATGATGAGAAAGAACAGAGTTCCAGTATAAGTAAAAAAGGTATGCCGACAGCGGATTTTCAAGCACAAATCGAAAACAATCCGACAATTGTTTCTGATTTGATTAAGAGTAGCGAAACATCGATAGAAATGTTAAGACAAAACATCCAAATGAAATCAGGACCGGATTTATTTAATTTTATTCTAGAAGATATCCAGGAATTAAAAAAGATTTTATTTAATCCACAAAGTTCGAGTGTTTTTAGGGCTGCTATGGATGCTTCATCATGGATCAATGAAAAAATGAATGAGTGGTTAGGTGAAAAAAACGTAGCAGATACGCTTTCTCAATCTGTGCCAAATAATATTACTTCAGAAATGGGTCTAGCGCTATTGGATGTTGCAGATGTGATTCGTCCTTATCCAGAAGTAATAGATTATTTACAACATGTAAAAGATGATAACTTTTTGGATAAATTGGTTAAGATTGATGGGGGACAGGAAACCCAAGACGCAATAATGGCTTATCTCAACAAATACGGAATGCGATGTGCTGGAGAAATCGATATTACTAAAACTCGTTGGAGTGAAAAACCAATTACACTTGTCCCCATGATTCTCAATAATATTAAAAACTTTGAGCCTAATGCTAGCTATAGGAAATTTGAGCAAGGGCGGCGTGTTGCTTTTAAAAAAGAACAAGAGTTATTAGATCAATTGAAGCAATTACCGGATGGTGAACAAAAAGCTAAAGAAACAAAACGAATGATTGATCTAATCCGGAATTTCATCGGATATCGAGAATATCCAAAATACGGTATGGTTAATCGCTACTTCGTTTATAAGCAGGCTTTACTGAAAGAAGCCGAACAACTCGTACAAGAGGGCGTTATTCATAAAAAAGAAGATATATACTATCTCACTTTTGAAGAATTTCACGAAGTCGTACGCACAAATAAACTAGATTATGGAATCATCAGCAAACGAAAAGACGAGTACAAATTATATGAAAAACTAACTCTCCCACGTGTGATCACGTCTGATGGTGAAATCATTATAGGTGAGTACAAACGAGAAAATCTCCCATCCGAAGCTATTGTAGGTCTACCGGTTTCTTCCGGAGTTATCGAAGGAAAAGCGCGTGTCATCTTAAACATGGAAGATGCTGATCTAGAAGATGGAGATATCTTAGTCACTACCTTTACTGACCCTAGCTGGACACCATTGTTTGTATCGATAAAAGGTCTCGTCACCGAAGTTGGCGGACTGATGACCCATGGAACGGTTATTGCACGTGAATATGGCTTGCCAGCTGTTGTCGGTGTTGAAAATGCCACCAAGCTGATAAAAGATGGGCAACGTATTCGAATAAATGGAACAGATGGCTATATCGAAATATTGTAATTGCTGAATACATCTCTAATTGACTTGATCCTGTTTCATTTCCAATAAGGTGTTTTTCAACTGGAACTAATCCCAAAACTCATCTGGATTCCAATTTTGCTTCATAAGTTTTTCCTCCAATCCGAATCAATATTTTTGATTCGGATTAGAGGAAAAGATTATTCAAATTAGGAGAATCATTTACATCATACTGTTACTTTGCGGTCTATGATAGAAACCCTATCGCTGGGCTATTAAGTATACTTGAAAGGAAAGGAAAAGCGCAAACTCATTGCTGTTCAATGAATTTGCGCTTTTTTTCACTTCTTTGGATTTAGAGTATGATATATAAAAGAATGAAGTAAATGAACTTTAATCTTTCATAGTCACTCCTAACAAAGTGGCAAATTATATAGCCCCATATGTTGATCCTTTACATGATTTTAAATTAGATGATCAAAGGTAGAGGAACTAATCTCTCTCTTTTATTTCGGGAATAGAAACGATACATATTCTTACAAAAGCACAACAGGTTTTAAGAACCAGTTTGTCCAAAATTAAGTGAAGTTCATTCATCAATTAAAACGATTTCTCAAATCGAAGAGCTTTCTGAAGATTGAGGATTTGATTTTGAATATTTGAGAATCCTTCTATTTCAGGTACATGTTTCTCAGTTGGGTATTGATTGTTCTCTACAGCAAGAGCCATTGTTTCAAAAACATAAAGCAATTGAGCAAGGTCCTTATCTGGAAGAGTTGGTCTCTCATAATATTTGAAGCTAGATTCAAGATAATATCCTATTTGGTTTACTGAAAATATAACAGGCCATAGCGATTCTAATTTGGCCTTATTACTAAATAGTTCACCTAAAGCTGTATCATAGATTGTTAATAAATTAACTAAATTTGTTTGCATTCTGTCTCTTTCTCTGTACTCTTCCAAATGTAGACTTTGATTATTTTTTGAGAATAAACTCAATAAAAACTGTCCTTGGCTTCGAATTGTAGCAGCAGTAAAATGATTAAGCACACTAGAAGCTGATTTTCTTCCAAATAAAAATATGCCAATAAGTCCAATAATAATACCTACTATAATATCTGTAATTCTTACAGTAGCAAAGAAGGAGAAATCATATACTTTAGTTGAGTATTCTGCCATAACCAAAGCTGATGGAGTAAAAAACATAGCAGCTATTCCATAATTTCGAACAATAAAAAGCTCTGTAAGAAACGTTAAACACAAAATAATAAAAGCAACCATGTATCCATTGTGTACGGATACAAGAATTACACTTGCTAATAGTACGCCAATAATGGTTCCAAAAGTTCGTTGAACAGCACGGTGAAATGTTGCTATAACTGTTGGTCCAGACATGACCGCAGCACAAGATAAAGGGACCCAGTATGAGCGATCAAAACCGAGCGAATAGGCAATAATAGCAGTAAGCATAAGGATGATTCCAAATTTTATAGCAGAGAGAAACACGATTGAATTTTTATCAAAAGCATTTAGAAAAATGGTTTTGAGAGAAGGCTTTGAAATTCTTACTTCTTGTTGTATTTTATCAATAGGTTCATTTAGTATCCTGCTGACATTATAAATTTTCACGGACAAGTTTTCTATTTCTTTATCCACTCCATGTAACTTTGAAATGTTAACTGTCTTTTGCTTTTTAGATTCGATAGCGTGAGCTAAATTTCGGAGGGATTGTGCTAATTCAGGCGGGATTGTGAGATTTTTCACCACGGATAAATCGAGAGCCTCTAAAAATATTCGGTTAGCCTGTTCATTTAACAGAAACAACTTTGTAAATGTGTCTGTCTTTCTTTTAGAAGAATAACCTGCTAATAGCATATTTTCTGCTTGTTTCATCACTAAAACTGTTTGATGTCTTGCAGTATTAAAATTTGCTTTATCAATTGAATCTAAGAAATAGGCTAATTCTACGTATACTCTTTTTATGGCAGCTGTCTCAGGTCCATGAGGAGATATAAACCAACCCGCCATACAAATTATCCAAGATAGTCCACCTCCTAAAAAGACAAATCCCCCACGCAAAAGAGCAAGTGATGGATCGTTAGGCATACCAGTAGCCATTGCAAAACTTAAGACAAAAAATAGAGCAGAGGGCCCGGTAATCTTTAAAGCCCCAAAAATAAATATGGCTATGGCTCCAATGAGTCCCATAACTATAGCAGTTCCGAGCGGATAGGGAGCTAAAAGGGAGCCAAGGACCATAGATAAAGACATCCCTAGCGTTACACAAAAAATCCTTTTAGCTCTTTGTGCATAGGGTTGGTTAAATACATAAAGATAGGTGAACGCTCCAATACTAGCTAGCAAACCATACTCTAGATATCCCAAAGAAAATCCAATAACTATAGGTAAAGCAGCAGCTACTCCAGCATTTAAAGCTTTTATCCAGGGGAAAGGGTTCTTTTTTATTATAAAAGCTTGTTTAAACGTTGTATGAATGGTATTCAATTTAGGATGAACAGATTTTGATGATTTTCTTTGTTGATTTTTGTTCATTCTACTATCTCCTTCTCAAAATATGTCACGTTATGTTTTGTATTATTTTTTAATATGATAGTTAGGCAATTCTTTATGATTATAGAGAATCCGGTGAAAAATTAACTTCTAGCGTTATCGTTTATTCTTTGTCTTTAGGATGGGACTATGTATGATAAGTTCATATCATTCAGTTTTTCTCATTTAGACGATACAGATAATGATTCAATATAGTGTAAAAGCCATGTCCTACTTATGATAGGACGTGGCTTTCTTTAATTCATATACCGATAACCTACATTATGGTGACTAAAACACCATACGATATTTATCGTTTCTTCTATATAACGGAATAGATTAGATTATTTAACAAATAAAGTTTTATCTTAATGTTATTTGTATAATTATAGGTTACTTAAAATCTTAGAAATGCAAAGGAGAAAGTTCATACCTACTTATAGTTAGAGGAGGTAGGGCTACAAGATGGATTTTCTGTATTCGTTGATTGAGCTAATTTCGTTAAATAGTAGCATTCTTCTCTCATCATGTGATCTGCCATTAGAGCAGAAAATGTACTGAGCATTTCGTTTGATAGTTCCAATTCTTCGATCTCATGAAGAAATACTTGAAATAATTCTATTTCTAACCTAACGTCTTTGTTCATTTTCTTTAATGCGGGAAAGGATTCGAGATTTGTTCTTAAATATCCGGTCAACTCTACAGCTTTCAGATAAAAATGTTCAAAGTGGGTAGAGAACTGCATACTCTTTTGCTTTAGCTTCTTTTCTACTGCGTCAAGACTATCGGAAATAGCTCCAGCATGCCCTGCAGCATCTAAAGTCCATAGTAAATGATGGTGAAGTTCATGAAATATAGGTGGAACTTGTTTCTTTTCTAAGTAGCTAAGAATTAATAAATACTCATTAAGTTCATTGACCATATGGTTTAGGAAAGTAGGTGTAAGATGAATAGTAAAGTCAGTTGTTAAGTGCTTTTTTAATAAGGATAATTTAAATTCTTTAAGTGCTAATGCTTGGGCTTTAGCCTCCATTGTAAGCTTTTCTATATGATGAGGTGGACTCTTGACGCTGTCTAACAAAGTACTAAACGATTGAATGAACGTTTTAGCTATTTGTATTTCTTCCTTCTCTTTTTCTGCTAAAGAATCTAAGATAAATTGTGAATGGTCTTTTAAAACTTGAATCCAAAATGTATGTTCAAAAATTGCATTTTGAGTATAACTACTATTCATTGTTTTCCTCCCTTAATAAGTAATAAGGTAGCTACCTACCTTTCATACATATTAGAGAGAACCTATTTATATTAATGTATAAGAGAAAATTTAGAACAGATAAGCTATGCGTTTTATGTAAACGACTAATTAGCTATAAATCATATATACGTAAGACCGCCTTATATACCAATGGATATGAGGCGGCTTTTGCTATGGCCATGACTATTATTTATGAGAGTCTAAAGTCTTTCCTATGTTCTAAAGGATCCTTATATTAAATAAATATCATCTTTAGTTAATTGTACCTAGGAGTAAACATATGTCCATTTTTAATACCTTTTTATTTTAAGGGTGTTTATTTAATACATATAGCCTTCTCCATTTTCTTATTAAATAAGGTACATCTAAAATATAGTCACTTTCTTGTAAAAGATAAACATTATAAATTTATGGAAAATAACCCCACTGCTCAAAGCTGTGGGATTGTCAACGTGGTCCTATTATTATCTGTAATTTGGCAGGTCATTTAGATGTAGATTTTCTAGAAAATAACGATTGGTTAAGAAGTTTTTTAGAATACACTTATAGGACTTTTTCTTGATGAATGTAACCCATTTTAGAAGAAATTAAAAAAGCAGCATCTTTAACGAGTTTTTGGTAATTTGTTATGTTTTCCTGAGAAAATCTACTTGTTGGTCCAGAAATCGAAAGAGAGGCCTTGACCACTCCGTTTATATCAAAAATGGGTGCTGAAACAGCTGAAGAGCCGACTTCTTCTTCATCAATACTACTACAAAAATAGACTGTTTTTATTTCTTCCAATTCGCTCATTAACTGTGGTCTAGGATTAACTGCAGTTTCTAAAACCGTTTGGGTGAACTCCTCATTTTGAAAAGCAAGTATTGCCTTTCCTCCAGCACCTGCCCATAAAGGGTGCTTTACTCCAATTTTAATACTATGACTTATAGTATTAAGGCCTAGAGATTGCTCAATACATACTCTATAGATTCCTTCTAAAGTATGTAAGTTAATGGTTTCTTTTGTTTCATCTCGTAATTTTTCCATAATAGGTTTTGCAATAGTTTTTAACTCAATGGATTTACCAGCTATATGACCTAAATAATAAATTTGTTTACCAAGTTTATATTTAAGTGTTGATAAATCTTTTTCTACATATCCATTTTGTTCTAGGGTTGCCAAAAGTCTAGTTGTGGTAGATTTAGCTAATCCTATCTTTTCTGAAATTTGAGTTAAATTTAATTGGGGTTGTTCTTCATCAAAGCAAGCGAGAATATCCAACGCTCTTTGAACGGTTCGTATTCCTTGTCCTCCATTTTCTTTTTCTAATGGCATCTTTTCATCATCCTTTTATGTTTAATAAAATGGTTTGTTGATTAAAATGAATTCCACTAGTTGGAACTTGTTTACATCCTACACTGAATTTTATTTGCAATCAAGTTTTTTTAGGTGTCATCCCTTTCCCCATTAAAAGTGACTATAACTCAATAATTAAGAACTTTATAGATAATTTTTTGAAAATTTTATATTAATAAACTATTGAAAAAATAAAAAAATTGATATACAATCACTTTAAAGTTTCATACAGTGTAATCAAATTCCACTCAGTGGAATTTTGATGCGAAGTTTGATGAGTATAAATAAACAAAAAAGGGGAGACCATCAATTATCTGTAATTAGTTGTCGAAAAAAAACAAAAATGAAAGCGTTTATACTGTTTTTATTTAAATCCAAAATAATTGACAAACTATCATTTAGAAAGATAGGTGATAAAAGATGATAAAAACGACTGTAAAAAAAGCACATCCTTATATTAACGGGAAATGGGTTGAAACAAATCGTGAAAGTGTTTTAATTAAAAGTCCTTACTCCGGAGACGTAGTTGGTGAGCAAGTACTCGCAACACAGGAAGATGTAGAGAATGCTTTGGCCTCTGCTTACGCATCAAAAAAACAAATTGCTAATATTCCTTCTCATGAACGATCCAAAATTTTAAAGCGGGCAGCTAGCTTACTAGAACAAGAGAAAAAGAGATTTGCTGAACTTATTTCTCTTGAATTAGGAAAACCTTTAAAAAACACGCTTGATGAAGTATCTCGTTCTATTGAAACATTAGAATTATCAGGTGAAGAGGCGAAACGTTTAATAGGAGAAACATTGCCTGGTGATGCTTCTGAAAGAGGAACAAAAGCGATTGCTTCTACTTTTCGGGTACCTGTTGGGGTCGTTGCTGCTATTACACCATTTAATGCTCCTCTAAATCTTGTTTGCCATAAGGTTGGCCCAGCATTTGCAGCAGGAAATAGTGTGATTTTGAAGCCGGCTCCTCAAACAGCGCTGATCGCGACTGAATTATTAAAGTTATTATTAGAGGCTGGGTTTCCTAAAAACGCTATCAATATGGTGCTTGGCGGAGTGGAAATTGGACAACAAGTTGTAAAAGATGACCGCATTAATGTGATTTCTTTTACAGGCGGGGTAGTGGCTGCTAGGAATATATGTGAATTAGCTAATATGAAAAAAGTACTTCTTGAGCTTGGTGGAAACGCTTCTACTATTGTCCATGAAGATGCGGATTTAAAGCGTGCTGCCACTTTGTGCGCAAGAACAGGTTTCAGTAATTCAGGACAAAGCTGTATTTCTGTCCAACGAATTTATGTACATCAATCAATTATTCCAACATTTACGGACCTGTTAAAAGAAGAGGTATTAAAACTTAAAATTGGAGATCCTTCATTACCAGATACAGATGTTGGCTGCTTAGTTGATGAAAATGCAGCGAAACGGGTGATGAATTGGATCAATGAATCTGTTCAGCTAGGAGCGACTGTTGTATGCGGAGGCAAACAACATGGTGCAACAGTAGAACCAACGATTTTATTAAATCCTCCTAAACATAGTAAAGTCGTTTGTCAGGAAGTGTTTGGACCGATAGTAAGTATTATTCCTTACGAAACTATTGAAGATGCCATTGCAGAGACTAATGATTCCTCCTTTGGACTCCAGACAGGACTGTTTACAAATAAAATGGATTTGGCTTATAAAGTTGCCCACTCACTAGAAGTTGGTGGTGTCGTGATTAATGGGACGTCAAATTTCAGACTAGATCATTGGCCTTATGGCGGTGTGAAGAATAGTGGAATCGGGCGTGAAGGTCCTCGTTACGCAATTGAGGATATGACAGAAACAAAAATGATAGTATTACAGCTTCCTATTAACGAATAGTAAACATTAGGTAGTGTGTTGTAAGCGTTAACAAGGGTAGGGGAAGGATAATGAAGGGCGTCAGTAATTAATTGCTTCTATGATTCTTCCTTTCACGGAGTATAAACAGGCCTTTGAAGAGGCTGTTTCAGAAAAACATGGAAAAATGATTATGAATTTTAAGGGGGAACCAAAACAATGAACAATCTCATCTCTCATCAATTAGTCAAGTATTTAGAAGATAGAGGAGTCGAACATATCTTTGGTCTTTGCGGACATACAAATATCGCGGTTTTAACAGCTTTGGAAAATAGTTCAATCAAATTCGTCAATGTTAGACATGAACAAATATCTGCTCATATGGCTGATGGGTATGCGAGAGTAAAAAAACAAGCGGCTGTTTTATTAAGCCATTTAGGACCTGGCTTAACGAATGCTGCTACAGGAGTTGCTAACGCAGCTTTAGATTCGATTCCAATGGTCGTGATCGCCGGAGATGTTCCAAGTCACTACTATGGTAAACATCCTCATCAGGAAGTTAACTTACATGCTGATGCTTCACAATATGAAATTTATCGTCCGTTTGTTAAGCGTGCATGGCGTGTAGATCGTCCTGATTTATTTCCTGAAATTATGGAGAAGGCTTTTCAATTGGCGGAAAGCGGAAATCCGGGTCCTGTCTTAGTATCAGTACCAATGGATATTTTCTCGAAAGAAGTGGATCCGGCGTTATTTGAGAAGTTAAACCATAATACGAAAATGCTTAATAAGCCTTCAATTGATGAGGTTACAGCGAGAAAGATCATCGAAACTCTTGTAAATGCCCAAAATCCTCTCTTGTATGTTGGTGGAGGGATTTTGCTAGCAGATGCAGCTCAGGAACTGAGAGAACTAGTCGACCATTTGAATATTCCAGTTGCTCATTCTCTTATGGGTAAAGGCGCTGTTTCCGATGACCATCCATTTACATTAGGGATGACAGGCTTCTGGGGAACGAAGTTTATTAATGATAAATGTAAAGAAGCGGATTATATTTTTGCCTTAGGAACTCGTTTTGCTGAAGCGGATAGCAGTTCATGGGAATCAGAATATACCTTTAATTTCCCGCCTACGAAATTGATTCAAATTGACATTGATCCAAGCGAAATTGGCCGGAACTACCCAGTAGAAATTGGAGCGGTAGCAGATTTAAAACAAGCGTTAACTGTGCTAAATCGTGTGGCAAAAGAATTAGTTCCACAAGGATTACAAAATGAGGAGCTTAAACAAGAAATTGCTTCTTATCGAGAAGAATTCAAAAAAAGTAATCAAAAATTTATTACAGATAATTCTTTTCCAATGCAGCCTCAGCGCATCTTAGAAGAAGTTCGCGAAGTCCTTCCGAAAGATGCGTACATTACAACAGATGTAGGCTGGAATAAAAATGGAGTAGGACAGCAGTTTCCAATATATGAAGCAGGCAGTATTTTAACACCTGGAGGTTTCGCTACAATGGGGTTTGGTGCTCCAGCGGCTCTAGGAGCAAAAATTGCTCAACCGGACAAAGTAGTTGTTTCGTTGGTAGGCGACGGCGGTTTTGGACAGAATCCTGCCTTACTTGCAACAGCGGCTGAAGAAAATATCCCAGTTGTGTGGATTATCATGAATAATTATGCGTTTGGTACGATTGCAGGATTGCAAAAAGCCCATTATGGAACAACTCTTGGTACGTTGTTTGAAAGAGATGGAAACCCTTACTCTCCTGACTATGCAGCTATCGCAAAGGCTTATGGGGTGGAAGGAATTAAAATTGAAGCAGCGGAAGAATTTAAACCTGCTTTACAACGGGCCATTGAGTCAAATAAACCAGTTGTCATCGATGTCGCTATGTTAAACAATCCTGTTCCAACCTCTGGACACTGGAATATAATGGATATTTATTCTCCGGATAAGAAGGTTCATCACGTATCTGTATAAATCTAAAAAACACTCTACACTTGGAGGGATAAAAGAAGATGACAAATCGATTTTCCTTAGCCCACCTTACAACACTTGGTTGCACACCACCAGAGATGACTTACCTTGCCGCGAGAGCCGGTTATGATTTCGTCAGCCTTAGACCCATTTATATGGGTCTACCTGGCGAGCCTAACTATGCGTTAGCTGAAAATAAACAGATGATGCGGGAAACGAAAGAGGCACTTGCTGAAACAGGCATACAGCTTCTAGACATTGAGCTAGCACGTATCTGTGATGACGTTGATCCAAAGAAGTATGTACCTGCTATGGAAGTTGCGGCTGAACTTGGCGGGCGCCATGTTCTTAGTAGTATCTGGACGAATGATCGCGATTTATATATGGAGCGTTTTATTGAACTTTGCGAGCTGGCTAAACCGTTCGGACTAACTATAGAATTAGAGTATGTTCCTATTGCAAGTGTGACAAATCTTGCGGAAACTCTTGACGTTCTACGTGCAGCAAATCAGGAAAATGCTGGTCTTATGATCGATATCCATCATTTCCATCGTGCAGGGGATAAGATTGAGGATTTGGACGCAGTACCACGTGAATGGTTCCGTTTTCTCCATCTTTGCGATGCACCTGCGAAAATTCCGGCATCAAAAGAAGAGATGATCAAGATTCTTCGTGAGGAACGTTTGTACATAGGAGAGGGGTGTATTGATATCGCGAGTATCGTGGAGCGTATTCCTGAGATTCCTTACTCAATTGAGCTGCCGCATAATAAACGCGCTCAAGAGTTAGGATATGAGGAACATGCGCGGCGTTGCTTGCAGACTGCAAAGGCGTATTTCGAAGCTTACTCTTTTCAGAAGCGTTAGTAAACGCAGGTCGAGTAAATGTACATGAATTTTGAAAACGTGGTCTCACCTCACAAAAACGTGATGAGGCTGAAGATGAAAATTGTTTCTATAAATATAATATTAATTTAATCTATTGAACAATATTACGTGAAATCAACTAAAAATGATATTGAATGGGGAGATAACGTTTATTTGTATTTGCAAGATATTTGCTTATTGTTATAGAAGGATGGGAATGCCCATTCTATAAAAAAAAAAGGGGGAGATAATATGAAAAAAATTCTGATGTTACATGGAATTAATCATGATATGTTTGGAAAAAGGGACCCTGTTCAATATGGTACAATCACCCTTGAGCAGATCAACGAGCAACTAAACGAACTAGCGAATGAGTTAGATGTTGAAATAGAATGTTTTCAGACTAATCATGAAGGAGAGATGTGTGAAAGAATTCATCAAGCCTTTCTAGAGAATAAGGATGCCATTATCATCAATGCCGGTGCATGGACTCATTATAGTTATGGGCTGCGTGATGCGCTTGCAATTCTTACTGCACCAATTATTGAGATTCATATGTCCAATATTCACGCAAGAGAAGAGTTTCGGCATCATTCGGTTTTTGCTGAAATTGCAAAAGGTCAAATTTGCGGATTTGGGGTGGAAAGCTATCTTCTTGGTTTAAGGGCAGCTGTAGCAGCGATAAAGTAGTCTAATCATAGAGGGGCGGCCTATCAGTATCGGCATGTTCCTCCTTTGTTTGGGAACTGGTGAAATTTGTATACGATATTCAATCTAATTAAAAATCTGAATATTTAGTATAATAATGGTAGTCTAGGAAAGAAAAGCGACGGATAAGAGAATGAAAATGTTATAAAAATAAATACAATAGATCAACAAATTGATAGCGGTTACAAAAATCACTTAGTTTTTTAGGAATTACTTCCTATACAAAGTCCTAAGAAGATAGGACGCTAAAACACTTTTATTTTTTAACTTCAATGAGGTCGATTTAAGTAATTCGTGTTTCAGCCTGTAAGTATTAACGATTCCAATTGTATAAATACCTGTATGATCTAAATTAACCGGTCTTTTCGAAAACTTTTTCCGGTAGATAGGGGTTGTTGGAAATGTATATAAAGACAGCACTAAGCATGTATACAAGTTATCTTTTACTAGGTATGGTGAATATCATACTGATTTCAAATATGACTTCGTTAACGGGTCAGTGGAGTACGGACAGCGCTGGGATTAGTTATATTATTTCTGCAATTGGAATTGGAAAGTTGCTTACTTATGCGTTATCAGGGCGTCTATCAGATAAGTTTGGCAGAAAGCCATTGGTTATTTTTGGAGCTTTTGGATTAGGAATTTTTCTGGCAGGCATTCCCTTGGCTCCAAGCTATCAAATTGCATTTGCTCTTGCACTATTGGCTGGATGCGCCAATTCAGCCCTTGATGCAGGCGCGTATCCAGGTTTAGTTGAGATTTTTCCAAAGTCGGCCGGATCTGCCAGTGTAATGGTCAAAGCTTTTATGGCAGTTGGCACAGGACTTTTGCCATTAATGATTTCGTTCATTGCAAGTAAGGGAATGTTTTATGGCTATGCTTTTTTTATACCCGCTGCTGTTTACTTGCTAAATATGTTGTTTTTGATTACGGTTCCTTTTCCAAATCATCGTACAGTGCAAACTCCTGAAATGGACCAGTCTAATGGAAGCACCAAGTTTCTCTCTGAACCAAATTTTAAGAAAGAGGGGCTTGCCCTTGTGGTTATTGGCTTCACTTCTACCGGGCTATTTACTGTGGCTCAAATTTGGCTGCCGTCTTTTGGTCAGCAAGTATTAGGAATGACAGAAGTTCAATCCATTAAATTACTCAGCTATTACAGTGTCGGGATGTTCGTATCTGTTTTATCACTAGCTGTATTATTGAAAAAATTCCTGCGTCCTGTCACAGTCCTTGTGATTTATCCCATCATTACATTTACTTCAATTGTAACTATTTTAACAATTAGGTCACCTGAAATCGTATCGGTAGCTTCCTTTTTTGTCGGGTTTTCAACTGCTGGTATTTTCCAATTGTCAATAGCAACGATTAATGAACTATTCTGGAAAAAGAAAGGAACCGCGACAGGAATTCTTGCTACAGCAGGAGGACTTGCCTCTGTTGTTATGCCACTTGTGACAGGATTTATGTCGAAAAGTGGTAATATTAAATTCATTTTTATTTTTGATGCATTTTTGTCAGTCATTGGTTTAGTGTGTGCGTTATTTGTTTTTTACCGTTATAGAAAGTTAGTTGAGGGACATAGGGAAATAGCGTTCAACAAGGGTGATGAAAAAATAATAGATAAAATGTCTTAAAGGACAATCTTTTGAATCATTGACGTGTCAGAAGACAAGTGTGATTTGAATTTATCAGATGAGCGAAAGATGGCTAAAAATTCAGGATGCATCCATACCTTATTGTGATTTTACAATCAATTAGTTAAGTAAAACTTTCATGCTCCAACGAATGATAAAATAGGAGTGAACAAAAATGAAATATATAGAAATCGGAGGAATGGATCGTGGGTGCTCACAACTTATTTTAGGGACTTCGAGCTTTTCACCGGACCGTAGGACTCTTTCGTTTAAGATGTTAGACGCATTTGTAGGACAAGGAGGAAACACGATAGATACAGCATATCTTTATGGCCAGGGTAATGCTGAGCTTACGTTAGGTATGTGGCTAGAAGAAAGACAGAACCGTAAAGATATAATCATTATTAGCAAAGGTGGTCATCATTTTGTAAATGAAAATGGCCTTCATGATGGACGAAAAAAAAGAGTAAATCCTAAAGATATTACGCATGATTTGATGATAAGTCTTGAGAGACTTAAAACGGATTATATAGATTTGTACTTGCTTCATCGTGATGATCCATCCGTACCAGTGGAGATCCTTATGGATATGCTACAAGATTTTAAAAATAGGGGTCATATAAAATCATTTGGGGTATCCAATTGGTCAACTGCACGTATCGAAGAAGCGAATAAATATGCTGATAAAAAAGGGTATAATCGTTTACTTGTAAATAGCCCATCGTTTAGTTTAGCCCAAATCAACGAACCTCGTTGGCCAGGAACTGTATATGTGGACGAGACTGATCTTAAATGGCATAAGAAAAGGAATTTCCCACTTTTTTCATGGGCTTCTCAAGCAAGCGGATTTTTTACAGGACGCTTTTCACCTGAGGACAAATCAAACAAAGATATCGTTCGAGTCTACTACAATGACACTAATTGGGAACGTTTACGAAGAGCCAACGAGTTAGCTAAACAAAAAGGACCTAAATATAATGCCAATCATATTGCTTTGGCATTTGTACTAAATCAGTCGTTTCCTTCTTGTGCTGTGATAGGATCACAAAACATAGAGGAGTTAAACTCGAGTATCCAAGCTCTAGACATTCAATTGACTTCAGAAGAAAAACAGTGGATTAATGTTGAAGATTCAAACATCGTTGCAAATTCATAGAAGCTAATTTGAGTTCTTTTTTAAGAATGAGTGGCAAGAGTTTAAAAAGAGGAGTTGCTGCAGCAACTCCTCTTTCATTGTACTAAACGAGTATAACGGATTGAATAAAAAAGAAGGTTTAAGAGTATGTAATAGAGCTGCCTTTGCATTTATTGATAGAGTATTTGGCTACAATGATTATCGCCTTATCTATCCGGAAAAGTATGGTTTATAAGAACATTAAAATATAGTCAATGTCTTTCTAAAAATAAAATGTACCCTATTAATCCTGTTAATCATAAGTTCCCATCTCCTAAATTGCTTATAGATTATTTTGCATGGATGTTATAAAGTGGTATTACAGGAGGAATGATGGAATTGGATTTAGGTGAGCGATTACAGGATTTAAGAGAATCAAAAAATATGTCTCGAGAGGATCTCGCTAAAAAAATGAATGTATCTAAAGAAACAGTTTATAAGTGGGAAAATAGCGAATGTTATCCTAATAGTCAAAACCTTTTAAGGTTAAGTGAGATATATGAAACAACAGTTGTTAAACTAATTAAGGTTAATTTCTTAACCTCGCAAATGGAGGAAACGATTGATAAAAGAGGAGAAAATATTTCGAATATTTTGTTTTATATAGGAATGGCAATCATATTTTTTGGTTTTTTCCTTGATTTACTCTTTGGTTTATCTATCTTTTTTGTAATTTTAAATATTTTAGGAACTCTAATTGTCTGTTTTCCAAAAAAATTGAAGAAGCATATATTTCACATAATTATAGGCTTCAAAAAAAGCTTTAATTCACAATAACAAAAGATCTTGGTCAAACAGTACCAAGGTCTTTTTTCTATAAGCTGCATTAGGTGAACCCGCTTTGTATAGCATATTTAGTTCTCTCCTTTTCTATAAAATCGTAAGTTTAAAATATCCAAGATGTAGGATTATGGGATGGTTTTACATCATGAAAAAGAATAGATATAAGCAAGTTGTTAATCAGAAACAACAATAAAAATCGGCCAGAACTTTTATCAAAAATTTATTATCAAAAAACGTTGACAGAAAAAAATATAAGTATTACAATTATCTCATATTCAAGATATTTTAATTTGAGATAATTTAATTAAAGTTATTTTGAAAGGAGGGAGCCAAATGCAGCGGAGATGCACGAATTTGCCCTTTTTGGTATTAATGCAAACCTCTAAAGCAGTTCATGAGAGAATGAAGGAAGAGATGTCGAAAAATAAGCTAAATATAATGGAGTTCTCTGTTTTGGAGGTGCTTTACCAAAAAGGGAAACAAACGATTCGTCAAATTGGAGATTATATATTAGTTTCAAGTAGTTCGATGACCTATGTTATCGATAAACTAGAACAAAAAGGTTTATTAAGTCGAAACGCCTGTCAAGAGGATCGTCGTGTAACACATGTTTCATTAACACATGATGGAAATGAATTAATGCAAGAAACCATGCTGAAACATCATAAGGTAGTTGACGATATGTTTGCTTCATTAAATCCTGACGAAGCAGAAACGCTGGTCCATCTTTTGAAAAAAGTAAAAGATAAAGTTTAGGCATTATTTTTTTAGTATATTATCTCGAACTCGAGATAAAAATTATTTAGGAGGGTTTGACATGATAAATGTTGGTTTACTGATCATTCGTTTGGTAATTGGTTTACTGTTTGTTGGCCACGGTGCTCAAAAATTATTTGGTTGGTTCGGCGGTCATGGTTTGAAAGGTACAGGAGGTTGGTTTGAATCCATTGGGATGAAGCCAGGAGTAAAAATAGCTCTTTTTGCAGGATTAGCAGAACTTATTGGAGGAATTTTGTTTGTATTAGGACTTTTAACTCCACTTGCAGGAATTATCATTGCAGGCACAATGGTAATGGCTATTGTAAAGGTGCATGGTCCAAATGGATTGTGGGCAACAGATAATGGGTATGAATATAATCTAACTTTACTTGTTGTTGCGATAGGCGTAGCTTTAACAGGTCCTGGTCAATATGCTCTTGATGTATTTTTATTCTAAATTATATGGAAGTAGAGATTTTTGAGTTTGAAATGAACATTATTAGATTCTTAGCCTATAAGCCGGTATAAAATAAAGTATCAAGTTGTTTTAATAACTAGATTTTATATAACAAAGGAGTGTTAAAAATGAGTAAAAAAACAATGGGTATTCACCACATTACAGCAATCGTAGGGCATCCACAGGAGAATGTCGATTTCTATGCAGGTGTTTTAGGTTTACGTTTAGTTAAGCAAACCGTCAATTTTGATGACCCAGGTACGTATCATCTTTATTTTGGAGATGAAGGTGGTAAGCCGGGAACCATTATCACTTTCTTTCCATGGGCAGGTGCTCGCCAAGGTACGATAGGAGCGGGTCAAGTAGGCGTCACTTCTTATGTAGTTCCTAAAGGTGCTATGGAATTCTGGGAAAAAAGACTAGAAAAGTTTAATGTTGCGTTTACTAGAATGGAACGCTTTGGAGAACAATATTTAGAATTTGATGACCCTCATGGTCTTCACTTGGAGATTGTTGAAAGAGAAGAAGGCGAACTCAATACATGGAGTTTTGGCGATGTAACACCTGAAGTCGCTATTAAAGGGTTTGGGGGAGCAACTTTACTATCAACTCAGCCTAATAAAACAGCAGAATTATTAGAAAAGGTAATGGGTCTTGAATTAGTCGGTAAAGAAGGAGATTTCGCTCGTTACCGTTCTACAGCTGATCTAGGAAATATTATTGATCTTAAATCGACTACTATTGGACGTGGACAAATGGGTGTCGGTACTGTACACCATATTGCATGGCGAGCTATTGACGATAAAGATCAACTAGATTGGCAAGAATATATTGCAACAAATGGATATGGTGTAACACCTGTACGAGACAGAAATTATTTTAATGCGATTTACTTTAAAGAACATGGCGAAATCCTATTTGAAATTGCAACGGATCCTCCAGGATTTGCTCATGATGAATCACAAGAGACAATGGGCGAAAATTTGATGCTTCCATTACAATATGAGCCTCAGAGAGAGAAAATTGAACAAGTGTTACTGCCGTTTGACGTAAGAGAACTAGACTAATGTTACGAAAGGGATGATTTCTTTGCTTTCAATTGAGCCAGGTTCTATGTCTGAAAGAGAAATTTATAAATTTCTAATAGGGAGCATTATACCTAGACCTATTGCTTTCGTCACTACGATTTCAAAAGACGGTATTTTGAATGGTGCCCCATTTAGTTACTTTAATATTGTATCATCGAACCCTCCTATGATTTCTCTATCTATTCAACGCTCTGCGGGGAAACAAAAGGATACAGCGAGAAATATCATCGAGTCTAAGCAATTTGTTGTGCATATTGTTGACGAACAAAATGTTGAGAAAATAAATAAAACAGCTGCAAGTCTTCCTGCTAATCAAAGTGAGATTGAGTTAGCAAATTTAACTCCCATAGAGAGTGTAAAGATTCCGGTACCCGGTGTAAAGGAAGCGAAAATTCGAATGGAGTGTTCATTAGAGCATTCTTTAGAATTAGGAGGTTCAGATTCCCCTGGATGCGATCTGATTATAGGAAAAGTCGTTCAATTTCATATTGAACAGGATATCTATAAAAATGGAAGAATCGATCCTCATGGATTGGCTGCAGTAAGTCGGTTAGCTGGAAATGATTATGCGAAAATTGGTGGAATCTTTGAAGTCAAAAGACCTAAATAAGTCTTTATAAAATCCCATGGATGAAACGGAGAGGATAGAATGCAAAAAACAGCAGGTATCCATCATATCTCAGCAATGGTAAACGATGCTCAACGAAATATCGACTTTTATGCAGGCGTCCTTGGGTTACGACTTGTTAAAAAAACCATTAATTTTGATCGACCGGAAGTATACCATCTGTATTTTGGGAATGAAACGGGTCAACCAGGTAGTGTTATTACTTTTTTTCCATGGGGTAAACAGCTAAAAGGTCGAATTGGGACGGGTCAAGTTGGTGTGACTAACTATGTTATACCAAAGGGTTCGCTTTCATTTTGGGAGAATAGATTACGGAAGTTCAGAGTCGAATTTACTTCTTCTATTCGCTTTGGTGAAAAATATCTACAATTTAATGATCCTGATGGACTCCAACTTGAATTAACAGAACGAGACGGGGGACCGGCGAATACTTGGAACTTTGGAGGAGTTCAAGCTGATTATGCGATTAAAGGGTTTGGTGGTGCTGTTTTGTATTCTTCACAGCCGCATAAAACAACTCACGCACTAGAAAATATTTTAGGATTAGAATGCATGGGACAAGAAAAAGAATTTCTTAGATTTAAATCTGAAGGTTCTATAGGGAATACGATTGACATCCGGTTAAATCCTTCAGTTCGAGGGTTGATGGGAGCAGGAACGGTTCATCATATAGCATGGCGAGCTATTGACGGGGAAGATCATCAAAGGTGGAGATCACTTCTTCTAGAAAACGGATATTATCCAACTGAAATTCTCGATCGAAACTACTTCAAAGCTCTTTATTTTCATGAAGAAGGAGGAATCCTCTTCGAAATAGCAACTGATCCACCAGGTTTTTCAGTGGATGAACCTATCCATGAACTTGGAAAAAAACTGATGTTGCCATCTTGGTTAGAGTCAAAAAGAGAAGAATTAGAAGAAACCTTACCACAAGTAGAGGTTCGTGTTCTGGAGGGGGATAAATAATGAAGCATATTTTCAATAAAGGGAAAGATTCAACAAAACCAACATTATTATTACTACATGGTACTGGTGGAAATGAATTAGATTTGTTGCCTATTGCAGGAAGAATTGATGATGAGGCTTCTGTCTTAAGTGTTCGAGGAAATGTATTAGAAAATGGAATGCCTCGATTCTTCAGAAGATTGGCTGAAGGGGTATTTGATGAAGAAGACCTTATTTTCCGAACAAAAGAATTAAATGAATTTCTTGATGAGGCAGCAGAAAAATATAGTTTTGATCGCGATAATATTATCGCCATTGGCTACTCAAATGGAGCGAATATAGCAGCTAGTTTATTATTTCACTACCAAAATGCTTTAAAGGGTGCTATTCTTCATCACCCTATGGTACCGAGAAAAGGGATTGATCTTCCGGACTTATCAGGTAAGTTTGTGTTTATTGCTGCTGGGACAAATGATCCGATTTGCTCGCCAATGGAATCGAATGAGCTTCAATCTTTATTAGAAAAGGCTAATGCACATGTAGAACTTCATTGGGAGAATAAAGGTCACCAACTAACAATTGAAGAGGTAGAAGCTGCAAGCCAGTGGTATCAAAAAATACAGTCGAAATAGTGTAAATGAGTAGGCATGACATTATACCTTGTGATAAATGGAAGCAAAGTGTTCACAGTTAATCAGCTAATTTATAAAGCTATATATCCTAAATAACTGTGTGGAGAACAGATTGACTGGAAAGGTATATAAACGAAAATAAAAAGCGCAAACTTGTTGTTACTAAGCAGGTTGGCGCTTTTATTGCTTCTGTTAACGAACATTATATAAATTAAATTTGTATTATTCTACAGTTGTTATAAATCGTCCTTTGGTAAACTAACATTTAATATTATAAAGATTATATGAATTAAAACTTGGGGATTTATCATTGACAAAAGTAATCTCTAGGTTTAATAAAGCAAACTACTTATAATTCGTGTTATGTTAACTTTAAATGAATACTTCATCTATTCAAAACTACCCATCTTTTTCAATTGCTACGATAGGGACACTACACCGAGGGTAGAATACATAATAAGCAAAGATTTTTAATCTGTTATTCATATCTTCAAACAGTTTTGGTACTTGTATTTAATCTTGGCAAATGAAGAGTATGATTGAATTTATCAGGGAATAAAAGGAATTTAAATATAAGATGAAAGTCAACCTTAAAATCAATGAGAAATAAATTTTTATTTGACAAGGCAATAAAACAGGTGTAACCTATTTTTAAGTTAAATAAATTGAATATTCTTATCTCGAGAGGTGGAGGGACTGGCCCTAGGAAACCTCGGCAGCGGACTATTAAAGTACTGTGCCAATTCCAGTAGCGATTTGCTTGAAGATAAGAAGAGCATACATTATGACAATTACCCTCTTCTTATTTTTAAGAAGAGGTTTTTTAATTTTGGAAGAAAGAAGGAATTGAAATTATGACAAAGACATTAGTAAAAGCGCCATTTAAAGCAGATCACGTAGGCAGTTTTTTAAGAACAGCACCTCTTAAAGAAGCAAGAACAGCTTACGCAAATGGAGAGATCGATAAGGATGCCTTAAAAGCTGTAGAAGATAAAGAAATTGAAAAGCTTGTCCAAAAACAAATTGAGACAGGCCTTAAATCCATTACAGATGGTGAATTTAGACGCTCTTGGTGGCATTTAGACTTTTTATCAGGTTTAGAAGGTGTAGAGGAGTTTGAAACGGAATATATCAGTCAATTTAAAGGGGCAAAAACAAAGAATAAGGCTATTAGAGTAGTTGGTAAAGTGAATTTCAATCATCATTATATGCTAGAACACTTCACGTTTTTAAAAGAAGCTGTCGAACAATATGGTGATGGAAGCCAAGTTGCTAAATTCTCCATTCCAAGCCCTAACATGTTATTCACTAGAATTCAAGAGGATTCATATTATGGGGGGAACCGTGAGCAGTTTTATAATGATACAGTAGCTGCTTATCAAAAAGCCATTCAAGCTTTTTATGATGCGGGATGCCGTTATCTACAATTAGATGATACTTCCTGGATTGATTTTGTTTCGGAGGAACGCATAAACGCAGTTGTTGAAAAGCTTGGCATGGATGTACAGGATATTATTGATACAAGAGTAAGCTGTTTAAATGATGCTATTTCTAAGAAGCCTGAGGATATGCTAATCACAATGCATATTTGCCGTGGGAATTTCAGATCTACTTATATAACAAGTGGCGGCTACGATAACATTTCGGATGCAATCTTTGCTAACTTAAAGGTAGACGGACTTTTCCTTGAATATGATGACAACCGTTCAGGTGATTTTGAACCATTAAAAAACTTTACTCGTAATGACCAAACTGTTGTACTAGGATTAATAACATCTAAATTTGCTAAACTAGAAGATCCTGAAACAATTAAAGAAAGAATTCAAGAGGCAAGCCAATACATACCTCTAGAAAACTTATCATTAAGTCCTCAATGTGGATTTGCAAGTACTGAAGAAGGAAACGAGTTAACAGAAGAAGAGCAATGGAATAAAATCAGTCATGTCATTAAAATTGCTCAAGATGTTTGGGGAAATAACTAAAGAGTGATTTTTAAAAACCTCTCCTGTCACTTAGGAGGGGTTTTTAATCGAATGGTTTTGGTGCAAAAACATCCATTCACTTGTAAGCAATCTCTAAAAATCCGATATACTAATTCTAGTCATCTACAAAAGATGGGTGATCAGTAAGGAACAGCAGCAACTTAAGATGATCTTTGTATAATTTAAAATTGGTCCGTAAAAGTATATATAAACGAAAATAAAAGCGCAGACTTGATGTTACTGAGCAGGTTGGCGCTTTTATTACTTCCTTTAATAGATTTTATATTAACTAGCATTCGCAGATCATATTCATCGATTTATGATTGTGAGGAATCTAAATTATCGAGTTTCCAATGAGCATTTGCAAACGGATCATTTTTACTATCTATGTATAAATAGAAGTTTTCTAATTCCTCTGTATCTTTAATTGAAAAGGAAACATCAAAAACTATAGATTGTCCTTGAGGGAGATTTGTAAATTCCTCAGTATCGTTAGGACTGGCTTTTCCTATAACTTTTTGGTTTGTTTTCTCATTTTCTACCCAAAATTCTAAGGGTAAAAGAGTAACAGCTGTACCATCGTCATGAACATTCTTCACTTCAACTTGAGCCCTAATGATACCTGAACCTTCATTAGATTTTTCATATGTTCCATCTAAAACAGAAACACCATAATCTCCGCCTTTTGCACCTTCTCCATAGAAAAGAATTCCCTTTTCTACTCTCTCTATCTCTAACTGCTGTTGCTTCTCTTCAGGAGATAGAGTACGTTCAACTTCTTTTGAAGGTTCAACTTGAGCAGTTTCTTTTTCTTCACTACAGGCTGTCATTAAGCTTGTAAGTATAAATGCCGTGCATGTTGCTTTTAAAAAAGATTTCATAAAATTCCCTTTCTATATCCAATATTTAAATCACAAAGATAATTTTACATTAGAAATAAATGTTTATGAAGGAATTATAAGGTTTTTTTATTCTTATAATGTAGAGGATGTTAAGTTTAATTGTAAAGAATCTAGAACAGGATTAGTTATGGTCTAATCCTGTTTTCTAGTTAACTCTGAGCTTCTGTAATGTATGTCTTAACAGATGGTGGTTGATATGTATTAAATTGATCGAGCAAACCTTGTGGTTCCGTATCTACAAGAGCCATAGCCCGATATTTTTCTTGCAAGAATTGTTCTTCTGTCATGTGATTAAATAAGGAGACAAGAGGGGTGTAATACTCATTAATGTTTAAGAGTCCACATGGCTTTTGATGTAATCCTAATTGAGCCCATGTAAAAATCTCAAAAAACTCTTCTAATGTCCCTGGTCCACCTGGTAATGCAATAAATCCATCTGCAAGTTCGGCCATCTTTGCTTTTCTTTCATGCATCGACTCTACCACAATAAGCTCTGATACGTTTTTATGAGCAATTTCTCGTTCTTCAAGAAAAGCAGGCATGACTCCAATAACATGGCCACCTGATTCTAATACAGAATCTGCAATAGCTCCCATCACCCCAACACTTGCTCCTCCGTATACAAGAGAAATGTTCCGCCTAGCAAGTTCTTCTCCTAATTTTTTGGCTTCTTTGATATAAAGATCGGTTGCTCCATTACTAGATCCGCAGAATACAGCTATTCGTTTCAAAAGTATCTCCTCCTATGTAAGTCACTGTTATTGATTATACATAATAAGGAATCATTTGTTAAACTTAGATGAAGTCATAAAATGGGAGGGGAATGATTCAATGAATGTGACAGAGTTTCAGGAATGGGTAAAAGAGTACTACCAAATGAGAGGATGGTCAGATTTAGATATCTTTATTAGAATTGGCTTCTTAGCTGAGGAAACGGGAGAAGTAGCCCGAGCCATCCGCTCTTTAGAAATTGGAAGAGATAGACCGGATGAAGGAGATGAAACATGGGAGGAACATAAAAAAGAATTAACGGAGGAATTAGGAGATGTACTTGGTAACCTCATTGTCATTGCTAATAAATATGATATCCCACTAGAAGAAATTTTTAAAACACATAAGGCTAAACTTTCAGAACGATACTCTAATTAAACGTTAATAGTTACATAGTAAACAAAATTATAAATGAAAAGGTATAGATAGGGTGAGACAAGGGAGAGCGTATAGTTAGAATCCCTTGTCTTATTGTTCTATTTAGAACATGTCTTAGGTTAACTAGGAAGACATAGAATATACATAACAAGAAATACACTTTACAAAAAATAGAATCAACTAAATATAATCATATTGAATAAAAAGGAAACCATGTGGCTCCCTTTTAAAGATTCATCTACTTTCCTGTATTTGCTATGTTCAGTTCTATATGTTACGATTAACTTAATTATTTTTGTTCGGTGTAAGATTGCGGGAAGAGAAGTCTCTTCAATAGAAATTTTCATCTTGAGATAGTATGGTTGAACAAGGGTAGTAATACAAGTGTGGGGCAACCCACAACAGGAGGCAATATTATGGAACAAGGTACAGTGAAATGGTTTAATGCAGACAAAGGATTCGGTTTTATCGAAGTTGAAGGCGGAGACGATGTATTCGTACATTTCAGCGCAATTCAAGGCGAAGGTTTTAAATCGTTAGACGAAGGTCAAAAAGTAACGTTTGATATCGAGCAAGGGCAACGTGGAGCACAAGCTGCTAACGTTCATAAAGTAGCATAATCAAAAGTAAAAAAGACTCCACTGGGAGTCTTTTTTACTTTTGATTTCACTAGCTAGCAAAAAACATATTATATCTACTTTTAAAATCTCGGTATAATGAAAAAACCAGAGTTTTAAATCTGGTTTTTGGGTAAAACCAATAGAACAAGGTATGGACTAGTTATATCATACATTAGAAATATAAAGCAAATATGGCATGTTTGTTTGGTGAGAAATTTAATTTTAGTTAAAAAAATGCTAGAAGTTTTTTAGGAATTTATACAAAAGGCGAGCATGAATTATTTTTGATGGGGATTAGGAAACGCGTCTAAAAGCCGTTCTCCAACTCGCATTTTATAGTCACACAAAGGACACTTTTGATGATTTTGATAAGAGAAATTTTTTCTCATCTAATCATTCCACTCTTATAATTCGCATTCCCAAATCTCTGTGCGTTCTCTAGGTAAGGGTTCTGTATTTTTCTTCCTATGGTTATAATACATAACTACATCATCCTTCCTCCTAAATAGTATACCTTTTAAAAAGGAAATATTAAGAACCATATCTTTCTAAATTAAAATACTCTTTATAGATCCTATAAGAATTTATAAATACATGTAAGCGTGGATAAAATAAGGCTTGAATTTGTCTTGTACAGATACCTTAAAACAAGATATTAGTTGATAGTAACATTGGTTTACAATACGCAGGAATGAATAAGCAACACCTCTGTTTGAAGAGTACTTTTCTCATTTCTGAATTTAAGTAAAAGAAGGAGTACGAAACACTTGAAAAAATTTTCTGATTTTCATTTAAGTAAGGACATTGAAAAGGCCGTTCATAACTTGGGTTTTGAAGAGGCTACGCCGATTCAAGCTGAAGCTATTCCGATAGCTATGACGGGTAAAGATCTAATTGGACAAGCTCAAACAGGTACTGGAAAGACAACAGCTTTTGGTATACCCCTTATAGAGCGGGTTGAGCTTGGTGAAGAAACGATTCAGGGAATCGTTCTAGCACCAACACGTGAACTGGCTATTCAAGTAGCTGAGGAATTAAATCGAATTGGACAGGTAAAAGGTGTTCACACGTTACCTATTTATGGGGGACAGGATATTAATCGCCAAATCAAGGCGCTTAAGAAAAGACCGCATATTATCTCGGCAACGCCAGGACGTCTTATGGATCATATGAAAAGAAGAACCATTCGTTTAGATCATATTCGTACAGCTGTTCTAGATGAAGCAGATGAGATGTTAAACATGGGCTTTATTGAAGATATCCAAACGATTCTTGGTAGCATTTCTTCTCCACATCAAACCTTATTATTCTCAGCAACCATGTCCAAGCAGGTACAAAGTTTAGCACAGAAGTTTATGAACACTCCTGAACTCGTGAAAGTAAAAGCGAAGGGGTTAACAGTAAAGAACATTGAGCAACAGTATGTAGAAATTCCAGAAAATCAAAAATTTGATGTTCTTTGTAATCTTTTAGATCTTCAAGCACCAGACCTTGCTATTGTATTTGGGCGTACAAAAAGACGTGTGGATGAACTTGCCGAAGGGTTGAAAAAACGTGGGTATGCAGCAGAAGGTATTCATGGAGATCTTACACAATCAAAACGGGCCGATGTGATTCGTCAATTCAAGGAGCATACTATTGAGGTTATGGTTGCAACCGACGTTGCAGCAAGAGGCCTTGATATTACGGGTGTTAGCCATGTCTATAATTTTGATATTCCTCAGGATCCTGAAAGCTATGTTCATCGTATTGGTCGAACAGGGCGAGCAGGTACTAAGGGATTGGCGGTTACATTTATAACTACGAGAGAACGTCATCACTTAAAAGTAATTGAAGATGTCACGAAAACAAGCATGTCTAGACAATCGCCTCCTACTTCTAGTGAAGTAATGGCAGGAAATCAGGAAGCAGTGATTCACCGTGTTTTGACCGCCATTGACAAAACAGAGTTAGGGGAATATAAACCTATGGCGGAAAAGTTATTAGAAGAAGTGGATTCTGTTACCTTATTGTCAGCCACTTTAAAGCTCTTAACAAAAGAATCGAATACGACTCCTGTCCGATTAACTGAAGTGGCCCCGCTTCGTAATAAAAAGGCAAAAACAGAACGCAAGAGAAGTAGAGGTAGAAAAGAAACAACAGGCCGTAAAAAAACAACAGGTCGTAAAAAAACTTATAGAAAATAAGCCCTTATTGTTTTCTGACTGTATACTTTCCTAGTAGGTATCGAGCTTTATCGCCCTGTAAAGTGTTAAAAACAGCTAACCTTTGCTGAATCAACTATTGAAGAAAGGTTGCTTACTTTTTGTACACGTCTATCGGAAGAAAACCTACACGGAGTGATGTAAACCTTTCTCAACTCTATTATAAGAATAATACGGCAACTCTAATGGTTAACCCTTATAATTAAGGAGAACTAAAAAATATCAGGCGAAAGAACGAGATAAAATAAAGTACTGTGTGAGATTTAAACTAGCTCTCACGATAAATAAAATTAAAAATTTTATTATGTTTGATACTCGAGAGGATGAGGACTATGAGGGAGAAAATATTTCATGATGGAGAAATAGTAAATATAAGAGGGACAAATGAATTAGTAACAATTTTAAAAAGTCATTATGTGGAAAATATGAAAAGATACTCTTATGTGGTCAATAAATATCCCAGTACTTTTTTCTTTGAAGAAGAATTAAGTAAGCATGAAAAATAATGAGTAAGTTTTGATATAAAAATCTTTTTAAGTAAAAACAGACTCTGAAAATAGAGTCTGTTTTTATTATGTTCCTTTATACTTTACGGACGTTTGTCGCTTGTGGGCCACGTTGACCTTGTTCAATATCAAACGTTACTTTTTGGCCTTCGTCTAACGATTTAAAGCCTTCGCCTTGAATTGCGCTGAAATGTACGAATACATCGTCTCCGCCTTCAACTTCGATAAAACCGAATCCTTTGTCTGCATTAAACCATTTCACTGTACCTTGTTCCATAATATTGCCTCCTAGAATATAAAAAATACACCAGGTTATAATTAAGCCTAGCTTACTTATTATATTATCTCAATGAGGGCGTTTTAAACTTGAATTATCATGTTTTCCTTGCGAATTTAAACACTAGCACAGTTTGAAAATGAATTTATATAAATTCTTGGAAATTGGTGAGAATGATAAAGCTTTGTGTCTGTGAAGTAAAGGCTTTTTTCTTCCTATAACTTACATTATGGTAGCTAAATATGAATGTCATATTTAGCTTGAATTTTATGTTGGAATGTAATTATAAAGAAAAAAGGGTGGATTATATGTGTACAGTAGAAATCAGTGTGTTTAGAAAATAGATTGACACCTTCAAATGAGTCGTGGTATAAACACAATAGGAAACTTTAGTACATAAAAGCGTAAAAGTTAAAAATAATATTAATAAAAGCAGGATAAACAGGAGGAAATTATTATCATGGAACATAATAGCAAAATTATAGACTGTACCATTCGTGATGGAGGATTAGTTAACAATTGGGATTTCAGCATCGAATTTGTTCAAGACTTATATAATGGTTTAAGTGCAGCGGGGGTTGAATACATGGAGATCGGCTATAAAAATTCCGCAAAGCTTCTTCAAGCGACTGAGCCCAATCCATGGAGATTTCTTGACGATAATTTCTTAAAAGAAATTATCCCTGAAAAAAAGTTCACGAAGTTATCTGCTTTAGTAGATATTGGACGTGTAGATCCAAATGACATTCTACCACGTGAGCAAAGTGTTTTAGATATGATTCGAGTGGCATGCTATATTCGCGAAGTAGATAAAGGCTTAGAGCTTGTGCAAATGTTTCACGATTTGGGCTATGAGACTTCACTTAATATCATGGCTCTATCTAGTGTACCGGAAAAACAGCTTATTGAAGCGTTCGAGATGGTGAAGGAAAGTCCTGTAGATGTTGTATATATCGTTGACTCTTTTGGAAGCTTAGATCCCGCGGATATTGAGCATCAAGTGAAAAAATTCCAGGCGATGATTCCTAACAAACAGCTTGGGATTCATACACATAACAACATGCAATTAGCATTTGCTAATACATTAACTGCGATGCGAAATGGGGTTGCATTTCTTGATTCATCTGTCTATGGTATGGGTCGTGCAGCGGGTAACTGCAACACGGAGCTACTCGTTAGCTACATACCAAAACCAAGCTATGAGCTTAAGCCAGTTCTTGGCATCATTGAAAAGCACATGCTAGAAATGCGTCAAAAGTGGGAGTGGGGCTATATCATTCCTTATATGATTTCTGGTGTACTTAATGAACATCCACGTGTTGCTATGGCTTACCGTGATAGCGCCGATCGTGACAAATTTGTAGATTTTTATGACAAAGTAACTTCACCTGAAGTTACGCTAGCTCCAGCTTCAAAATAGGTTAGATTGCTAAAGGTACCTCTGTTAATGGAGGTACTTTTTTTCTTTACTAAATAGATTATATGTGAAGGTATAGCCTCCTAAGATTAGATGTTCTTCTTTTTTATGAATAAGTGCCTGAAAATCAATGTTACGAAGAGTATATACGTTTTTTATAAATAGATGATTTTGAAAACGTTCCCTTTTACAGCAATACTGTTAAGTTTATAAGCAATATAACTTAGTGTATTTATGTTTTTATTATAATAAAGTAAATTCATTAACTGAAGTAAGGAGTGAAAAAATGAATTTAGGTGAACAGTTAAAAGATTTAAGGGAACAACACAATATGAGTCGAGAAAAACTAGCTCAAAAAATGATTGTATCTAGACAAACTGTTTTTAAATGGGAAAAAAACAAAGCCTATCCTACTCTTGATAACTTGGTTAAGATGAGTGAGTTATATGAAATAACATTGGATGAGTTAGTTAAAGGGGAACAAGCTTTTTCAAAGAGTTAATTTGGTTAAAAAGCTTAACGTTGTTAAAGTCGTGAATGTATTCCATCACCTGTTTCTTAATATATAGTAGTGTGAAAACAATGACGCCGGCTACATAGAAATAAAAAATACAAACTCGCTCATATCGAAGAGAGTGAAATTTGTTTCAATTCATGTCTCCAAAGTTGTTTAATTTAGAATTTAGTACAATAAAGGCTTGATTATTTACCAACTAAAAAAGAATGCTGTTTTCTTCTGAAAACAGCATTCTTTTTTATGAAGGGTAAATCATGATTTTTTGAATTACTAGTCCAATTAATACACATGGAATTACAAATAACATAACTATATAGAACTGAATAGCATATCAAACAGCTTTAATTTCGATGAATAAATCAATCCTACCGTCACAAAATAAGCGCCAAAAACAAAGGGGGAAACGAATAATTAACCCCTCTTATTGCTTACTCATATAAGCATTGCCCCATTTCTCTAGGGATTTTAGTATTGGGACAAGTTCTTCTCCAAGAGCTGTTAAATAATATAAAACTTTCTTAGGATTATCGTTTGTTTCTTCTCTTTCAATGATACCATCTTTTTCGAGGTCTCTAAGTTGTAGGGTAAGGATGCGTTGGGTAATACCTGGTATTTCACGGCGCATTGCATTGTAATACATTGGTGATTGCGACAATAGGGATAAAATGATGCCTTTCCATTTACCACCAATAATATGCATCGTTAATTCAATTGGACAAGCATGCTTCACAGTTAACGTACAAGTACCATATTGATCGCTTTTAAAGCCTGACATTTTCTCACCTCAACGGGTAGTAACAAAATTGTGCCTTCTTGTTACACCTTTTTTTTCTTATTAAACTTATGATATCAAATAAATGAAAAGAAGGTGTATGAATTGGAATTTGTTCAAATTTCTGAACATGTTTATAGACTCACTTATAAAATCGTTGTCGGCATTCCAGTCAAAATCAGTACATGGTACGTGGTGGATGGTGAAGATGTTTATATCATTGATACTGGAATGGAAGATTATGCACATAATCAGCTGAATGCAGCAAAATCTTTAGGTGTTCCTAAAAGTATCTTACTGACACATGGTCATCTCGATCACATTAATGGTGCCAAGTATCTACGAGAGAAATTAAATATTCCTATTTACTCGCACGAAATTGAAATTCCGTTTATTAATGGTGAAAAGCCCTATCCAAACAAAGCAGAAGAGGAAACAACAGGTGTTGAATATCAAGTTGAAGGTTTAAGTGACAATATCATTAAAACATTACCCCTAGACGTATATTTAACACCCGGTCATACACCGGGACATGTGATATATCATCATAAAGATGACAATGTGTTGTTAACTGGAGACTTATTCATTTCTCATGATGAAACTTTACACCCACCGATTCAAAAATTCACAGGTGATATGGATGAAAATATTAATAGCGGGCGAGTTATAGATGAAATTAAACCTTCTATTATATCTTCATCACATGGCGAAGATGTTAAATACAATGATGAGTTATATGCCATTTATAAATTTAGATATGAATAGGAGGGAGAAAAATGAAAATACAATTATTTCAAATTGAGATTATAGAAGGAGAAGTTGAGCAAAACGAAAGCCGTATTAAAGCCTTGTTTGAAGAAAAGCTCGCAGCAGATACTGAGGTTGTTGTGATACCTGAAATGTGGAATAACGGTTATGATTTACCACATTTAGCGGAAAAAGCAGATATCGATTTAACAAGAAGTCTTCTTTTTATCCGAAGTTTAGCAACCAAACATCATGTGGATATTATTGCAGGTTCAGTTTCAAATAAACGCGATGACCACATTTATAATACAGCTTTTGCGGTATCAAAAACGGGTGAGCTGCTCTATCAAAAAGATAAAATACATCTCGTGCCGATGTTAGATGAACATCAGTATTTAAGAGGTGGAGAGGAAGTTCCAGAAGTATTTGAAATTAACGGTATCAAAGCGAGCCAAATTATATGTTACGACTTGCGTTTTCCAGAACTTACACGCTACCCAGCGTCTCAAGGTGCCAAAATCATTTTCTATGTTGCACAGTGGACTACAAAAAACGTAAATCATTGGAGAACACTATTGAAAGCAAGAGCCATAGAAAATGGCGTCTATGTCATTGCTTGTAATAGCGTGGGGGACGTGAATAATAAAAATCATGTCGGCAACACATACGCAGGACATTCAATTGTCATCGATCCAAATGGAAACATAGTAGAAGAAGCGGGTAACCAAGAAGAAATCATAACAGCAGAAATCGATATACAGAAAGTAGCAGAACAACAAGAAAATATCCCAATATTCAAAAACCTGAGACCGGACGTTTATAAGTACGCGGAGGACAAATTGGATAGAAGATGAACGTAGAAGCCTTTTAAATATCTAAACAACATGTAGTGTATTTGCTACATGTTGTTTTAGTATCCGATTTTAAATAATCGTTATTTTCTATTTGAACACGTGAAAAAAGGGAGACATGTTTTAACACACGTCCGTAAAAGTATATAAAAGAAAATAAAAAGCGCAAACTGGTGTTACTGAGGGGGATGCGCTTTTATTACTTCTTTTAATGTAAGTTATGGGATCTCAAGATCAATATTATATTCGTTAAATTAACTCTCTCCACAACACTGTTATTTTAGAAACCGCTTGCAATAGAAATGATTTTAAGGCTGGTTCATGTGGCTTTTGATCTTCAGGATATTGAACATACTCTTTATCTTTAGCAATAAGTGTACTTTTTGAAAGTTTATCATCTATTGCTTCCATTAGAATAGCTGAAAATTCTTCACTATCAATTAAAAGCATGGATTCAGTGTTCAGAAAAGTAGAACGTGAATCAATATTAAATGAACCTACGGCACTTAACCTTTTATCATAAATAATGGATTTACCATGAATGGAATGGGGTCCCTCATATTCATAAAGACGTACACCTGACTGAACAATTTCATCTCTTGATTTTATATATCCAGCAAAAGCAAGAGGATTAGGAGTAGATGTTAATGAATTGGTAAGAATCGTCGAAATAACTCCTTCCTGTTCTTTATTTGGTATATATTTTTCCATATTCTTTGTTGGGATAACATAAGGACTTTGAATGAAAATAGACTCTTTTGCTTGTTCGCCAAGTGCAAGAAGCTTCTGCCAAACAATAGGTTTTTTTCGCAAACGTTCAATTGGGTTATGAATAAAAGTCACTTGATTAGTAGGAACAGTAGACGTTTTCCATTGGAAAATAGGGTTAACAAAATCTTTTTCTAAATGTTTCGCCTTCTTATATTTTCTTTTTAACTCTTCTCTTACTCTTTCACCTTTTTCTCTTTCGCTCTTTGAAAGATTTTTGAATACAGTAGCTGTATATTGATGATTCCATAACATATCGATGTAGTCTTTCATCGTAAAAATAATACTATCCTTCTGCTGTTTTTCATTAAAAACAACAACATCTCGATCATAAACAAAATCTTTAGAAGGAGTACGTGCTAAATACTTATCTGCAATATTTCTTCCACCACTAATAGAAATATTTGTATCAGCAATCATAATCTTGTCATGAAGTCGATTGTTCCATGTCCATGGTTTAAGAAGAGTAAAGGGTTCATAATATTTAAATTCAATGTTTGGGTGGGATGCTAAAGCATAACGAACATTGCTTCTTTTGCCTCTTAGATTATGAGAGATTCCGTCTAAGAGAACACGAACATGAACTCCTCTGTCCGCTGCTTCAATAAGCGCTCCTAAAATTAATTCTGTCGATTCTCCCTTTCCTAAAGCATAGTACGCAATATCAATAGAATGTCTCGCTTCCTGAATCATTTTTACACGAGCAACTCCTGAGTTATAGCCATCTTCAAGCAAGAGAACTCGGTCTGTTGATTTCTTTGTTCCTAAGAAATGGTTAATATTTGTTGGGCCGATTTTCTCTTTCTTCACCGGTAGATAAAAAAGGACAATAGCCGTTATGATCGTGTATATAAGGTATAAAAGCAAAAGAGCTCCAAGTGTTTTTAATATCATTTTTACTCTCATGTTCCCTTCATCTCTTTATAATTGATTTCCGTTTTAGAATCTATAAAAGAGAGGCATTTTATACTTAAACTCTTTTAATTGTTCACATACTTAAAAAGATCTTCTTTGTATATAAAGAAGATCTCTTTTCTTATCTATTCGAACTTATTTTCTGTAAACTAACTTTGTATATCATATACAACTTGAATAAGAGTATGTTTTGTAAGTATAAGCTATATAATATGAAATTTTAATTTGATATAATGTTGTTTTGAATTTTCTACCATATGACTCAATAGGAGGATACAACGAAATGAGTAAAAAAACAGCTTTGCTGCTTGTAGATGTCCAAAATATTATGTTTTCTTATGAAGGTGGAGCTTTATGGAATGAACAACAAGTGCTCCACAATATTTCTTCTCTACTGACAAAAGCTCGTCAATCAAACACAACAATTATTCATATACAGCATACTGATCCTCGTTCCGATAGTATGCTTAGTGAAGGTAAATTCACATGGGAAATCCATCGTGATGTTCGCCCATTACCAACAGAAATTGTTGTTCGAAAGTCTTCTTGGGACGCCTTCTATCAAACAATTCTACATAATAAACTTCAAGAACTTAGAATTAGTAATTTAGTCATTGCAGATATGCAAACTGAATTTTGCTTAGACACTACTTGTAGAAGAGCATATAGCTTAGGTTACAAAGAGAATATCTTAGTAAAAGATGCTCATAGCACATTTGATACGGATGTTCTTTCAGCTGATAAAATAATAGAACATCATAATAATATATTAGGTAGCAGATTTGTCACGTTAAAAGAATCACGAGAAATTATATTTTAAACCAATTAATTAACATAGGAAGAAGAAAACCTTTGCTCAGCATTAGCAAAGGTTTTTTACATATCTAGTGTAAAATTATTAGCTATCAATTCTTTACACTATGTCTGATGAGGGGATTCTGAATATAAATTATATTTTAGAGAAGATAGAATATTCAAAAATTTATAGACTGAAACTGGAAATCAAGTTTTCAAAAGAATGAAAGTAGTGATTAAATGAAGAAATACATGAGAAATTAAAAAAAGAGGGTAAATACGATCAACTTCTATTGAGGTATCTGTCAGGAAGGAGATGAAGGGAACTATATAAATGGATTAGCAAGGTATAGGGAAGATTAAATAGCTATTCATCATTTCAGCAGTCACTTGCGGACTGGAGGATAATTTTCATGCTGATTTGTCCTAAAGTTTGAGTATATGAGGAAATAGCAAATCTACGTATGAATCTCATCATTAGCCCATTTAAAACTATAAAATAGCGAGAGTTTCATAGAAAAAAATATAGCTTTTGGATAGGGGACTTTTATGGAGACATTTATAAATTGGCTCAATGGAATTGTTTGGAGTTCAGCCTTAGTGTACGTTTTCCTGGGAGTAGGGGTGTTTTATTCTCTTGCTACACGTTTTCTTCAAATTCGGCATCTTAAGGACATGAGAAAGTTAATTTTTGATGGGGGAGGTTCTGCGACGGGAGTATCTTCTTTTCAAGGATTAGCCATGACACTTTCCAGTAGGGTAGGGATTGGAAATGTTGCAGGTGTGGCTACTGCTATCGCATATGGTGGGCCAGGTGCTCTCTTTTGGATGTGGGTTATGGCATTCTTAGGAGCTGCAACTTCATTTGTTGAAACAACGCTCGCTCAAGTCTATAAGGTGAAAGAGAATGGGCAATTACGTGGAGGTCCATCCTTCTACATGGAAAAAGGGTTAAAAATGAAGTGGCTTGCTGTATTATACGCCATTGTCACAGTAGTTGCACAGGGAATGCTGTTACCAGCTCTACAAGCAAACACGGTTGCAGTTGGTATGGAAACAGCTTTTGAAATAAAGCCTTCAGTAACTGGAGGGCTAATGGTTGTAGCTCTTGCAGCCATTATTTTTGGCGGAGTGAAACGAATTGCAAAGTTTGCAGAGATACTTGTGCCATTTATGGCTATTGGATACATTTTGATTTGTTTTATTATCCTAGGTGTAAACTTTTCCGAAATTCCTCATATGTTTTCACTTATTATTACAAGTGCTATAGGAACCGATGCAACATTTGGAGGGATTATAGGATCGGCAATTGCCTGGGGAGTTCGAAGAGGTATTTATTCAAATGCAGCCGGAGTAGGAAGTGAAATTTATGGAGCTGCGGCAGTAGAAGTTTCTCATCCTGCTAAACAAGGGTTAGTTCAGTCTTTTGCCGTCTATGTCGATACGCTACTTATTTGTTCTGCCACTGGGTTTATGATTCTTTCTACAGGTATGTATAATGTGACGCCGAATGGGATGAAACCACTTATGAATAATTTAGGAAATGTTGAGCCGGGAACAATTTATACACAAAAAGCAGTTGAGTCGGTGCTAACAGGATTTGGTGCTCCTTTTGTGGCCATTGCCATTTTACTCTTTTCCTTCACTACATTAGTTGCCTATTATTACAGTGCAGAAACGTGTCTTAATTATGCATTGGGAAAAGTGAAGCGAGTTTGGATAGAACATGTCCTAAAGGTTATCATATTGGCTATTGTTTTCTATGGTAGTATTAAAGCAGCCGCACTTGCCTGGGGATTAGGAGACCTAGGAATTGGAAGTATGGCTTGGTTGAATATCTTTTCTATTTTATTCTTGTCCAAACAAGCGTTTAAAGTATTAAAAGATTATGAGAGACAGAAAAAGGAAGGGAAAGATCCTGTATTTGATCCTGCTATGTTAGGTATTACAGGAGCTGATTATTGGGAGAAAGAATATAGAAATTCAACACATTATAAGGATATTGAGGCTCAGGAGGAGCATAAAAAAACATTTATTTCTTCCTAAATGAAAGGCAACACCAGGCATGGTTCTTGACCTTTACGGAGATTTTTAAGTAGGAATGTAATTTTGTATAAATTATTTTAAATTCTATTTGACTTAATCCTTGTTTGTTCATCAAGGGGTCAATCTTATATTAAGAGAAAGGGGAAAGTTACATGGATATGAATGTTGTAATTACAGGGGCTGGAAGTGGATTAGGAGCTTCTTTAGCAAAAAAGTATTCTGATTTAGGTTGTCATGTATGTTTACTCGGACGAACTTCAACAAAACTGATTCGAACAGCTAAAACATTAACAAACAATCATTCTATTTATGAAGTAGACGTTTCGTCTAAACAGGATGTAGCAAAAGTTATGCGCTTAATTAAAGACGAGATTGGGGAAATAGATGTATTAATCAATAATGCAGGGGTTGGAACCTTTGATTTGACGGAGAATTTAAGCGAAGAATCTATTCACCAAATGATTGATATTAACTTAAAAGGAACAATCTTTTGTACACAAGAATTATTAGATGACATGAAAAAGAGAAATCAAGGTTATATTGTCAACATTATCTCTCTTTCAGGGAAGAGAGGAAAAGTCACAGAATCGGTTTATAGCGCAAGTAAATTTGGTGTAAGAGGATTTACTGAAAGCTTAGCACTAGAACTTGAGCCGACGGCTATTAGGATATTTGGAGCTTATATGGGGAATATGAAAACTGAATTATGGGGAGGAGCTAGTACAGAAGAAACTTTTATGGAACCGGACGATGTTGCCGATATTATCATGGAAAATATCAAACCGCGAAAAAACATATTGGTTGAAGAAGTTGTGATTAAGAATGATAAAAATAAGCATTAATAGAGAAACTACCAATAAAAAATTTGGAATATTCATTCTATTTTGTGAGAATCAAAAAAATATGTGTGAGTGTAAGGTCTAATTTATTAAAAGTAAATCCCTATCAATAATTCAGGAGAGATAGAAATGAGACTTAAAGATAAAGTAGCATTAGTGACAGGAGCTGGATCGGGCATGGGTGCCGCGATTGCCCAAGGATATCTTAAAGAAGGGGCACGAGTTGTCTTTGCGGATATTAATGTTGGAGCAGCACAAAAGGTGGCTCAAGATTCAGGAATATCAGAGGATATGTGGCTGGCTACATATATCGATGTTGGTAACCACGCTAATGTAAAGGAGTGCATAGAACATACAGTTCAGAAATTTGGACGGTTAGATATTCTCGTGGCCAATGCGGGAATTACCATACGGAAGCCATTTCTCGACTTAACCGAAGAAGATTACGACCGTGTGATGCAGGTCAATGCGAAAGGGGTATTCCTGTGTAGCCAAGAAGCTGCTCGCGTTATGGCCGGACAAGGAGGTGGTTCTATTATTCATATTTCTTCTACTACTTCTGTGATTGCAGAATCAAATGGAGTACAATACGGTGCTTCCAAAGGAGCCGTTGCTTCTATGACTCGTCATATGGCGTCAGATCTTGGAAGTATGAAAATCCGCGTAAACGCAATTGCACCAGGAACCATTCGTACGAATCTGACTGGAGCACGACTCTCAGATCGAGAGGTAATGGAACGTGAAAGTGGGTTAACCATGCTTAACCGAGTGGGTGAGACGGAAGATATTGTAGGTCCAGCTGTTTTTCTAGCTTCAGACGAATCGTCCTTCATTACTGGAACTCATATTTTTGTGGATGGTGGTTATTCAGTAAAATAGTTATATAAGTACAAATTATGAGAAATCTTGCAAAATTGAGCGTTGATCTAAAGGAAAAAAACTTTATCTATATATAGGCTTTTTCGTATAAGAGAAGTCCATATTTTTTAAAAATGGTCTCCAAATTGAAAATATTCATAAAGAAAAATCGCAAACTCGCTGTACTGAACAGGTTTGCGATTTTATTACTTCCTTGAATCAACCCTATGTTAACTAACTTTATATACCGTATATAGGTTAAAAGCAGAAAAACTCCCCACTTACCTACCAATTGAAAAAAGCTTTTAACGCAATCATTGTGGCGGCGTAGACAAGAGCTGAGATTAAAAAGGTTGGCAAGTGCGCGTTCTTTTCGAAAGGGAGTTCTTTGCTGATAACATTAAATAACATTGCACCTGAACTAAAAGCAATCATCGACTCAACAAATAGGCCTGATGAGGGACCGAAGCTGCCTGCGATTGCTCCAAACAAAGTTGCTCCGGCAAGCATATAGCGACCTCTGTTTTGATGCAAGCGATGGTGTTCTTTTCCTAGATGATAGGACAACCCAATAAAGTGAAGGCTAATAGCCAATCCGTAGAATAGTGATTCGACTCGCTGGACATCAGATGAAAACACGACATAAGAAATGATAAAAGAATAAACCATAAAGAAACTCACCTGTACCATATAAACAGTCTGTTCCTTTAGCTGTGTTGCTGCATTTGTCTCAGCGAATGAATAAACCGAAAAATAGACTAGTAAGCCGAGAAGACCAAGAAAATAAAGTTCAGTATCAAGGGCCAGCGATCCTCCGAGTTTTTCTTGTTTCCCGTGAAGCGTCGGTAAGATATAAATAAACACATAAGCAATAGCTACACCGCCTGATAAGGAGAGCAGCTTTTGCTCGCCTATTGGAGAGCGGTCGACAATTGTTAATGCGTATAGTTGAATGATGATGAATATAATACCTATTACGATCGATTCAATGGTAACCATAATTGTCTCCTTTTGAGGTTGACTTTTTGAGTTTAATACCCTTTAACATAAGGACAGAAACCAGACTTTAGATGGAAACGCTGTTAAATAATAGGTAGATGTCTCGAACTTAATTATGTGAAAGACTAGATATAACAAAAAAAGTAAGATTAAGAAGCCTTATAAAATTTATAGGGCTTCTTTTAGTACGTAGAGAAAATATAGATAAGTTGAAATGGCCATAAAAGTATATATGAACGAAAAGAAAAGTGCAAACTCGTTGTTACTGAACGGGTTTGCGCTTTTTTATTTCCTCAAACATGTTTTATGTTAACTAGGTTGGGATACGGTATACATTGTTTCTTCCTAAGTTTAATGTTTAATTAAATACTAAACGTAGATAATGTAGGTGTTAAGGGAGTTAATTACAAAATGATAACTATTGATGCAAAATAAATCCCTTATACACGTATCCAAAATGGCGATTCTATAGTTTGTTTTATACTTTCTAAAACAGATTATATTCTCTCCATGTATCCTTTAATAAGTAATATTTTACACCCACATATACAGCTGTAATCTATAAGGAGAATGGGCAGTTTATTTATAAAAAAATTTTCAGATGTAGTATCAAAAGAATAATTGTTAAGACTGAGAAGTCTCAATTTTAATTCCCACTTTTTCGCTAATTCATCTTACTTTATTTTAAAGCAAAAGAATTTTTTGCAAAACTGTACTTTTGTGCATGCTCATATGCCTAAAGAGGCAATAGCGAAACAGGTAATTAAATAGAATAGGAAGTATATATTCTATTTTATGTAAACTCATTTATGTGGATAGGGAAATACATCAATAGGTTGTCCAGTTTTATAGATTCATATACATATGTAATTTAAAAAATTTGACTGAGTATTTTATGTTCAATAATTCATTTAGGTTAACTAGGTTTGTATAGAGTATACATTTTTTAAATTGCTGATAATAAGGGGAGCTGAACAAAATACAGATTTAAAGCATTTTCAAGAATCTATTTTACAAATATTTTACAAAGATTTATTAATAATTACATTGACATAACTAGTTGAGTTTTACTAAAATTTAGTAGTAATGTAATTAATTGAATTTTACTAAAATTTAGTAATAAAATATTAATTGAATATTAATAACATTCAGTAGTGACAGATTAGTATATTACTAAGGTTATTTAAATAATTTTATAAAGGGACAGCAAGCCTAAAAAACAAAAAATGTATGCTAAGATGCAAAAACATCTAAAATTCATCTAATTTGATTCCAAAACTCATTGTTAACAAAGCACTACTATTTCTGATAATAGGTGTTCTTAGCGATTATTTAGCATACAAAGTTCGTATTTTTTGCTCTGGATCTCTTAATTTGAAAATGAAGGAAGTGAGACTATTGAAGATATCAAACAAACACTTGGCAATTATTTGCCAAAATAAACATTTACCTTTTGTTTTTGAGGAGGCACAAGATTTAGGTGTAGAAGTAACTTTCTTTTATAATGCCAATGATACTAGACCTAAGAACCTTTCTGGTATTAACAGATATATTCCTATCCGTTTATTTGATCAGCAGGAAGAGGCACTTAATATTGTTAAACAGGCATATCAAGAAATTCCTTTTGATGGAGTAATGACACTATTTGAACCAGCATTAGACTTTGTAGCAAAAGTAGCAGAAGAGTTAAAGCTTCCATACCACCCTATTTCAGTAATAGAAAATTGTCGGAATAAAAATGAAATGAGAAGAATTTTGAAGGAAAACAATCTTAATACACCTACTTTCTATGAATTAGCATCAGATGAAATTCTAGATGAATTATTATTTGAATTTCCTTTGGTTGTAAAACCTACTAATGGATTTTCGAGTCAAGGTGTCACTCGAGTAAATAATAGAGAAGAGTTAGTGGAAAGTATAAATAAGGTAAAAAAGATTAACGAAGACGAACTCGGTAAATTTACGCAAAACAAGAGTGGAATTGTTATTGAACAGTTTATAGATGGACCGGAATTCGCTATTGAAACCTTCTCGATAAAAGGAGAAGTTTATGTTTTATCAATTGGATATAAGGGAGATTGTAAAGGCCCATTCTTTGAGGAAGGAGTTTATATAGCCCCAGCCCAGTTAGATGAAAAATTAAAAAGTACCATAGCTAATGAAGCATCCCATGCTGTAAAGGCATTAGGAATTGAAAATGGTCCTGCTCATACTGAATTACGATTAAATCAGGATGGAGTACCTTATGTAATTGAAGTGGGAGCTCGAATTGGAGGTTCAGGTGTCTCCCATTATATCGTAAAAGAAAGTACAGGTATTAACTATATGCAGTTAGCTATTCAAAATGCAGTTGGAGTTTTAGATTCCAATCGTATTTCACATCATATTGTTGCTGAAAATGTAGCAGGTAACTATATTATTCCAGTTCAAGGATCTGGTGTTGTTGAAGAAATTCAAGGAATTGAATCTTTACAAAAAGATTCACGAGTAAAAAGGATTCTCCAATTTATTGACAAAGGGACTGAAATCTTACCTTACCCGTATTTTTCGGGGTACCCTGGTTTTATTTTGACAAGTCATCAGTCTTATGATGATTGTGAAAACTATTACAAGAATTTAGATGAAAAGATTAAAATTACTTATAAAAATAATATAACAATTTAGGGGGCTCAAATTATGGCGACTATTACGCAAAATGTTCAGGAATTAAATCAAAAGGTGAAAGTTGTTCACACATTAGGTCCAGCAGGAACAAATTGTGAGAAGGCTGGTTTATTATGGCTTGAGAAACAAAAAATAAAAGGGGAAGTTGTTCTACATAAAACGCTCGAAGAAGCATTACCCTATGTTAAAGAGACTGAAAATTCTATACTTATAGGTTGCGCTGTTTATCCTTATCTTCATGACATAGTATTTAAGAATTTATCTAATTTAGAGCTTATAGATAGCTTTATCATGCCAACATACAATATGGTTCTTGCAGCAAAAGAAGAGGTTGATTTTTCTAAGGATACCATAATTGCTTCTCATCCAGCTCCAGCTAATCTTGCTCAAGCATTTAGCAGTAATATAAGGCTAGTGGACAGTAATGCTCAAGCAGCACTGGATTGTTCATTGGGGATAGTAGATTCCTGTATTACTACAATTAAAGCTGCTGAACAGCACAATTTATTTATTGTTAAAGACTTCGGTGAGGTGCCTATGTGTTTTACCGTGCATGCTAGAAAATAAGACTTTAAGTGGAATTGTTCTGCTAATAGACACAAAGGAAACAAGGTGACGTATTATGAGTTCCAAATTATTTCGTATCCATGTTTCCCTCCTATTTGGACTTTTATGTTTGATAGGAGGGACTACATGGGCCTTCCAAAAAACCGGGCTAGAAGGTAGCCTTCCCTTTTGGTCGGCTGGTATGAGGTTTTTAATTGCAAGTATATTAATTGCAGGTTATTTATTTTTAAATAGAAAGCTTTCTGTTTCAAAAGAGGTTCTAATTATTTCACTTCTTAATGGTCTTATGTATTTTGCTATACCATTCGGCTCAGTTTATTGGGCTTCACTTTATTTACCAAGTGGACTAGTTTCTGTGTTAGCTGCTAGTATTTCTGTTTTCGCCCTTTTAATTAATCGTTTATTTAAAGGTACCCCCGCCTCTAAAAGACAAAAAATGGGTGTAATACTAGCTTTATTTGGAATTATTTTTGTATTTGGAAATCAATTACTGATTAAAGGAGATTTAATTGAGCTCATTGCCATGGCAGTCATCCTAATAGCAATGTTTGGTTCTGCTTTAATTACTATTCAAGTACAAATGAGAATTAAATCCTTACCAATTATGACCTTTAATTCTCTATCTATGTTTAGTGGAGGCACAATCTTACTAATATTGAGTCTAATTCTAGAGGATGGTAATCGTACTTTTTCTGGCTCCAGTCTTTTTTCCTTACTATACCTGGCCATTGTCGGCTCAGTATTAGGCTTCTGGATTAATATCTATTTACTAAAGCAGTGGCATATATCAAAGGCAACTGCCCATTTATTTATTTCGCCCATTATTGCTTTATACGTAGGTTTTATTTTTCTAGACGAAACTTTAAACAACCAAATCTACCTAGGAACCATTTTTGTTCTTATAGGAGTTATATTTATTAATTTAAAAAGGAAAGAGGTGGATCACTCCACCAAAGAAATTAAAGAGACATCTAGCAGTTCTTTACCAAAATAAGCATGTTCCTTTTATTTTCCAAAGAGAGTAAACTCCTTGTGTAAGAGTGACCTTTTTATAATAATGACGTTTAATCTAGAAAAGTTTAAGAGAATGCTATATGTTCCCTTATAAAAAATTTTAGGAGGATTTCCTTTATGTTAACTAAAACCGATACCGATCAGCTATTAACTATTTTACGAGATAAAATTTTACCTGAGATAGATGAACTAAGAAAATATCAAGGTACGCAAGGGCAAATTGTAGAGAATAAACAAAGAGCAAAAGAAATTTTAATGAATTTAATTAAAAATACCGAGGAGATTTATAATTCCCTCAACTTAAAAGAAGTTGGATTTGCATTTAAAGAAGACGTATTAAATTGGATAAAGAGAGGGCTAGATGAAGCCCCATATTTTGATAACACACTTATTGCATATCGTCCACCTGTTAATGGCGAGGTTACATTTTTTTTAGGCCCTATTGTTACACCAAATGGACCGAATAAGAGGGGGTTTTATTTTGAGGCATTTCTAGCCCTTCGTGATGAACCAGAGATAATGAAACCTATTGAAAAGGAACTACCTCATCCTAAAAACGGGTGTGAATCTCTAAAGATTTTAGCAGGCACACAAGGATTTATGGAAGAAAAGTGTATCGTTTTCTTTCCTGAAAACGTAAAAACTAAAGAAAAAGTAACTAGCCAGAATTTTGCTATATTTTTCTTTAATAAATTCCATGACATTTATAATGACGATACATTAAAGAGAGCAAATATTATATTTCCGAAATTCAAATTTAAATCTAAAGATATGGATAGAGAGATAACTTATGAGGCAAGAGTTATATGGGGTTATCTACATGATTACTACCATCATTGTGGAAATAAACCATTTGATCAAAACATCCAAGCTAAAATGAACTTTTTTGCTGGAATTCTTGAGGAGATTAAAGTTGATTGCCAAACAATCATTACTCTTAATGAACGTAAATATCCTTATTGGGAGGAGATTACTGAGTTTGTCTTATTTGAACGTCTCTTGAGGTATCCAAGTCAACATAATGCTCCTAGAAACTTTGATTCGGGAACAGGCTTTTTCTTATTCAGTTGGCTAATAGAAAACGGTCAATCGATTTATAGAGATCATGAACATACCCATTTAGATTTATCAAAATGTATTGAAGAGTTAAAAATTTTAGTGTCAGAAATTGAAGAGCTCGAAACTATTCAAAATGATGTAGAGTACAAAGAGCAAGCTGAACAATACGTGAGAAAATATCTACTTCCTACCAATAATAATGATAAATTCATTATTCCTGAAAACTACTTTATTTATCAAGAAAACCAAAATGTGAATGTACCTTATTTAAAATTTAGTGCAGAAACAATCTAGAAAGCTGGTGTAGACTTGTCAGATTTAAAACTTAGTAAAATTGGACAGAAAATGATGGATAAAGTAGGGGTTAGGGCAATTATGCATGATATTCAAGAAGTTCTTAACTCAGATCCTAGTAAATATATCAATCTAAGTGCTGGAAATCCAACACTTTTACCTGAAGTTTATAAGATGTGGGAGGATTCTTTAAGAAGTATTCTCAATAGAGGCGAATTAGAGAATATGGTTAGTAAATATGGTTCTAGTTATGGGACTTATGAACTGATAGATTGTATTAGAGAATATTTTTATAATAACTATGACGTTAAATTGGAACGTGAAAATATTCTCATAACCTCTGGTAGTCAAAATTTATTCTTCTTAGCTCTAAACTCATTTTGTGGCACTAATAATAAGAATGATTTAAAACGTGCTCTAATACCTATGTTACCCGATTATGCTGGCTATAGTGGTGTTGCATTAGAAAAAAGTATTATTGAGGGGATTCCTCCTCTTATTTCAAAAATAGATAATCATACATTTCGTTACGAGTTAAATAAAGAAAGTTTCTTAGAAAGGATCATGAATAATAGAGACATTGGAGCTATGGTATTATCGCGCCCTAACAATCCATGTGGAAATGTTCTATCAGAGGAAGATATTTTATTTATTTCAAATGTATGCAGTGAATTAAATATTCCATTATTGATTGATTCTGCATATGCTCCTCCTTTCCCAGCGATTAATTTTGTGGATATGAACCCTATACTAACGGACAATATTATCCATTGTATGAGTGTTTCAAAAGCAGGTTTACCAGGGGAAAGAATTGGGATTGCTATAGGAAAATCACAATATATAAAGGTGATGGAAGCATTTCAATCAAATATATCCATTCATTCCTCCAGATTAGGACAAAAAATGGTTGCTGATTCACTTCAAAATGGTCAACTCCCTGTTATCTCTGTTAAGTATATACGGGAACACTATATACAAAAGTATTTAACTCTGAAAAAAGCTTTAACTATATTTATGCCTGATAATATACCTTGGTTTCTACATTGTGCAGAGGGCTCACTTTTTAGTTGGCTATGGTTAGAAAATCTTCCATTGGAGGACAAGGAATTTTATAATAAATTAAAGGAACAGAACTTAATTGTTGTACCTGGTAGTTCTTTTTTTCATGATAGTTATGATGTTTCTACACATGCTAGGGAGTGTATTAGAATAAGTCTTACAGCTACAGATGATGAGATCATGAGAGGCATAGAAATTCTCTCTAATGTAACTAAAGAGTGTTATAAGGCAAGTATATCTATCAGTACTTCTTGAAATCAGCCTTTATTTACAAATAATAATCATTAAATGTTAAAGGTAAGGGTGGAGGAACATTTTTTGCTGGGCTTTCTAGTTCTAAATTCTTTACAGAATGGTTCACTCTCTATAACAAACCAGAGTTTAACTTATTCGCCGTATTTTTTGGTACCACTTTACTTTCATATGCGATTCCAGATGGTATAAAAGACCTATCTTCTAGGAAACAAACTAATAACCACACAAGCTGACTAAGTTGCTTTATGAATTAATAACATGAAAAAATAAACCTTATGTAACACATTTCTTTCTTAGAGGGGAAAAGACCGTCCAGTATATAAGACGGTCTTTTTTACTTCTTATAATGCACATTATGAGAACTAACTTAGTGTCCAATAAATATTGGCAAGTCCAGGACCTACATGACCTGTTGTATTCCTGAAGGTTACTTTGCTTTTTTTCTAATGACATCCTTTTTATAGAGTCCTATTATTCTTATGTCTAATTTTTAGAGATTGCTTGTAAATGAATTAACATTTTGGAACTAGAAGCAATCAAAGTGAGAAGAGTCTTAATATTCCTTTATGTTGATATTTTATCGTGAATAAAGAGCCGAATGGGTTAAGTTCTTTTTTACTTTCCTTTCAATAACCAGAAACCAATTAAAATAACCGTGATACCAACTCCTGTGCGCCATGTGGGAATTTCTTTTAAAAACATATATCCAATGACTACACTAACGAAGATTTCCATACCTTTACATACAATAAGTGAGAAAGTTAAATGATTTACGCTTTTAGTTAAAAATTTTACTCCGTACCCAATCATCATAATTGCAGACAAGAAGAAAGGGATAAGCTTAATATAGTACCATAAGGTGGAGAAAAAATTAGAGTCAATGTGTTTAGTTTGATACGCATAAATAGCATTAATAATGATTAACCCACCCAACATTAATAAAAGTGAAAATATTATCATATTGTTTCTCTCCAATAAGATTCATTTTTCTAATTTTGCCCTTATGCAAAATACTTTATGTAAGTAAAGTTAATCTTGTTTATAATTATGTGTCCATGAAACTATACTAATTCCATTTCTATAAAGTAAGAGGGATGACTTGAAATTAAAGAAGCGAATAGATAATCCAAAAAAACTATTCATTGACAACCTCAAGAATTTGCTCTATTATGCAAATAGAGATTAGTCATTAGTTAAGTAGACAGATAATTAGGAATAGTGAGTTGTAGCTTATGGCATTAAATAAAGAACACCGTATCGGACGTCATGCCACATTGCTTGTATTGATGGACGATAGGAGCGAACAGCAAGAGATTACAAATCAACTGAACTGGAAGAGCTGTAGCGGGAGAGTAGGTTCAATGGAATCGCAAAAAGTCGTTGCAGCTATAGAAACTGCTGCCAAGCAGAATGGGATTATCAAAGATAATGTTTACCGAGAAACCCATTCCCTATACCACGCAATTATGGAAGCGCTTTATGGCATTACTCGAGGGCAAATGCAATTAGGTTCGGTTATGCGGACTGTGGGATTACGCTTTGCCGTTGTACGTGGTAATCCTTATGAGGATGAAACAGAGGGAGAATGGTTGGCTGTCGCAATCTATGGAACGATTGGGGCACCAGTTAAAGGATTGGAACACGAGACGTTAGGTCTTGGTATTAATCACATTTAAATAGCTTATTAGTTTTTTAGCCCAGAGCATTTAGTGAATAGGGGGCTGTACTGAAGAAATCATATGATTTCTTTAGTATGGCTCCCTATTTTCTTTTTGCTTCAGTAAAGTAAAGTACAAAGAAGGAAGGTGTCGTTATGGTAGTATTGACAGGGAATTCTCTTAAATTAGAAGAAATGAACAACATTCTTTTTGACTGTGAAGAAGTAACTGCTTCGGACGATAGTTGGAAGCGAGTTGAAGAAAGCCGTAAAGCGGTGGAACAAATTGTTAAAGAAAACCGTGTTGTTTATGGGATAACAACTGGATTTGGAAAGTTCAGTGATGTATTAATTAATCCAAAAGATGTCGAAGCGTTGCAATTGAATTTGATTCACTCACATGCCTGCGGGGTTGGAGATCCATTTCCGGAACTTGTCTCAAGAGCAATGTTAGTATTAAGAGCGAACGCATTATTGAAGGGGTTTTCAGGGATAAGAAGGATAGTGATAGAGCGCTTGCTTCAGTTTGTAAATGCTGGGATTCATCCTGTCATTCCACAACAGGGTTCTCTCGGAGCTAGTGGTGATTTGGCGCCATTATCTCACCTCGTTCTCCCTCTTCTTGGGGAAGGAGAAGTATTTTATAAAGGGGAGCGGACGAATGCTCTCAAAGCGCTGACGAAAGAGGGTATTTTTCCGATTACTCTGTCTGCAAAAGAAGGTCTTGCATTAATCAATGGGACACAAGCGATGACAGCAATGGGTGTGGTAACGTATTTAGAGGCGGAAAAGCTAGCCTATCAATCGGAAGCGATTGCGGCAATGACAATCGAAGGATTAAGAGGAATTATTGATGCGTTTGATGAGGATGTTCATATTGCACGTGGTTACCCGGAACAAGTTACAGTCGCGAAACGGATACGGGGGCTTTTGGAAGACAGCAAATTAACAACGAAACAAGGGGAAATGCGCGTACAAGATGCCTATTCGCTTCGCTGCATTCCACAAGTTCATGGAGCAACGTGGCAAACATTGAATTATGTAAAAGAAAAACTAGAAATCGAAATGAATGCTGCAACAGATAATCCATTGATTTTTGATGGAGGGAAAAAGGTAATCTCTGGAGGGAACTTCCACGGTCAGCCAATTGCCTTGGCGATGGACTTTCTCGGTATCGCGGTTGCTGAATTGGCCAACATTTCTGAGCGTCGAATTGAGCGACTTGTAAACCCACAATTGAATGATTTGCCGCCGTTTTTAAGCCCTGCCCCGGGACTTCAGTCTGGAGCGATGATTATGCAATATTGTGCTGCTTCACTCGTATCAGAAAATAAAACACTCGCCCATCCGGCAAGCGTCGATTCAATTCCATCTTCAGCAAACCAAGAAGATCATGTCAGCATGGGAACTATTGGTTCAAGGCATGCTTATCAAATTGTGTCTAATACGAGACGGGTACTCGCAATTGAATCTATTTGTGCGATGCAGGCAGTCGAAATTAGAGGCACAGATGATATGGCATCAGCAACGAAAAGCGTGCTAGAGGAAGGGCGTAAGCGAATTCCGTTCATCGAGAAAGACCGAGTATTTTCAAATGACATCATGGAGGCTGAAAATTGGTTGAGGGATGCCTTTTCTACTAATGAGATTAAAAAGTTTGAAAAGGGAACAGTCGTTAAGGAAAGAGGTTAACATAAAAAAACAGATATCTAAACATCAAGTTAAACAAACCGATTGTAACGAGAGCTAACAATTTGGGAAAGTAAGATATTAAGGGAACAGCATCGCTCGGTGTATATGTTTGATACGCGGAGGGCATGCGGTTCCTGTTCTTTAGGTCTCTTAAAATAATTAGAAAATTCAATTTTTATACTTTCAACTTAAATAAGCATCTCGAAAATAGAAAGGGTGATTTGATGTTCAATGCGGTAGTAATTTCAGTTATTGTTATGACGATATTAAGTCTTCTTCGTATCAATGTGATGCTGGCCCTTCTAATAGCTGCTGGTGTTGCTGGTTTGATGGAAGGTTTGACTCTAACTGAAACGATGAATATGCTTATATCCGGAATGGGAGGACAAGCAAACACGGCATTAAGTTATGTTCTGCTTGGGATATTTGCCGTTATGGTTAGTTATTCGGGAATTACAGGATTTCTTGTAAAACAAATTGTAAGCGTTTTAAAAAGAAAACGTTCAATTATGTTGCTGACGATTGCCGGAATCGCTTGTTTATCTCAAAATGCTGTTCCGATACACATTGCATTTATTCCGATTTTAATTCCACCTTTGCTCCACTTATTTGATAAAATGAAGGTCGATCGTAGAGGCATCGCTGTGGCATTAACATTTGGATTAAAGGCACCGTATATGATGATTCCAGCGGGGTTTGGTTTGATCTACCATGGAATTATTACGGATGAAATGAAAGCGAGCGGCGTAGACATTGCTCTTCCATCTGTTACATATGCAATGTTAATACCAAGTCTTGGAATGATTGCAGGGTTGTTCATTGCAATTTTTATTTCTTATCGCAAAGATCGTGAGCTACTTGATGACAAACAGAATGCTATTAGCGAGGTAGCCGCAACAGAAGAGACGAAATTGTCATTTACATTGGGTCATTTCCTTACTATTATTGCGATTATAGGTGCCTTTATCGTGCAACTTGTGTCAGGCTCACTTGTTCTAGGAGCACTGACAGGCATTATTCTTATGTTTTTGTTTACTATTGTCCCATTTAAAGAAGGAGAAAGAATTGTAAATGAAGGGATTATGATGATGGGGATGATTTCATTCGTATTGTTAATTGCTTCAGGATATGCGACGATTTTAAAAGAGACTGGCGCTGTTGAGGACCTGGTGCAGTCCACAATAGGAATACTAGGAGATAATAAAATAATCGTTGCCATCGCAATGATTACTGTTGGTCTGTTAATTACGATGGGCATTGGTTCTTCGTTTGGAACAATTCCCCTTATCGCTGCCTTATTTGTTCCAATCTGCATAACAGTGGGCTTTTCTCCATTGGCGACTGCCGCATTAATCGGTACTGCTAGTTCACTTGGGGATGCAGGTTCACCAGTGTCAGACAGTACTCTTGGCCCAACAATAGGACTGAACGCAGATGGAAAGCACCATCATATATGGGACACATGTGTGCCAACCTTTTTACATTTTGGCATCCCTTTGATGATTTTCGGTATTATTGCTGCAATGGTGCTTTAACCAAAACAAACTCGTACTTCAAAACAAATCTGTCTGTTTTGTTATCAATACTATAATAATTAAAAAAGATGAATATCTCTTTTACTTTGAATAGGAGTTTCATAGAAAACGGGCTTCCTTAAAAAAACGTATTTTTTAAGGGAGCCCGTTTTAAACTTCTCTATTCCTAGTTTTGATAAAGTGATAATTCTACCATTTGATTTTTCCCATAAAACCTTACTGATTTCTTGATAGCTGACTTCATAATCCATTAATCCCATGGAAAACCTGAATTTCTTAAAAGTTTTATATAGTTCCTTTTTTTAAGATACTAAAGTCAAACAATGGGTCATTAACATCAAAAAGTATAATCTTGTATTTCATAGATACATTAATTAGTTATTACCGATTCAGTATCAAACCTTGTGTTCATTCATGTAAATATATCATATCTTCTGTATTCTTATTTATAAAAACGGAAAGGACATATATTAATTATTCTCTAAAAATATAAAATGAGTTCAATATACATGTACATTTGCTATGATGAAAGAAAAGGACAAAAAAGAAGGTGTAACAGCATGGAAATTCATTTAATAGCAAAAGATGAGTTAGAAGCTCAAGGGATTCGGTGGTTGGTAGAGTCACATTTTACTGGAGTTCGATTGGTTCTGTGGAATACAATGGAGGAATTTGAAAGTGATATAAAAAAGCAGAAACCTGAGCTTGTTATTCTGGATATGGACGGATGGAAGCATGAAAGTGAACGATTTGGTAAGGCGATGCAACAAAATAGAATTCGCTGGTTAGGGATTTCATCTGAGCGAATTTTCCAAACTGCTTATCGTGCGCTCCGTTTTCGTGCAGAAGATGTTTTATTCCGCCCGTTTTCTCCGTCAGATTTAATCAAGCGTATTCAACAACTGCGCTACCAATTGCGTAATGATCGTCGTTACTTTGAGAATAGAGCAACAGAAGAAGGAAATTCACTTCCCATCGATTATCCTGACCTTTTCCTGACAGAGCGAAAGCACGTTAGTCCGATAACAATGGTCGCACTTTTAACTCCCCATCCAGAAACACTTCCATTAGTATATGATGCATTGCAACGTTATTCTTTTATCGGAAAGCATCGCATATTTACTCTATCTGATTTTATTGTATGTGTGCGGGAAACTCAAGGGATTGAAGTATTCAAGGAGGAATACCATGCTTTTCTTGCATATTGGAAAGACCTTATGAGTGAGCCCCTTACTATTGTAATTAAGGAAACTTCCTCAGGCGATTCGTTAAAAAAAGCCTATCAGCAAATACGTCAGTTAACAAGGCTAGTTTTTTTCGAAGGCTATGATATTGTTTTGGTGGAAAATGAACAAATGCTCCCTCGGGAAATGGACCCCTTCCTTACTCCTTTGGAACAAAGGCAGTGGATTGAAATGCTTGAAAAAAGAGATATAAAAGCCATTCGGGATTGGGTGGAGCGTGAATTTTTGACCTTTCAGCAGCCATATCCCGATCCAGAAAACGTTCGTGTTCGTCTTACGAGTGTGCTCGCGCAGATTCGCCGATATATGAAGTCACACAACCTCCAGAGTGCAGACTGGGAAACACTCTATCATGAAGTTTTTCAGCAAATTGTCCATAAGCCCGTCATTTATCAAATTGTCCAAGGACTGCTTACGTTTATAACTCGTTTACTTCAGCAGAATCATGAGCAAGCACAGGAAGGATTACGAACACTGGTTGAGAAAGCAAAAGAATTGATAGAGTCTAACTATTGGGATGCTCAGTGGAACTTAGCGGCATGTGCTGATGCACTCCGTATCAATAAGAGTACTCTCAGCCGTCGCTTTGCAGCCGAATCCGGCCAGTCCTTTCGCAAGACGTTACATCAAGTACGGATTCGGGAGGCTAAACGTCTATTGCGGGAAACGGATTTATCATTGGAGGAAGTTGCACGATTAACGGGCTATTCTCACCAAACTTATTTTAATACTAAATTCAAACAGATCGAGGAATGCATCCCATCAGCGTACCGATCTGGATTATAAAAAAACGATTCAGTATATACTGAATCGTTTTTAATTGAATTATAAGTAAATTTATTTTGAAACCATTTATAAAAATGACGGTTAAAAAGAATTATTTAGAAATATTTTATAAAAAAATCATTAAATTATAATAAATTATTAGAATTTTTATTATAAACTGAATATAAGCAAATAAGGAGGTAAGAAAAATGAATACGTTTACAAAGAACAAAGTGATACGTTATGAAGGTACTGAATTACATACAAAAGGATGGCAACAAGAGGCCGTACTTCGGATGTTAATGAACAATTTAGATCCTGATGTAGCTGAGCACCCAGAGGAACTTGTTGTATACGGAGGAATTGGAAAGGCAGCCCGAAACTGGGAATCATTTGATGCGATTGTTCAATCTTTGAAAAAGCTAGAAGAAGATGAAACCCTGCTTGTTCAGTCAGGAAAACCGGTAGTTATCTTTAAAACCCATTCAGATGCACCACGCGTACTGATTGCAAATTCCAATATTGTACCAGCTTACGCAAATTGGGATACATTTCATGAGCTTGATAAAAAAGGGTTAATGATGTATGGACAAATGACAGCAGGTAGCTGGATTTATATTGGTTCTCAAGGAATTGTACAAGGAACGTATGAAACATTTGCAGAGCTTGCGAAACAACATTTCAATAATACACTCAAAGGTACTATCACTGTAACCGCGGGTCTTGGCGGTATGGGTGGAGCTCAACCTCTTGCTGTCACGATGAATGGTGGTGTCTGCATTGGTATTGATGTTGATGAGACAAGGATTGACCGACGAATTGAGACTCGTTATACAGATGTGAAAACGGACTCGCTAGATGAAGCAATCCGTTTGGCTAAAGAAGCAAAAAAAGAAGGAAGAGCTTTATCAATCGGTCTATTAGGCAATGCCTCTGAACTTTTACCGGAAATGATTGTACGCAATTTTATCCCAGATGCATTAACAGATCAAACATCAGCGCACGATCCATTGAATGGATACATCCCTTCAGGAATGTCGCTCGAAGAAGCAGCAGAATTACGAAAATCTAACTCTGAAGAGTACGTGAAACGTTCAAAAGCTTCAATGGCAACACATGTGAAAGCAATGCTTGAGATGATGGAAAAAGGTGCCGTGACGTTCGATTATGGTAACAATATTCGTCAGGTTGCAAAAGATGAGGGTGTAGACAATGCCTTTGACTTTCCTGGATTCGTTCCAGCCTATATCCGTCCACAATTCTGTGAAGGAAAAGGTCCTTTTCGTTGGGTAGCGTTGTCAGGGGATTCTGAAGATATTTATAAAACGGATCAGGCTATCTTACGTGAATTTAGTGATAATGAACATTTATGTAACTGGATTCGTATGGCACGGGAAAAAATTCAATTCCAGGGTCTCCCTTCTCGTATTTGTTGGTTGGGCTATGGAGAGCGTGCTCGTTTTGGAAAAATTCTAAATGATATGGTGGCTAGTGGTGAGTTAAAAGCACCAGTTGTGATTGGACGTGACCACTTGGATTCTGGCTCTGTTGCTTCACCAAACCGTGAAACAGAAGCTATGAAAGATGGATCAGATGTGGTTTCAGACTGGCCAATTTTAAATGCGATGATAAACGCAGTGGGCGGTGCTACTTGGGTATCTGTACACCATGGAGGCGGCGTCGGAATGGGCTACTCTTTACATGCAGGAGTAGTTATTGTGGCAGATGGTACGAAGGAAGCGGAAGCACGTATTGAGAGAGTGCTGACAACTGATCCAGGTATGGGGGTAGTACGTCACGCTGATGCGGGATATGAGTTAGCAAAGAAAACAGCTCGTGAAAAAGGAATTAACATTCCAATGCTTGATAAAGGGACTGATCAGTAATGACAAAACCAATTTGGATTAAACATGCGACTCAGCTTGCTACGCTTGCAGGTAAAGGAAAAGGTCCGCGCTCCCAAGAAGCTATGTCAGAGCTTGGACTCATCGAAGATGGTAGTTTATGGATAGAGGATGGAATCATTCAGGCTGTCGGTACAACAAATGACCTGGAAAAACGCTATGCAGAGAAATTGCATACAGCGGACGTTGTGGAGGCTTCTAATCATTTAGTTACGCCTGGGCTTGTGGATCCTCATACACATGTTGTGTATGGGGGAAGTCGTGAACATGAGTTTGAAATGCGCCTTGAAGGTGCGACATATATGGATATTATGAACGCGGGTGGAGGGATTCATGCAACAGCCCGTATGACACGAGAGGCAATAGAAGAAGAATTACTAGAACAAACAATGAGTCGTCTCGATTCATTTCTTGCTCATGGAGTTACGATGGTAGAAAGTAAAAGCGGCTATGGCATGAACCTGGAAACTGAGCTTAAACAATTGCGTGTAATGAAAGAATTGCAACAAAAACATGCAATTGATCTTGTACCTACTTTTATGGGAGCTCATGCTGTACCTCCAGAATTTAAAGGAAAAGAAAATGAATTTGTTGATTATTTAATTGATAAGATGCTGCCAATAGTAGCTGAGGAAAACTTGGCTGAGTTTAACGATGTTTTTTGTGAGAAAGGTGTTTTTACCCCTGAGCAGTCGAAACGGATACTAGAAGCCGGAAAAGAATATGGGTTAGTGCCTAAAATACACGCCGATGAAATTGAACCTTATGGGGGAGCTGAGTTGGCTGCCAAAGTAGGAGCGGTCTCAGCTGAGCATTTATTAAAAGCATCAGATGAAGGTATACATGCTATGGCAAAAGCCGGGACCATTGCTTGCTTATTACCAGCTACAGCATTATATCTACGTGAAGAAGCTGCGGCAGGAAGAAAGATGATTGATGCAGGTGTACCTGTAGCTATTTCCACCGACTGCAATCCTGGGTCATCACCGACGACTTCTATGCCTCTTGTTATGAACCTAGCTTGTATTTCGATGAGACTTACTCCAGCAGAAGCCTTGACGGCAGCAACATATAATGCAGCCTGCGCCATTAATCGTCAAGAAAAAGTAGGGTCACTGGAGGTAGGAAAGCAAGCAGATATTGTCTTATGGGATGTTAAAAACTATCAAGAATTACAATATTTATTCGGAGTTAATCATGTCAAGGCTGTATGGAAAAAAGGTGTAAAGGTGGTGGGATAGGGTGAGTGAAAAATGGCTTCAAGCACCTGAATGGTCTTGGAATACATCGAAAGAAGAAACAGCTTACGTTCATCAGTGGATTCAGCCACTTAATGAACTAAGAAGTCTGCCTGACCTGATTATTTACGGAGCGCCAATTTCGAGATCATCAATTAGTGTGTCTGGGGCTTCCCTGTATCCAACGGAATTTCGGAGAATGTGGAAAAGCTTTGCCACCTACAACTTGGATGAAAATATCGATTTAACAGCGCTACAAGTAGCGGATGCAGGGGATATTGTAATGCATACGACAGATATCCCTTTATCACATCAACGTATTCAAGAGACATCAGCATATCTTGTGGAACGCTATCCTCATACTATCACATGCATGATTGGCGGTGATCATTCTACAACGGCTTGTGCTGTTCGAGGAATCAAAGAAGTTTGTAAGCAAAAAACGATTGGGATTTTACAACTTGACACGCATCTTGATGTGCGAGATCCGGAGGAATTAGGACCCGCAAATGGAACTCCAATTCGCCAATTAATTGATGGCAATATTGTTAAAGGCGAGGATGTCATCAATATCGGTTTGCATGGTTATTTTAATGCGAAGCCACTTGTCGATTATGCCAAGAAACACAATATTCAGGTGGTAACATTAAAACAAGCACGCAGAAAGGGCCTTATCAATACCATTCAAGAAGCGCTCGAACGTCTGTCAGCAAAAGTCGATCTTGTTTATGTCACAGTCGACATGGATGTACTCGATATTTCCGTTGCACCAGGGGTCCCAGCTTCCACCCCCAGCGGCATGACATCAACTGAGCTGTTTGATGCATTATTAGAAATTGGTAAGCACCCAATTGTTCAGCATATTGATTTTGTTTGTCTAGACCCCAGCAAAGATTCACCAGTTGCTGAAACAGTCAAGATCGGGGTATACGCATGGCTGCAGTTTATAACTGGCTATGTTTTACGGTCTAGATAAAGTGATAGACAATTTAGTAAGGGAAGAAAAAAAGACTAAGGTGACTATAAATCCAGATTAATCTGAAAGTATATGTTAGGCAAGAAGAAATATCTCATTCTCTTCTTGCCTGATCCAAAGTAATGGATTGGAAAATAAAATCGATTGATAATAAGAAATTAGAGCAATTGTTACAGCAATTGCCTTTTTTTATAAAAATAACGCTTCAGAACAATCAATTTAAACAACTTATAACATAAGAGGTGTAACAAATGAAAGTGGGAGCCCCCGTTAAAAGTGATCAAATTCAAGAGCTGGATCATAAGCAAAGTGGAACGTTAGATTTATTAAATTCAACTCAACTTATTATAAAAGAAGCGGTTCGGAAGTTAGGTTATAACAATAAGATGTATGAATTATTAAAAGAACCAATTAGAACCTTAACGGTACGTATTCCAGTTCGAATGGATAACGGCTCTATTGAAATTTTTACCGGCTATCGTTCTCAACATAATGATGCTGTGGGTCCTACAAAGGGAGGTGTCCGATTCCATCCTGAAGTAAATGAAGAAGAGGTCAAAGCCTTGTCTATTTGGATGAGTTTAAAGTGTGGAATTGCTAATCTTCCTTACGGAGGAGGAAAAGGAGGAATTGTTTGCGATCCAAGGAACATGTCACTTGGGGAATTAGAGAGATTAAGTCGCGGATATGTTCGGGCCATTAGCCAAATCGTTGGTCCGACAAAAGATATTCCAGCCCCTGATGTTTATACGAACTCTCAAATTATGGCGTGGATGATGGATGAGTACAGCCGTCTTCGTGAATTTGATTCTCCTGGATTTATTACAGGAAAACCGATTGTATTAGGGGGATCACAAGGTCGCGAAACGGCAACGGCGCGCGGTGTAACAATTTGCATTGAAGAAGCCGTCAAGAAAAAAGGTATTGAATTACAGGGGGCACGCATTGTGATTCAGGGCTTTGGGAATGCCGGAAGCTTTCTGGCTAAATTTATGCATGAGGCAGGAGCCAAAGTGATTGGGATTTCAGATGCACATGGTGCTCTTTATGATCCAACAGGGCTTGATATTGATTATTTACTTGATCGACGAGATAGTTTTGGGACTGTAACCAATTTATTTACTAATGTTATGACCAATCAAGAATTACTTGAGCAAGAATGTGAAATTCTTGTTCCAGCCGCCATTTCTAATCAAATTACGTTAGAAAATGCCGATCGTATTCGTGCATCCATTGTGGTAGAAGCAGCAAATGGACCTACAACCCTAGAGGCTACCAAAATTTTAGATGAAAGAGGTATCCTCCTTGTGCCAGATATACTGGCCAGTGCAGGTGGTGTGACTGTTTCGTACTTTGAATGGGTCCAAAACAATCAAGGATATTATTGGTCAGAAGAAGAAGTAGCTAAAAAATTGCGAAAAGTAATGATCAATTCTTTTGAAACTATTTATCAAATGTCACAGACCCATGAAGTTGATATGCGTTTAGCTGCATATATGGTCGGAATCAGAAAATCGGCTGAAGCCTCGCATTTCCGAGGATGGGTATAAAATGAAAAATTCCCGACTCCGATGCAAAGTTAATTATATGACCTTATTTCAAGAGAAGAAGGAATTTCTACTACAGTTGAAAGAACCTTGGATGATTTAGCTAAAAAAGTAGACGTTATCTATCTGACAGTAGATATAGATATGGATGCTCTTGATAGTGCTTATGTACCTAAAGTTCCAGCAAAAAACACAGGATTAATAAGAACAGATGAATTATTTGAATGCGTATACATTACAGATTCATATTCTTTAGTACAGGCAATAGATATTGTATGTTTAGATTCTTTACGAAATAGATCTAGTATCATTGTTAAATCAGGAGTTCATGTAATCTCGAAACTTTCCGTTAGCCTTGTAGAAAGAAAATAAAATGGTAATCATCTACTTTTTCCTATCCTTTTGAAAGTAAAAAACACGTAGTAGTTTATTATAAGATTTCTACCTCAGCAGGAAAAATCAGATTATGAGAGCGAGGAGAGAGATAATTAATGAAAAATAATTATCGTTACTTTATTATCTTCATGATTGTTATTATAACAGTTATAAACTACATAGATAGAGGTGCCCTATCATATGCACAAGCTGAGATTATACAAGAATTCAATTTAGATCCAATAAGCTGGGGAGCAATTCTAGGTTATTTTGGATATGGCTATATTTTTGGAGCACTATTTGGTGGTGCTTTAGCAGATAAGAAAGGACCTAAATTTATGTGGATTCTTGCGGGAACCACATGGTCTATTTTCGAAATAGGAACGATATTCGCTGGGCACTTAGGCGCAACATTTTTTGGTGGTTCTGCGTTGGCAGGTTTTGCGGTATTTCGTGTTTTATTTGGGTTAGCTGAAGGTCCTACATTATCTACAATGAACCGAACAATGGCAAACTGGGTGTCCCCAAAGGAAAAAGGTTTCTCAGTAGCACTTGGTTTAGTTGGTACTCCCATTGGAGCATTAATTACCGCTCCGGTCGTAGTGGGTCTTTTAACATTCACTAATTGGAAAGTAACATTTGTTATTCTTGGCTTACTAGGTTTTATTTGGGTATTAATATGGAGAAAAGTATTTACAAATTTACCTGAAGACCATCCAAAGGTCTCGAAAATTGAACTTCAGAAAATTCGAAGTACAAATGATTTAATAAAAGGTGAAACAAAATTAGAAGAAACAATATCAAACAATGTACCATGGTACTATTTTTTTAAAAATTCTACCTTAACAATGAATGCTATCGGATATTTTGCATTTTTATATGTTAATATTTTATTACTTACTTGGACACCAAAATATTTACAAGATGAATTTAATTATTCCTTAGCATCTCTTTCATATATAGGTATGATTCCATGGGTAGGAGCTATTATTACGGGGCTGTTAGGTGGTAAAATTTCAGATAAGTTACGTGAAAAAACTGGAAATTTGCGTATAGCTAGATCTTGGTTTACAGTAGTTTGCTTGTTTTGTACAGCCATTTGTTTTATGTTAATTCCAACAGTTGAAAGTGCTACAGCAGTACTTTCATTAATGTGTATAGGTAACGCATTTAATTACCTACCAAACTCTATATATTGGACAGTTATTCTTGATACAGAGCCAAATAAAGCAGGAACTTTTGGTGGGGTAACTCACTTTATTGCAAATTTAGCTACTATTATTGCACCGACGTTAACAGGCAGTCTCGTTGCATCTTACGGATATAATGCTATGTTTACTGCTGCTGCTTTTGCTGTGATAGTTGGGATGGTATCTATGATATTTGTAAAGCCAGGACAACAGGTTCGTATGTCAGTAACTCCAACCACAAAAGATCCTACATTATAATAAGTAATTCTTAGAATAAAAAGAGATGACTATACTAAGTAATCTCTCCTTTTCCTTTAGTAAGTATAGTTACGTTATCGGAAGGTAAGTTAAAATGCTTTTTATCTATTTCTTAAACTTGATTTTTATGGATTTGTTTTGCTATAAGAGAGCCAAGTATAGATTTTACATCTAGAGTACTTTCTGAACTATATTCTTTCTTGATGTTAAGAAAGGACCACCCTTAAAAGGATACCTCAGAATAAAGAAAAAGCGAGAACGCGTTGTTATTGAACGGTTTTCGCTTTTTTACTTCTGCCAACATTTTTTATGTTTCTTAGATAGATGAAATAGTATTTTAGAACAAAGACTATTAAAAAATTATAAATATTAAAACTATTATTACATTAATTTTATGAATGTTTTATATTTATCCCTTACTATATCTGGTAAAATAGCGTTGTTATTAACAAGATATATATATTGAAACTAAATTTAGGAAGGTGAAATTCATTTGAAGATTAGCAAAGAATGGATAGGAAAAGTTGTGTTTAGTTTGTTATTAGTATTATCCATCGTTATGACATCGTTTAATTATCAAACGATTGCTCAAATTAAAAAATCATCTCCTACTCAGATTACCAATCCAGATAAGACGATTATATTAACGAAATTGAATGACAAAGTATGGACTCATACGTCATATAATGATTGGAAGGGCGCAACCTATGATCACAATGGGTTAATCGTTTCTACTTCCAAAGGAATAGTCCTGATTGATACAGCATGGGATACAGGGGGGAATCATCAAAAAACTGAAGAGTTATTAAAGATGATCAAAAAGAAGTTGAAGAAAAAAGTCGTTCTGGCCCTTGTTACTCATGCGCATGATGATAGCATTGGAGGCATTCAAGCATTGCTAGATCAGGGAATTGAGGTGCGTAGTACACTTTTGACAGCAAAACTAGCTAAAGAATATGGATATCCTTCGCCCAAACCGACACTTGATGTAAACCCAGTGATAAAAATAGGAGATACAGTAATTGAAACATTTTATCCTGGAGAAGGTCATTCACAAGATAACATTACTGTTTGGCTTCCCCAATATAAATTATTATTCGGTGGATGCTTCATCAAATCAGTAAATGCAAAAGATCTTGGAAATCTTTCTGATGCCAATGTAGAGGAGTGGGGGAACTCTGTTCAAAAAGTGATTGAAAAATATCCTTATGTCAAAACAGTTGTACCTGGCCATGGGAACTGGGGAGATAAGAGCCTACTCTTTTATACCCTTGATCTAATCAAACAACATACTCATAATAAAAGCTAAATAAAACAATCTCAACTTATAGTTGTATTCGTTCCTAAAATGATAGATAGAGACATTCGAGATTTCTCTTTAAAAAGCTATTGTATGAGGAGTAATTTTAAGTTTTTTTAATTTTTGTGAATGTAACAAAATCTTGTTATATTTAAAAGGGGGTGGGTACCTAAAGGGCACCTATCCCCTTTTGTGCTTATAACAACACTAAGGAAACAGCTGAATTAGTTGGTGTGAACAGATAAGATTTAATGGATAGCTTTATTAAAAAAATGGGAGCGTCTATTCGTGAACCCTCTTTTGTATTTACTATGCCTTCATACCAAGGGATGATATATTCTGTGGTGCCTTAAAACTACCTTCCTTTGAACATAAAATAGTATTAAATAACATAATTTTATTAGTAAAGGGAGGCCTGCGATATGAATGATTTTGATTCAATTTGTGAACAATTTGCTACAATACTTAAAGGGAAAAGTAAAGTAACTCAAGGTAGTTGTTCTGTATCATTACACCGCAATTTTAATGTGTTGGTTCAAGGGCGCCAAAGCAGTTCTGTTGCGCCAGCGGAAGTCTTATTTGAATCATTAGATCAAAGCGGTAATGCATTAAACTTGGCTGAAATCGCTGTTTTACAGGAAGAGATTCCTCGTTTTATGTATTCAATTGTACAACAGGGTTTGATTGTGAGTGCCCTACATAATCACTGGTTATTTACTAATCCTATGATTATGTATATTCACATTCAATCTATTGAGCCCCCATTAAGTTTTGCCAAAAAGATGGCACACTCATTTTCATCTTTACGCAGTTATCCCATTGCCTAGGCAAGTTTTAAATAAATTGAAATAGTTAAAAAGAGAAGTAATGGTTCTCCTTTTAATTTTCTCTCCATATAATCTTAAAATTTATATATCTTAAGTAATTGTTTGTAAAATGAAATGTCCGTAAAAGTATATATAAACGAAAAGAAAAAGCGCAAACTCATTGTTACTGAACGAGTTTTCGCTTTTTTATTTCTGATAAGCAACATTATGGTAACCTCTCTTCGTAATTCAAGTGAGAATTTCTTACAAAAAAAATTCATTTAAAATATAGAATTAATATTGACCCTGACCTTAAGGTAGACTTTAGAATTACAAACGAGGTGGATAAATATGTTGTATACAGTAAAACAAGTATCAGAATTAACAAATGTGACGATAAAAACTCTTTACTATTATCATAAAATTGGTCTTTTATTGCCTTACAAAACAAGTGAAGCAGGTTATCGTTTCTATGGAGTAAAAGAACTGGAGCGTTTGCAACAAATCTTATTTTATCGAGAGTTAGATTTTCCCCTCAAAAAAATACATGAACTGTTAGATGGTGAGCGAGAACGATTATCTATATTGTCCGATCAAAGAAAACTTCTTCTTGCAAGAATGCGAAGAATAAAGCGTTTGGTTCAGACAATTGATGAATCGATTCACTTCACCATGAAAGGAGATACCATGGATAAATCAGAAATGTTCAAAGGATTTGAGAGTGAAAAAGAGTGGGTGGAAGCAATGACCGATCAAAATCAGTATCTAAAAGAAAAATATGATTATGATTTACTTAAAGAAAATTCAATTGAAGTTCAGTCAATGAATGAGCAAGCTTTAGAGGCAAAACATTTTATGGATAATATAGCTAATGCGCTTAAGGAAGGGGTAAAGTTTAATGATGAGAAGGTACAGGTTTTAATAAAGCAGCATATTGATTTCTTAAATAGTCATGGACATAATACTAGAGCAGAAGATTTTGCAATACAAGCACGCTTCTTTTTGAATGATGATTTTCATAGAAACATGCTTGAAGCCCAACAAACTGGGCTTTCTTATTATCTTTGTATGGCAGCAGAGACATTTGCACTTAAGTAGAAAAGTTCACATATGGAGTAACAAAATAAATCAACCTTTCCGGATTGACTTATTTTGTGCCTATAATTTGCGTTATGTTAACTCCATTCGTGGAAACAAATCTATTACTTCCTACCTTGCTTAGAAATATAATTTAAATTAAATGTTGATATTTAATTTAAAAGGAAATATATACATTAAATGAGGTTATAGATAATAAAAATAGGAGGTATATAGATGACAGTATTACAAAAGGTAGCTCTTGTCTTAACCGTTATTGGCGCTATCAATTGGGGATTAGTAGGATTATTCCAATTTGATTTAGTAGCTACACTTTTTGGTGGAAGTGACACAGTCCTATCTCTAATTGTTTATGTTTTAGTGGCAATTACTGGTTTAATAAACATTGGTTTGTTCTTTAAATCAAATGAAAGAGTTACAAAGGGTTCACAACAAGCAAAAACCTCTTATTAGACATTTAACAGGAAATGAGAAATAGACCTAAAGGTGTCATAAAATTGACTTTTTAGGTCTATTTTTATTATTTTATTTTCTTTTAGATTGATAGTCAGTTCTATATCAGTTCGCAAAAGTATACCTAAAGGGGTAGCGTCAAAAAATGCAGATTTACAACATTAAGGGAATTTTAAAATTAAAAAGCCTAATTTCTCAGCATTAAAAGAGAAATTAGGCTTTTTTCATTGCGCCATTAAAGCGCTTTTTTGTTGAATAAGTTCTAGACATAAAGCTCAAATAAAAAGTCAATCCATTAGGTAACAAATATCAAGTGACAAATATTAATATTTGTCACTTGATATTTGTTATGTTATGCTTCTTTTTAAGGAGGTGTTCATGGCTCATTAGCCATATGCTTATGAAGAAGAATATAGAAACCTTATCAAAAGAACAAATACTTACTGCCACAGAAGAAACCCTTAGACGATTTGGGATAGCTAAAACATCTGTAACCGATGTGGCTAAGACTTTGAATGTCAGTCACGGAACCATTTATCGCCATTTTAAGAGTAAAGCAGAACTTTTGGAGGGGGCTACAGAAAAATGGTTGAATGAAACAATCATTGCTCCTTTGACTGCTATTTATGAAGACCATTCACTGAAAGGCTCAGACTCCTTAAAAACATATATTCAAACATTAATTGAATTAAAAAGAAGCTCTGCTTATCACGAGAAAGAATTGTTTGAGATGTATGCCAAGGTGACTGAAGAAGCTGGAGATCTCATTGAACAACACGTCAATCGTATGACGAATCAAATGAGCGAGATCATCAAACGTTCTGACTTTCAGGCAAGCGCTCCTGATCGTTTAGCTCATTCCATTTTTTTTGCAACCACACGATTTCATCATCCATCCCACGCTTACGAATGGGACAGCCCAACCATTGATCAAGAATTTCTAGATTTATGGGAACTGTTAGAAAAGGGATTTTTAAATAAAAAATGAGGAGGAAAATCATAAAATGAAATTTTTAGAAGGAAAAGTCGCAATCATTACTGGTGCTTCTAGAGGAATCGGACGCAAAGTAGCCGAACAATTAGCCGATCTCGGTGCAAAGGTGACCATTAATTATTCAAGTAGCCCTGATAAAGCAGAAGAAGTTGTAAAAGAAATTCAAGATAAAGGTGGGGAAGCGATTGCCATTCAAGCGGATATCAGCCATATAGGTGATATAGAAAGGCTTTTTTCAGAAACCATTTCTGCTTTTGGAAAAGTTGACATTTTGATTAATAATGCAGGAATCATGATCAATAAGCCCCTGTCAGAAGTCACTGAAGCTGACTACGATAAACAATTTTCCGTGAACGTAAAAGGAACCTTTTTTGCTTGCCAGCAGGCAATGAAATATATGGAGGAAGAAGGCCATATTGTGAATATCTCAACCTCTGTAAACGGACAAATGTTTCCCACATACAGTGTCTATTCCGGCACAAAAGGGGCGATTGAACAATTCACGCGGCAACTTGCAAAAGAGTTCGGCCAAAAAAAAATAACGATCAATGCGGTAGCACCCGGGCCGGTAGACACAGAGCTTTTCTCCGTAGGAAAAACAAAGCAACAAATAGAAGGGATGAAAAAAATGAATGCCTTTGGCCGTCTCGGTGAACCAGAGGATATTTCGAATGTCATCGAATTCCTAGTAAGCGAAAAATCACAGTGGGTTACTGGTCAAACACTACGTGTTAACGGAGGGTTTATTTAAGCCTCCTCTTCAATTATCGAGTACCGCATGGGGAAGGGCTTACCATTTGCACTTCTCTGATTAAGCTCCTTTTTGATCACCAGTGTTACTATATTACTCACGTAAAGTCACTTAACGTTAGGGGTAAAATTATTCTTATTTAACAAAGTCCATCATATGGATTAGAGGAGAATAACATGCAAAAGAATCTAAAAGCTGCACATTATTTTTGTAGTAGTAATAAAGAAAGTTTAAAGAAAGATCATTTATGTGGCTATTTTTATTGTTTAGAAATATTTCAACCATTTGAAATAGAAGATTGGATAGACAGTAATGAAACGACAGTCACTCCTCAAATCCTCTTCTCTTTCTAAATCTGTATCAAATGAATAGATAAAGTCTTTCAAGACAAGTTACTAAGCGGGTTTACACTTTTACTACTTCCTCCACTCATTATGTGAACTAAAAATATATATAGAATACATGATATCTAAAGTTAGTCCCTTGATAAAATGGAATATTTTCCTTAAAATATTTCTGAGAAACGTTATAATGATAAACTAAAAGAAATTATGAAAGAGGGGAATCTGATGCACTACATAACTGCATGCTTGAATATTATTAGTGATAAGAATTTTAATGAAATAATAGAAGCGTTCAAAAAACTAGAGGAAGAAACTAATAAAGAAGAAGGATGTATTAAATTTCATGCTTATCCTCTTGAACCATCAGAACGAAAAATAATGCTTTGGGAGATTTGGGAAAACGAAGAAGCTGTTAATGTCCATTTCACCAAACTCCACACCAAAAATGTTCAAGAACAAAAATTAACGGAAGTAGAATGGATAATTAAAAGTAATGTGAATTAACAAAAGGTGCCATAAGGCGTCTTCCGAGTTGAGAGGAACCCCTGCCTTTTCTACGCTTTCTTGTTTTTTAGAATCAACATTATGTCAACTAACTTTGTATATCGTATACAGCCTAAAAACAGAAAAACTCCCTTGTACAGTAGGGAGTTTTTCTGTGCAAAATTTAAATAAAAAAAGTGATAGATGCTTTTGCATCATAAGTAGTTTGCTCAAAACATTGGATATTTTTCATTTATATAAAGATATCTGCTTTATATAAAATTTATAATTAATTGTTAGTAGGTGATACTAATTATTGACTTTTCATCTAAAACGTAGGGTGTGAATGTATATGGATTTTTTTCAAAGTCAAGAATCACTTACTGAAATTCAATGGACTCTCAGAGCAATTATTTCTTTTTTCTTTTTACTCTTTGTTGCTAAGATAATGGGGCAACGATCAATATCTCAGTTAAGGTTACTTGATTTTATAATGGCTTTATCAATTGGAAATATTATTGCCCATCCTTTGTCTGATCAACACTTAGGAATGAAAGGATCCATGATAACGATAGGTGTATTAGTTATTTTGTATCTTATTTTCATATTTTTAAGCCTTAAGTGGTCGAAATTCACAAAATTTGTTGATCCTTCTCCTTTTCCTCTCATAAAAAATGGGGAAATAATTTATAAGGGTTTAACCAAAGCGAGAATACCTCTTGAAATTTTATTATCAGAATTAAGAAAAGAACAAATACAGGATATTCAAAAGGTTGCTCTAGCATTGTGGGAATCAGATGGTACGATTTCTTTTGTTTTAGATCCAAAGTATCAAGCATTAACTCCTAAAGATATGAAGCTAATGACAAAGCCATTCTCTTTTCCTATAACGATTATCAAAGATGGAAAAATTGATTTTGAAGAATTAAAACAAACTGGTAAAGATAAAGATTGGTTAAAAGATAAAATTAGAATGGTACATAATGTAGAAATAAAAAATATTTTACTAGCGACAATTGATAACAATGACAAAATAAATATCTTTTTATATAAGTAAGTATGAAGTGAAATGTGGATGTGCAAATTACTTTTTAGTAAAAAATTATCAAATAAATGTAATTGCCTTAAGGTATAACATCTGTTATGTCTGTTATGATTATCGATAAAAATCATATAGACAAAAAAGACATTGATAAATTTTCTATCAGTGTCTTCTTTAGTAGTAGAATCCTTTATGTTATCAATTATGCTTAATGTCTACCTTTTATGAGTGCTGATAATTGGTGTTATGTTGACTGACTTATCATGATTTACCTTTAGGAAAAAGACGACTCAAAAGTTATAGTTTTTGAGTCGCCTCTATAATTAGTAACTTTCTTTTATTACTTTCTTTTTTATTTGGCGTATTTTCTTATAATTAATTGTGATAAATTTTAAAGTGAAAAAGAACAAACTAAGTAAGTTTGCTCTTTCTCTTTTGCACTGAAAACTCTTCAGTACAATAACTATATATCTTAATATCAGGATTGCTTTTACAAGAGCAATTCATCCTGTTACAAGTAATTGATGGTTTACTGTTATTAGGATCCATCTTTGTTAGTGAAACAAGATTCCGAAGGACTACAGATTTAGAGTGACCTATCCACTAATTGGGGAAACTATCCTAATAAAGGCAGCAAATACAACACAGAAAAAGGTGAATAACAATGAGTAACAATAAAAAACATGTATTATTTATAGGGGCAGGGCGCATGGCCCAAGCCTTAATTAGAGGAATAAACAAAAATGAATTCGCCATTCTTGTCGGCAACAATGGAAATGAAGATCGGCTACGTGAGGTAAAAGAAACCTTTGAGGTTGAAACCACTAATCACTGGTCACAAGAGATACACAAGATGGATATCATTATTCTTGCCATGCCGCCTGAGTCTCATGACGACATTCTCGCAAAATTATCTAAAGACATTAGTGGACAATTAGTCATTACGGTAGCCGCCGGAATAGGTCCAACTTACCTCGAGTCCAGACTTCCTAAAGGGACACCTGTAACTTGGGTTATGCCTAATACAGCTGCTAAATTATGTAAGTCAATGACTTTATATGCACTCGGTCAAAATGTGAATCAAGAACAACAGGGATGGATTGAGGCATTAATTTACGATATTGGTGAATTTGAAAAAGTGACAGAGCAGCAAATTCATGAGCTAACTGCTGTAACTGGAAGTGCTCCAGCATTTATTTATCGAGTAGCAGAAGCACTTGAAAAAATAACATTAGCATCAGGTGTCAATAAAGATCAAGCAAGAAAGCTAGTAGCCAACATGATTGCTGGTTCTGCAGAAATGCTAAAAACAAATGCGGCCCCTGCTGAACTTGCAGATGAGGTAGCCACTCCTGGCGGTTCAACAGCTGCTGGTTTAGAGGTACTAGACACAAACCATTTGGAGCGTTTAATGATTGATGCCATTGAAGCATGCCGCCAAAAAGCAATGAGGCAAGAGTAAATAAACATAAAAATCTTTCCATTACGAATGATGGAAGGATTTTTTAATTAGGTAGTCACTATAATATCGGTTAAATGTAATAGCTTGATTAATTCTTCTTCTCACACATCTTCGGGTAAATCAGAGGAATTCGACTATTTTGTAGGACAGTTAATATAAAAAGTAAAACTATCAAAAATAATGTTTGTTTTATCATATGACCACCTCAGTGCATAGTGTCTCTTTCTAAGGTTTATTTATTAAATCTTGTTGTTCAGTTATCCTGCCCTTTAATAGTCCGTAAAAGTATACGTTTATGGATAATTTAATTTTATAACCAATCTAGCATTTTTAAGTTCGTTTAATTTTGAAATTAAATTACGAACGTTCTTATTCATATAATAGAAAGTGAAACACAAAAAGAATATAAAAATAGAAAATCTAGATATATGTATATAGGGGGGAGAGATTAAAATGAGGGGTGTCAGCATCAATTTATGGATAAGGAGTTTATTCTCAAGACATTTTCATCGGCAAACAAAGCGGAGAAAAAGTCAATGGGGAGTAGCACCAAATGATGAAACGGATAATTCGTATTGAATACTAATATTAGTATATCTAAGTGTTGGAAGGGTGATTTGAAGTTTTTACGCCAGAATTTTTTCTCCTTTCTTACATTATCTTTCTCCTAGAATCAAAGTTTAACCTTAATTGCATTATGTTTTCTTTTTGTACGGTTAATGATATGATTTTCACGAGTCTGTTTGACTTGTGAATTTTTTTACACTTACAAAATACCTAAAAAAAGAACTCTTTTATAGTATATAAATGATTTCATCCTCTCTTAATCAACAATAGGAAGTGATACAAATGGAGAAAACAAAGCAGCCTTATGGAACGGTTCTTATTAAAGCCTCCCATATCTTAGATTTTTTATCGAGTTGCGATGAACCACAGTCTTTGAATATGATTGCCAAAGAAACTGGTCTAACGAATTCTACAGCTTTAAAAATACTAGACACTTTACTCATGATAGGCTATGTCCAAAAAAACGCCGAGTTAAAGAAGTTTAGTCTCGGTTTATCAATTATTAAATATGCTAATAAATCAATAAATAATTTAGATATTAAAAAAATCGCACAACCGCATTTAGAAGAGTTACAAAGCGTAACGAATGAAACAGTTCACTTAGGTATTCAAGATAAAGATAGTATTATTTATATCACAAAAATAGAGAGTAAAAATCCTATATGTCTCTATTCAAAAGTTGGCAATAGTATTCCTATGTATTGTTCAGCAATGGGAAAAGCTATTTTGGCCTATTCATCAGATGAAGAAATTCAAAATTATTTAGATCGTCAGCCATTAAATAAATTAACGAACAACACCATTACAAATAAGTCTGAATTTATGGAAGAGATTTTGAAGGTTAGAGAAATGGGTTATGCTTATGATAATGCTGAACATGAAGAAGATGTATTTTGTATTGGAGCCTCTATTACTTTGAATAACAAAAAGTATGGGGCATTTAGTGTTAGTATTCCTAAATATAGACTGACGGAAGAGTTTCAAAAACAAATTATTGAAGCAATACAAATTTGTAAAAATAATATCTTAAACGATCTTCATTAACAGAGAATTTGAATTAGAGTTAAATTTAGCCAAGGACTTCCTTACAGAAATCCTTGGCTTTTATATGCTTTTAAATTCTTTATTATAACATAAGAAAACTTAGTTTATATAACCTAGTTTCTTGGAGATGTGCTCACTGCATTCTTTGGCATATTTTCCGTAGATGTTGATTTCTTCTTCTGGAAAGCGAAGTGTTGGCACAGAAATACTGAGGGCACCAACTACATTCTTAGAAAAGTCAAAAATGGGAGCTGCCACACATCGTATTCCAATTTCAGTTTCTTCATTATCAATCGCGTATCCATTTTCCCTTATTGATACTAATTGCTCTAGAAAATCATCAATTTTTGTAATCGTGTAAGGGGTATTTTGCACAATCTCACTTTTATTCCATACATCTATTACTTTTTCCTTATTAGAAAATGCAAGAATGGCTTTCCCTACAGCTGTACGATACATCGGATTCTTCTTTCCTATCCATGTATGCATTCTTATTGTATTAGTAGATTCAACTTTATGTATATAGACGATTTCAGTTCCTTCTTCAACAACAAGATGAATTGTTTCCTTTGTTAATTGAGCCAATTTTTCAAGATCAGGTTTTGCTTCCTCTAATAAATCAAGGTCTTGTATTCTTTTATTACCCATTTCGAATAATTTGAAGGTACATCTGTATTTATTTGAATCTTTTACTTGTTCAATATATCCGTTACTCACAAGCGTTGATACTAATCGATACACTGTTGTTTTATTTAAATTTAAAGATTTACATATATCAGTAATACCAATTTGATTGTGTTGAGACACGATTCCTAAAATCGCTAACGCTCTATCAACAGATTGAACGGTGTCACTCTTAATCAATATTGCCACATCCCATAATAGATAATTTGTTTAACGTTATTATTAATTATAGAGGTTTCCTACTTAAAAATCTATTACTCATTATACAATGGGAAAAGGGAGTATTTATTTCAAAAAATCAGATCTCCATATAAAAAAGTCAAATGATTAATGAATTCCTAATTATAAAATCCAAAAGATATCCACATTACGATGGTTTAATGCAAAAAAATAAAGTGATAAAATTGTCTGTTTTGATTTGTTTTTAATTGTTATATGTGTTTATATCTTTGTTTTTTGTGTATAATCTTTTGAAAATATGAAAAACATATTGATATTTAATAATTCTTTTCGTATAATGAAATAAGAATTCACAATACGAAACAAAAAGTTGATTAATAAATTATAGTAATCTAGAGTAAAAGATAAGCATGGAGTATTATAATTGAAAGCGTGTTCAATATTTTAGACAAATATTCTTATTTATTTCATAATTGTGAATCCCGATACTTTTTGTAGAGAACAAAACGAGTAAAGAGATAGGTCAAACTATGAAAAGTATGAGAGGTATAATTTATTTTTGCTTGGAGGGAATAGCATGATTCAAAATAAAGCATTTATTGAAAAAGAAGAAGTAATAAGCTATATCAATTTACTAATGAATAATCTTTCACAGATTAAAGATAATACTGGGGAATTTTTGCTGCATTTTGATGACGTAGTCGTAGATGACAAGAGTTGGGCAGTGTGGAATTGGCCGCAAGGTGTAGGATTATATGGAATACATAAATATTCGAGACTATCAGGCGATCAAAAAGCTTTAAAGATTGTAACAGATTGGTTTAAAGATAGATTTGAAGAAGGAGTTCCACCTAAAAATGTAAATACAATGGCTCCGCTTTTAACATTGGCCTTTCTATATGAGGAAACAAAGGATAAATCACTTATTCCTCATCTTGAAGAGTGGGCAGAATGGGTAATGCATGATATGCCACGTACAAAAGAAAATGGACTGCAACATATGACATATGGTCCGGAAAATAAAAACCAGTTATGGGATGATACGTTAATGATGACTGTATTACCATTAGCAAAGATAGGTATGCTTTTCAATAAACAAGAGTATATAGAAGAAGCTAAAAAACAATTCTTAATACACATTAAATATTTAAGTGATCGAAAAACAGGATTATGGTTCCATGGATGGACGTTTGAAGGAAATCACAACTATGCAGAAGCCCTATGGGGAAGAGGGAATTGTTGGATTACCATTGCAATTCCGGAAATTATAGAAATATTAGAGTTAAAAGAAGGAGATTTCTTTAGAGAATTCTTGATTGATACATTAAAGAGACAAGTAGAAACATTGGCTCATTATCAAGATGAAAGCGGTTTATGGCATACATTAATTAATGATAAAACATCTTATCTTGAAGCTTCAGCCACAGCAGGATTTGCATATGGAATTTTAAAATCTGTTCATAAAGGCTATATAAGCCAAGAATATAAGGGAGTTGCTTATAAAGCTATTCAAGGGATGCTGAAAGAAGTAAATGAAGATGGAGCTTTACAAAAAGTTTCAGTTGGAACAGGTATGGGAGATAGCTTAGATTTTTATAAGGAAATTAAAATAACAACAATGCCGTATGGACAGTCATTAGCAGTTCTCTGCTTAGCTGAATTTTTACATTCCTATAGTTAATTACAAGGGGGGCATTACGAATACTCATTAGAAGTGTACCACTTCATGAGTATTCGTAATTTAACTATAGAAAGTCAATTTTATTATTAAATTGAAAGTAGATATTCAGTTCACATCTATATGAAAGCGCTTCTAATATATGACGGGAGAGAAAATGGGGATGGAGAAGAGACAGATAAAACTTGTTAATTATTTAGCGTATGGATCCACCGATTTTTTAGGTGCAGGTGCTTTCGCTTTAACAGCAGCTTGGCTATTGTATTTCTACACAACATTTTGTGGGCTAACCCCAGTTCAAGCTGGATCTATTTTTGCAATTGCTCGTTTTGTCGATGCTATAGCAGCCCCGGTAATGGGCTATATAACAGACAACTTTCATAAAACTAAACTAGGAAAGAAATTTGGAAGAAGAAGATTCTTTCTATTAATTTCCATTCCTTTAGTGCTTTGTTATTCCTTAATTTGGGTCAGTGGAATGAGTTATTGGTACTACTTACTTACATATATCGCCTTTGAAATTGTGTATACAATGGTGTTAATTCCTTATGAAACATTAGCATCAGAAATGACGACAGATTTTAAAAAGCGTGCAAAGTTCACTGGTGCCAGAATGTTTACCGCTCAGCTATCAGCCGTATTTGCTGCATTTATTCCAGGAAGGCTAGTTGAAGCTTTAGGAAAAGATGATCCTATGACTTTTCTTTATGCAGGAACCATCTTTACAGTCATTTTTGTTTGTGTATTAACATTTGTTTACAAATTCACATGGGAAAGACCTTTAGAAGATATATTAAATGAAGAAGTACAAGAAGAAAAAATTCCATTTTTTGAAAATGTAAAAAAGGTATATATAGATTTAATCTCAACTTTAAGAGTCAGAGTGTTCAGGCAACATTTAGGGATGTATTTAGGGGCTTATCTAAGCCAAGATATCTTTAATGCAGTCTTTACGTATTTCATTGTTTTTTCACTTTCACAAGATGCAGTTGCAGCTTCCAATTTAATGACAGTTATGTATCTGCTGCAAATCTTAGGGGTATGGATGGCTATGACTATAACTTTAAAATTAAATCCAGCTCCAGCATATAGAGTCGCAATTTCTCTGTTTATGATAGGTGTCATTGGATACTTAGTTGTTTATTATGCTAATCCGTCCAATTTGATGGTAATGTTATTCATTTTGATAGGTATAGCGGGCCTTGGAAGAGGTGGATTGAACTTTATTCCTTGGAACAACTATCCTTTTATTCCAGATGTAGATGAAGTTCTTACAGGGCAAAGAAGAGAAGGCGTATTTGCAGGTATGATGACATTTATACGCAAAGCTTCTCAAGCACTTGCTGTGTTCCTTGTTAGTTTTATTCTACAAGAAGCTGGTTTTGTTTCAGGAAAAGATGTTCAATCAGCTTCAGCACTTAATGCTATCGTGGCAATTTTAACAATAGGAACTTTAATTTTTCTTGTTGGAGGTTTTTTAATCTCGTACAGATACAAGTTAACAAAAGAGAATCATACGATTTTATTAAATGAGATTGGCAGGTTGAAAAGTGGGGGTTCTATGAGTCACGTTGATGCTACTACGCGTAAAGTGGTTGAACAATTATCAGGGTGGCAGTATGAAAAGCTTTGGGGAAACAATCCAGTTGGATATAAAAATAGGATTGCTTATAAAAATCTTCAAGATAAAAAGAAGTCAAAAACAAGTTAAACAACCGTTTTTAATGTGAAATTCCATTATAGAAGTTTTAAATAGTCTCATTAATGATTGAAATTTCAAATAGTTTCATATATAATTAGAATCGTTAATTTCCAAATAAGAAATTATATTTCTTATTTGGAAATATTGATATCCTATTTCTCTGGAGGATGACTCAAAAATGAATATATTATCTAAACTTTCTGATTGTGGAGTAGTTGCAGTTGTAAGAGGTGATTCAACAGAAGAAGCTATCCGTATTTCTGAAGCATGTATAAAAGGAGGCATAAAGGGTATCGAAGTTACATTTACTGTTCAAGATGCAGATACCGTGATCAAAGAGCTGGTCTCTATCTATGATAACAATGACAATGTCATTATCGGTGCGGGAACAGTGCTTGATGCCCAAACGGCACGTATTGCAATTTTGGCTGGGGCTGAGTTTATTGTAAGTCCAAGCTTTGATAAAGAAACGGCAAAACTATGCAACTTATATAAAGTTCCTTACATGCCTGGTTGCATGACAATTACGGAAATGAAAACTGCATTAGAATATGGTGCAGACATTGTGAAATTATTCCCAGGAAGCGCCTTTGGTCCTGATTTTGTTAAAGCAGTAAAGGCACCACTTCCTCAAGTCAATATTATGCCAACAGGAGGTGTAAACTTAGAAAATATTAAAGAATGGATTCAAAATGGTTGTACGGCTGTAGGAGTAGGAGGCAATTTGATTGCTCCAGCGAAAACAGGGGACTTTGAACAAATTACCTTACTTGCTCGTCAGTATGTAGAAAAAGTGCAAGAGGCAAGGGTGGGGTAATGATGAAAAAAGTGGTAACACTTGGTGAGATTATGCTTCGTCTTTCTACTAATACTGGAGAGCGTCTTTGGCAGTCAGATAAGTTGACAATGCACTATGGAGGCGGAGAAGCAAATGTGGGAATTTCACTTTCCCATTTTGGACACGATGTTTACTTCGTTAGTAAAGTACCAGATAATGCGCTTGGCCGTGGAGTTAATCGTCATCTCCAATCTCATGGAGTTTATACGGATTATGTTCTAACAGGAGGAGAAAGGTTAGGCACTTATTATCTAGAGCGTGGTATAGGAGAACGGAGTCCGAAGGTGATGTACGATCGGAAATACTCTAGTTTTTCTACTTTAACAATAGCGGAGCTGGATTTAGAAGAAATTTTTCATGAAGCAACACTATTTCATGTTTCAGGAATCACTTTAGCTCTGTCTCCTAGTTTACGAGAATTAACTCTTCTAGCTTTAAAGAAGGCGAAAGAAAAAGGGATAAAAACAAGCTTTGATTATAATTATCGTGCAACTCTTTGGAGCCATAAAGAAGCGTCTGAATCAATTCAGTCTCTCTTACCTTATATAGACATTTGTTTTTGCGGGGAATTGGATGCGATTCATTTACTTTCAATAGAGAAAGCAGAAGATTCTTTATCAGAAACAGAAAGACTTAATTACTATTACGATAGAATCAAAGAAATGTATCCGAATATTCAGTATATGAGTTCAACTTTCCGTCATGTTATTTCCGCTTCAGTAAATACATTGCAAGGGAATTTGTATGAGGATGGAAAGTTACATCAAAGCAGGGTCCATCATATCGACCAAATTGTTGATCGAGTTGGTGGGGGAGATGCATTTGCAGCAGGTGTACTTCATGGAATAATCAATCAATTACCTTTACACCAAATCATTTCATTTGCAACAGCTGCTTCGGCGTTGAAGCATACGGTTCATGGTGACTGTAATGCTTTTTCTGAAGAAGAGATTTTAGAATTTGTAGCTAATGAAAGAGGAAAGATTGTTCGATAAGAAGAGAATTGAAAGTTTTATGACTAAAAAACGATATTAAATGATAAAGGAGAATGAATAATGGAAACTCGTTACGCTCATCATCCCGAAGATGTAAAACATCAAACAACAGAGGAATTAAGAAAGAACTTTTTAGTTGAAACTCTTTTTGAGAAAGATCGTGTTCACTTAACATACACACACAATGATCGAATGATTTTTGGCGGGGTTACTCCTGGAACAGAGGAACTAACAATTCAATTAGATAAGGAACTTGGCGTAAATTACTTTTTAGAACGTCGAGAGCTTGGCATTATTAATATTGGAGACGAAGGTACTGTTATTCTTGACGGAGTGGAATATGAAATGAAAGGTCGTGACGGTTTATATGTTGGACGCGGTACAAAAGATGTTCGATTCCGTTCAAAAGATGCTAACAAACCAGCTAAATTTTATATCAACTCAACACCAGCACACCATACTTATCCAACAGTGAAAATTGATATAAAAGAAATTGATCCGCTTCATAAAGGTGAACAAGCAACATTAAACGAGCGCAATATTTATCAATATATCCATCCAAACGTTTGTGAAAGTTGCCAACTTCAAATGGGATTAACGATGCTTTCACCAGGAAGTGTATGGAATACAATGCCTTGCCATACTCATGAGCGACGTATGGAAGTCTACTTATATTTTGATATGGAACCAGATACGCGCGTATTCCATTTTATGGGTAAACCAGATGAAACAAGACATTTAGTTATGAAAAATGAACAAGCAACCATTTCACCAAGTTGGTCTATTCATACTGGAACAGCTACAAGTAACTATACATTTATTTGGGGCATGTGTGGAGAGAATATTACTTATGATGATATGGATCATGTGGAAATGGAAGAACTGAGATAAGTTAGTTAACACCTAGCTAAGAGAAAACAAATAGTATCCTAACATCTGCGATACTATTTGTTTCTCTTTAATGTAAAATGTAAGTTTTGTGGTTCGCGAAGCCAAAAACATGAGATTGAAACATCAAGAATACATAAAAATGGGGGAGTTAAACAATGGCGAATAATTTGAATTCATTTTCAATGGACTTCTTCCGTCTTGACGGGAAAGTGGCAATCATTACTGGTGGGAACAAAGGGCTAGGTCAAGGATGTGCTGTGGCCCTTGCTAAAGCAGGCGCGGACGTGTTCATTGTAACACATGGAAAAGAGTGGGATGAGACACGAGCTCTTATAGAGGAAGCTGGAGGAAATGTTCACTTCCATCAAGCAGATTTATCAGATCGCTCCTCTATTAAACAAGTAGTTTCAGAGTGTCTTAACGTATATAAAAAGATTGATATTTTAATTAATAATGCAGGAACAATTCGTCGTGCCCCTATCCTTCAATATAAAGAAGAAGATTGGGATGCAGTGATGGCGATTAATCAAGATGCAGTTTATTTCTTAAGTCAAGAAGTCGCAAAAGTAATGGCTGAACAACAAAGCGGTAAAATCATTAATATCGCTTCCATGCTTTCTTTCCAAGGTGGAAAATTTGTCCCTTCTTACACAGCAAGCAAACATGCTGTCACAGGGCTTACAAAATCATTTGCTAATGAGCTTGCTGAACATAACATCCAAGTGAACGCTATTGCGCCTGGATATGTAGAAACAGCGAATACAGCCCCTATCCGTGCTGATGAACAGCGTAACAAAGAAATTTTAAGCCGTATCCCTGCTGGACGTTGGGCAACTCCAGTAGATTTAATGGGAACAGCCGTATTCTTGGCAAGTCAAGCTTCTGACTATATGAACGGCCACATTTTAGCTGTTGATGGCGGTTGGTTAGCTCGATAAGAGTAGACTATTAAAAATTGTATGAGCTGTATCGCATTTATAGTGATACAGCTTTATTATATTGCGTTTAGTATGGCTCGACACTAAAAATAAAAAAGGATGATATAAATGAATCTAGGCATAAGAGGTCATGATATTGAAAAAAATGGTTTAGAGGAATTAGTAGAAGAAATTGAAAAAAAGGGGCTTACATCTGTACAGTTAGCTTTAAGCAAATCTTTAAATTATGTAAATACAGATTTAGGAAGTTTGAGCCCAGGTCTTGCTCATTATGTAGGAAGTACCTTTCAGAAGCGCGGTATTCAAATCGCTGTATTAGGCTGTTATATTAATATGATTCATCCTGATAAAGTGGAAAGACGAAAAGGCTTAGAAAGATTTAAAGAACATATAAGATATGCAAGGGATTTTGGATGCAGTATTGTAGGGACGGAAACTGGTAATGTAAATGCTGAAATTTTTTATACTACAGAAAACTTCAAAGAAGAACCATTCCAAGAAGTAGTCGAAAGTGTCCGTGAACTTGTAGAAGAAGCTGAGAAATTTGGCGTAATCGTAGGAATTGAAGCAGGAGTGAATCATCCTATTTATTCATCAAACGTCATGAAAAGACTTTTAGATTGTGTAAATTCCAATAATCTGCAAGTGATTTTTGATCCAGTAAATTTACTGACAATAGATAATTATAAAGAACAGGACGAGATTTTTGAAGAAGCATTTAACTTATTTGGAGATAGAATGGTTATCCTGCATGCCAAAGATTTTATTGTAGAGAATCAAATGTTAAAACCAGCTGCTGTTGGTAAAGGATTATTAAATTATGACCTAGTAATGAAATTAATAAAGGAGAAAAAACCTTTTATAAATATCTTAATGGAAGATACACAAGAACCTTTTATAGATGAAAGTGCTGTTTTCTTAAGAGAGAAGTATAAGCAAGGTTAAGGAACGATATTGTAAAGCATTTTGTGATCTGATATAGTATTTATCAATTATTGGATCGTCTTTGCTTAATGGACATGTTTAGTTTTGTATTTCTAGGTAGTTTTTAAAAGGTTAAATAAAACGTTAGAAGAAAAATGAACTTATCAAAGGTCCTTTGTTTTGGCAAAGGACTTTTTTTATTGTTAAAATCTAGATTACTTTTATCAACAATTTGAAGTATATTTGTATTAATATAAGGAACTTAATCAAAAATATTTTTTACATTATCATTTTAATTGTTAATAATAGGTAATCAAAACGCCAATGTAAACGCTAGAATAGTTAGAAACCATACTTTAAAATGGGTATACAAAATTAAGAAAGATGATAAAAAAGGAGAACTTCTATGCAGGATGAGCTTTTAAATGAGTTATTAAAGATAACAGAAGAAGAGGAAATAATCTTACAAAACAGAAGAGAGATTAAAAAAGAGCTTTACACAAATCAGTCCAATTTTATTATTGAAAGTGAAAAATTTCTCAGTAAAGATAAGATGATTATGGTTCGCCAACATACACGCTTTGTTGATTTTCCTAAACATAAACACAATTATATTGAAATCAATTATGTTTATAATGGAGAATTAAATCAAAAGGTAGGTAATCAAAAAATAAATTTAAAACAAGGAGAACTGTTATTTTTAAATCAGCATATTGAACATGAAATTGCCGCATGTGCAACAGAAGACGTCATTATTAATTTCATTATTCAACCGCAATTTTTTGATTTTATCTTCTCTTTCTTAACAACGGAAAATAGAATTAGTAATTTTTTAATCAACAGCTTATATAATAGCACTCAAAACGGCCAATTTCTCTACTTTAAAGTTTCAGAAGTGGAAAGTATTCAAGAATTAATTAAAAAAATTATTATGGAAATTAGGTCTTCTGCCTTTATGTCTGACTCAACAGTTAAATTATATATGGGACTTTTAATCGTTGAGTTAATTAAACATGCTGATAAGGCGGAGCATACAGAAGATTATCCTGTGCAGCATTATTTAATCGTTGAGTCTTTAAAGTACATCGATGAAAATTTTCAAAAAGCTTCGTTGTATGAGTTATCTTCCCAATTAAATCAACCTCACTATGCTTTAAGTAAAGAAATTAAAAGGGCTACAAATTATACCTTTAAAGAGTTGCTTCAAGAAAAACGTTTAAGCAAATCAAGAGAGTTATTAGAAAGTACAGATATGCCAATTGCAACAATAATAGAGCAAGTTGGGTACGATAATGTTAGTTATTTCTATCGAATTTTTAAAAATAAATATAATCAGACACCAAAACAATTTAGAGAACATTTAGCAAAGAAATAAAGAGCTAAATGTTCTTTTTATGGAGTTTTTATCCAAATAAACACTATCATCCTAAACCTGGAACTTTTATATTATATCCTTTGACTCTAAAAGAACTTGTCCCATAAATCTATTTAGGATAACAGAAGAGGTCTATAGCAATTAAAAATCAAATGTAGTGTATTTTTGCAAATAAGGACAATAAATAAATAATTTTAGTCATTATTTACTCTTTCAATCTGTTTTAAGATAAGAACATAAGCAAACGCTTTCAGATAAAGGGTGATAGTAATGAAGAAATGTTGTTTAGCTGTTGATATTGGTGCATCTAGTGGTCGATTGATTGCCAGTCACCTTGAAAATGGACAATTAAAACTAAATGAAATTCATCGTTTTGAAAATAAAATTGTCCGAAAATATGACCAATTTTGCTGGGAACTTGATCGATTATTTTTAGAAATCAAAAAAGGGATTAAAAAATGTCAAGGTAAAGGTCTAAAGCCTGAAAGTATAGGAATTGATACATGGGCAGTTGACTTTATACTCCTAGATGAGAATGAAAAACCTTTGACTAATTCCGTTGCTTATCGGGATCCACGAACAGATGGAATGATGGATGAAGTCTTTAAAACTATAATGAAAGAACGTCTATATTTAGAAACAGGCATTCAGTTTCAAAAATTTAATACGATTTATCAACTTTATTCTATTAAACAAAACAATCCAGAGATTTTAGATAAGGCAGCATCTTTTCTTATGATTCCTGACTATTTTAATTATCTACTAACAGGAAAAAAGGCAAATGAATATACAAATGCTACGTCAACTCAATTAGTTAATGCATTTACAAAGAAGTGGGATGACGAAATTCTGGATCAATTAGGCATTAAAAAGGAGATCTTTCAGGAGATTCACAATCCTAAAACAGTGTTAGGAACGCTGAAAGAGGATCTCGTAGAGGAATTTGGTTTTGATATGAAAGTTATTTTACCCGCAACACATGATACAGGCTCAGCTGTCATCTCAGTTCCAGAGCTAGACGAGACCATCTATATAAGTTCAGGGACATGGTCTTTAATTGGAGTCGAAAACTATTTTCCGATTTGTGTTACAAAGGCTCTAGATTACAATTTTACGAATGAAGGCGGTATCGATTATCGCTATCGATTCCTAAAGAACATTATGGGACTTTGGATGATACAGGAAGTAAAAAGAAATTATCAGGATCAATATTCGTTTGCCGAGTTAGTTGATTTAGCTCGCCAAGTTCAAGATTTCACCTCTACTGTTAATGTAGATGATTCAAGGTTTTTAAAGCCAGAAAATATGATTGAGGAAATTCAACGCTATTGTCAAGAGACAAATCAAGCAATACCAACTACACCTGGCGAAGTAGCCAAGTGTGTATATGATAGTTTGGTATGCAGCTACCAACAAGCTATTAATCAAATTGAAGAGATATTTGAAAGAAAATTTGAAAAGATTAATGTCATTGGTGGCGGTTGTCAAAATGAAATGTTAAATCAACTAATTGCTGATACAACAAAAAAAGTAGTATACGCAGGTCCAGTAGAGGCAACAGCCATTGGAAATATTGTCTCACAATTAATGGCAGTCGGTGAAATTGAAGATATAAATGAAGCAAGAACAATTATTAAGCATTCTTTTGAAGTGAAAAAGTTTTCACCTTCAATTATTACAGCATAAGAAAGGAAGAATATCAAATGACACTTAATGAAAAGTATGAGATTGCGAAAAAGGAATATGAAAAATGGGGAATCGATGTTGATAATGTATTGGAACAGTTAAAAAATGTACCTATTTCAATTCATTGTTGGCAAGGAGATGACGTTGCTGGGTTTGAAGTAAATAAAGGAGAGTTATCAGGTGGTATTGATGTAACAGGAAATTATCCAGGTAAAGCAAGAACACCTGAGGAATTACGAGCAGACCTTGAGAAAGCGCTATCTCTAATTCCTGGAAAGCACCGTGTGAACTTACATGCCATTTATGCGGAAACAAATGGAGAAGCAGTAGAAAGAGATCAACTAGAGCCGAAACACTTTGAAAACTGGGTGAAATGGGCGAAAGAACATGGTTTAGGCTTAGATTTCAATCCAACATTATTTTCACATGAAAAAGCAGCAGATGGTTTAACATTATCACATCCAGACGAGAAAATTAGAGAATTCTGGATTAACCATTGTATCGCTAGCCGTAAAATTGGGGAGTATTTTGGTAAAGAATTAGGTACACCATCTTTAACAAACGTTTGGATTCCAGATGGCTATAAAGATGTTCCAAGTGATCGCCTAACGCCTCGTCAAAGACTAAAAAATTCACTAGATACGATTTTTAGCGAAGAAATAAATGAAGCGTATAACCTAGATGCTGTTGAAAGTAAATTATTTGGAATTGGCTCTGAGTCTTATGTGGTAGGGTCACATGAATTTTACTTTGGATATGCATTGAAAAATAATAAGTTATGTTTATTAGATACAGGACATTTCCATCCAACTGAAACAGTATCAAACAAAATTTCGTCTATGTTACTTTACAGTGATAAACTTGCTCTACATGTATCACGACCTGTTCGTTGGGATAGTGATCATGTTGTGACATTAGATGATGAATTACGTGAGATTGCTCTTGAGATTGTTCGAAATGGTGCATTAGATAAAGTCATGATTGGTCTGGATTTCTTTGATGCTAGTATTAACCGTGTAGCAGCATGGACAATCGGCACAAGAAATATGATTAAAGCATTACTATATGCAATGTTAGTGCCAAATGAACATTTAAAACAGTTACAGGAAGATGGAAACTTTACGGAAAGATTAGCATTAATGGAAGAATTTAAAACATATCCTTTTGGTGCAATCTGGGATTATTACTGCGAAAAAATGGGAGTTCCAGTAAAAGAAACATGGTTAGAAGACGTGAAGCAATACGAGCAAGATGTATTAGTAAAAAGAGACTCTGTTTTAGCCTGAAATATTGATTAAAGACGATATAGTAAATTTATAAATAGGTATAGCCAGGGGGAGGATCTAATAGATCAATTCCCCTGTTTTATATTTTAACAATTCTTTCTTATATAAATAAAGAGCAAGACTAAGCTTTTTTATATTAATAGAATAAGAACAATTTTAAAGGTGTTAGGATGATGGCATGTGGAGTATAAATCAATTCGCCCAAAAAAGATATATGAAGAAATATCAGACCTTATTCTTTCTATGATACGAGAAGGGACGTTAAAACCCGGGGATAAGCTGCTTTCTGTTCATCAGCTTGCAGAACAATTTGGAGTTGGAAGGTCTGCTGTGCGTGAAGCATTAAGTGCTGTTCGTGCGATGGGATTAATTGAGATGAGACAAGGAGAAGGGACCTATGTAAAAAAATTTGATCCTTCTCATTTACTAATACCTCTACATTCTCACCTTTTATTGCAACAAGAAGATCTTGTTCACTTATTTGAAGTTCGAAAAATCGTTGAAGTGGGAGCTGTACAAGCCGCAGCTATAAAGCGTACTAAAGAAAATTTAAAGGAAATGGAACACTGGATTGACAAAGGAAAAGATGTGGCGGTTGATAAAGAAGATGGAAGTTTTATTGATTTTCACTTTCATCTGACAATTGTTAAGGCTTCTCATAATCCGATTCTATTAGAACTTATGAGCCATATCTCAAAAATGATTGAAAAAACGATTCATGAAACCTATCATTCCATTTTATATAAAGAACAAATAACCAAAAATTTATTCTATGGACATCTAGCTATTTATGAAGCTATTAAAAAACAGGATGTTGAGAGCGCAAGCAAGGCAATGATGAATCATTTAATAGAAAGTGAAAAACTACAGTCTGTTTTAAGACATCATAAAGATGAATATAGCGCGATTTGAAGAACTTTGCTAGATTGCATATATCATTTTCATCATTACTTTTTATCTTTTAATAGTCAGATGACCAGATAAATTTAAGGATATGTTGAGAGGAGATTTAAAAATGAAAGTGAGTCTATTTATCACATGCTTAGTCGATACTTTCCAATCAAATGTTGGTAAAGCAACAGTTGAGTTACTTGAGCGTCTTGGATGTGAAGTTTCATTCCCTACCTCGCAGGTTTGTTGCGGTCAACCTGCTTACAATAGCGGCTATGTTGCCGAAGCTAAGAAAGCCGCGAAAAATATGATTCAAACTTTTGAAGATGCGGAGTATGTAGTGACGCCTTCTGGATCTTGTGCAACGATGTTCCATGAATATGCGCATATGTTTGCAGGAGAGGGTGAATGGGAGGAACGAGCAAAGCGCCTTGCCGAAAAAACATATGAACTAACTCAATTTATTGTAGACGTTTTAAATGTTACAGATGTGGGGGCGCGTTTAAAAGGAAAAGCAACTTATCATACATCTTGTCATATGACACGTTTGTTAGGCGTTAAAGAAGCACCTTTTACGTTGCTTTCTAATGTAAAAGAGTTAGAAGTCGAGCAACTTCCGAATTCCCAAAACTGCTGTGGGTTTGGTGGAACTTTCTCTGTCAAAATGATGTCAATATCCGAACAAATGGTAGACGAAAAAGTAGCGAGTGTTAGGAAAACAGGAGCGGACTATTTAATTAGTGCAGATTGTGGGTGCTTAATGAATATTGGGGGAAGAATGGAGCGTTTAGGAGAATCAGCAAAGGTATTGCATATTGCGGAGGTATTAAATAGCCGTTGAATTAAGGGGGAATAAAAAATGAGCATGAAAATTAGCGATAAAAAGTTTAATGAACGCGTTGATAAAGGTATTCAAGATTCTACAATGCGCGAAGCCGTATCTACAGCTCAAGAGCGCTTGTATACACGTCGTTTGGCAGCTAGTGATGAGCTTGGGAACTGGGAAGACTGGCGAGAGCTAGGAGAGCAAATTCGTCAACACACATTGGAAAATCTAGACTATTACTTAATGCAATTAAGTGAAAATGTTACAAAACGCGGGGGTCACGTATTTTTTGCCAAAACAAAAGAAGAAGCAGCTCAATATATTAAGGAAGTAGCAGAAAAAAAGCAAGCTAAAAAAGTCGTTAAGTCTAAATCAATGGTAACAGAAGAAATTGAAATGAATAAAACACTCGAAGATATCGGATGTGAAGTAGTAGAGAGTGACCTTGGCGAATACATCTTGCAAGTGGATGATCATGAGCCACCTTCTCATATTGTAGCTCCAGCTCTTCATATGAAAAAAGAACAAATTCGTGATGTATTTCAAGAAAAATTAGGTTATGAGCAATCAGAAGATCCTTACGAAATGACAAAGTTTGTTCGTAAAATTCTTCGTGAAAAATTTCTTGAAGCAGAAATTGGGGTAACAGGCTGTAACTTTGCAGTTGCAAATACAGGTTCCATCTGTCTAGTAACCAATGAAGGAAATGCAGATCTTGTCACAGCTATTCCTAAAACGCAAATTGCTGTAATGGGAATGGAACGTCTAGTACCAACAATGGAAGAACTAGATGTGCTTGTTGGATTGCTATGTCGAAGTGCAGTCGGTCAAAAGCTAACAAGCTATATTACGACAGTGGGACCTAAATACGAAGAAGAAGCAGACGGTCCAGAAGAATTTCACCTTGTTGTAGTCGATAATGGCCGTTCTGAAATTTTAGGATCTGAGTTCCGCCAAGTTTTACAATGTATCCGTTGTGCAGCCTGTATTAACGTATGTCCAGTATATCGTCATGTTGGAGGACATTCTTATGGCTCTATTTATCCAGGTCCGATTGGTGCAGTATTAAGTCCATTATTAGGTGGTTATGATGACTATAAAGAGCTTCCATATGCATCGAGCCTTTGCGGAGCATGTACAGATGCTTGTCCAGTTAAAATCCCATTGCATGATCTGCTTGTAAAACATCGTCAAGTCATCGTTGAAAAAGAAGGTCGGGCCCCTCTCGCTGAGAAACTTGCGATGAAAATGTTTGGCATGGGTGCTTCATCTGCTGCTTTGTACAAATTAGGAACAAAGATGGCACCTACAGCTATGAGACCTATTGTATCAGGAGACCGAGTGTCTAAAGGAATTGGACCTTTAAAAAATTGGACAGAGATTCGTGAATTTCCAGCTCCAAGTAAAGAACGTTTCCGGGACTGGTTTGATGATCATAAAAAAGGCGGTGAAAAATAATGAAGGGAACATCTCAAAACCAAGAAGTTTTTTTAAATCATATTGCTGAACAACTCGGGCGTGAAAGACGAAAGAGTGGGGTTACACGGCCAGACTGGAAGAATAACGTGAATTGGGAAGTAATGAAAGGATATACAGAAAAAGAATTAATAGCTACGTTTACAGAGCATTGCAGTAAAATTCATACTGTTGTTCTAGAAACAACAAAAGCTAACTTATCACAAACATTAAAACAAATTGTTTCTGAGCATGGAGGCGGTCCTATAATGACTGCTGATGATTCACGTTTCGAAGAATATGGGTTAGCAAATTTACTTGAGGAACAATGGCCAAATGAAGAGATAGAAGTAAGCGTGTGGAATTCAGGCAACGGACGCGAAGAGAACCACGCCTTAGCTGAAAAAGCTAACTTCGGCATTGTATTCAGTGATTATGCACTTGCAGAATCAGGAACAATTGTTGTAAAAACTCATCCGGGACAAGGGCGAGCCCTACACTTTTTACCAACTATTTACGTGGCTATTATTCCACGCGAGACGATTGTGCCACGAATTACACAAGCAGTTCATGATCTAAATCAACAGGTGGAAAAGGGAGAAGACGTTGCTTCTTGTATTAACTTTATCTCTGGACCAAGTAATTCTGCAGATATCGAAATGAATTTGGTTGTGGGTGTGCATGGCCCCTTAAAAGCTTTTTATGTAATTGTGTGATAATAGGGTAAATACAAATAGGGATTCTAGTTAGAATCTCTATTTGTATTTATAAGGCGATAGATAAAGGAAGAATAAACGAGCAAGTAGAATCAATGTAATGAATAAAGGAACGAAAGGTTAGGGTAGAAAAAATAATGGCTAGTTTAAGGAAAGGGGACAGGCTTGCAAAGCTGTTCAAATTATAAAAATGATAGAAGCCAAAAGTACGATGCATACATATATAGGAATTCAAGAAGGTGAAGAAGGAACTTTCTATGTAAATGAAGTAGATGATAAAAAGCTCTGTAAGCCTTTTTTAGAGGAGGAGTAAATCAATAGCCTAGAATAAAATAGCCAAGCCCCATTTTAGGAGCTTGGCTATTTTGGATTCTATTCCTTATTTAATGTATTCTTTTAAGCGCTGTATCGTTCCTTTTCAATTTCTTTTAATGATTTTCCTCTTGTTTCTGGAGCCATTACTAAGCCAATGACTGCTGCAATTAGCAAGAATCCAATCATAATAGAACCTGATACTTTAAATCCTAATGTTGAAATCATAGTTGGAATTGCAAGTGAAATAAGGCCAACAGCTACACGTGATGTACAGAAAAGGAATCCTTGTGCTTTTGCACGATATTTTGTATGAAATAACTCACTTGACCATAGACCGTAGAAGGCTTGAGCACCAAATCCTGCTGCAGTTCCCCATAGTATGACAAATATAAGCAGTTCAGTCATTCCCATTCCGCCATATGTGAGAACAGCCCAAGCAACGATTCCCATAGCAGCTCCTATTCCATATAATATACGTCTGTTTACCTTATCACCTAATTTAATAAAAACAAAGTACGATCCTAGAACGGTTAATACCCATAAAAAGGCTTGTAATAAATTGGCTTGTGTTGAGGAAAGTCCTCCAACAGTTTCATAAATATAAGGCATAAAGTATCCCATTACCCCAGCAACTAGATTCCAGAAGCAATAGATACCAAGCAATAAAACAATGGCATGACGATTTGCTTTGACTGTGAATAATTCTTTAATTGGGCTTTCTAGCTTTTTACCTTTTGCTTTTTGGCTTTCTTCTTTTTGTTTTTCTTCTTCCCAAATTTTTGATTCATTAATTTGCTGTTGCATAATCCACGTAATTAAAGCGATTACAAATAATTGACCAAAAATAATTCGACTTCCTAATAGACCTAATGGAGCTAATGCTACAGAAAGAAGTAACGAGATAGCGGGACCAATAGACCATGCTAACTGTCCCCATCCTACACGAGCTGCACGTTCATTTTCAGGCGCTTCTTCTGCTATATACGTCCAAGCAGCAGGAATGGCAGCTCCTACAGCTAATCCCGTAATAACATAGCCGATTAATAACATTGGAAAGTTAAAAGATAGAATAGTTAGTAAGACACCAAACATATATACAAGTAAATCATATTTATAAATTAACTTACGACCATACTTATCAACTAGAATGCCTCCTAATAAGGCTCCTGCTGCTGAAGCGAAACCGTTGGCACTCAGTGCTCCTAATAACCCTAGTTTAAAGTCATCTAGATTTAAATATTCCATCCAAAGCGTTAGCCCACCAGCAGCCGCTACAATGGATCCTGCTTCTAAATAGTTTGACATCGCTACAGTAAGAGTAGACTTTAATCCACCTTTAGTATTACTGGCCATATTCAAAACTCCTCTCAAGTTCACCCAAACAATGATAAAAATGTTTGGATTTCTGTGATTTTCTTGCTGACTGTATCTTCTTAAAGAGTTATGCTAAGTAAAACAATTCATCTAAGTCCACAGAACGGGGACTATTATCTGAATTCGTTTCCATTAAAGGCTCCATATAATCCCACCACTTTTTACAAATGGCGCTTTCAGCCATCTTGCTCCATTTATCTTCATCTTCAATCTCCAAATAAGCAAACAATTTTCCAGTTTCTTTTTCTAAGAAAATTGAATAATTATGAGCGCCATGTTCTTTTAATGCTTCTACCATCTCTGGCCATATCTCATCATGTCGACGTTTGTATTCGTCAAATTGATCTTTATAAACAAACATAATACTTGCTTTTCTAATCATTACTTTCACCTCAAATAGTTTATAGCGATATTAAGATAGCGCTTACAATGTGTGTATTGTGACATGGTGCTTATTAAATTGAACTAGGGATAGTGCTTTGGATTCGTTTACAAATCTAGAAATGTCTAATTGCCGGCTTGTTAGCTTTTACTCGTTTAAAAATAGTTTTCTACCTAACAAAAATAACTGGACATAAAGTGTAAAATGTCACTCTCTTTAAGAAGAATCTTGAAATATCTTGTTTATAGTATACATATTATCATAAAAACAAAATAAAACAACAATTATTTTTGTTTTATTTTTGTTTGTGTTTTAAAAGTGTTTGTTTATAAAAAAGGCAAACTTACCTATAGAGGAGTTTGCCGAATGAGATAGCGTATAGAATTTTACTTAACTGTGTGCAGTAGCTTCTTTAAAAAAATAAGAAGCAGGCTCATTACCCCAATTCACAGCTGTTACCGTTATATTTTTCTCCTTAAGTATTTCTTTTGAAGTGTTGTCTAATTTGAAATCTACAATAATTTGATCAATATTGTGTAAGGAAGTAATATGAGAAAAATCTCGGTGTCCAAACTTACTTGAATCAACCATCAAAATAGTTTGGGCTGATCTTTCAATCATTTTCCTTTTTAATAATGCTTGCCATTCATTTGAATCGCTTAATCCATTCGTTAAATCAAGTCCCTTACAAGAAAGAAAAGTTTTGTCAACGTGATAATTATCAAGGGAACGTTCTGCTAAAGGCCCAACGTAAGATAACGATTTAGGAAGCAGTATGCCTCCTGTTGATATAACTTCAATTTTTTCTTTTTTACTAAGTTCCATTGCTACTTTAATCGAATTTGTAATAACGGTAAGTGGAAAATCAGGAAGGGATCGTGCCATATACCATGCAGTAGTGCTAGCATCAAGGATAATCCGATCTCCACTTTTTACTTGATTAACAGCTTCACGAGCAATTATTTTCTTTTCTATTACATTTATGATTTCTCGTTCAGAAAAATCCACTTCTAGATTTTTCTCCTGAATGCTGAGAGCTCCTCCATGACTTCGGCGCAATTTATTTTCTCTTTCAAGCTTCTCAAGATCACGCCGAATTGTTTCTTCTGTTACAGAAAATATTTCACTTAGTTCAGAAACACGGATGGTCGTTCGTAAGTTTACTAAGTCCACTATTTTTTTTTGTCTTTCAGCTACTAGCATTTCTAACTTCCCTTCTTTTTTACAGTTTTAAAAAATTATGAATAGTAAATCCAAAAATAAATATATTAGTCACTTTTTGTTTATTTTTGTTTAATCATATCATATTTCTTAAATAGAGAGGGATTCCCTATAATAAAAAGAAAATTAAAAGTGTTTTTTCTTATATAAACAAATTAATTACTATTATGATTAACTAATCTAATATCATAAGTTGGAATCCTCTATAACCGAATGGTTAGTAGATAAAAAACAAAGATGAAATAATGGTTAAAAAAACAAAAAACAAAACAAAACAAAAAAATATTGTTTATTTGTGTTGACTTTTTCCCTTGGAAAACATATCATGGTTTTGTAAATACTTTGATTCAAATATTTAAAGTAGTAGTTATTATATATAAACTCCAGAATTAAAAAGCTATTTATAATATCTCTTAAAGAGAATAAAGGGAGAGATGATGAAGTGAAAGAGGTTATGACAAAGAAAGACATATTAAAAGCTCCTTTCCTCCAAGAAATGACGAAAACGACCGCAAATCTTTACCGATTAGGGTGGGATGAACGTAATGGGGGAAATATTAGCTATCTATTAGAAGAAGAGGAAGTAGCTACGTATTTAAACATTAATGATATTAAGCGTACAGTACCAATGATTTTTGATGGTTCTGCTTTAGCTGGAAAGTATTTTATTGTAACTGGTTCAGGTAAATACTTCAAAAATGTAATCGATAACCCAGCTGAAAATCTTGGTATCATTCGTATAACTGAGGATGGTAGATCTCTTGATATTTTATGGGGATTAGAAGACGGAGGAGTACCAACAAGTGAACTTCCTTCTCATTTAATGAGCCATATTGAACGATTAAAAGTGGATCCAGATCATCGTGTTATTATGCATTGCCATGCAACTAACCTTATTGGAATGACTTTCACTCATAGCTTAGATGAGAATGCGTTTACAAAAACATTATGGCAAATGTGCACAGAATGTATTGTTGTATTTCCAGAAGGAATTGGTATTATTCCATGGATGGTTCCAGGAACTGATTCAATCGGGGAAGCAACTGCAGAAAAAATGAAAGATGTTCGTTCTGTTATCTGGCCTCATCACGGGGTATTTGGAGCTGGAACTACGATGGATGAAACATTTGGTTTAATTGAAACAGCTGAAAAAGCTGCAGAGGTATATACAATTGTATGTGCACAAGGCGGAGTTAAACAAACAATTACAGATCAACAGCTTCAAGACCTAGCAGATGCATTTAATGTTGTGCCAAAACAGGGAATTTTAAACTTATAAAAATAAACGTAGATAAAATTCACAATTAATAGGGGGACTTGGGAAATGAGCACACAAACAGATGTTAAACAATATCAAATGTATATCAATGGAGAGTTCACGAATTCTAGTTCCAATGAATTCATCCAAGTAATAAATCCAGCAACGGAAGAAATTATTTCAGAAGTACCAAGCTGCACAATCGAAGAAGTTAAAGAAGCTATCAATTTTGCAGAAGAGGCACAAAAAGAGTGGAAGAAAAAACCTGCTGCTGAAAGAGCCAAGTATTTAACTCGTTTAGCGGAAGAAATTCGAAAGAATAAAGATTATCTAGCACGTGTTATTTCAGCAGAACAAGGAAAAGTACTTGCTCTCTCTACTACAGAAGTTGAATTTACAGCTGACTATATTGATTACATGGCAGGATCAGCGAGAACTTACGAAGGAGAAATTCTTCAAAGTGACAGACCAAATGAAAACATTATGATTTTTAAGGAACCGATTGGTGTTGTAGCTGGATTTTTACCATGGAATTTCCCATTCTTTCTTGTAGCTAGAAAAGCTGCTCCTGCATTAGTGACAGGTAATACAATTGTAATTAAACCTAGCAGTGATACACCAAATAATGCAATTGAATTTGCAAAACTAGTGGAAAAAGTAGGCATTCCAAAAGGTGTATTTAACCTTGTAACAGGACGCGGTGGCACAGTTGGTAATGAACTTGCTTCAAATGAAAAAATTGGTTTAGTAAGCTTAACAGGTAGCGTAAATGCGGGTGTAAGCGTTATGGAAGCAGCTGCTAAAAACGTAACAAAAGTAAGTCTAGAGCTTGGTGGAAAAGCACCAGCTATTGTAGCAGAGGATGCAGACATCGATTTAGCAGTTAAGGCGATTGTGGACTCACGTATTATTAATACAGGGCAAGTGTGTAACTGTGCGGAACGTGTATATGTTCATGAAAATATCGCGGATACATTTATTGGGAAAATTGTTGACGCAATGAAAAATGTGAAATACGGTAATCCACTTGAAGATAAAGACTTAGATATGGGGCCACTTACAAATAAACAAGCAGTAGAGTCTGTTGACTCAATGGTGAAAAAAGCAGTGGAAGAAGGGGCTCAAGTATTAACAGGTGGAAAACGCGGGGATGCAAAAGTCGGCTATTATTATGAACCAACTGTTCTTGTGAACGTAAAGCAAGATTCACAAATCGTACAAGAAGAAGTATTTGGACCTGTTCTTCCAATTATGACATTTAAAGATCTAGACGAAGCGATTGAACTAGCAAATGACTGCCAGTATGGCTTAACATCTTCTATTTTCACACAGAACCTAGATACAGCAATGCGCGCTGCAAATGAATTACTATTTGGCGAAACATATATCAACCGCGAAAACTTTGAAGCTATTCAGGGCTTCCATGCAGGTCGTAAGAAATCTGGAATTGGTGGAGCGGATGGTAAGCATGGTTTAGAAGAATTTTTACAAACTCATGTTGTTTATCTCCAACACAATCCAAATAAAAAATAATATAAGAGAAATATAATTTCATATTGAGAGCAATATTAATAACTTGCAACATATTTTAGGACTAATTCAAAAATCTGTGAATTAGTCCTTTTTTTCATGTGGATGATTTTAATGGAGAATCCTTTTAATCGGAAAAGGGCAGTGACCTTCACCTAAATATAGATTGAATAACCTGCTTTGTTTAAATGACATTAGATACAAAGAAGAAAAAAGCCCAGAGGGAACTTCTATTGAAGCTTCTTCTGGGCCTATTTTAGTTTTCTTATTGATTGATATCCTATACTAAAGTCTTTAAATCTTCTTTTGTAAAGGCAGTTAGCTCTTCCGTTTTACCGTCACGAATTTTAGTTACCCATGCAGGGTCATTCAGTAGTGCTCGACCAATTGCTACAAGGTCAAACTCTTCGTCTTCTAGACGTTGAACTAATTCATCAATGCTTGCAGGTTGACTGCCTTGGCCTTTTGTAAGTAGATCCATAAATTCAGAATCTAATCCAACAGAGCCAACTGTAATAGCAGGTTTGCCTGTTAGTTTACGAGTCCAGCCTGCCAAGTTAAGATCAGAGCCTTCAAATTCTGGTTCCCAGAATCGACGAGTTGATGCGTGGAAAATATCAACGCCAGCTTCCACAAGTGGTGTGAGAAAACGTTTTAGTTCGTCAGGGTTTTTTGCTAGTTTGAAATTGTAGTCGTTAGCTTTCCATTGAGAAAATCTAAAAATGATAGGGAAGTCAGGACCAACAGCCTCGCGTACGGCTTTAATAACTTCTACTCCAAAGCGAGTGCGTTGAACTAAATCTCCGCCATATTCATCATTGCGTTTATTAAAGGAATCGGCGAAGAATTGGTCAATTAGGTAGCCATGAGCTCCGTGAATTTCAACTGCGTCAAAACCAATTTTTTTAGCATTAGCAGCAGCTTGCCCATAAGCATTCACAATGTCCTTAATTTCTTGCACACTAAGCGGTTCAGATACTTGTTCACCACTAAAGTTGATGCCTGAAGGTCCAACAGGAGTAGCATTTGAACCAGGGAAATGTTCTTTTTGACGAGCCATTCCTGTGTGCCAAATCTGTGGAGCAATTTTTCCGCCAGCTTCATGCACTTCTTGAACGACCCGTGCCCAGCCGTTTAACGCTTCTTCTCCGTAGAAATGAGGAACATCGTGTTCCGCTCCTGCAGCAGGATGTTCAATAAGTACTCCTTCAGTAATAATTAACCCAACTTCATTTTCTGCTCTGCGACGGTAGTAAGCGGCAACATCAGCTCCTGGAATTCCATTTGGTGAAAAACTACGAGTCATAGGTGCCATGACGATACGGTTTTTAAGTTTTAGGTTTTCAAATTCAAATGGCTTAAACAAAGGTTCAATAGATTTTTGTGAATTCATCATTTTTCTACTTCCTTTACTTGTTAATTTAAGTTTGATTTTTTGAAAAAATTCATTTGTTGGTAAAAAATCAATGTTACAGTTTAGTACATAAATAATTTATTGCATGCGCACGCATATAAATTATCATTCCTTTAGTTAACCTGTCAAATAATATGTTTAGTGTCTAATTTTACTTTTTAATATGTGCCATATTTAAAAATACTTAATGTGTTGGAGTATAAATTATCACTATATATCTTTCTTTGTCAACACATATACTCTTAACTAGAGCAGTAGATGAACAACCTATATGTGTGCGCTTATGAATTCATATATGGAGTGAAAAAGCCGATTCCGTAATAGAGAAATCGGCTTTTTATTTATGCATGTCAAATATTAATCAACCCATTGAACAACTTCATCTTGGCTCTGTCTAGATTTTTCGCGGTATGGTTCTTCAGCTCTGTATCCGAATGCTGCCATAACGGATACGCTAAAGTTTTCACGATCTAGCAAAACTTCATTCTCTAAGACTTCATTTACCTTTTCCATATGGAAGCCTTCAATTGGACAAGAATCAATGCCAATTAATGCTGCGGCTGTTAACATATTACCGAGTGCAATGTATGTTTGTTTGCTAGCCCAGTCAAACAACGCTCGTTCACTTTCATATAGGTTAAGGTTAACACCTTGGAAGTGTTGATAAGCTTTCACCATTTGCTCCATCTTATCATCAGGAACTTTTTTCACATTTTTTAAAATATGTTGCCCATAATCTGACTGAGGTGTGGCATTTTTGCGCGCAAGAATAATAACGAAGTGACTAGCTGTCGGAAACTGGCCTTGAGCTCCGGAGCTTACTTCACGTAATTTTTCGCGAATTTCACGATTTTGAACGACTAAAAATCTCCATGGCTCATATCCAATTGAACTTGGTGATAAGCGGCCTGCTTCTAAAATGAAATTAAAGTCGTCTTCTGAAATTTTTTTTGCTGGATCAAATGCTTTTGTCGCATGACGAAAGTTAAAGGCGTCCATAAGCTCTTGTTTTTTTGTTGCATGATTAATCATCATAAATCCACCTTTCTTAGCTTTTTCATACATCATTCCATGAATAAAGAATGTAACTAACGGTAATCTTCAATACGAGTATATTGTAATGGACTAAACCATTTTAGTAAAATAAATACAACTGGGTAAAGGTTTTAGAAAAACTAAAGTAATAAGAGAAGTCAAGCTATCAGCCCTTACAAGCTAATGTTCAGTGAGGTTCTGAAGCTATGTGAAATGGCTTAATAATTAAGAAGATAGCTTTGGAAGAGTAAGGGAATTTTCAGTATAACCTAACCTTTAAGAAAATTAAATCTGTTATGATAATAGTGGTGATAATAATGGGGAAAAAAGTAGACAAAACAAACGTCATGCGAATTCTTGATCAGAAAAAGATTTCGTATCGCGATTATTCTTTCGATAGTACGAAGCTTCAAGGAATTGAAGTTGCCACCTATCTTAAAGAAAATCCTGAACAAGTATTTAAAACACTTGTTACAGTAGGGAAATCAAAAGAACATTATGTCTTTATGGTTCCAATTGCAAAAGAGCTAGATTTAAAAAAAGGGGCGAAAGCAGTAGGAGAGAAGTCAATTGAAATGATACTGCAAAAAGACCTTTTACCTCTTACAGGATATGTACATGGAGGCTGTTCCCCTATAGGAATGAAAAAACAATTTAAAACGTTTATCGATGACACAGCGAAAACCTTTAATACCATTTATTTTTCTGGTGGACGTGTAGGACATCAAGTACAAGTGTCACCAAGTGATCTGCAAAAAGTAATCAGAGTTACTTTTGCGCCAATCACAAAAGATACGTAGAATTAGGATAAGCTAAGTGGAATCATAAAAATTATACAAGCTTATTATTAAAAAATCGTACGTAGTGTTTTTAGTAGTTCGGTTTTGTGGAAGTGTAATAAAAGTTTGAAAGATGTACCTTTTAACAGATGGTTGCTTGTGAGCCAAACGAAACTGTCCCGGCTCTCATTACCGCTGTGAAATGCATTTCAAATGAGCTCATAATGAACAATCTACTAAAGGAGTTAGCTTAAAAGTTAACTCCTTTACGTTTGTTATAGGAAACCTGAAAGTAGGTCTGCTGTCATATTTACATGATATATAGAGGAAAAAGGGGAGTTTGTTTAGAAATTAGAAGAGAAAGGGAAAAAGATAGATACGTATGAAGGTTGATGGTTTTAGATAACCGTATTTCATTGTTAAAAGACCTTCTGTCTTAGAAAGCTAGGTTTTTTGATTATTTATGAAAAAGGAGCGAGTATAATGAAACAAAAAACAGTAGGGTTTTTTTCAAGACATACATTTTCTACTCCAGAGGAAAATTGGAACGGGCGGTTTGAATGGTATGAAAAAATGAGAAAGACTTCACCTATTACATACAATGAAGAGGAGAAGTGCTGGGATATATTCTTATATGAAGACATTGAAGCAATTATCAAAAATAAGGAAGTATTCTCTTCACAGCGACCTGTTCAACAAGGAGAACCAAACATTCTTAGTCTCGATCCTCCTCGTCATACTCAATTACGTTCACTTGTGAGCAAAGCTTTTACCCCAAGAGAATTAAATTTATGGAAACCTCGAATTGAACAAATTACTGAAAACCTTATAGATGATATGAAAGGTAAAACAACATTTGATTTAATTAAAGATTTAGCGTATCCATTACCTGTTATGGTTATTGCTGATATTCTTGGAGTTCCCGAAGAGGATATGGGGGACTTTAAACGATGGTCTGATTTATTAGTTGCAGGACCAGAAGATTCATCAGAAGAGGCACTTCAAAGATTACAAAAGCTTCGTACGCAAAGTATTACTGAAATGGATACGTATTTTAAAGAGATTATTAAATACAAAAGAACTCATCCTAAGGAAGACATTATTTCTATTTTAGTAGATGCTGAAATAGAAGGACAAAAGCTAACAGACGGTGAAATTGTCTCATTTTGCCGCTTGCTGTTAGCAGCAGGTAATGAAACAACAACAAATCTTATTGGAAATACAATGTATGGATTGTTAGAAGAACCGAGCCATTACCAAGAGCTTCAGCAAAATCCTGAGCATATTACATTAGCCATTGAAGAAGGATTACGTTACCGTTCACCTGTTCAAGCACTTCATAGAATTGCGAAAGAAGATAAGGAAATAAAAGGGCAGCACATAAGAAAAGGAGACTCTGTAACACTATGGATTGGATCCGCTAATCGTGACGAAAATAAGTTTGAAAATGCCGATCAGTTCATGATTAATCGAAAACCTAATCCACATCTATCATTTGGAAAGGGAATTCATTTCTGTTTAGGTGCCCCTTTAGCTAGAATGGAAGGACAAATTGCTTTTGAACAATTAACAAAAGAATTCTCAAAAATCTGTATCCCTCATGATTTTGAATTATTGCCTATTCAAAGTGCATTTGTGTTTGGACTTAAAGAATTTCCGCTAGAAGTACAGGAGAATTAAAGTTTTAGAGGATTTCTACATTTAGGAATACAATGCAGCACATGAACTTTGATCATTCATTTTTTCTTAATCTAGGGGAGATAGCCTATTTTTAAATTGAAAATGAACATAAAGACTTCTCTAATTTTTCGTTTGGATTTTGATAAATATAAAAGAGAATTCGCTAGGATAATGATGAAGAAGAAAACTGGATAACAAACTTGTTAAATAGAAGATGTTCTCGATTAAGAGAACATCTTTTTTATTCCCATCATTCATTTATAAAGACAAGATGTTGCTTTGTAGAGGGATGATAATGTTCGTTTGAAAAAGTATTTTTGTATTTGCCTTTTAGTAGGTGAAGGGGTGGATATATTATGAATTTTCATATCGCTCTGTCAATGTAGAAAATTAGGATGTCACAAAATGTTCACTTACGAGAGCATTTTTCCTATCGATATAATGACAAATATAAAAGTGAAAGGGTGATTAACATTACCAAAACTTAAAAAAGAGAATATATTTTTGGATAGGTAAAATATCGTACATAAACTTATTTTCCAATTATTTTTGTGAAAGGAAGTTAGGTATGAAACTGAAAAATAAGAAAAAGGCCGACTTAAGAGTTATAATTATTGGAGGAGGAATTGGTGGTACAGCAATCGCAGTTGCTCTACAGAACGAAGGAATTCATGCTGAAATCTATGAACAGGCATCATCTATAAAGGAGGTTGGGGCAGGTATTGGTATGCGCCCGCCATCTGTAGAGTTGTTCAAGGATTGGGGAATTTATAAGGAGATAGAGAGTAAGAGTTGGCAGAGCGATTTTATGGAGATACTGACCGGTAATCGAGATCTTCTTATAAAAGAAGAGTGGCCTCTTTTGACTGAAAATTCAGATGGAAGATGGGCAAGATTAATTCATCGAGCAGATTTAATTAATACTCTTATTAGTCAATTACCACCTGAATCAGTTCATTTGAATCATAAGTGTGAGCGTGTCATCAACTATAACGATTATGCAGAAGTACATTTTACAAACGGTATCTCTGTTGATGCTGACTTAGTTATTTCAGCGGATGGGATTCATTCAAAGGCTCGTTCAATATTTTGTAATGTCACTCCTGTTTATTCTGGTTATCATGCTTATCGAGCGATTATAAATGAAGAAGCTACATTTGGTCTTGCTTCTGATAACACACTAAGAATTTTTGTAGATGGGCAAGTACAGGTCTATTTGTTACCATTACAGTATAGAAAGCAAATTTCGGTTGATATTACGGTACCATCCGAAGATCCATCATGGCGGCCGGATATAGAGAAAAAAGATATTATCAAACACTTAAGAAACTTTGATCCTAAAATCCAACAAATCGTAGAAAGTATAGAGGAGTTCAATTGTCGAGCCCTCTATGATATTGATCCACTAGAGCGTTGGTCTTCTAATTGTATAACCCTTCTTGGCGATGCTGCACATGCTATGCTTCATAACCAAGGTCAAGGGGCAAACATGGCGATACAAGATGCGGGAGCATTGGCTATTGCGTTGCGTGAAGCGGATTCAATTCCAGAGGCATTACGAAAATACGAGTCATGGAGAAAACCAATAACAACTAGATATCAAAGGTTATCTCGTCAATTTCCGTCTGAACAAAGTGAAACAGCTTTTCCTGAAAAAAACTATTTCTAAAATATCCGTAGATCTGAATATAGCAAACTACGAATAAAAAAATTCTAAACAATAAATGTAGGAGGTTATTTAGTATGCCATTACATCCCCAAATAAAAAAAGTGTTTGATTTAATGCAAAAATTACCGGCTAAACAGGAAGTCATTCCAGAAGAACAAAGAAAAGCTTATATCCCTATCTTACCTGTTGGAAAACGTGTACAAGTTTATTCAGTTGAAGAAAAAACTATTCCAGTTTCTGAAGCGGATATACCAGTCCGAATCTATACTCCAAAGGAAGAAGGCCCATACCCTCTTCTTATGTATTTTCATGGTGGGGGATTTATTGCAGGAGATTTAGAAAGTTACGACGAGATCGTTCGTCCAATTGCAAGCGAATCTGGTTACAAAGTAATCTCTGTTGGCTACCGTCTTGCTCCTGAACATCCGTTTCCCGCTGGTTTACAAGATTGCTATAATGTAACGAAATGGGCAACAGAACATAAAGAGGAATTAAATTGGGATGGTAAGAATCTTGCTGTTGCAGGGGATAGTGCAGGAGGAAATCTAGCTGCTGCTACCTCCCTTATGGCACGTGTTAAAAAAGAATTCACCATTACGAAACAAGTATTATATTATCCAGCACTAGATCTTGACGCTAGTGAGTTTCGTTACCCATCCCTCATTGAAAATGCAAAAGGTTATGGCTTAGAAAGTGATCAACTAGCCGAATATAATGCTTTCTATTTAGGTGAAAATGCAAATCCTAATAATCCGTTCGTTTCGCCTGTTAAAGAAACAAACTTAGCGAATCTTCCACAGGCGCTTGTGATTACGGCAGAATATGATCCACTTCGCGATGAAGGGGAACTATTTGCAGAAAACTTAAGGAAGTCTGATGTACATGTGGAAACGAAAAGATATGAAGGTGTTGTTCATGGTTTCTTAGGTAAATTCACTCACCTTGATGAATATAGAGATATTTATCAACGTACAGGCGCTTTTTTAAATAAAGAAATTTAATCTATATTGAAGGGTACGATTAGTAGATTTAACTTTCATGTATGTATACGCCTACATATTTTCTTATTTGTTTAAAACTCCTCTCAGACTGTAGACAAAAGCCGGGAATTGACGTTCCGGCTTTTTGTCTTACACTCTTCAATTTTTAGGATCGCTCATCAAGAAATTTCACTGCAAGTTCAAAGGCAGCAATGCGTCTCTGTATTAATGTATGCTGTGAACTGCCTGGTTTTGCCTTATCATAAAACTTACCCAACATCGGAAGCATTCCTGCTAAAACATTTCGTGCTTCCTTGCTTTCTGTCATATCGTATTCAAAAGACTTTTCCTGCCAGACAGAACGCAAAACCGCCAATCCAACCTTTGCGGCTTTTAATCGTTTTATCAATGTTTTACGGGCTGGAACATCTGATGCCATACTATCTAACGCATGCTCAGACTTTCGGATAACGGACTCGAGTGCTGCGATTGCATGGTTTTGTTCTACCGCACTTCCTTCTGACATCGTTCCCTCCTAACATAGCCTATGAAGTCGTTAAGTTCACAGACATTCTGATTTTTTTTAGAGTGATTGCATTAGCGATTATATATTCAATTATATAGGCTGGCAAGGAGGACGCCAAAAAGCTTCATCAATATGTACAAATTCAGGTGAATTGGTTAGTTCCGATCCATACTGAGATGCATGAGCTCTTTTTAGAATATAAGAATCCATGGAAGGAAGAAGAAATGGAGGAACTAATGGAGGTTAGTCAATCTCAAGAGGTGAATAAGGATGAGTGAAACATATTTTCATAATTAATCCACATTGTTGAATAAGCTTTTAGAACAAGGCAGCAATGCGTGGGAAGATTATTTAGTAAAGGGATTTTAGAGGTGGAAGCTGAAGATGAGATTTATAAGAAAATTAGGGGGATAAAAATATGCAAAACATAGTGGAGAGCATCCAACATTGGATAAAAAGATTACCAGAGGAGTACAACTCTATGTCTGAAGAGGAAATTTCTAATCGACCATTACCAAATAAATGGTCTAAAAAAGAGATTTTAGGTCATCTATGTGATTCTGCGATAAATAACATTGAAAGATTTATAAAAATTCAATATGAAGAACCAGTATATAGAATTCAATTGTATAATCAAGACCAATGGGTAGAGGTTCAGGGCTATCAAGATCGATCCCTTGATGAAATAGTAAACCTTTTTCAGACATTAAATAAGCAAGTTGCTACTATTATTAAGAATATATCTGATGAAAAGCTATCCAACATTTGTGATATAGGTAATAATCAACAGCAGACACTAGAGTGGCTTATAAAAGATTATCTAGAGCATATGGAACATCATATTCACAATGGAATCTTAAGTAACTATTAAATAAATCTTTAGTATTTATGTATGAAAAATGGTTGTCAAATCATGAATAAGTATAAATAGGCGAAGGTAAATTAATATTGACATGAAACCAAAAGGTTTTATATAATATGGAAAAGTGAAACCAAAAGGTTTCGTATTTAAAGAGGGAAGTAGGAGAATGAATGGAATATACATTACAAGATATTAAACAAACAGTTGTCATTGAAGCGCCGATCCAAAAGGTATGGGAACAAGTATCTACTGCTGATGGCATTGCAGCATGGTTCATGCCAAATGATTTTTTAGCAGAAGTAGGTCATGAATTCCATTTACAATCACCTTTTGGTCCTTCACCTTGTAAAGTAACAGAACTCGATCCGCCAAACCGTCTTTCTTTTACATGGGATACGGAAGGTTGGTTTGTTTCCTTTATTTTAAAAGAGTTGGAAGAAAAGACTGAGTTCACCCTTATTCACGGCGGTTGGAAACAGCGGGATGAGCTTATGAACAAAGCGAACGAAAAGGCTTCAGTTATTCACGGTAGAATGTCTGGCGGATGGGTAGGAATCCTTGGAAATCTTCGTAGGACTGTGGAGAGCTAAGTGTCTGTATCTCAACAAAAGCACGATGTATTTCAAGCAATTGCTGACCCAACTCGAAGAGAGGTTCTAAGATTACTTGCAGAAAAGGAATTACCTATTTCAGAAATTACATCCCATTTTCCAATTAGTCGCACGGCCATTGCCAAACATCTACGCATCCTTTCAGAAGCTGAACTAGTCAGTGGACGTAAGGTAGGCAGAGAAAAAATATATCGACTGCATCCTGAGCCGTTAACAGAATTAAAGCAATGGCTTGCTTTTTACGAGAAGTTCTGGGAAAACAAGCTTTCTATGTTGAAACATATTGTGGAAGTCCCTGAAGAAAATAGTCTAAAACTCATGAAATCTGAAACTGCAGAAGACCAGGAGAGTTAATTGCCGATCTTTTTTTGTTCCTTAACTAACAATTGCGTTAGTTGAGGAACATCTATATAACCCAAGTAAGAAGAACAGCAATTATAAGATTTTGAATGAGATGAATTACATATACTGTTCCTCTATTTTTTTCTTTGTTGAACTGCATCCCAATTGTTAGACACCACTTACTTTAACAAGTTGGTCGTATTCAAACGCACTTTTCAATGTCAACAATCAGCTAATTCCTTTCATCCTAAAACATTCACCTTTATAATAAAACAAAAGGATTTGAAAATCAGCGACACTATTATTAATATCAGTGAGGAAATTTGGATAGTGCCTGTAAATACTTGGATGGCACCTGTCGCCTTCTAAGAGATGGAATGATATAAGAGGTGGAAGTAAGTGAAAACAGTTGTTGTGATTGGTGGCGGTATAACGGGGTTATCGGCCATGTATGAATTACAAAAATGGAAAAAGGCGAATGGGAAAGATGTCAGGCTAGTTCTGGCTGAAGCGTCCAATCAGCTTGGCGGGAAAATCCGAACAGTCAAACGAAATGGTTTTTTAATGGAAGCAGGTGCAGATTCGATTGTGTCCCGTAAATTAGAAACAATGCCTGTGATTGAAGAACTTGGTTTAGAAAAGGATGTTGTTTACAATGCGACAGGCCGTTCTTATATATATACTGACGGAGAATTAAAGCCCATTCCGGATGATGCTGTCTTCGGAATTCCTGCAAGCATAGAATCGTTGGCGAAGAGCACGCTCGTTTCTGCCGAAGGAAAAGTGGCGGCAATGAAGGATTTGTATACAACTAATAAAATATTTACGAAAAACGATTCTATCGGTTCCTTTCTGGAGTATTTTCTTGGAACAGAGTTGGTTGAAAAACAAATTGCCCCTGTTCTTTCCGGTGTTTATTCTGGAAAACTTAGTGACTTAACCATTGCTTCTACACTTCCGTATTTAATAGATTATAAGGAAAAATACGGAAGTGTTATAAAAGGGCTTGAAGCTAATAAACAGAAATTTAAAGGCGGGGAAAGAAAGTTTCTTTCTTTTCAAAATGGCTTAGATACATTAATTGATGCGTTTGAGGAAAATCTTGTTGATGCTGAGATTTTGAAAAATACCAAAGTCCATAAAATTGAAAAAGAAAACAGCCATTATCGTGTGTATCTAAACAATCAGGAAAGGATTGAAGCGGACTACATCATACTTAGCATTCCACATACAGTTGCTGAATCTTTAATCAATGACCCGGACCTTAAAAACGAATTTGCTGGGTTGAAAAGCAGTTCACTGGTTAGTGTGTATCTTGGCTTTGACGTGCCTGACAGCATCCTGCCCGCGGATGGCACGGGCTTCATCACTGCGAATACTAATGAATTGTTCTGCAATGCTTGTACATGGACAAGCCGAAAATGGGGCCATACCTCAAAATCAGGCAATCTGCTAGTCAGACTTTTTTATAAAAGTAGTCATCCTTCATTCGCTTCATTAAAGAACATGAACAAAGAAGAACTGCTTGAGATTGCCCTAGGCGATATTCACAAAAGCTTGGGAATTGACGCTGAGCCAATAGCCAGTGAAGTAACAAATTGGACAGATCAAATGCCAAATTATTTGATTATCCATCCACAAAGTGTAGAAGCTCTGGAAAGCAAAATGGCAGCCGACTATCCTGGAATCATTCTTGCGGGTTGTTCCTATTACGGAGTAGGCATCCCTGACTGCATCAAAAACGGAGGGGATTCAGCAAGGAAGCTTATACAAATGTTTTAATATAGAAAGAGGAGGTGCTCCTAAAAGTTATACTTTTGGGTCACCTTCTTTTTTTGTTTATGCAAAATTTAGTTACTTTACCCGATTAGGAATTATAAGTAGGTTTTACCTAATTTTGTTTTAAAGTTACATTCGCATAAAACTTTAAATCTTATTTATCGGATAGCGTACCTTTAGGTATAGAATTCAATGAACAGTTATATTTATATCCAAAAGAAAATAGATTAGATAGAGTGACAAAGGGCTTTCAAGCATGAATAACAAAACAGAATTTGTAGAACAAATAGGGCTGATAATAAAAGTAAAGAGAGGAAAACCAAATGAAAAAGATTACAATGGGACAAAGCAATAGCGGCTTCTCCAAAACAGGGCTGAGCAGAATGCGCGATGTGCTTGCAAGGCATGTCGAGTCCGGGAAGATTCCTGGGCTCGTCGCCCTGGTCAGCCGGTACGGTGAGACGCACGTCGAAGTGATCGGCACGATGCGCCATGACGGTGGCACACCGATGCGCCGGGACACGATTTTCCGGATGGCGTCCACTTCAAAGCCGGTCGCGGTCGCGCCGGTGATGATCCTGCTCGACGAGTGCAGGCTGCGGCTGGACGATCTGGTAGAGACGTGGCTGCCCGAACTCGCCGACCGGCGGGTACTGAAACGGGCTGACGGCCCGCTTGAAGACACCGTGCCGGCGCGGCGGCCGATCACTGTACGGGACCTGTTGACCTCCACGTTCGGGCTCGGCATGGATATGACGTCGCTGGGCACTCCGATCATGAACGCGATCTTCGAGCAGGGGCTTACGCCCAATCTACCGGAGCCGATGCCCGAGCCGGATGAGTGGATGCGCCGCCTTGGCACGCTTCCGCTGATGCACCATCCCGGAGAGCGCTGGCAGTACCAAATCAGCAATGATCTACTCGGCGTGCTTGTCGCCAGGGTCACGGGCCAGTCGTTTGAGACGTTTCTGCGCGAACGCATTTTCGACCCCTTGGGCATGAAGGACACCGGTTTCTACGTGCCTGTCAACAAGATTGACCGGCTGCCAACCCTCTACGCCCCTGACCCGCAGACCGGAGAGTTCATAGTTTGGGACGAAGCCAAGGAGGGACGCTACAGCCAGCCTCCAGCGTTCCAGGGCGGCGGAGGCGGACTGGTCTCCACCGTCGACGACTACCACGCCTACTTCCGGATGCTGCTGAATCACGGGATGCACGGGACCGAACGGATCCTATCCCGCCCCGCCGTCCAGTTGATGACCACCAACCGCCTCACGCCCGAGCAACAAGCCGCCCGAAACGCCATGGCCCGCAACAACGTCCATGTGTCATTCGGCCAAGGGCAGCACGGCGGCTGGGGCTTTGGGATGGCGGTGCGTACCTACCGTGGTGACTACGCGTCCATCGGCCAGTTCGGCTGGGACGGCGGAAGCGGCACCGCGACGTACGCTGACCCGGAAAAACAGCTCACCGGAATTCTGCTCACCCAGGTCGGAGCGTCCACTCCAGATTCATCGCGGCTTATCCATGACTTCTGGACCTTGGTCTATCAGGCAATCGAAGACTGATACCGAGCTCGCGGTTCGTTGTTCGTTTAAAGAAAGGCCGGTTAATTTCATCGATCTTATTGGGAAAGAACCGTGACCCGACGCGGAGTTGGTTGGATGAAGTGGAAGCGGGCAGGGGCATGGCCGCACGTTCTATGAGGTCTATTCAAAGCTTGCAATCATCGAGAGATCTAACGAGGTCACCAATAAATAATTTCCAATTTAATTACATCTACATTGCGGCTAGTGTCAGCTTTGCTGGTACTAACCCAAGTAGTAATTTCCGATAACAAAGATTATATTAACTATGTTTATATATCATATACAATCTATAAAATAGAAAAAACCTACTGTTTCGGGGACAGTAGGTTTTTTTCTGCTTTTTCAACATCTAAAATTTTAATCTACATAAATATTGTATTTGGTAATAGGACAAGAAAAATGTTCATTAAATAAATTGAAAAGATTATAAAAAGAGAGAGAGTAGTGAGGATTAGAAAGGGGGAAAGAATTTGTTTAAAAAAGGGTTTATACTCTTTATTTTGGTTTTCCTGGTATTTTTTAGTGCAGGGGGAATTACTAGTTCTGCAGCAAGCAGTAAATTTATCATTGTTAATAAGGCAAACAATCAGCTTGCTTATTATGAAAATAGCCATTTGAAGAGAGTCTTTAAAGTGGGAACAGGGAGAACGCCCTCTTTAACACCGGAAGGTACATTTAAGATTGTGAACAAGATTGTGAATAGACCTTACTATACGGGAAACATCCCAGGGGGCGATCCAAGAAATCCCCTTGGGAACCGATGGCTTGGTTTGAATGCACGCGGAACATGGGGTACAACTTATGCGATTCATGGTAATAGTAATCCGAGTTCAATTGGTTATTATGTAAGCAGTGGATGTATTCGTATGTATGATAATGATGTAGAGTGGTTATTTAGCCAAGTGCCAACCAATACAACGGTTATCATCACAACTTCCGGAAAATCATTCGATTCTATTGCAATAGCATATGGACTTATAGGATCAAGCAATAATAACAATGGATCAACACCAGGACCTTCTACCGGAACTATTTTAAAGAAAGGCAGTCGAGGTAGCCAAGTGCAAATTCTTCAGCGTAAGTTAACGTCTCTTGGATATAGCACCAAAGGAGTAGACGGAATTTTTGGTGCGAATACCGATCAGGCTGTTCGTCAATTTCAAAAAGCACGCCATTTAACAGTAGATGGAATTGTGGGGCCTGCAACAAAAAAAGCACTTGGAATTTGATAAAGTGAGAAGATAAATAACTTTTTGAAAAGGGATAATGAATTTCAACCAATGAGGAAAGATGTTGAAAGAAACAAAAGGTTATATTGTATATTCAGAAAAATTCACTTCTCTTTTATTATATTCAATTGAGGTTGGGTAACTAGATGCCTAACCTTCTTTAATGCTTATAATCTTCATTATGTAAACTAAAGTTGCATAGAACATTGATTATATAAGGAAGAATAATTTAGTTTATATGGTATTATGTTGTGTTTTCATGGAGGGAGAAGTTTATTGATAAATGAACCAATATCTAGTCTTCCATTTGTTTCTTATCTCTCTGTGATAGGTGGTCTTATCGGGTTATTTACCTCAATTTATAAATCTATACATTTTTGACAAGTTTCTTCTTATTATATTATCCTTGCTAAAACTAATCTCATGTTCCTTCACTAATTTATAATAGGTTTTCTTTAAATAACTAAAAGGACATTTATTTACTTTTCTCAATAGAGACAGTAAAAGAAACAGGCTTATTGTCATGTTCTTTTTACTGTCTTTTATTTTAGCAACAATATCTGTTTTAAAAATGTCTGTAAAAGTATCCTTTTACAGACATTATTTATTAAACAAATTTCCTTTTGAAAAATGCTTTTTCTCTGAAAGTGAATAGCTGCTAAGCAAAAATAAAATTGAATTAGACCAAAAAACAGGGGAGAATCCAAATAAGGATCCCAATGGACTTAAAATAATAGGTACAAGAAATTGAACAGATTTATTAATTGTAAGACGTATTCCTAACACTTCTCCTGTACGACCTTGAGGAGACGCATTATAGGCCATTACAATTGATAAAGGCTGACAGCAACCTAGTCCTAATCCCATAATAAAGGAAGAAATCATTAATAATAATGGATTGGTGAATATAGGGATGAGAAGAAAGGCTATAGCAGAGACAAATAGACAGCCGCTTAAAATACTCTCTTCTTTAAATCTATCTACTAATGGTTTCATTAATAAGCGTGAGAGGATATAAGCTATAGCGTTACAGCTTAAAATAATTCCAATAAGTGAGGCGGAAAGATGAATACTTTTAGCATATACAGGGAAATAAAACTCATACATTCCTACCCCAGTTAAAATGATGCCACTAGTAATATAAGTTTTTCTAAGTGAACGATTAAAAAGTAATTCTCTAAAATTATTCTTTTCTTCAATTGGTGGAGTTAAAGGTCTTGGTAAATGGATAATATTGAACATAATAAAAACTCCAGGCACAATAGCAAAAATAGCTAGTAGTAAATAAGTTTGAGAGAAACTAAGATGATCAATAGAAAAACCCGTAAGTAAAGGACCTAAAAAATTAGAAATTGAAACACCTAAACTAAATACAGCGAAATGATGTGAACGAGTTTTTTTATTACTTAAAGCCCCGATTAAATTTTGAACTGTTACAATAGTGAAAATTTGAAACAGTCCAAATAAAGATTGTGACAGTAAAAGAACAAATAACTGATTTTCATAGAAATAGGGTAATAGTAAGGAAATCCCTGTTCCCATTGTCCCCATAATAAACAAGAAGCGATAGCCCCATTGATCTGATAACCTCCCTGCATAACTTGCAAAAAACATAGGAAAGAGAGAAGTTGCTGCTACAATGATCCCTAAATAAGTGGGTGAAGCATGAAGATCTACAGCATATAAAGTGACGAGCACAGTATTTCCTCGTACACTTGTTTGAAAGATGAGAAATAAAAGTACAATGATATAAAGTATCATATAGCTAATCTCCTTACGAATAAAAGAAGAAACCAAGACTTTTATATAATGCTTGGTTTCTTAAAATATTATTTATCTAAATAAAATTCCCGATATTAATCCTTTTTCCAAAACATTTTATTTTTCACTCTATAGTAATTGACATTATTCGTCTATAGTAAGAGCTTTATTTTATAAGAATTACGGATTGATTTCTCCTAATCCTGTTTTTTCTTCCTCATCCTCTGCTAGGTTTTAATATCCCTTTTAAGTAAACGACCCTTATCTAAATATTAAATGTTTAAGTTTGCTATACTGTATTCTAATTTATTCACTTTATATTTTCATATATTGAGTTCAAGATGGACATGTAAATCCATAAAGGCCCAACGCTTGAAAAAACACAAAATTGTTAAACAATATTGTGTTTAAATTGTAAATTACTTCGATTATTCTGTCAATTATAAATGGATATAAAAAGGTTTTAATTCTTTAAAGAGAAATTTGAACGTCTCTAATGATTTTAATAATTTATATACTATAACCTCATATCTTCAGTTTTCAAAGAACAACTTATATAGGAATATTATAGCATGTGAACAAGTGTTCCCATGCGTGAAAAGGCAATTCATCTCCCACTTATTTTTTGGCGTTTCCCTGCACAAAATTAAAGTGGGAGTCTTCTCGCCTAAAAGGATAAAATGTGTGATAACCTAGTGTTCCTTTCTAAGTCTATAAAAATCAATGGTTTCTGATTATTCAAACTTCCATTGACAGCGAGGAAAAACTTAATTATAATCAAAATTGTTAAACAATATTGTTCAGTTAAAAGGGGATGTTGAAATGTTTAATAATGAACAAGTAAGGGATGTAGCACATTTAGGGCATGTAGAATTACTAACGCCGAAAATAGAAGATAGTCTAAAATTCTTTACAAATATTCTAGGAATGGAAGAAGTAAAGAGGGAAAAACAATCCGTATACTTAAGAGCGTGGAATGATTATGAATTGTATAGTTTAAAGTTAACAGAAGATAATAAGGCAGGCTTAGGGCATATGGCGATGAGAACATATAGTCCAGAAGCGCTAGAGAGAAGAGCAAGATCTATAGAAAGAACGGGTTATGGACTTGGCTGGACGGAAGGTGATATTGGCCATGGCAAGAGTTATCGTTTCACTGACCCAGATGGTCATGTAATGGAAATATATTATGAAACAGAAAAATATGTTCCGCCCGCTCATTTAAAACCATCATTAAAGAATCAACCTCAAAAGTATACTGCTCGAGGGGTAGGGGTGAAGCAACTTGATCATATTAACTTGCTTGCTTCAAATATAGATAAAAATAGTACATTCATGCGTAATGAAGTAGGCTGTAAATTAAGTGAACAAATTGTTCTTAATAATGGGGAACAGGCTGGAGCTTGGCTGCATCTTACTAACAAAGCATATGAAATTGCTTACACCCTAGATAGTACAGGAGAGAAAGGAAGATTACATCATCTTACGTTTAATTTAGAAAGTCGTGAAGCGGTTTTGAGAGCGGCTGATATTTTCTTAGAGAATGGGGTGTTTATAGAATTTGCTCCAAGTAAGCATGCTATACAACAAACCTTTGCCACATATGTATATGAACCAGGTGGAACAAGAATCGAGATATGCACAGGTGGATACTATATTACAGCCCCAGATTGGGAACCAATTACTTGGACAGAAGAAGATCGAGCAAAAGGACAAGCATGGGGAAATAAAACCGTCTCTACATTCCATACGTATGGTACACCAGTAGTAAATAGATAAATATTTAGAAGTGTTTCGAACTCAAATCTGTAAGCGTTGTCAAATTTTGAGTTCGAAACACGGTATATGATAACCCGTAGATTTATCAAAATATAATAGCGGAGGAGAATATTTATGAACGTGCATGCTCTGCAAAGGTTTCTTGATGAAAGTAAATTTAAGCGCTTTCATTATTGTTTGGTATTTTGGTGTTTGTTTATCATTTCATTTGAAGGTTATGATTTAGTTGTTTACGGATCTGTCGTACCTGTTTTAATCAAGGAATGGTCCTTATCAACTATACAAGCAGGTATCATTGGAAGTTATGGTTTGTTTGGGATGATGTTCGGTTCTATCATCCTAAGTATGTTAGCAGATCGATTCGGAAGAAAAAAACTTTTAATTGTATCTGTCATCTTTTTTAGTGGCTTTACAACATTATCTGGATTTGCAAATGATCCTGTCTGGTTCTCATGGTGTAGATTTCTTGCTGGGATTGGATTTGGCGGGGCTTTACCTACAGTTATAACAATTTTGACTGAATATATTCCTAAAGAGCAACGAAATAAAGCTATTACTCTAGTGCTTTGTGGAAATCAAGTCGGAGGGATGTTAGCACCAGCTGTTACTGTGTTGTTTATGCCTTCTATTGGCTGGCGTTCTGTTTTGTGGTTTTCCATTATTCCATTGTTTGTAATTCCTTTAATGAACAAAGTTCTACCAGAATCGATTCATTTTCTTACTCGAAATGAAAAGTTAGATGTGATTGAAAAGACGTTTCATAAAATAGATAAAAGCTATAAAGAAAAACTTAAAAGTGAATACAATGATGTGAGAGATGCAGAGAGTGGAAGTACAGGTATGTTTATTTCAAAATTATTCAAGAATAAACTTGCACTAAGCACTTTCCTTTTTTGTGCGGTATATTTTATGAGTTTATTAATGATTTATGGACTAAATACTTGGTTACCTAAATTAATGGAACAATCTGGTTATCCTCTTTTGTCGAGTTTGAGTTTTGCTATTACCTTAAACGGTGGGGCACTAGTAGGAACCATTTTATTAGGTATCATTGCAGACCGAAAAGGTTCTAAGAAATTATTAATGGGGATGTACGTGCTTGGAGCATTGTGTCTTGCATTGCTTGGCATAAAAGGTAACACTTTTTTTCTTTATTCTTTAGTAAGTATTACAGGGCTTTGTACAATGGGAGCTCAAAGCCTGTTAAACGCCTTTGTATCACAGTATTATCCTAATGATGTACGTTCTACAGGTATTGGTTTAGCAAACGGTGTTGGAAGATTAGGTGGAATGCTTGGACCTACTTTAGGTGGAATGTTGCTCACATTTAATATTTCTACGAGTTTATGCTTTATCACTTTTGCCCTTCCTGGAGTATTTGCTTGTGTCTTTCTGTTCTTTGTGAAGAAAAAACCTACTAGTATCTCTTTGACATATCAAGAGAATATAAAAGTTAATTTTAATGATTCAAAATAACGATTCATGTTTACTTAATATACAAAAATATTCTGTCATGATCCCCAACACAGTTATTAAACAATTGTATTGGGGATTTTGTAAGAAATACATATCAATAAAAAGAATAACGACTATTCCCCCGCAACTTGTTTCGCTATATAGTCATTTCCTAATATTTTATTTTTTGATAGAGTAAAGTCGCTTATAACCGTTTTAAATTTTTCTCCTCTTCATAGTGAATATTTATTTGAAGAATGACTCCTTCTTCCTCAGTAAAATGATGTTATATCATCATCCTTCTTTTTATAATAGCTGTCTCTTCTGAAGGGGGGTTATCGCCGAAGTTTTTTCATCTTTTCTTTTTTATAAGAATGTATCTAAAGTACTTACATAGTGTTTTATTCATTACGTGATTAAAAGCAACAGTGGTCTTTAGATGATGCAAAGGAACTCACAAGATAAGCCTAAAGCATCATCTTGTGATGATAATAGTACTATTCATCATGGTGGATCTGACAAAAGTATGTTTTATCATTGCGACCAATTGGACTAATCAAGTTAAAATAATAGTATATTATGATTAATTGTTCAACAATATTGTTTTGAATTGTTCAACAATGTTGATATAATACAATTATAAAATTAAGTAAAGAGGGATTAATGTATGAGTAGACCCACGGAGAACGCTTATCAATTTATAAAGGAAAAAATATTAGATGGGAGTTATAGACCATCCCAAAAATTAACAGAAATTGAACTTTCTGAAGTCATTGGGGTTAGCCGAAATACAATTAAAAAAGCCTTATTAAAACTAGAACAAGAAAATTTAGTAGAGATTGAAAAGAACAAAGGGGCATTTATCAAGTCATTTACTTTGGAAGAGATGATAAATTATTTAGAAATTCGTGAGGTGTTAGAGGGATTAGTAACCCGCACAGCGACAAAAAATATTAGTGATATTGAACTAGAGAAGCTGGAAGAAATATTGGAACAGATGTATTTATACTTAAAACAAAATCAGTTTGACGAGTATTCTAATTTAAATAAAGAATTTCATCAAATTATATATCAGGCATCTAAAAATCCGCAAGCAGTTAAAATTTTAAATGTCATTAGAACTCAATTATCAAGATATCACTTTAGAACAATTTTAATTCCAGGAAGAAATGAAAGTTCTTTTCAAGAGCACAAAAGAATTTTTGAAGCATTAAAAATTCGCGATGAAAAGTTATCTCAAGAAGCAGTAACAGATCATATTGCAAATGTTCGTACTACAATCAAGGAGAACTTTTCATTATTATTATGATTCAATTCAATTCAAAGTGAGGGCAACCTCACTTTTTTTTATGATAATGATTACAATAGTTGCTTTTGAAATCATTAATAGCTATTTATCACCTTGGATAACGCGATGAATAAGAACCATTATCCAGAAGTCGTTATAAAAAATATTTAGTATGTTTTTATAGGAATAGCCGTTTATAAAGAACGGGTCATTCTTAATTCCTCACAATCGTTAGAAAGATCGCTCACAACTTTTTCTTTAGTTATTCTTCATGTTAATCCCATAATAGTAAAACTCCGAATTCTATGTTTTTACTAGCATTAAAAGAAGGATAAAAAAACTCTCCTATACTACTCACAAATATCACATAGATGGCTAGTGTCCTCTTATTTCGAACCCTTTCGTTTTTCTTATACTGAAAATGAATATTGACAAGAATGAAACCGTATTCTATACTAAACGTGTAAACAAAATTGTTGAACAATATTGAGTATCAAATTCGTTTTTTAGAACTTAATCAAAGAATTTAGGGGGATGGAAAATGGTTGATAAGAATACGAATCTATTAGTTGTAAGTGCACACGCTGCAGATTTTGTGTGGAGAGGTGGCGGTACAATCGCTAAGTACGTGAGTCATGGAGCGAACGTATCGCTTGTTATTTTAAGTTATGGAGCAAGAGGAGAATCAAACGATCTTTGGAATATTGAAGGACAAACGTTGGAAGGTGTAAAAGCTCATCGACAAGGAGAAATTGAAGCAGCCGCAAAATGCCTAGGGGTTGAAAATTTTGAAATTTGGGATTATCAAGACTATCACATGGAAATCAATTCAGAGCGAATGGATCGCCTAGTTCGTAAAATTAGAGAAGTAAAACCTCATCATATATTAACTCACGGACCTAGAGATGCCTTTAATCCTGATCATGAAACAGTCTCTAAATTTGTATTTGATGCAAGTGTTTTATCAACTTCGAATGGAGTTAGATTAGAGGGAACAGAAAGAACAAAACAAGCTAGTATCTTTGGTTTTGAACCACACCAATCGGAAATTAGTGATTTTAAACCAGAAGTGATTATTGACATAACTGAAACGTATGAGCAAAAGCAAGCAGCTATGAATTGCTTTAAAGCACAGAACCATTTAATTAATTATTATGGAGCAAAGGCACAACTACGCGGGAATCATGCTCGCAGATGTTCGGGAAATAATGAATATAAATATGCTGAAGCATTTAGTCGTTTCTTCCCTTATGTTGGGGGTGAATTCATCTAATGGAAAAATACGTTGTAAAGAATATTACAAGACCTGACGCAACACTTATTGAAAAATATAAGAAACTTGATGTTTCAACTGTTTATGAAGCACAAGGTAAGATTGGACTTATGAATAATAGTTTGAAGCCTATTTTAGAGAAAACGCTAGTCTGCGGCCCTGCAGTAACGGCTGTTTGTCATGCAGGAGATAACTTAATGATTCATGCTGCAATTGAAGTTTGTAAACCAGGTGATGTTCTCGTTATTACAACTGTAGGCGAGGGAGTAGCAGGTATGATTGGGGAATTAATTGTTTCTGCCTTAATTAAACGAGGGGTTCAGGGTGTTATCATCGATTCAGGAATACGAGATGTAGCTCAAATTCGTGAATTGGGTTTTCCGGTTTGGACGAGAGCAGTATTATCTCAAGGAACGACTAAGACAAGAGGTGGTTGGGTAAATGCACCTACTGTTTGTGCCGGAGCTTCTGTTGATCCAGGCGACTTGATCATGGCGGATGAGGATGGCGTTGTTGTTGTGAAAAAAGCAGATTTTCAGTCTACATTAGAGTTATCAAAACAACGTCTCCAAAAAGAAGAGGGAACAAAGCAGAAAATTGCACGGGGAGAAATAAGCTTAGACTTCTACAATCTTAGACCAACGCTTGAAAAAGAACAGGTTGTTTATTATGAAGATGAAGATGAGTTTAAAAAGAAATGTCTAAAATCAAATGAATTAAATGGATAGAGAATTGGTGAATTTTGAAAAGGGGCGAATGGACAGATGGCAAAACGTCAAGTTTTACATGTGAAAGGATCTAATCATCAAAACCCAATACCAACGGCAGTAAAGATAGGCAATATGGTATATACGTCAGCAATCATTGGCTCTGACCCAGAAACAGGAAAAATGCCAGAAAGCATTGAAGAAGAGGTAGCTAATCTTTTTCATTATATGAGAGAGATTATGGAGCTTGCTGGGGGAACGACCGACGATATTGCTCACCTAAGCGTTTCATTAACTGATCGTGAATATAAGAAAATTGTTAATGTAGAGTGGCTGAAGATGTTTCCGAATGAAGATGATCGTCCGGCAAGACATAGTACTGTTCAAAAACTAAGAGACGGACTTAGAGTGCAAATTGAAATGACAGCAGTTTTGTAATATCTAACATAAAGAAAGTAGTCATTCAATCCCTACCTTATGCAAGGTGGGGTTCTTTTTGTTCATAAAATCTATGAGCAAATGAGCGTTAACAGATTGGAAAATAAGAAAAAATTCTTTTGACAAATCGTATACATTTGTATACAGTGAAAATATAAAAAGTGTATACAAACGTATACGAAAGGGTGTTTATGAATGAAGGATTTTAAGGATCATATGAAAAGTGAAAAGCATCGAGGAGGTCATAAAAGAGGGCATCATCATGGTGCTAAAACATTTCGAAGAGGTCGAGCATTAGATTTTTTAGAAAGACTACATATAAAACGAACAACATTAAAACAACAGCTTGATTCACCAGAATATGCAGAAATTAAGCAAGTTATTCTTGGTGAGTTGAAAGCGATTGAGTTAGTTATTGATGAATTTATGAAACATTTTGAGCTCCATGAAACCGAGGAGAGAGAGCTCTCTAGAGAGAAAACAGAGAAAGAAGAAAAATAATGATTTTATTGAAAAAACAAATTCTAGCTCAAGGAGACGAATGAAAATGAGTGGACTAAAAGGATACATAAAACCTTATTGGAAATTCGTTATTCTCGGCCCTCTTTTTATGTTGTTTGAAGTGTTCTTTGATTTACTACAGCCAAAGTTAGCCGCTTATATTGTAAACAATGGAGTAGTAGAGCGGGATTTCAATGTTATCGAACATACAGGAATACTCATGGTTTTAGTAGCATTGCTTTCCTTAATAATGGGGGTCGGATGTAACATCTTTGCAAGTCGTGCGTCGCAAAATATTGGGGGAGATATTCGAGCAGATTTGTATAAGAAAGTGCAAACCTTCTCATTTCAGGATATAGATAAGTTTAAATCAGGATCTTTAATTACGCGTATGACAAATGATGTTGTGCAAGTTCAAACATTAGTGCAAGTTGCGCTTCAAGGTCTTGTTCGAGCACCATGTTTACTCATTGGTAGCGTCATTATGGCGTTATTGATGAACCTTCGGCTTGGTCTTATTTTGCTTGGGACTCTTGTTGTTCTTATTGGTGTTCTGATTGTCCTTATGCGTTTTTCTTATCCGCTGTTTTCAAAAGTTCAACAAAAACTAGATATGGTAAATACGAGAATACAAGAAAACCTAGCAGGCATTCGTGTTGTAAAAGCTTTTGTACGCTCAGGTTATGAAACAAATAGATTTCAAAAAGTTAATAGAGATTACACGCAAAGCTCAATAAAAGCTTCACGTTTTATTGCCTTGAATTCTCCTATTATGACGCTCATTATGAACGTTTGTCTTGTTGGCATTCTCTTATATAGTGGTCCTCTTGTTTGGAGAGACTCTTTTAAAGTAGGAGACTTAGTTGCTTTTGTTAACTATGTGGCCCAAGCTCTTTCTTCGTTAATTATGGTAAGCGGTAGATTGATGGACGTGTCTCGTGCGAATGTATCAGCTCAACGTATACAGGAGGTTTTGTCTACTGAACCTAGTATTGTAGACGCTAAAAGTGAGAAAAGATCTTTACTTCTAGGAGAACATATCTCATTTAAACATGTAAACTTTTCGTACAATAATAGCAAAAAAGGAGAGGACTCAATATTACGAGATATCAACTTTGAGGCTTCTCGAGGAGAGACTGTGGCTATTATCGGCTCTACAGGAGCTGGAAAATCAACGCTTGTGCAGTTAATTCCAAGGTTGTATGATGTGACATCAGGTTCTGTTGTTATCGATGGGAGAGATATTCGAAATATTCCGCTTGCAGAACTTCGACACAATATTGGAATGGTTCTTCAAGATTCCTTTTTATTCACAGGATCTATAAGAGATAATATTTCACTTGGTAAAGTAGATGCAAAAGAAGAAGACATTATAGAGGTTGCTAAAATCGCTCAAGTACATGATTTTATCTCCAAACTACCTCATGGTTATGATACAAAGGTCGGCCAAAAAGGTGTTAATTTATCTGGAGGCCAAAAGCAGCGTATTTCAATTGCTAGAACACTGTTAATTAAGCCATCTATTTTAATTATGGATGATAGTACAAGTGCTTTGGATTCTGAAACAGAAAGAAAATTGCGCGATGCTTTAAAAGGATTAATAAAGGATAATATAACATTCATCATTGCACAGCGAATCTCATCTTGTATAGATGCTGAAAAGATTCTCGTAATGGAAGAGGGAACGATTGTAGGAAGCGGTACACATCAAGAGCTATTAGAGAATTGTACGGTTTACCAAGATATTTATCGCTCTCAGTTTGGTGAAAGGGAGGTGTCTTATGAGCACAAATAATCATGGGGGTTCCAAAGACGTTACTAACCTAGCACAAATGGGGTTTCAGTCTGGTAAAGGTCCGCGACCAGGCACAATTAAAGGTGAAAAATCTAAGGATGTAAAAGGAACATTACGTAGAATATGGCAGTATTTAAAAAAGCAACGCCGTAGTTTGTTGTCAGTTATCGTCTACACTGCGATAACTTCCCTTTTGCTGCTTCTCGGTCCATATCTTATCGGGAAAATGATTGATAACTATATTGTTCCACATCAATGGAACGGACTTGTGAAAATGAGTTTTGTTTTATTAGGAATTTATGTCCTTGGGGCAGTATTTACATGGCTTCAACAATATACGGCTGCAAGTTTATCACAAGAAACAGTACGAGAAATGCGGCAAGATTTATTTGAGAAATATCAAGCATTGCCAGTTAAATTTTTTGATCAGAAGACACATGGCGAACTAATGAGCCGAACAACAAATGATATTACAAATGTGTCGAATACCCTGAATCAAACGGTCATTCAACTTATTTCAAGCATCTTTATGTTAGTTGGTAGTATTGTAATGATGCTTAGTTTAAGTCTCCCGATGACACTTGTTACAATGCTTACTGTGCCAATCATTGTATTCATTACAAAGAAAATTACCAAATATACGCGTCGCTATTTTTCAGAGCAGCAAAAAAGTTTAGGAGAAGTGAACGGGTTTGTGCAGGAGAGTATTTCAGGATTAAGAGTTGTTAAAGGATTTGGAAGAGAAGATAGATTTATTGAAGAATTTCAAGACATGAATGAGAACCTAAGATCAGTTGGAATTAAAGCTCAAAGTCTTTCCGGCTCAATGGGTCCTATTATGAATACGATGCGCAACTTCAGTTTTTTAATTATTGCGGTAAGCGGTGGAATCTTTGCTTATCACGAGATGATTACAATTGGTATTATTGTTAGTTTTCTTAACTATTCCAATCAATTTAGTCAGCCGCTTAACCAGCTCGCTAACCAATATAATATGCTTCAATCTGCTATTGCAGGAGCTGAACGCGTATTTGAAATACTAGATATGAAGTCTGAGGATGGGGAAGAAAGTAATGCAGGCTCTCATTCAGAATTTAAAGGGGACGTTAAGTTTAACAATGTGCATTTCAGTTACAATGAGGATGTAGCCATATTAAAAAATCTGTCGCTACACGCTAGACCTGGTCAAAAGATTGCTCTAGTCGGTCCAACTGGGGCAGGGAAAACAACGATTATTAATCTATTAACTCGTTTTTATGATATTCAATCAGGACAGATTTTAATCGATGGAAAAGACCTGTATACATTAGACAAGAAAGAGATAAGAAAACAAATTGGTCTTGTCTTGCAAGATGCTTATGTGTTTTCTGGGACGATCCTGGAAAATATTCGGTATGGTCGTCTAGATGCAACAGACAAGGAAGTAGAAGACGCTGCAAGGCTTGCTAATGCAGATTCTTTTATAAGAAAGCTGCCTAATGGATATAACACCTCCCTAAGCGCGGAAGGAAGTAATTTAAGTCAAGGACAAAGACAGCTGTTAACAATTGCTCGAGCCCTGCTTGCGAATCCTTCTATCCTTATATTAGATGAGGCAACAAGCAGTGTTGATACAAGAACAGAGCTTCATATTCAAGAAGCAATGAAAACTCTAATGAAGGGAAGAACAAGCTTTGTAATTGCTCATCGACTTAGTACAATTAAAGATGCAGATATTATTCTCGTTATTAATGACGGCAAGATTATGGAACAGGGATCACATGAAGAGTTATTAGAGAAGGATGGATTTTATGCTAACCTTTACAATAACCAACATAGTCAGGTTATGTGAGAAATCAGACGGACGGCTGAAAGAAGATAAAGTAGAAGAGCTAGACAGTTATTGTCTAGCTTTTTTTATAATGGACCATGAACTAGCTTCCACTTATCAAAATTAAACATGAACGCATTGAGAAAGGTATTCTATCAAAAAATTTGCTGACCTTAAAAAAATCGGTAAGTACATATAGCATGAACAATCATATAAGAGAGGGATGATAGATTAAATAATTAAATATTGACAGGAGAATAAAAGGAATATAACATGAATATAGTTTAGTTAACTTAACTTAATTATTTTATTTAAGTGAAAAAATCTGAAAATAACGTGTTTCTACAAGGAGATTTCTAAATGTATACTTTGTCAAAAAATAAAAAATTTATGTTTATTTTAGGTGCTGAACTTTTTTCAGTATTAGGTTATTCCATGTTTCTCCTTACTATATCTTGGTATGTAGTTGATCAGTTAAAACAACCGCAATATATGGGACTTCTTTTAGCCGTTGCCTCGTTGCCACGTATGTTCACAATGATAGTAGGAGGAGTAATGGCTGATCGCATCCAAAAGTCTAAAATTCTTTTTAGCACAGGAATAGCCAAAACCATTCTTATAGGGTTTCTCCTTTATGCTTATCTTGATGGAAATCTTACATTTTCTATCCTCTTAGTTGTTTCATTTCTACTTGGTTGTTTGGATGGACTATTTTTTCCTGCTTTGTCTTCATTAATACCAGTGCTAGTAGAGAAAAAGGAGCTTCAAGGCGCAAATACAATGATCCATAGTTCTCAAGAGTTAGTTTTTTTAATAGGTCCAGTTCTTGCGGGAGCTTTAATTAACTACTATTCCTTTTCTGTTACTTTTATCATAAGCATGATTAGTATGTTCATTTATTCATTACTTGTTTTTCCCTCTATAATTAAGGATGAAAAACCTTTGTCAACTGGGGAAAAAAGTACAGTTTTTAGAGAACTTCAAGAAGGGTATAACTACGTTCGGGCTTCACCCTTATATATAGTAGGAATCGGAATTATCATTGTCATTAATTTCTTCATTTTTGGACCTCTTTTTCTAAGCTTACCTCTATTAGCGAAAGAAGAGGGAGGGACAGCTCTTCATTTAAGCTTTCTAGAGGCAGGTTTTTCAATAGGTTCTCTCGTAGCTACAGTGATTTTACTGATCGTTACCCTTCATAAAAATCGTGGGAAGGTAACATTATATTCATTAATAACAAGCGCCATTCTTATGTGTGTGTTCAGTCAAATCCCTTCTATATGGGGCCTCATTCCAATGGTAAGTTTAATTGGTTTCCTAGGCTTCATGACCTTTATACCAACAGATGTGATGATTCAAGAGCACACAGATTCAAAAATAATGGGAAGAGTCATGGGGATTGTTTTCTTAGCTCAAACAGCCTTCAACCCTATTTCTCAGACGTTGTTTTCCTTTTTAATGACATTAGGTATTTCCGTTCGCTACTTATTATTTGGATTTTCTACTATGGGAGTGGTTTTTTCTCTCTTTATCTTTATGAAGGCTAAGAATTGGCGTATGATGCATTAATCATCTTAAATTGGTTTTAATAAAGGGGAGGTAACAATTGTAAGATAAATTACACTGTTAGGAAGGAAAAGAACCTTAATTAGTGTATAAAATGTCATAGGGCTAGTATGAAGTTACTTACCAAGGGAATATACTATATCAAACTAGAAGGCGTAATATATGAAAAACTTCCTCTCTCAAACATTGAAAGAGGGATTTTTTTATGTAGGGTATTTTATCCTGAATTTGTAGTACGTAAATGTTGAGAAGGGTTAACTCTCTGAATGGAGTAGACGTCATCTAATATTCATGGTTATAATCTATTTTTCTATATCATTATCCTTATAAACATGCCCAATAATGTGCTACTTAAAACTTTCTACAACTAGAGAGAAGTACCCCAAACTATACGCTTATATTTTGACCAGCCAATCCGTACCTTTGTGAGATTCATGGGTAGGGCGAGGAGATGTTTTAGTTTTCTATTGTATAATATATCCACTATAAGGGAGGGGATAAGAAGTGTTAAGTATCAATCATATTTGTTTTTCAGTTTCAGATTTAGAAGCATCTATAAACTTTTATAAAAACGTACTTCAAGCTAAATTACTTGTTAAAGGAAGAAAGGTAGCTTATTTCGATTTAAATGGTTTATGGATAGCTTTAAATGCAGAGGAAGATATTCCAAGAAATGAAATTCAACATTCTTATACTCATATTGCGTTTACAGTGAATGGCAAAGAATTTGAAGGTTTTAAAAAGGTACTAATCAAAAATAACGTTAATATTTTACCTGGGAGGGAAAGAGACGAGAGAGACAAAAAATCTATATACTTTACAGATCCTGATGGCCATAAATTTGAATTTCATACAGGGAGTTTACAAGATCGTTTAGAGTATTATAAAGAAGATAAAACACACATGGAGTTTTATATTTAAATTGCTAACTTTTCTAGTGAAAATCATTTAAGAAACAAAGAATTCCATTTCTTCTTTAGAAAGAGAACAACTATATTGAGCTATATTAAGAACTATAATTCTGAGATATAAAATAATAGAAAATAGTATTCTCCTATGTAAAACGAAAAGCCTTACTTCCATGAAAACGAAAAGCCTTACTTCCATGAAAACGGGAAGTAAGGCTTTTTTAGTGATCTAATGTTCTTTGATGGAAGACTTTATTGCATAGGAGACTCATGCGTTTATTTTTTGAGCACTTCTTTCCCGTATACGTTTCATATCTTCTCTTGGTGGAAATCCAAACATGCGAGAATACTCCCGGCTGAACTGTGAGGGACTTTCATAGCCGACTCGGAAGGCTACTTCACCAGCATCTGATGACTCTGCTAATAATAGGCGCCGGGCTTCTTGCAGTCTCAACTGTTTTTGAAACTGAATAGGACTCATCGCTGTGACTTCTTTAAAATGACGGTGAAATGACGAAACGCTCATATTTGCTCTTTCAGCGAGATCTTGAATGCGCAGAGGGGCATCATAGTGATGGATAATATGTTCAATAACATCTCTGATTTTGTAAGTGTCACTGCCTTCTATTGCGATTTGTTCAAGTGTAGTACCATGCTCACCTTTTAGGATCTTATACAGAATTTCCTTCATGAATAGGGGGGCAAGCATTGGAATGTCTTCTGGACTGTCTAATAGACGAACTAGCCTTGTAACCGCATCTAGTAGAGATGGTTCTGTTTGACTAACAAATAAAGCTCGCTTTGGATCTTTCCTATGTCGAACTTGATTTTCGCAGCTGTTCAAAACATCTAAAATTTGATTTGGCGTAAATTCAAGTTTGAGAGCTAAATATGGAGCATGTGAAGAAGCTTTTATAACTTGCCCTGTCACAGGTAAGTCAACAGATGACACAAGGTAATCAGCAGGACCGTATTTAAAGCGTTCTTGTGCTAGAAGCACTTCTTTTTCACCTTGAACAATAATGCAAAAAGAGGGCTTGTAAACAACATGAAGCGGCTCAGTAATATTGGATTCGTTAATGAAAAATAGTGATGGGATAGAGGTCTGATAAACACCGTCTTGCTTTGAATAACGCTTAATAATTCTTGCAAGCTCATCATTTTGTTTATATACGTGTTCAAACATAGCATTCTCCTTATTCCTTCATTCTTACTAGCTTTATTATAAAGTATATTTGTTCATTGTATAAATAGCTGTGAGAGGATTAGGCAAATATTTGCGATAAATGTGATAACGGTTTTTCCCTTGTTTATTTCATAATAAGAATACGAAAACAAATAAATCGTGTGAAAGTTCAAAGTAACAACCATAAGTGAAGAAAGGAAGATGAATCGTGAGAAAGCGTACATTAGGAAATAGTGGTCTAGAAGTTTCGTCTATTGGACTCGGTTGTATGGGGATGAGCTATGGATATGGACCTCCTTCAGATAAAAAGGAAATGATTTCGGTTATTCGAGAAGCTGTTGAACGAGGTGTTACTTTCTTTGATACTGCTGAAGTATATGGACCATATACAAACGAAGAGCTTGTAGGAGAAGCTCTCCAGCCTTTTAGAAATAGAGTTGCTATTGCTACAAAGTTTGGATTCCATATTCAAAATGGAAAACAGGCTGGAATGAATAGTCGGCCAGAACAGATTAAGAAAGCGGTAGAAGATTCGTTAAAACGCCTTAGAATAGAAGCTATTGATTTATATTATCAGCATCGAGTGGATCCGGATGTTCCGATTGAAGAGGTAGCAGGAGCCTTGAAAGATTTAATTCAAGAAGGAAAAGTTAAACATTGGGGATTATCAGAGGCTGGAGTGAAGACGATTCGCCGCGCTCATGCTGTTCATCCGCTTGCAGCTGTTCAAAGTGAATATTCCTTGTGGTGGAGACGTCCTGAAGAAGAGTTATTACCTTCCTTAGAAGAGCTTGGAATAGGGTTTGTTCCATTCAGTCCATTAGGGAAAGGGTATTTAACAGGACGCTTTAACGCTAATTCAACATTTGAAGGTGACGATTTCCGCAGCATTCTTCCTCGCTTTACTTCAGAGGCTCTCCAAGCAAACGAAGTGTTAATCCAGTTACTTCAAAAAGTTGCCGAGCGAAAGGGAGCTACAATGGCTCAAATCGCTCTTGCTTGGTTACTTGCTCAAAAAACATGGATTGTGCCTATCCCGGGAACAACAAAGTTAAATCGACTAGAAGAAAACTTAAATTCCTCTAACATTAAACTAACATCTGAAGAGCTGAATGATATAAATTCAGCAACTTCAAAAATTACATTGATGGGAGACCGTTATCCAGAAGAGCTAGAGAAGAGAACAGGACTTTAAGGCGGAATTAAGATCAGAATGAATAGAAAGTGAAAGAGGAGTTACGGAGTTTATGGAGAGGCTTTTACGTTTCATTTAGTAAAGAGACCAGAAGCAAAATACACTAATCCTCTATCTTTCTAGGTTATATAAATGAAAGTGATAAATATAGCTATGGAAATAAGGTGAGAGAAGATGTTAATGAAAAAGCTTACTGTTCAGCTTCCGCGTGGACTTCAAGCTAGACATACAGCAATATTTGTGCGTAAGGCTTCATCCTTTAAAAGTGAAATAATGCTTTCTAAGCATGGAAAAACAGCAAATGGAAAAGATCTTATGGAAATCATGGATTTAATTATTAAAGAGGGGGATGAAGTTACCTTAATGGTGAATGGGAGAGATGAATGGGAGGCAAACGGAATTTTAGAAGAATTTCTTTTGGATAATAACTCACAAACCCCTATTCATAGAAGTTAAAAAATAAAGTAAAACTCTAACTGATGAAAAACTTATTAATGCAGAAAATAGTGAGAACAATAGAAAAGGAGATTAAAAAAGGAGATCTTCTCTTAGATGGTAACTTGCTGGATTTTCGTTTCACTACTTTCTTCAATTAACCAAAGGGAATATTCTCTTCTTTACTAAAATGACGATGAAGAATGTTGCTACAATTACTAGGATGAAAATTTTTCATATAGCAAGCCTGAAAGATAACTTATGGACAGTTTCTTTCAGGCTTTTCTTCTATTATGACATATGATAAACAACAATTAGCTTTTTCCTTAGATTAAAACTAACGCATTTCCATATGTATATATATTACATATATTCAAAAATATGTTGACAATACATTGGTTACCATATTTTAATTAAAATATGGTAAATGAAAATGGATCTCTTAATGTAGGGGATCTGGAACTAGGCTATTATCTTTAAGAAATACAGAAATATAGCATAACGAACGTTTGATAAGAAACGGTACTCATGTATACGATATTCATCCGTTTCTTACTTATGCACTTAAGTTAGTTATATAACTAACTTAAGTGTTTCTTGAAAATCTTGATATTTGTCCTTTTTAGAGAGCACGCCCTAAGAAGAAAGAAATGCTTAATAGTGAAGGAGTTGCAGAGCAGTGTAAGGATATACAAAATAGAAGAATTTCTTGTTAGTGCTTATCTTCTATACTAGTTATTGGACTAACAATTAAATAAAGGAGAGGTTTATATGGCCGAGCCGAATGTGATCACAAAAAAAGATCTAATCCAATCTGCAAAGAAATGCATAGTAGAAAATGGGATAAATAAATTGACTTTAAAAGCAGTAGCAGAAGGTGCAGGTGTAACACAAGGGACTGTATATTACCATTTTAAAACAAAAGAACAGCTTATGATTGAGATTGTAAAAGATATGTGTGAAACATCATGGGAAGAATTAGAGGAAAAGAAAAAAGCGGCTAAGAAACAAGGATTAGATTGGATTCAAGCTGCCATGAAATCAGCTTATAACAGAAATACTAAAGGTTCTTTCTATCATCCTTTATTTTTATCATTAATTGTAACAGGGCTACACAATGATAAAGTTAAAGATCTTATTAGTGAATTGTTGAAATACGAAAATAAATCTCTTCAACAACAGATGGAAGCATTACTAGGAGCAGATGAATTTTATGGCCACTCAATAGAAGTATGGAGCATCCTCATGAATGCGTTAATAGATGGTTTGGCTATACAATCTTTAATGATCGAAGATTTTGATGCGGAGCGTGTATTTAAAAGTATTGAATCACTTTTTATAAAGCAAGTAGAATATGTTCAATCGTCTAGAACAGAGGAACAAATTTCAAAAGGAGAGTGAGAGAATATGTTTTTTCTAACTTGGGGATTTTTAGTTTGGTTAGGAGCTACAGCTTTATTTAGATTTTTAGGACATTTTTTCTTCTCGCTAGAAACCCCCGTATTGTTAGTCGCTTCATATATTTTGGTTATTCCTTTAATATTAATTCTTACTTTACCCATTTATAGATACAAAAAATTAGATTCATATAATCGATTAAAAGCAGCCATTTTAATCGCCTTACCAGGTATGTTACTTGATGTTGTATCCTTAATTTATTTCTCAGATATCTTTATAAATTTGGATAGTAGAATGGATAGAATTTTCGGTTCTTGGCTTTTATTAGCTTATTCTTTCATTCTTCTTTCAGGATTTACAACAGGGAGAAAAACAAACGAATAAAGATAAAAGGTGTCAGAGCTGTTGGAATGTGGACTTCTTCTAACAGCTTCTATTTGTATAAGCGTTTTAAAGAATATAAACAGGTGAGAAAGATGAAGCTAAAAAATTCAGCAAAAGTTAGATTGATACATTATGGAAAGTTAGATAAAACAACCTTTCATCAAAATAAAGGGCTTGAAAATCATCATTTTGTAATATAAAATGAGATTATTCTAAAACAAGGAGGATTATTAAAAATGACAGCTTCTATGAGACTACGTATCCATACTTTGAACAAATAATTGAATATGTTCAAGGACTCTGTTTAATAATTGCAGAGTAAACAGGATAAGTCTGCTCATTTTTAATCATCTTCAACGAAAATTGTAATATGCGACATTAACAACAAGGAGGATTTATTTGTCTTTCTTTTGTTATGTTTAAAAATGTGCTTTTTTCCATCCAATGATATATGAATTGGATTTCTCACTGTGTTATAGAGTGTAAAACATAGTTGAGGAATGTTTACTTCAAGCTGCAGACAGAGGATTCTGCAGCTTTTTTCATGTTTAAAAACCCAATCTATATCCGTTCATAACCAGTAAGTTGTGTTATTGATTATAAGAATTCGGGCTGAAGAGAATTGAAAGAGCAGCGGAAAAACTTAAAAAGGTATGGAGGAATTTACATGAATAAAGTAGAGATTAAAGCATTAGCAAAACGAAAAGGATTAAATATAAACGAAAAAACAATAAGATTAAATGAATCAGGTCTTGATTTTCAGGTTGCACATGTAGAAGATGAGCAAGGACAAAAATGGATTTTACGAATTCCGCGCAGACCAGATTCTATGGCAAAAGCCGATCAAGAGAAGACGGTATTAGATGCTGTTAATCAATATACAACAATTCAAGCACCGTATTGGGAGATTTTCACTGATGAGGTTGTAGCGTATAAGTCGCTAGACGGAGTACCTGCTGGAACTATTAACCCTGAAATTCAAAATTATGAATGGGTTCTAAATATAGAAGACATTCCATTAGCATACCATGAATCATTCGGACGTACGTTAGCGGAAATACATCAACTGCCAATAAGTTTAGTGAAAAATACTGGTATTCAAATTTATACAGCATATGAGGCAAGAGAATTAATGAAAACGAGAATGCATAAAATAAAGAGTGAATTTGAGGTTCGGGAGGATTTATGGAATCGTTGGATGAAATGGGTGAATAACGATAATATATGGCCAAAGCATACTGGACTTAGTCATGGAGATGTTCATCCAGGACATATTTTAATTAATCGTCAATCAGAAGTTACTGGCTTAATTGATTGGACTGAAGTAGCGGTTACAGATGTATCGCGTGATTTTATTGTTCACTATTTATTTGCTGGAGAAAAAGGGTTAGAAAAAGCTATTATGGCTTATGAAAAGGCAGGCGGGAAGACGTGGCCGCTTATGAAAGAACATATTTTAGAATTGGAAACAACCAGGGCAATTTCAGTTGCTGAGTTTGCTGAAATCTCTGGACTGCAAGAGTATGAAGAAATGGCTAGACAAATGCTTGGTTCTATTCATCAATAAAAAGTTTTTCATAAAAGGAGACTTGGTTAGCCAGGTCTCCTTTTATGAAGGATTTAGATAAAGGTTATTTTTTGTTTATACAATCTTCCATACAGAAAGAAATCAATCTAATAAAATAATAGTCTGTTTATTTCCTTATTAAATATTAACCTTCTAGAGATAAAGAAATACATTCTTTATTGAATAATTATTTGGAATCTAAACGAATATTGAAGGATAAAGGAGAGATGAAATGAATCTAATAGAATGGGCACAAGATGCTCCTGTTTTATGGCAGTATACAGTCTTATTTCTGCTTGCTGCAGCACCTTGGATGGATGTATCTATTATTGTTCCACTTGGAATTGTGTGGGGGTTACCTCCTTTTAGTGTTGGATTAACAGCATTTTTAGGGAATTTTATTTTAATTTTATTGCTTGGGCTATTTTTTAAGCAGTTTTCAGCATGGAGAGCGAAAAGAAGAATGAAAAAGGGAATCAATAGCCCAACTAAAAAGGAAACAAGATCAAGACAAATTTGGGAAAAATACGGTATACCAGGATTAGCTTTGCTTGCCCCTATTTTAGTAGGTACAGATATAGCCGCAGTCTTAGCTCTAACTTTTGGCTCTTCACGCCGGCATGTAATTGGATGGATGACAGTTAGTTTAGCAGTATGGACAATTTTATTTGCTGTTGGATCGATTTATGGTTTTAGCTTCTTGAACTTAATTTGATTCTTAAAAATGAGTAGGTTTACCTAGTGTGTTTTAGTTGTTACGATTTCAACAGCAACTGCGCAAGGAGGTTTATAATAAGTACGAGTAATAGGGTATTGTTTATATTACTTTTTTATCAGTTTGTACTTTGTATTTTTTAACCTGAAAGATAACAAAACTAATAATCTATAATTTGTTTTTTACATAAAGTTTATTAAAAAAAGCGCAGATCTCTTGTTTCTCAAGGAACCTGCGTTTTTTCTTCATCACATCGTAATAAATGGACTAAGTGGAGATGAAAGGAAAGTGCCTAGGAATAAACGATATAAACTCGTTAATAAAAACAAAAATCATTGACAATAAGTAAATTTGTAGAATAATATACAAATAGTTACATTATTGACTGGTTAGTCAATCAAAAAAAAGGAGAGTTACTAATGCCTAGACAAGATCAACAAAATAAACAAATCCGAGATGAAAGAAGAGCTCAAATATTACAAGCAGCTTTGCGAGTATTTGCGCGAAGAGGTATGGTAGCAGCAAAAATTAGCGATATTGCAAAAGAAGCCGAACTTAGTCATGGACTTGTTTACCATTACTTTAAGTCAAAAGAAGAGATTTTCATGACTTTAGTACAAAAAGCGTTAGATAGTTCTCTTGATGTCATCTCTTATGCTAATGAACAAGTGGGAACTCCTTTAGAAAAGTTATGTTGGATGACAGAAAAAATTATGAAAAGTATCGACAATGGTGAAGAAATTCTTCTTTTTCTAATTATGATTCAAGCTAGCACTTCAGATATTGTATCAGAAGAAGTGAAAGAAATTTTAACAGGAGAGCATGCTGTTTCGCCTGTTATGGCTACTATCCCGCTAATTGTGGAAGGACAAAAAGTAGGCGAAATCAAGCAAGGAGATCCAGTACAGTTAGCTGTTACGTATTATGCCTTTATTCAAGGGTTAGCCATAAATAAGATTCAATGGGAACAATGTCCAATACCAGAAGCCAATCTTATTATGAATATATTTAAGGAAATTCCCTAATGTAAAGGAGCTCTCGCCATGATATTAGAGATTAGTAAGAGAAAAAGAGCACTTATTTTACTATCCCCAATCATTGTTATCTTACTTGGATTTATCACAGCTGCTATTTTCTCAAAATTTATAGACGGATGGGCATGGATTCCTTTAGCAATTGTATATTGGAGTTCTCTTGGATTTTGTATTGTATACTTTAAAGAAAACAAACATATTAAAGACTGGTTAAAGAAACCCAAAATCTCCATATTACCTATTATCTTGTCTTTACTTCTTGGTATGTTTCCGCTCTCTATATTAATCATGAATTACAAATTATTTGATTCAACTGTCCTGATCGTTCTTTGGATCTTATTTGCTTTAATCAATCCGTGGTTTGAAGAGTTATATTGGAGAGGTGTATTATTAGATGCTGCAGTTGACTGGTTTCCAAAGTGGATAAGCGTTTTGTATACAACAATCTTTTTTGTACTAAGCCATCCGTTTATGTGGGGAGTATTTTCAATTGCAAGTACATCTTATCACCTTTATATTTACTTAACGGTTATGGGGATTGTTTGGTCCCTTACGTATTTTAAAACTAAGAGTTTAAGATGGGTGATCCTTTCACATTTTATTGTAGATGTAGGAAACTTGACTGTCCTAACTTTTCTTAATATATATGTACCCCCAACAATGTAAGAAGAATGATTTGAAAAGATAGTAAAAGGTTACGAACAAACAGAGGAAGTAACGGCCCATAAAGTTGGATATGCAGCTTCAAACCTTGTTTCTCTATCATCCGCTATTGATTTTGCAGAAAAATGATTTAGAGATCATTAATAAAAAACGATTAATAACAGAGCCCCTTGAAGAACAAGGGACTACTAGTTTGCAATACATTATCTAACACTTTTTCTAGCTCACCCCATCCGTTTGAATCGCTTTCTATCCTTTCACAAACTTAGCAAATGAAAAGCGAACTAAAGGTCCGATAATGAGAAGCTGAAGCGGAAGAGCAAAAATGAAATTTTTACCTACTGTTAAAAAATAGTGTTTAAGCAATGAACCTTCTCCTATTGCATTGGCAAAATGGGCCATTGCGACTCCATAAATAGACATTGATAGTACCATTCCAATGACCATACAAAAGGCAAGAGATAAAATGACAAAAAGCTTATTTGATTTATCATATGGTAATGAGAAAGCCACTTTATGTGCAATAGGTCCGACGATAAATAGTTCTAAAATAAAAGCAATTATGAACCCTAAAATAAGTTGAAGCAGCATTCCTTGTAATGAGATAGTACCAATTAGGTCATTTATAACGAGGTTATAAAAAGTCATACCGATAACCATTCCAATACACATCATCATTCCGAAATAAAAGTTTTCCTTTTTTGTTGTTGGCAATGTTGATCATCCTTTCCTTTCAATCCTTTGCTATTATAGCGAGATAAGGATACTCTTCATAAGTGAACATTTTGTGAACAATTTAGTTTAGATAATTTTTGCATCGCAGCCTTTGGATTTTAAAAAAGAAAAGATAGCAAAAAGTGTTGTGAAATTTATCGTTATAGGAACAAGGCGGTATATACATCTATACCTTATATATGGTAAATTTTATTTAACAGATTTTTTCTTTATAAAAGTAGCAGAACTTGCCAAACTACTCAGTGATGATGTGAGAACGAAAACCGAAAAAGAGGAGGAACAGCCTTGAAAAAAAGAAAGGTAATTAGTGTCTTCATTGTAGGGTTGTTAGCGCTTACAACATTTGGGTGTAGTGGAGAAGCTAAAAAAGAAGAAAAAGCAAAAGAGAGAACGGCGAAAGAAATTGTGCAAGATATGACGGTTGAAGAAAAAGTAGGGCAAATGATTATGCCAGACTTTAGAAATTGGAAAGAACAAGGAGCAGAAAAAGCAACAGGCTTTACTGAGATGAACGAAGAAGTAGGAAGTCTTATTGACAAATACCATCTTGGTGGGGTTATTTTATTTGCAGAAAATGTTGTAGATACAGAGCAAACAACAAGGCTTGTGAACGGATTAAAAAAGAGCAGCAAAGATGTGCCGCTTTTTGTAGCAATTGATCAAGAAGGAGGAATTGTGACAAGGCTTCAGTCAGGAACAAATCTTCCAGGAAATATGGCATTAGGAGCAACAAGGAGCGAGAAAAATGCGCATCAAACAGGAGAAATCATTGGACGTGAACTCCATGCGCTTGGGATTAACGTGAATTTTAGTCCTGTTCTTGATGTAAATAATAATCCAAACAATCCTGTTATCGGTGTCCGCTCTTTTAGCTCTAACGAAAAACTTGTTTCAACCCTCGGTGTTCAAACAATGAAAGGCTTGCAAGAGGAAAAAGTAGCGACAACTGTCAAACATTTTCCTGGTCATGGAGATACGGCAGTTGATAGTCATTATGGTTTGCCTGTTGTTAATCATTCTAAAGAACGCTTGCGTCAAGTGGAACTAGCACCTTTTAAAAAAGCAATTGAAAATGGTACAGATATGATTATGACCGCTCACGTACAGTTTCCAGCCTTCGATGATACCGTCTATAAGAGCAAAAAAGATGGAGAAGACATTATTATTCCTGCAACACTATCGAAAAAAGTATTAAATGATTTGCTTCGACAAGAAATGAATTATGACGGCATTATTGTGACAGATGCGCTTAATATGAAAGCAATTGCTGATAATTTCGGGCAAGAGGAAGCCGTTATTATGGCCATTAACGCAGGTGTTGATATTGCGCTTATGCCTGCTTCTGTTACATCGCTTGAAGAAGAAAAAAATTTAGCGAACGTTTACAATGCAGTTGTTGAAGCTGTTGAAAAAGGTGAAATTAAGGAAGAAGAAATTGATGATTCCGTTGAAAGAATTCTTGATTTAAAAATAAAAAGAGGATTGTATGAGGAAAAAAATATTTCAGAGGACAAGAAAGTTAAAAATGCACTGAAAGTGGTAGGAAATAAAAAACATAAGAAGCAAGAAATGAAGATGGCCCAAGAAGCGGTAACAGTTGTGAAAAATGAGCAAAAAACGTTGCCATTAAACCCGAAAAAAGGAGAAAAAATTGTTGTATTTACTCCATATGATTATCAAGGGGAAGCAGTAAAGAAAACAGTTCAAAATATGATTAGTGAAAAGAAAATAAAAAATGTTGAAGTTGACGTTGTCCCATTTGAGAAAAAGGGGTTTAACGAAGAGATGAAAAGAAAAATAGATGAAGCAGACTATGTTTTGACAGGTTCATATGTTATACAAAATGACCCTGCTGTAAACGACGGAGTCATTGAGGATGAAATTAATGAACCTTCAGCATGGGCAGTTTCTTTTCCTCGTGCAGCTATGATGTATACGCAAAAGAGTGAGAAGCCTTTCGTGCTCATAAGTCTGAGAAATCCATATGATGTTGCTAACTTTGAAGAAGCTCATGCTGTTTTAGCTCTATATGGTTTTAAAGGCTATAGTAACGGAAGATTTCAACAGCCTAACATTTCAGCAGGAATTCACGTTATCTTTGGTGAAGCAAAACCAAAAGGGAAATTGCCTGTTGCCATCCCTTCTGTAACAGCTAAAGGAGAAACACTTTATCCGTATGGCCATGGAATCAAGCTTAAATAAGGGAGGAGAAAAGATGAGAAAGAAATTGACGTTGTTAGCCCTTTTTCTACTTGTTTTTTTATCATGGAATACAGCCGAGGCAAAGCCGCGCCAAAAGAATGTTGAGCTTGGTGTTGAAACCCTTTTTCGTGAGCATAAAGACCTTTTAAAAGGAAAGCGAGTCGGCCTTATTACAAACCCAACAGGAGTAGATTCAGAGTTAAGAAGCAGCGTTGATTTATTTGCTGAAGACCCGGATATTGAGCTAACTGCTCTTTATGGTCCTGAACATGGGGTAAGAGGAGATGCTCAAGCTGGAGATAAAGTTGACTATTATATTGATGAAAAAACCGGATTACCTGTTTATAGTCTTTATGGAGACACGAGAAAGCCAACGCCTGAAATGTTGAAAAACGTAGATATTCTTGTTTTTGATATTCAAGATGTTGGTGCCCGTTTCTACACTTACATTTATACAATGGCTTATGCAATGGAAGCTGCGAAAGAAAAAGGAATTCCGTTTGTTGTGCTAGATAGACCAAACCCACTTGGGGGAGAAGTTGTGGAAGGACCTGTTCTTGAAGAAGAGTATTCTTCATTTGTTGGGAAATATCCTATTCCACTTCGACATGGCATGACAGTTGGAGAGCTTGCTCAACTTTTTAACGAAGAATTTGGGATTGGTGCAGATTTGACAGTTGTTAAAATGAAAAAATGGAAGCGATCTTTCGACTATGATGAAACAAACCTTCCTTTTGTAATGCCATCCCCTAATATGCCAACTCTAGAAACGGCGTTTGTTTATCCAGGAACAGGTCTTATTGAAGGAACGAACGTGTCGGAAGGAAGAGGAACAACAAAGCCATTTGAACTGTTAGGAGCTCCGTTTATTAATGGAACAGAGCTCAGTGAGAAGTTAAATAATCTACATTTAGATGGAGTGAAATTCAGAGCTGCTTCATTTACGCCTTCTTTTTCAAAGCACAGTGGACAGCTTAGTCATGGTGTTCAAGTTTATGTAACAGATAGAGAGAAATATAAATCAGTTGAAACAGGTTTGTACATTGTTAAAACGATTCATGATTTGTACGGAGAAGAGTTCTCGTTTAATAAGAGTGGAAACTTTGATTTATTAATCGGGAACAGCTGGGTAAGAGAAGAGTTGGAAAAGGGAACAAATGTAGAGGATATTATAGCAAAGTGGCAGAGGGATACGAAAGCTTTCAAAAAGATAAGAAAGCAATATTTACTTTATTAAAATAGAAAAAGCTCTCCTCTTCAAGAGGAGAGCTTTTTACTGGACAAAGGAGCCCATTCGTCTACAATGGGCGATTGTTAATGTAAAACAAACATTAGCTTCTTTTCTAGTATAGCATTTTGTTGAAATAAAATAAATAAAAAAAGTTTAGTTTGTTAAATCCATAGTGTGAAAAGAACTGTAAAAAGCATGTATAAATTTAACGTAAGGTTAAGCTTATACATGCTTTTTATACGAAAAATAACATTGTTTATGTAAATCCCTTTGTTTGTCCCCATTTGTTATTCTAGCATATTTCATTAATAAATAAAATATTTTAATTAAAAAAAAGTTAAGCGATCAATATGTTAGGAAGCAGGAGTATGTATATTTCTTTAGGTTTACAATAACCTAAAACTATCATAAGATAAGGAAAAAGAGTTGTATAAAGGGGAGGGAGTTAGCAATGAAAGTGCAGCAGCTTGTCCTACTTAGTGTATTTGTGGGACTTTCATTTGCAAGCGCTATCAATTTTATAAAAGAGGGCTTTATCCCTATTGCTTTTTTAGCAAGCGGAGTTAGTTTTGTTCTTATTATATCCCTTATATTATGGGCAGTGAAATGGCGCCATGAATCATAGGAAGAGAAGAGTCTATGCATTTGTATAGGCTCTTTTTTATAAAAAAAGAGTGACTTCAGAGACGGAAGAATTTTACCTACATATGAAAAGCGGCCTCTTTCATACGAAGAGCAATGAGGAGGCAGTGTATTCGCTTAGTTTCTTCTATTTAACATTATGTCTAATGTGGATGAAGAGAAGCTATGCTATATTTTATTAATAATCTTATCATTTAGGAGGGGTTATTATTCTTACATCTTCTATTATTAATCATAAAAGGGTAGAAAGCAGAATAAAAGAACTATCAGCTATAGGAAAAATTGAGGGAACTGGGGTTTGTCGGTTAGCTCTATCAAAGGAAGACAGACAAGCTGTTGAACTTGTTCAATCATGGATGGAAGAAGGGGGCTTAAAGACTCATATTGATGATTTTGGGAATCTCGTTGGCCGCTTAGAAGGCCGGGATAAAAGCGCCCCTATTCTTAGAATTGGCTCACACATTGATTCCCAGCCATATGGGGGAAGGTTTGATGGAGTTATTGGCGTTATTGGTGGATTGGAGGTTGCCCAAACGTTACATGAAAAAGGCATTGTTCCCCCTGTTTCAATTGAAGTTGTTGCCTTTTGTGATGAAGAAGGCTCACGATTCAATAAAGGCTTGTTTGGTGTGCGGGGAATGCACGGAAGATTAGAAGAAGACGAACTAGAGCGGAAAGATCAACATGGAACAACAAGAAAAGAGGCACTCATTGAGTTTGGGTGTGATCCTAATCAATTTTTAAAGTGGGAGTATAAGGATGAAGAAATAGCGGCATATTTAGAACTTCATATTGAACAAGGTCCTGTTCTTGAAGAAAAAGGACAGGGAGTAGGAATTGTAACCGGCATATCTGGACCGTTATGGCTAACTGTTGAATTGGCAGGGTTTGCAGGACATGCAGGAAGCGTCCCAATGTCAATGAGACAAGATGCGCTAGTTGGAGCAGCTGCCATTATTACCACGCTTAACAACATAGCTTCTCAAAATATCGAAAACCCTACAGTAGGTACAGTAGGAAATATTGAAGTGTTTCCAAACTCCCGCAACATTATTGCTGAAAAAGTACGGTTTACCATTGATTTACGCGATATGGACATGGAAAGACGAAATGCTTATGAGCAAGATCTACGTAAAGCAATTGGAGACATTTGTGCAGAACAAGGCTTAACTTATACAATTAAAGAAGATACAAACTCAAAGCCTCGCTACTGTGCCAAATGGATTAAAGATTGTATGAAAGAGGGGGCTGCGCTTATGAATATTTCTCCACCAGAACTTATGAGCGGGCCTTTTCATGATGCATTAGTTATGTCTTATGTTTGTGATTACGGAATGATTTTTGTTCGTTCTAAAGATGGGATAAGTCATAATCCAAAAGAGTATTCTTCATATGAAGATATTGCATTGGGAACAGAGCTTCTTTATCATACAGCTGAAAAAGTATTGGAAAAGCTTTAATCTATAGAGAGCTGGATGTAGTAAAGCCAGCTCTTTTTGTGCGTTCTTCTTTTTCTATTGGAAAAGACAATGTTATACTAAAGCCTGGAGGTGGGAAATGTGAGATTACAAAATAAGAAAGTAATTGCCCTTGTTAGTGATGAATTTGAAGATTTAGAACTTTGGTATCCAATTCTTCGTCTGCGTGAAGAAGGAGCAATCGTTCATGTTGTAGGAGAGGAAAGCAATAAAACGTACATAGGAAAATATGGTGTTCCTATTCAATCTGACTACAGCTTCAAAGAGGTTGCCTCGTCTGACTACGATGCTGTGTTAGTTCCTGGAGGGTGGGCTCCAGATAAGCTCCGTCGCTATGAAGAAGTTATTACTATTATTAAAGAAATGGATGAAGCTAAAAAGCCAATCGGTCAAATTTGTCATGCTGGATGGGTCCTTATTTCAGCTAAAATTTTACAAGGTGTAAATGTAACAAGTACACCAGGTATTAAAGATGATATGGAAAATGCCGGAGCTGTTTGGCATGATCAACCTGTTGTAACGGATGGTCATATTGTATCAAGCCGCAGACCTCCTGATCTACCTCCATATGTAAAAGAATTTGCCGATGTTTTAGCAGCCAAATAAAAAGAAAGGGGAAACCCTTTCTTTTTTTATGGGTCAAAATGAGTGAATGCCTTGCTCTATATAAGGTAGCTTCTTTTTTTTGAGTAGAATTTACCTTTTTTAGATTTCTTTACATTTTAAAGTGTTGCTTTCCATAAAACTGTGTTTTAATAGACAAGAAGACTTCCAAATTCAAAATTAAGTTGTAAGGAGGAGAGATGGTGAGACATCTAAAGAAGATTATTCCTCTTTCTATGGGGCTAAGTTTGTTCGCAAGTCCTCTAGGAGCGGATAATACAGTAAGCGCTGCAAGTACAGATACAAATGCTGATATTATGCAGCTTCAGCGTAAACTTAGTTTACTTGGCTACTTTAATACAACACCAACGGGATACAATGGAGAGATTACGAGAAACGCTGTAAGTAATTTTCAACGAGACTTTGGACTTGGGATAGATGGAGTTGCAGGTCCATTGACATTTCAAAAGTTAGAAGACGTAGAAAAAATAGCGCATGTTGTATATGGTGAGGCACGAGGAGAATCTTTTGAGGGACAAGTTGCTGTTGCAGCTGTAGTGATAAACAGAGTTCATTCTCCAGAGTTTCCAAGCAGTGTCGCATCTGTGATTACCCAACAAAATGCATTTACAGCTGTGAATGATGGACAATATTATCTTTCACCAAATGCAACTGCTTATCAGGCAGTGAAGGCTGCTTACAAGGGATGGGATCCTTCTTATGGAGCGACTTATTATTACAACCCTGTCGATTCAACAAATACGTGGATTTTCTCTAGAAAAGTTATCCGAACAATTGGTAAACACAATTTTGCATACTGAACTTATTGGCTCTTATACATAAGAAACGAATTCCATCGCGGGATTCGTTTTTTTATATAATCAAATGACAAACAACTAAAAGTCCAGAAATCATGCCTACACCAATCAAACGCAACACCCATTTTTGAATGGAGGACGACGATTTCGGAAAAATAAAAAACAGTTGAAAAGCAACTGTCGCAACTATAATAGCAATAGCTGCCCAAAGAAGATGAATCATAAAAATTCCTCCTATTCATGGTGGAAAAACCACCGTATTTTTCTAATACAGAATTCGCACTTATTCGTCATTTTTGGTCCGTCTTTGAAAAAAATTTAAAGACGAACAAAAGTAGAAGAGAAGTCACACCAAAGATGGTGATAAACTTTTGTAAGAAAAACGAAATTATAAAAAGTAGAAAGAGTCGCTAATTAGCTTTTATAATAGAAAAGGTAATAGTCACAATATAACCCCCTTTGTTTTGTGACTCCCATCCCCTGAAATAGAAGATAAGAAGCCTTTCAACTTGAAAGGCTTCTTTTTTTGAAAAAAAAAATCTCCAAGAAAACTTGGAGAGGGCGCAATATCTAATATTTTTTAGGGGGAAATATCAGATATATCGATGTTCATTATTTTTATACCCGCTATAATGACACTTAAACCTTTTTTTGAAAAATTATTTTAATGACATTCCATCAAAAAGTTTTGTCCATTTTGCTTCATCACGAAGCTTATCCATATCAAAAATAGGATACTGAAGAACGCAAGTATGAGCCAAATTCCACTGTAATTCTGTAAAATCTTCTACCTCTCCATTTATGACTAACAGCACTTTGAAATTTCCCTTCACTAAACTTGAAAGAACGCTTTCAAGTCGTCTTGCGTCTTCATATGTGCCTCCAAGTCTTACAAAGAGAAGATCGTCACTTTTCTCAAGCGTATCTAGGAAACGTTCAGCACGTCGCTTGTATTTGGCATATACTTCATCATATTCTGGCCAAGATGTTGGTGTATTGTTTTTCGCTAAAAAGTCGTGTGCTGAATCAATATTATAAAGGTTGTCACGAATTTTAAGAGTTAGACCGTTTGCAAAATAAGATTCAAACGTTAGATTTTCTTTCTTGAGAAAGTTAGCAAAACGATTTTCTAAAAGCTTGTTCACCTCACTTAATGAAAAGCTAATCATCCAGTCTAGCACCCCTGCAAAAGGGCGTAGATTATGATTACGTAAGTAGATTGCAGGAAAACAATTATGCCCTAAACTAAATGCAGCATCATAAGGTTTTTGAATATCTTTTAAAGTAGCCATGTTTTATAATATGATGAAAAAGAGGAGTGGAAACGGCGCCTGTCCTTATCCTTAGTGCACTTTTCAAAAGAACGAAGAAATTTATAGTGGAGAGGACGCATAGGATTAAAAGAGATGATGAAACTCGAGTGACCCAAGAACCCTGTTCTTTATAGAAGATTCAGATTATAACTTGGTGAAAGAATGGAGAGAAGTTTATGGACAATAAAGATGTTGTACGAAGACAGTTTGGGGAAAATGCTGAACAATATATTAAAAGTCCAACACATGCAAAAGGGCAAGATTTAAACGAAGTGGAACAAATTATAAAAAGACAAGACTGTTCTTACCTTCTTGATATTGCAACAGGGGGAGGACATGTTGTGAATAAACTCGCCCCTCTTTTTAAAAAAGTAGTAGCTCTTGATCTTACAGAAGAAATGCTTCAAAAAGCAGAATCATTTTTAAATAAAAATGGACATAGAAATGTTTCGTTTGTTTGTGGAGATGCTGAGAACCTTCCTTTTGAAGATAGCACGTTCACTGCTGTTACTTGTCGTATTGCACCACACCATTTTTCCAATGTTGAAGCTTTTATTTCTGAAGTACAGCGAGTGCTTACTCCAGGAGGGGTGTTTGTCCTTATTGATAATGTGGCACCTGAGCAAGAAGCGTATGATAAGTTTTATAATAACATTGAAAAATTTCGTGATCCGAGCCATGTTCGAGCTTATAAAAAGAGTGAGTGGGTTTCTCTTATTGAGAAAAATGGGCTAAAAATAGAAAGCGCTACTCTTTTTCCGAAAGAGTTTCAGTTTTATACATGGTGCAACATGATGAAGCTAGCGCCTGAAAAGGTGAAAGAATTAGAAGACGAAATGAAGAATGCTTCCGCGGATATCAAACGCTATTTCTCTATTGTGATAGAACAGGAGAAGCTTCATTCATTTAAAGGAGAAGCCCTCTTATTAACGGCTACTAAAAAAACGAACTAGATTTCTAGTTCGTTTTTTTAGTAGGCAAGTACGAAAGCCATTTCCACAAAGATTCAAAAGGTCCTCTAGGAAAGAATCTAAGCCAGATATTAGAGAAAAGAGCGAGGAGGCATGAAATGATAAGGAGAACTGAAACGGTAAGAAAAGCGTTATCTCTACCACCCAAACCAAGTCCCCATCCATAAAATATATAAGAGGAAAGTATATTTTGTAAAATGTAGCAGCTTAAAGCAGTTCGCCCGATCTCGGAAAGTCTTTTGAAGAAAAAACGGTTTTTCTTTCTTTCATATAACATGATTATAAGGCTAATATAGCCTAACGAAAGAAGTGGAGCAAATAAATAGCGCACAGGAAACATAAAAAGCTCGCCTTGCACTATAAGAAGAAAGTTAAGCGGAAGTGCTCCTATTCCAATCTTTAATAGCTTCTTTCTCCATCTTTTTCCACTGCCGTCAAAAGTGAAAACTCCAAGACATAAAAGCTTTCTGCCAAGCAGAAAAAGAAAAACGTTAAGAGGAATAATGAAAATAGACTCAGATCGGTAAATCCAAAAAGAATCAAAACGATACATAATTTGATCAATCCAGCTACCATCTCTATATAAATTTAGATTAACTTCATTAGAAAGGGGCGGAGAAAGTAATGTAAGGAGGAAGACAGAGACTACCATTAAAAAGTGAAGGCTTCCTGCGCTAATCATTACTCTTTTGAGTGTGCGATCACTTTTTGTGACAACAAATGAGACAATGATCGCTGTTACGGCATAGCTCATTAAAATGTCATATTCCATAACAAGAAGATAATGAACGTAGCCTTCTATTAAAAGTAGAAAACAAGACCAGAGATAAAGTCCAGGCCAGCGTTCACCTCGTTTCAGTGCTCTTTTTCGTTTTAGTTCTAAACCAGCACCGAAAAGGAGTGTAAGCATCCCAAGAAACTTTCCGTTTACAAGGAAGAGCACAAATGCTTGAAGAATGCCGTTTGCTGTCTTCCAAAACTCTTCCTCATTTCCAAAAAGTACGCTCGTATCTCCAAACGAGGAAAAGAGCCAAATATTTGTGCCGAGCGTTCCAATAATGGCTAACCCACGCAGTATATCAAGTGATTCTAATCGCTTCATTGAGATATCCTCTTCGAACGAGGTTTTTGACGTGGCCAAACGGTGTAGCTAAAGCTAATAAAGAAATCAATGAGCAGGATGATTACCCAATATTTTAGGAGAGAAGCAAGCCCAGCTGTTTGACTGTTATTTCCTATAAAAAAGATGAGGGAAAGGATAAAAAGAGAGCTAACGAGAAATGAAGCAGCATGTTTGTAAAAACCATGTCTTTCAAATGAAGCATGCTCTTTTCCATAAAGGCGTCTCTTTTCAGGTTTTTGTTTTTTCATAAATCGATAAGAAAACTGTTTATCAGCCCACTGAATCATACTATGACCATAAATAAGACTTACGCCAATGTAAACGGCTGCTAATCCATGTAGAGAAGTAGCGATAGCACCATTTTTTAAATCAATGTAAGTGAAAATAAGTAATAAAAGGTCAATAAGCGGTGTACAGGAAAGAACGATAATACTTAGCTTTTTTTTCTTCCATTTATATCTTAGGAAAAGACCTCCTAAGATAAATATCCAAAAGCTAATCTCACATAAGACAATGAAAAATCCAATCATATACCTGTCTCCCTTTTTTAATACAGTTGTGTTAAAAACAATATAGCACATGTGTATTAAAAAAGTAAATATGTTATAATAAAGTTATGCCAAAAATCGTCGATCATCAAAAACAACGTGAAAAAATCGCAGCCGCAGCATGGGAAGTAATCCGAACAAAAGGAATGGATCAAGCTTCGATTCGCAACATTGCGAAACAGTCTGGCTTTTCTGTTGGTTCTATTCGTCATTATTTTCCTTCTCAAGCTAGTTTGCTGACATTTGCAATGAACTTAGTATCAGAGCGGGTGAATGAACGCATTCACTCTATGTCTTTTGAAGGAGAACCTTTTAAAGTAATGAAAGAATTTCTCCTGCAGTTTCTACCAACTACAAAAGAAAAAGAAGTCGAAATGGAGGTATGGATGGCCTTTATTATTAAATCTTTGTCAGACGATTCGTTGAAAGAAGCGGGTGACGAAGTGTATAAAGGAATCAAGTTTGGAGCAGCAAGTGTTATTGATGCTCTAAAAAAACTAAAACTGTTAAGGGACAACCTTGATGAAGAATATGAAGTTGAGCGACTTTTTGCTCTTCTTGATGGACTTGCTCTTCATGCCGTCTTACAGAAAACGGAATTTTCAACAGAGAAGCTTGAGAGAATTATTGAGCAGCATTTAAAGTCTCTCTGTAAATAACAGAAGCCCTAAATCTCTAGGGCTTTTTTGATGTTTAAATTAAGAAGAATTAGTATTTCTGCTTCAGTAGGGAAGGCTATTTCATAAATACATTGATTTGGAGAGATGGAAAATGAAAAAATGGCTTTTCTTACTTGTGTTTGTTTTCTCAACTTTAACTTTACAAGCATGTGCTCCTAGTAAAGGAGATCCTTCTACATCAAACCGGAAAGAAGAAAATGAACAAAAAGACGGAAAAGGGGAAGAATCAAAACAGGAAAAAGAAAACGAGAAGAAAGAGGAAAAAGAAAAGGAAAAAGAGGGAGAAGATGAGAAAGAGAACAAAGAATTAAATATGGACGATTACCAAGGTGACAGTGATGATAGTGACGAGAAGAAAAAGAAAAAAGATGATGATTAATCGTGTACTTTACTCTAGGCGTTCTTCTTCTTTTTGATTACAATAAAGAGAGCTGAAAAAGAAAGAAGGGTACATATGCTATTTTCATTTTCTTATATTGACCACGTTCAACTTACAGGGCCAAAAGGGTGTGAAGAAAAAGCAAGGCGCTTTTACAATGGAGTTTTAGGTTTGAAGGAAATTCCAAAGCCGTCAAGTGTTAAAAGTAGTGGGGGATGCTGGTTTGTGATAGGAACACAGGAAATTCATATTGGCATTGAAGATCCGTTTATACCGCCAGTTAAAGCTCATCCTGCGTTCGTTATTCAAAACATAGAAGAGTTAAGAAATCATCTCAAGGAGCAGGCAATTGAAATAAAGGAAGATCGTCCAATTCCAGGAAGAACGCGTTTTTTCGTTCGCGATCCTTTCGGTAACCGCCTTGAATTTCTAGAATATAAGCGCAGGAGGTTTCCTGCGCTTATATTCTAAAGCGGTAATGAAAAAGTAATATAGTCTAGAACTAAAGCTTGTTCTTTTTCATCACCTGAAACATGCTGTTTTTTAACGGCTGCTGAAAGAACATCTCCAACTGTTTCATATTCTTCAAAGTATTCTTCAACTGTTTTGACAAAAGAATCTTGATCAAAAGCAGAACTTAACGCGTCTGGCAACTGTTTTACAGTATTGCCGACCGCTTCTAGCAGTTCTTTTTTATCAACAGCGAGCTTTGTTGCTGGCTGTATTGTTCCATGACTTTCTCTGTGCTCAAGTGGTGTTTGTTTTTTTGCATTGATGATGTTTTGTTGCTCATCTGTAAATGAAAGATGTGAAATGCCTTCATTAAGCTGTTGTTCTTGTTCATTTGTTAGTTCAGTTGTAGCCATGATATCTCTCCTTCATTTTCAGCGTTACATAAAAAATACCACAATCAGAAAAAACTAAACGTCCTACGCTTAGAAAGAATGTATAATCATATAAATAACAATTCCCCAAATGATAAGTGCGGCACTTTTATTTAACAGGTAGACAACTTTTCCAGAGGAATCAATAGTTTGGACAAAACGACCTGCAACAGCCAGAAAGAAAAACCATACCCATGAAACTAAAATAGTAGCAAGCGTAAACCAGATTTTAGTTTCTCCGCTATAAAGAAGCGAGTTAGAACCAATAACTCCAACTGTATCTAAAAGGGCATGAGGATTAAGAAGAGAAACGGAAAGGGCAAAGCTTATCTGTTTTTTTGAAGATAAAGCTTCTGTTTTTTCGTTCTCTTGCTGCTTTGTTTGCCAAATTGTCCATCCCATATAAGTTAAAAAGATAATTCCACCGCTATAAAGCACAGTTTTTAAAAAAGGGACTTGCAATAACAAGATAGAAAGGCCCAAAACAGAAGTTAAAATAAGGACTGTATCACATACTGAAGCAGTAATGACAGAAGGGAAAGCTTTTTTTAAAGAGGGTTGACTTCCTCCTTGATTAAAAATAAATACATTTTGAACTCCAAGTGGCAAAATAAGCCCTAAAGCTAAAAAAACTCCATGAATAAATGCTTCAATCATCATTTTCTCACCTTTTCTTTATATTCTTTCTTTAGAATAGTAAAAGAAAAAGCTCTTGTCCCCATCCATTTAAGAGGGCATTAACCCAACCAAATGCTAAAATAAAGAAAGGAGGTGGTGAATTTTTGGATTGGAAGCCAAATCGTTATGAAGAAAAACCACTATATAAGCAAATTACAGACTATATGAAAGAGAAAATTGAAAGAGGAGAATGGGGATATGATACAAAAATCCCTTCACAGCGCGATCTTGCCTCTCGGTTTAATGTGAATAGGAGTACAATTGTCTCAGCTCTTCAAAATCTAATAGCGGAAGGATATGTCGAAGGAGAGCATGGGGGAGGAACAAAGGTCACATATGGAAAATGGGAGAAGCAATCACCTTTGCCAAATTGGACCGCCTATATTGAAAAAGGGAGTCACTATCCAAATCAGCCTTTTATTCAGAAGATTAATCAATATGAATTTGAAAAAGATCTGATTCGGTTAGGAACAGGAGAATTAAGCACGGATTTACTTCCGAAAAAGCTTTTTCAACAGTTAATGAGTTCCGCAGATGAAACAGACTTTCATCTCGGCTACTCTGAGCCTAAAGGGGATTTGCAGCTAAGAGAAGCGATTAGCAAACGATTGCGAGAAAAAGGAATTTATACAACACCGTCTTCTATTTTAATCGTTTCAGGAGCCCTTCAAGCTATCCAACTTCTGTCACTTAGCTTATTAGAAAGATCAGCCCGTATTTTAGTAGAACGTCCTTCTTATTTATATTCAGTAAATGCGCTTCAGTCTGCTGGAATCAAATTAATTGGAATAGAAAGAAGCATGAATAAACCTCTATCAATTGAAAAAGTGGAACAGTTAAAAAATCGTTTTGATCTTTCCTTGTTTTATGTGAACCCAACGTTTCATAATCCAACAGGAGCTTTAATGGGTGAACCCGAAAGAAAAGCACTTGTTGAAAACTGCATTCGCATGGGGCTTCCTATAATTGAAGATTCAGCATATGAAGATTTATGGATTGATGAAAAGCCTCCTCTTCCGCTTAAGAGCTATGATAAAAGTGGACAAGTTCTTTATTTAGGAACGATGTCCAAGTTAGTAAGTCCAGGGCTAAGGATAGGATGGGTTGTTGGACAAGAGGGAGTTATTGAACGCTTAGCAGATACAAAGATGCAAACAGACTATGGATCAAGTACAGTTTCACAATATGTTGCTAGAAGGTGGATGTTAAGTGAACAATATGAAGAACATAGCACATATGTACGACAGATGTTAAAAAGGAGAAGGGATTTTATGCAATTTCTTCTAGAATGCTATTTTTCACATCTTGCTACATGGACCATACCAAAAGGCGGATTTTATATATGGATTGTGTTTCACTTTCGTTTGAACTTTGATAAGTTATTTAAAAAAGGAGTCGAAAAAGGCATTTTAATTGCCCCTGGACATATATACGACAGATTAGATCGGACATCGCTGCGTCTTTCATATTCTTATGCTTCACTAGAAGAAATGGAGAAGGGACTTAGAATACTAGCAGAGCTTATTGAAAAAGAAGCGTTGATCCAGAAAAATGAAAATAAGCTGTAATGCAGCGAGAACATAAAAATAAATTTTATCGATGAAGACGTTTACGTATAAGTATTGGGAGGGAAAGAAAATGAAAAGACGTTATCCAATCGGAACATTTGTTAAGCCAAGTGCGTTCACTCGAGAAGATAAGAAATCTTACATAGATGAAATAAAGAACTTGCCAGAAAGACTAACAAAAGCTGTTGAATCTCTTGAAGAAAGAGCACTTGATAAAGCATATCGTGATGGTGGTTGGACGATTCGCCAAGTTGTGCATCATGTGGTAGACAGTCACATGAACAGTTTTATTCGATTTAAGCTAGCGTTAACAGAAGAAAATCCGATAATTCGCCCGTATGATGAAGGAAAGTGGGCGGAACTTTCAGATTATAAAGCAGACGTGCATGAATCTTTGCTTCTTCTACAAGCTCTTCATAGACGCTGGGTAACCCTTCTAGAAAGGATGACTGAAGAAGATTTCGGACGAACGTTTAGACATCCTGAAACAGAAGAAACGCTAACATTATACGAAGCTCTTGCTCTATATGCATGGCATGGAAATCACCACCTTGCACACGTAAATATAGTTGGAGAGAAATAAGAGTGTAAAATAAGATCGAAAAAGTAGAATGTAATTAAAAATTGATGAGTTGTGAGGTGGCTTTCATGATTAACGAAAACGTTCTTTTGGTGTCCAAGACATCTTCTGATTCTTTTAGGTCTGTTAGTGAGGCAATCGCCAATGCAGACAATGGAACCAAAATTATCATTGAACCTGGTATATATTATGAAAATGTCCCTCTTAAGATTGACAAAGAAATCTCCCTTGTCGGACATGGACATCCCTCTGAAGTAATTGTTTGTAATATTTTAACGCCAGTTGCGTCTGTCTATGCGAAAGAAGCAAAAATCCAAAATATAACCTTTTACCGCGGTACAGAAAAGAAACAAAGCGATTTTGGAGTTGTGGTCTTAGCTGGAGAGAGTGTTTTTGAAAATTGTCACTTCATATCTGAAACGGCTTATGGTATAAAGGTTGCTGGAATAGAAGCAAACCCATTTTTTAAAAACTGTCAGCTTTATTTCTGTAATGGAGTTGGAGCACATCTGACAAGCAATGCAAAGAGTCGATTTGAGAATTGTTCTATTTATCACAATAAGGGTTCAAATGTTGTTGCAGATAATGGGGCACATCCTTCTTTTGAAAACTGCCGTATTTGGGGAAGCAAGCAAACCGGTGTGTATGCGAGTGGAGAAAGCATTGTATCTATTCGCTCCTCTAAAATTTTTCAGAATGAGAATACAAATCTTGTTGTAACAGATGAAGCTAGAGGGGATATTTATTCATCTAAAATTTTTGAAGGAAAAACCCGGGGAATTGTCGTAGAAAACAACGGTCATGTTTGGATTGAGCACAGTGATATTTACGAACATCTTCATTCTAATGTTGCGGTTCTCTCAGATAGTACTTTTCGCGCCACTCGCTGCCGTATTCATCATAGCGTATACGAAGGGATTTTTATTACACAGCGAGGTGAAGCCTTTTTAAAAGAATCCTCTGTTTATAGCAATAAAGGTCATAATATTTCTGTTTCGGAGAAGGGCCATATAAGTATGAGTGATTCGCAAGTTTATGATAGTAAACAAAACGGACTTCTCCTTGAAAAAAACGGAGAAGGCACGCTTGAGAGATGTGATATTCATCATAATCACTATGCAAATATTAAAATAAGAGAAAAAGGAAGCATAACAGCAAGCGAATGCTCTGTTTACAATAGTGAACAAAATGGTCTTTGGATTAAGGAAGAAAGCTCGGCTTTTTTCTATCGTTGTCGCTTATTTAAAAACGGTTATTCAAATATTCATTCAAGGTTGAACAGCCATGTTACGCTTTCCCATTCTGAAAGTTATGAAAGTCGGGAAAATGGCATATGGGCAACAAGGTCAGCAAATGTCCATTTGAAAAAATGTCATATTTATAAAAATGAAGCTGCAAATGTTCAAGTGGAAAAAAAGTCTGTCGTTACAATAGAAGATTGTCATATTTACGATGGCGAGCAAGAAGGAGTCCTCGTTAACGAAGGGGCGAAAGTACTTGTTTCACACTCGAAAATTTATGCTCATGAATGGGATGGCGTTGTCGTAAGAGAAGGAAGCTACCTTTCAATGGAGCATAGCGCTATCTATGATGGTGCACAACATGGATTGTTTGTTGAAAGGGAAGGAACATGTGAAGTGATTCATTGTGAGATTTATAATCAACAAGGTTCAAATGCAGGGGTTGCAACAAAGGGCTTTTTATCTCTTAAAAAATCTTTTCTTCACAACGCGAACAAATTTGGTATTTTTGCTGTTGATGAAGGAGAAGCAACAGTAAGTCAATGTGAAATTCATCATCACAAAGAAGGCGACTTCCGTGCAACTGAAGAAAGTCATATTTATCGAAACGAAAAAAAACAAGAATAAGAAAAAAGGTGAAAAAGCAAGAAGAGCTCTTTTTCACCTTTTTTAAATGAAAAACCTATTTTACAAGTTGTTTTACAAGTTCTTTGTTTCGTTTTTTAAATATTTCATTATGAGAAGATACCATGGCACTTTTATGAGCGGTTGGTTCAATAAACAATTTTGCTTTGTTAACAGCGTTTGCTGCATCTTGAAATGCTCCAGCAATTAAATGCAGTTTTCCCTCATGATGGAGAATATCTCCAGCAGCATAAAGTCCTTCAATAGAAGATTCGCTGTTTGAAGTTCCTGAAATAAAGTAGTCTTTTGCAATATCAACATTAAGATCGCTATTTTTGAGGAGAGCTTGATCTCGTTCATAGCCATGATTAATGATGACTTCGTCAATGGAAACAGTAGTTATTTCACCTGTTTTATGGTCAGTTAACTCAACGTGTTCAACTGTATCTTGTGTATCTGAAGCAATGAGCTTTGTAATAGATGTATTGAAAAAGCACTGAGCAGAGCTGTTTAGTAGTTGTTTAACTTGTGCTTCATGTCCTGTTAGTGATTCTTTTCGGTATGTAACATACACTTTTTTAGCAATTGGCTCAAGCTCATTTGCCCAGTCCACAGCTGAATTTCCGCCTCCAGAAATAATAACGATTTTATCTTTGAAACGCTGCAGAGACTTTACAGTATAGTTTAAATTTGAAACTTCAAAACGCTCTGCGCCTTGAATGTCTAATTTTTGAGGATTTAAAATACCGCCTCCAACGGCAACGATTACTGTTTTTGAAATATGCTCGTTTCCTGAAGATGCTTTTAGCACAAAAAATCCTTCTTCATTCTTTGAAATAGAAATAATTTTTTCAGACAGCACAACAGTAGGATCAAACGTTAATCCTTGTTCAATAAGTTGCTCAATTAATTTCGCTCCAGGAACAGGAGTAAGTCCACCAATGTCCCAAATCATTTTTTCTGGATAGACATGCACTTTTCCACCTAATACTGGCTGGTATTCAATAATTTTTGTTTTCATTTCGCGAAGTCCGCTATAAAAAGCTGAATAAAGCCCAGCTGGTCCGCCTCCAATAATTGTTACGTCAAAGAGTTCTTTTTCACCCATATGTTGTGCACTCCTTTTAAAAAACCAATAGTATTGATTATCATTATCAATTAAATATTACACCTTTTTTGCTTTTTTTACAATCCTAAATCATATTGACAAGAAAAAAGAACAAGTATAACATTGATAAAGGTTATCAATTAAAAGCGCTTTTTTCTAGTTATTGTCATACATAAAATAAAAAAAGATATGAGAGGATATCATGAATAAGAAAAGGGGACGTATTGCTTTTACATATAAAATGATTGTCTGTATGATCATTTTAATTGGCATATTTATAGCAGGCTGTGTATTTGGAGCAGCAGAAACGACTATTAAAGACGTTTGGCTTGCTTTTACTTCAGATGTAAAAAGTGAGCAAATTACAATGCTTCGTGAAATTAGGTTGCCACGCGAAGTCGCAGCTGTTCTGGTTGGAAGTGCACTTGCTGTGGCAGGAGCGATTATGCAGGGGTTAACGAGAAACCCGCTCGCAGATCCTGGGCTTTTAGGATTAACAGCAGGAGCGAACGCGGCCCTTGCGATAGCCGTTGCTTTTATTCCGGGCGCAAGCTATATGGGAACAATGGTTGCTTGCTTTATTGGAGCTGCTGCCGGGTCTATTATTGTATTTGGAATTGGCTCTGTTAAAGGAGGTCGTTTTTCACCTCTTCGGATTGTTTTAGCAGGTGCTGCGGTTTCTGCTTTCCTGTATGCTGTTGCAGAAGGAGTAAGCCTTTATTTTAAAACATCAAAAGATGTCTCAATGTGGACTTCAGGAGGAATGATTGGAACAACGTGGACACAGATAAAATTCATGGCTCCCGTTGTGATAATCGGTATTCTTCTTTCTCTTCTTCTATCTAAACAGCTTACGATTTTAAGCCTTAGTGAAGAGGTAGCTGTTGGGTTAGGGCAAAAGATTGGGCTTATTAAAGCCGTTCTTTTTATCGTCATTATTTTATTAGCAGGTGCAGCTGTATCACTAGTAGGGAACATGGTGTTCATTGGCCTTATGGTTCCTCACATCGTTCGAACGATTGTTGGGACAGATTACAGGTTTATTTTGCCAATATCAGCTGTTGTGGGAGCTGCTTTCCTTGTCCTTGCCGATTTGATTGGGCGGACGATTAGTGCTCCTTATGAAACGCCTGTAACTGCTGTTGTAACTGTAATAGGATTACCCTTCTTTCTATTTATTGTTCATAAAGGAGGAGGGAAGTACTTATGATTTCACCATCTTTGCAAAAAAAGCAGCGCCTTTTGTTTAGCTTGTTTGTACTTGTTCTTTTGATTACTATTTTTATTTGTCTTGGTATAGGTTCTTCTTCTCTATCGTACAATCGTCTTCTTCCTGTATTTTTAGGAGATGGAACATTTAAAGAAGAATTTATCTTATTTTCCATTCGACTTCCACGCATTTGCATAACTATTTTAGCAGGAATGGCCCTTGCGTTATCAGGCTCTATTTTACAAACGATTACAAGGAATGATTTAGCGGAACCTGGTATTATTGGTATTAATTCAGGCGCAGGTGTAGCTGTAGCACTTTTCTTTTTATTTTTACCAATTGAAGCTGGCTCATTTATTTATATGCTTCCACTAGCTGCTTTCATCGGAGCGCTTGTAACCGTATTGCTTATTTACTTTTTCTCTTATAATCGTTCGTCTGGCTTACAGCCTGTTCGGCTTGTGCTCGTTGGAGTTGGTTTTTCATTTGCTCTTTCGGGGCTGATGATTGTGCTTATTTCATCTGCAGGACGGGAAAAAGTAGACTTTATTGCTAAATGGATTAACGGTAACATTTGGGGAACAGATTGGCCTTTTGTTTTGGCGCTGCTTCCATGGGTTGTTATTCTTATTCCATTTACAATGTACAAAGCAAACAAACTTGATGTTTTAACATTAAGTGAATCAGTTGCAATAGGAGTAGGACTGAGAATTGAAAAAGAGAGAGTTATTCTGCTGTTAGCTTCTGTAGCACTAGCTGCATCAGCTGTCTCTGTTACAGGGGGAATTTCATTTATTGGCCTCATGGCTCCACATATTGCGAAAACGCTCGTTGGACCAAGAAGTAGAATGTTTATTCCACTTGCAATTGTCTTAGGAGGATGGCTACTTTTTGTAGCCGATACAATTGGTCGAAATATTATCGAGCCAAACGGTCTCCCAGCAGGAATTGTCTCTGCACTGATTGGTGCTCCATATTTTGTTTATTTACTTCTAAAACAAAAAAATAAGTAAAAAAAGGCTTCTGTATATAGCAGAAGTCTTTTTTGTGTATAATTTGTTCCCTATTAATGAACGTTAATAAACAATAGAGGAGGGATAATATGATGGTATATGACTGTATCATTGTAGGTGGGGGAATTGCTGGTCTTCAAGCTGCCATTCAGCTTGGAAGATATCGCTATAAAATTCTTGTTCTTGATACAAGTGAAGGACGTTCAACATTATGCAAAGGATATCATAATTTATTAGGGTGGCCCCAAGGAGTAAGCGGTGAAACGTTAAGGAAGTTAGGTCGAAAACAAGCCTTATCATACGGAGTTGCTTTTGAAGAGGAAAAAGCTGTTTCTGTTGTAAAAAAACAAATCTTTGAAGTACACACAGAGCAAAACACTTTTGGTGGAAAAACACTCCTATTAGCGACAGGGCTTCGCGATCATTTTCCTCTTATTTCTTCTTTAAAAGCTTGCCTAGGAAAAAGCATATATGTTTGTCCAGATTGTGATGGGTACGAAATTATTGGGAAAAAAACAGCCGTATTAGGGGCTGGAAAGGTTGGAGCTTCCCTCTCATTAGAACTTGCATACTTTGATCAACCCATTACATATATTAATCATGGTGAAGAACTTGATCTAGAAATGCAAAAAACTCTTCATGAACATAACATTTCCATTCTCTCTGGTAGTGTAGCATCTATTGAAGAAGAAAATGGGATAATCAAATCAGCTCTTTTAAAGTCAGGAGAGAAAATAGAAATGGAACGCGCTTTTTTAGCTTTTGGTGGAAATAAGATTCATAATGAGCTCGCCCTTATGCTGGGAGTTGAACATGAAAAAAAGGGACATGTTATTGTTGATCCACGCACGAAAGAAACCAATATAGAAAACGTGTGGGCAATTGGGGATTTAGTTGCTCATTCTCAGCAGGTAGCTATTGCTTTAGGAGACGGAGTGCAGGCGGCTATTTGGATTCATAAACGATTAAAAAAACAGAACATCTAATCAAAAACCGTACTCTTCAGAAGGCGAAAAGTACGGTTTTATTATTAGAATAATTTTACATTTCTTTTTTGTCTGATAAGCTCCCAGTATGTTCGTTCCCCGCTATTACTAGTGTTATAGAATCCGCATTTTTCAAGCACTCTTGCTGATGCTTTATTTTCTATCACACACTCAGCAACTATTTTATGTATATGTTCATGTGAAAAGAGCCATGAAATAAATGCTTTTACAACCTCACTTCCATACCCGTATCCTCTGTAGTCTGTCACAACTCCGTACCCAATCTCAACATGACCTTTTTGCCCAGGATACTCGTAACAGCTTATTTGGCCAACAAGCAGCCTTTGTTTCTTGTGTACAATGAATCTATTCCACTGTTGTTTAAAAGGGTGATTAAGCACATCTAGCGCAATGATAGGAAGGATAAGAGAGTAGTTTGCATTTGGCCACTGAGGAGAGATAGCGTAAGGGAAAAGTCTTTCTAAATGTGAACGACCTTTCAAAACTGCTTGGGCATACGAACTTTTAAATGAGACGAGCTGCAAGCGCTCTGTTTCAATCATAATATTTCCTCCAGCTTGTTCATTCGCGAAATAACGAGAACTAACAGAACAAAAAACATTAAGACCTTTTCTAAATATAAGGGAGAAGGTAAATGAAAACAATTTTAGATGTTCTAAGAAGAAAAAGAGGGATGAAAAACGTCCCTCTAGTGGTAAGTTGATCCGCCTAATTTTTGTTCAGCCATTTGAACTAAGCGTTTTGTAATTTCTCCACCAACTGAACCGTTAGCGCGAGAAGTAGTGTCAGCACCTAGTGTTACACCAAATTCAGAAGCAATTTCATGCTTCATTTGTTCAATAGCAAGTCTTGCTTCATCACGAAGTAAATCATTTGAACGATTGTTAGCCATAAAGGTCACCTCCTTTTTTATATAATTTCACCATTTTTTAGAAATATGTATAAAAGAAGATTTTTTTTTTAGATTATAATAAATCTCAATGTAGGATAGGAGATTTACCGTTATAATGAAAGAAAAAAAGAGAGGGGAAACATATGAATATTAAAGGAATTCATCACGCAGCCATTATTTGCTCAGACTATGAAAAATCTAAAGATTTTTATACGAATGTGTTAGGATGTAAAATGATTCATGAGAGCTACCGCGAGGAGAGAGATTCTTTTAAATTAGACTTAGAAATAGGAGGAAAGGATAGAATTGAACTGTTCTCTTTTCAGAATGCGCCAGAGCGTCCAAACTATCCTGAGGCAAGAGGGTTACGTCATCTTGCTTTTGAAGTAGAAAATTTACAAACATGTATAAAACATTTAAACAAACATGGCGTTCAAACGGAACCTGTAAGAGTAGATGAAATTACAAATAAGCGATTTACTTTTTTCAAAGATCCAGATGGATTACCGCTTGAGCTTTATGAAGAAGTTTTATAGATAGTAAAGATCTTCTTCACTTAGCACGGTAATGCCCGCTTTTCTTAATAGAGCGCTTGTTACACCTTCTCCTTGTATTCTCTCGCCGGAGAACGTTCCGTTGTATATAGATTTGCTTCCACATGACGGACTAAACTGTTTTAAGACAACATGAGTTACCTGGAGTTTTAAGGCTATTTCTAGTATTTTATAAGCACCTTTTACATAGAGATCTGTCACATCTCTTCCTGACTTTTCAATAACTTTTGCGTCTCCAGCCAAAACGTCTTTACCAGTTCCACCAACAATTTCTGCAGATTGTCGGGGTGTGGAAAATCCACCTAGGAGTTCAGGACAGACGGTAACTGCTTTTTTTTCTTCTACTAAAGAACGTATTTTCTCTTTTAAACGATGAGTGCCGTCATACCGGCACTCTATACCTGCTAAACATGAACTAACTAAAATCAAGAACAACACCTGCACTTTCTCCTCTGGTAGTCAAAGTATAAAATGAGATGGAAAAAACAAGAGGATTTCCAAAAAAGTTGGAAGGTATAGCGAAAAATAAGAAAGGATAAAAGAGGACGTATAGGTAACAGTTAAAATTCATTATACAGAAGCTTCAGCATAGATTTCGTGTGATAAGGTCATATAAAGATCTTCAAGTTCTTTATGATATTGACGAGTATGATGCATTGTATCCTCAACTGCAAATGAATCCAAAAACTCATGATCAAACATTTCAAATTTTTGAATAAACGCTTCAAGCAACCTTTTATTCTTTTCAGAAAGGAAGTAATAATATGTATCTTCTATTGTTTCCTTAAGTCGATATGCTCTACTTAATAGTTCGAGAGCAACTTGTCTGCTTGAAATAGATACAGCGGATGGATAGAGATGATTATACGAAATTTTCAAGTAGTATAAAGCATCTGCAGAGAGAGACATAAGCTTAGCGAGCTTGTTACGCAACGCTTTCACTTTACAATCTTTCACTTCGCCATTTTCTGTCAACTAAGATTCCTCCTTATAAATATTTCTTCCCTTATCTCATTCGACACGGCGTCTAAAAACCCTTTTAATATTCAGAAGATTGTGCAGTGTTTAATTAGGAAAAGAGTGGAAAAAAAGAATGGTACTAAAAAAACTTTTATGGTACCATTGGTTTTAGGAGGTGGGAAATATGGAAAATAGAATAATGGAGGAAGCAACAAAACTTTTAAAATTAAAAGGAGTAAAATTTACAATGAATGAGCTTGCTGCTGAACTATCTGTAAGCAAGCGAACGTTATATGAACATTTTCCTTCTAAAAACCATCTTATCAATAAGATTGTGGACTGCTTTTTAGCGGAAATAAAAGTAAAGGAGGAGAAAATAGCGTTAGATACAACACTCCCTCTTATAGAGAAAATCAAACTGTTACTTGTTTGCGTTCCAGCAGAAGGGGAAGCAATGGATGCAAGACTCCTTCTTGAACTAAAAAGGTATCACTATGATCAATGGGAAAAAGTCCAGCTATTTTTAAAAGAAGAGTGGAACATCATAACACATTTATTAGAACAAGCAAAAGATGAAGGAATTCTTAAGGACATATCGATTCCGCTTTTTATTGAAATGTACATTGGAGCTTTTAATAATGCTTATACTTCCTTGCACGAACATAATCTTACGCTAGGGGAGCTTCTTCAACAGATTGTGGAGATTTTAATGACCGGAATTAAAGCTTAGGAGGAGAGAATGTTGCATTGGATATATTTAAGTATAGCGATTATTTTGGAGCTCGCAGGAACTGTAACAATGAAACGAACAAATGGGTTAGAGAAATGGGGGCTTAGCCTCCTTATGCTCATATTTTATGGAGGAAGTCTTACTTTTTTAACACTTGCCTTAAAAAACATAGAAATCTCAATTGCTTATGCTATTTGGTCTGGAATGGGGATTGTCCTTATTACAGGGGTCGGCTTTCTATATTTTAAAGAAGAAATAAGCATAGTAAAAATTATCGCTATTCTTTTTATTTTGATTGGAGTCATAACGCTAAATATCACATCAAGCGATCATGAAGCTTATAAAGATGAGAAAGTTGTGGAAAACAGATGAGATCTCTTCCTTATTTTTTTCTCGTTACAGATATCGGTTTTGTTCTTTATTGGTTGCTCACGTTTTTTAATTTGATTCCTCTTCATTATGCATTCAAAGATTACGAAAATCCCATTCTTGTAGCATGGAATTGGTCGTTCTTTCCACTAGATATCCTTATTTCAATTACGGGGTTTATAAGTTTAGCTCTATATAAAAGAAACAATAGGAAATGGGAAGCTTTTGCTTTTTGTTCTCTTCTTCTTACTTTTTGTGCAGGACTTATGGCACTTAGCTTTTGGAGTGTAAGAAAAGACTTTGACATCATGTGGTGGGGAGTGAATTTGTTTTTGCTCATTTATCCATGTTTCTTCCTCAAAAGCATGTTCATTTTAAGGGGAAGAAGTTAAAATTCCCGCTTTTGAATGTCTTGAAAAGTTAGAGGACCACCGTGGCCAACATAGATTTTACTTGGTTTCTCATGAAGCAAACGTTGAATACTTTTTTGAACAGCATCCATATTATGAGCAAAGTAATGGTGTCTTGGTTTATGAGGAAAAAAAAGGCCACCAATGTGTCCACCCATTAAAAGATCCCCTATAATCATTTCCTTATTTTTTAAAATAACAGAGAGGGAACCGTCTGTATGACCAGGAGTATGAACAACTTTTCCATTTACACCAAAAGGTTTAAGTGAAAGCATAGTATCTATCATAATATCAGGCGATGTTCCTTTAATTTTACCGTGCAAAAATGGTTTGATAAGGGCTCCCCGTTTTCGGGTCAGCTTTAAATAGGAGTCTTGTCCTTTTTCTAAGGCGCCTACATCTTTTCTGTGAATGGCTACGGGCACATTAAATACGCTCTTTATCTCATTGATATTACCAAAATGATCAAGATGACCATGTGTTAAAAGAATAAGGGATACGCTGTTTTTTGTTACGCCAAGTTTGTAGAGAGATTGAAGTAAAGAAGTGCTTTTCTTAGGGGCCCCTGTATCAACGATAATTGTTTTTTCTTCTTGAATGACGAACACGTTTGCTCGCCCAACTTTTAATGAATGAATCATCTTTACGCTCCTTTTTAAATGTATTAAAAAATGTGAAGTCAAATAGCATGAATTACCCTCTTCTTTTTGGCATAATAGGGAAAGACAATAAAAAGGGGGAGGATGAATATGGCACGGTATGACTTTACAGAGGGAAATATATTTAAGCAAATGTTATGGTTCTCAACCCCCATTTTACTAACAAACTTGCTTCAGACGTCTTATCAGTTTATTGATAGTTTGTGGGTTGGTAATTTGCTAGGGGCTCAGGCGCTTGGAGCTGTTGCAGTATCAGGTACCGTGATTTTTACAATCTTATCATTTGTCATAGGTGTAAACAATGCCTCATTAACCATTTTATCTCAGCAAAAAGGGAAAGGAAATGAAGAAGGCTTAAAAAACTATTTAAATGCCTTTGTTGTTACGCTTACATGTTTAGCATTTGTGCTTGGAGTTGTTGGTTATTTCTTAGCTCGTCCGATTTTAATGATGCTAGGAACACCGCCATCAATGGTTGATGAAGCTACGTTATACTTAAAGATTAACTTCGTTGGTATTCTCTTTTTGTTCGGCTATAATTTTATCGCAACCGTTTTACGAGCATTAGGAGACAGCCGAACACCATTAAAGTTTGTATGTATTGCGGTTCTTCTTAATACAGTGCTTGTGCCATTGTTTATTATACAGTTTCATTTTGGGATAGAAGGAGCTGCATATGCAACCCTTATTTCACAAGCGTTTGCTTTTCTGTATGGACTAGCTTTAATGATTAGGAAAAAGCTTGCTCCATTTACAAAGCCCAGTTTCCCTCAAAAGGAAGAAATACTGCTTATTTTAAAACTTGGCATTCCTGCAGGACTGCAAATGATGGTGATTTCTTCAGGAGTAATGGCCATTATGAGCGTTGTAACAAGTTTTGGAGAGCATACTGTAGCTGGTTTTGGGGCAGCACAGCGTCTGGATTCGTTGCTAATGCTTCCAGCAATGGCTCTTGGTACAGCTGTCAGCAGTATGGCTGGTCAAAACATAGGCGTTTCAAAGTGGGATAGAGTGCATAAAATTGCTCGGTATGGCGTTTTATACAATTTGGTCATCATGCTTGTTGTTTCTGTTATCATTTTCTTCTTTGCTCATGAAGCTGTTAGTCTTTTTACAAATGATGAGAGTGCTATTAAGTTTGGTGGAGAGTACCTCCAAATTATCGCCTTTTTTTATCCGCTCCTTGGGATTAATTTTATTTTAAACGGAGTTGTCCGGGCTTCGGGAGCTATGATTCAAATTTTACTTTTAAATGTTGTTTCCCTTTGGGTGCTACGCTATCCACTAACATATGGTTTATCGTCTTTTTTTGGAGAGATGGGCATTGGTCTTGGAATGGGCATTAGCTTTTTAATTAGCAGTATCGTTGTCTATTTCTATTACAGATATGGAAAATGGAAAGAAAAAGAACTTTTTAAAAAGAAGAAAATGTGAAAAGAGAGCCACTAAGAGTGGCTCTCTTTTTTAGAGTTGCTTCATGCGGATTTTTTCTACTCCATGATCTTGTCCTTTACGAAGGATAAGATCTGCCCGATAGCGGGTAGGAAGGATGTTCTCATGAAGGTTCTTTTGATTAATATCTTTCCAAATGTTTGTCGCTATGTTTGTTGCTTCTTGTTCAGAAAGGCCTGCATAGCGATGGAAATAAGAATCTGGGTTTTGAAAAGATGTTTGACAAAAGATTTTAAAACGTTCTACATACCAACGAAAAATGTCAGACTCATCAGCATCTACATAAATCGAGAAATCAAAGAAATCAGACACGGAGAGCTGAGGAGTCTCAAAATTTTGCATTTGTTGAAGAACGTTAATGCCTTCCAAAATTAAAATGTCAGGCTGTGAAATATGAGTATATTTATCTGGAACTCTATCATATAGCACATGTGAATAAAGGGGCGCATTAACATGTGGATCTCCAGATTTTACAGCTGTTAAAAAATCAATTAAATATTTTGTGTCATAGCTTTCAGGAAACCCTTTGCGGTGCATGAGTCCCTTTTCTTCTAACACATGTTTAGGATATAAAAAACCATCTGTTGTTACAAGATCAACGCGCGGATGTTCAGGCCAGCGAGACAAAAGCGCCTGAATAACGCGTGCTGTTGTGCTTTTCCCAACGCCGACACTTCCGGCAATTCCGATAATGTAAGGTACTTTACTACCCTGTTTACCAAGAAAGTCGTGTGTACCTTTGAAAAGCATTTGAGAAGCTTTTACATAAAGATTTAAAAGACGAGAAAGCGGTAAGTAAATGTTTGATACTTCACGGACAGATAGTTTATCGTTAATGCCTCGGAAGTTTTCGACTTCTTCATTTGTTAATGGAAAAGGTGTAACAGAACGAAGCTTAGACCATTCCTTTTCCGTGAACGTTATGTATGGAGAGTATGTTCCATTCATGATTTAATCCCTTCTCTACTACTAATAATGTAATTATAAAAACTATAGCATATAAAAAAGAAGATGAATAGAGGAGAAAGAAAACGTATACAAAATTCAATGGATCTTTCTAGTCTTTATCTTACTTTTTTGTTCATCCATAATTTTTATTTAGTCGATTTTATTGAAACCAACAAAGTGAAGAAAACGTATACAAACAGAGGAGGGGTAGCTCGTTGCTTTTTTTATCTCTGGTGTTTCTTACTTTTACAATGGTTTTTATCTTGATCGTTTTGGTTGTGTGCTACAAATTTTTTATTTTAAAACGTACGGTTTCTAAAAGTCACTATACACCCTTTGATTATATTACAGGACAAAACACTGTCGAATTTCATGAAGAAGAAAATAATAGGGAAGAAGATAATGATAATGGAGAGAAATTTAAAAAAGCTCGCTATTAGAGCTGTATTCCATTAAAAGCTTAGAGAGGCTTTTGATGGAATACAGCGTCTCTTTGTTAAATTAGTAGCCTTTTTCATAGTCCACTGTATTAATAGAAGGTGTTTTTCCGCTGAGATAGTCTTTTACATTCGGAAGAAAAATCTCTTCTACAACTCTCTTCGCATAATATTCAGTAGCGCCAGAAGTATGTGGAGTCACAATCACGTTTGGGAGCTCCCAAAGCGGACTGTTTTCTTCAAGTGGTTCTTGTTCAAAAACATCAAGTCCAGCTCCTGCAATTTCCGCGTTTTGTAAAGCCTGAATAAGGTCTCTTTCACGAACAAGCTCACCTCTGCCGATATTCACAAGAAGTGCGGAGTTTTTCATTTGTTTAAACTGCTCTTCACCGAACATTCCGTGCGTATCTTCAGTAAGAGGAAGTGTAATCACCACATAATCACAGTGAGGCAAGAAAGAAGAGAGATCTTTTGTTGTATACATTTCATCAACATGCTTTTCTTCTTTACCTGAGTGGCGAAGACCTAGCGTTTTCATGTTAAAAGCTTTCGCGATTTTAGCCGTTTCTTTACCAATGGCGCCCATTCCAATGATGCCAATCGTTTTCTCATGAAGTTCTAAGCTCAATCCGCTATTATGCCACTTTTTCTCAAGCTGATTTCTTACATATGTATGAATTTTTCTTGTTAAAGATAAAAGAAGTCCAAAAATAGTTTCTGAAATAGGATAAGCGTGAACGCCGCTTGCTGTAGAAAGAAAAACCTTCTTTTCTTTAAGTTGTGGAAGTGGAAGTGTATCAACCCCAGCGCTCCAGCTTTGTAAAAAGCGAAGGTTCTTAAATTCTTCAACATTCATCTCTTTTCTCCAACCGAGCATAACTTCTGCTTTTTCCACATAGTTTTTCCATTTGCTTTGGTCTTTTTCAATAATTACATGGAATCCTTCGGCAACTTCTTCAATTGCGGAACGGTATTCTTCGACATCGTGTACGATAAGCATTGTTTTCATATTCATTCCTCCTTAGAGATAGTCTATCATAAAGCTATTTTCAATCAGAATTTATAATATGTTTGATTTTTTTTTAGAGAGGGAAAAGAAAAAGTAACAAATTAAATAGGAGAAGGTGATGTAGATGAGTAAAAACAACGGACTTAGTGAAAAAGTGAAAAGTGCAGTGAATAAAGTAAAAGGAGAAACAAAAGATCAAGTCGGAAATGCCACGAATGATCGTCATATGCAGAATGAAGGTAAAAAAGATAAATTAAAAGGCGATGTGCAAAAAGAAATTGGAAAAGCAAAAAATCGCTAAAATAAGCTCTTCTCTTCAGAGAAGAGCTTATTTTATGTGAAAATGATTTAATAGGGGTATAGGTCTTTAGATAGAGGTAAAGGAGAAAAAGAGTCTTTTTTACTATCCAATATCTTACTTTATACCTTTATAATTGGAAAGATAGAGTTGTATGGAAGGAAGGATAAGATATGACAAGACAGCAAGGATTAGAGCATCTTACACATGAGATTAGCGATGCTGCACATAAAGTAGGAGATGCGCTACATCATGTGAGTGATACAGTAGGAGAGGCAATTGAGCGAGAGTTTCTAAAAGCAAAATATTTAGCTCAAGCTCTTGTCCTTGAAAGCTATGCAAACACGGTAAGAAGAGCTGTTAACAACTTCAATGAAGGAGCTCAAGAAAACGTAAATGCATGTGGGGTACATGCGAGCTCTTGGCTTGGACATCAAAAAGACATTTACATAGAGCATCAGGCCCAGCTTACAACAAAGTCTCAAAAGGCAAATGAAACAGGCTCAACTCTTATTCAAAAACTAGAAACACTTGCTGCTGACTTACGGAGCAAGGCTAAAAATATAGCATAGCACATGTAAAGAACACATCCTTGTGTTCTTTTTTTCTTTTCTGCATAAAGAAAAAAGGAAAAAAAGGTTTTGAACAAAAAAAAGGTGGAATGTAGGAGAGAAAAGGAAACTTTTTATAAAGCTTCCTTCCATTAAGTTAACAGGAGGGACCATCATGTTTGGGTTTGAAGATTTACCAAAGTTTTTCTTTTCCTTTTTAATTGTCCTTCCACTTGTTGCTGTTACTCATCAACTAGGACATTCAGTCGTTGCTATTCTTTTTGGAGGAAGAGTAGATTTTACAATTGGTCGTGGTAGAACGATTTTTAAGAAGGGGAAATTTAAAATTAAGTCTATTTATTTTTTAGATTCCTTTTGTGTTTATGAAGAATTAAAGATTGATAACCGATTTACACATGCTCTTGTATATGCAGGAGGATCAATTGCTAACCTATTTTCTATTTTGATTACAAATGGATTAGTCATGTATAGTACAGTAGAACCTTCTCTATTTTCTTATCAGTTTGTTTACTTTTCTGTCTACTATATTGCATTCTCTCTTTTGCCTATTAAGTTTTCAGAAACAACGTCAAGTGATGGGCGAGCAATCTATGATGCACTTCGTTACGGAAAGATTGCCTGTAATCCAGACTAAGTCTAAGTTGTGCATAATAAATAAAACATGAAGGAATTTCTCAGCGTGAGATAAAATGATGAAGAGATAATGAAAAAGCCCCTTACATGAAAGTAAGGAGCTTTTTTATTATGAAATTTCTTCTTTTGTAGACGTTGCAACGCTTGTTACATCATTCTTCTTTTTAACTAAGAAATAAGAGCCTACAACACATAAAGCAATTAATGTTGTGAGATAAAACTGTGAGCGAAGCGAATCAATGAATGCCATTGCAAAGAAAATGCTAGCCATTGCAGCGATTGTAATATACGTTAAGTAAGGGAAAAACCACATTTTAATTTTAAGCGCTTCAGGATTTGTTTTCTCATACATACGGCGCAGTTTTAACTGTGAAAAGGCAATAACAAGATAAACAAGTAGCGCAACTCCACCAGAAGCATTCACTAAGAACAAAAAGATTTTATCTGGTGAAAGATAGTTAAAACCAACGCTAATGTAGGAAACAATTGTACAACCTATAATAGCATTAAATGGAATACCTTTTTTGTTCACTTTCAAAAACATGCGAGGTGCATCACCTTTTTGAGCCATTGAAAACAGCATGCGTGAGCTTGTATAGAGACCTGAATTCAAGCAGGAAAGGACAGCTGTTAATACAATAAAGTTCATAATTTGGGCTGCTCCTGGAACGTTTACAAGCTCTAAAATAGACACGAATGGACTTTTTAAAAGTGTTGGAGAGTCCCAAGGTAGAATTGTAACCAGAATCATCATTGATCCAAGGTAGAAAATTAGGATACGGTAAATAACTGTTCTTGTAGCAATTGTAATCGCCTTTTCGGGATCTGCTGATTCTCCAGCTGCTGTTGCTACAATCTCAGTTCCCATGAACGAGAACATTACAAGTGCAACACCTAAAAAGACAGAACTTATTCCATTTGGAAGAAAGCCACCTCGGTCTACAAGGTTTGTTGTTCCTGGTGATTCAACGCCTGGGATAAGACCTAAAATGATTGCTCCACCAAGAATTAAAAATAAAGCAAGACTAACTACTTTTATAAGAGAAAACCAGTACTCAAATTCTCCAAATGACTTAACGGAGTACACGTTTGTAAGGGTTAATAAGAAGGTAAGAATGAGACTCATAGTCCAAGAAGGAATGCCTGGAAACCAATATTGAATAATATTTGAGCCTGCAATAGCTTCAACAGCAATAACGATTACCCAGAAAAACCAATAAAGCCAGCCAATCGTATATCCTGCCCAAGGACCTAAAGCTTGTCTTGCATAAGTAGCAAAAGAACCGCTGGACGGGTTAGCTGTAGACATTTCACCGAGCATTCTCATGATGAGAATAACGAATAAACCTGCAAAAGCGTAAGAGAAGATAGAGCCTGGTCCTGTTTGACCGATAAGGGTTCCACTTCCTATAAAAAGCCCAGCTCCGATTATTCCTCCTAAGGAGATCATTGTAATATGACGAATTTTTAGTTCTTTCTTTAGTTGCGGTTGTTCCATATTCATTATGTATTTCCTCCTTTGCGACAGCGAAAACAGAAAACGCTTTCAAAGTCGTAGATTTGTTAGGAAACGAGCTATATTCCTCCTTTACTAAAAAAATAAATGAAAATAGTGTTCATAAAAATTTCTTAATTGTATGATAATTTAAATTATACAACATTGTCTACTGTTTTTAGCAAATTAAAGTATTTTTTATACAGTTTCACTTGTAGATGCTCTTAAGTATATATAAGAAATAAGAGAAAGTATAATACATTGTTCGATTTTCTGACATTAAATTTTACATTTTTAGATTTAAAAGGAAGTTTTTCTCTTTGATTTGCCTTTATTCTATAGAAAAGAATGTTAGAAAAAGGGAGAAAGGGTCGTGGATCTTTTTGAACACTTTTGTTCAATTAACAAAAAGTTGAACATTTTTGTTAAAAAAGTGTATACAAATCAAAACGAATGTGTTTATAATAAAGCATAGAAAATTTAATAAATTATAAAAAGTCAGATAACTAGGGTGGAGATAGATTCCAAAAGATGTTTTTAAAGAGATGGCTTTACACGTAATTTGTTATGAAAGTGGATTTACAAAATTGATTGTTTAAAAAAGGAGAGAATAAAATGACAACAAATACAGAAATCAAAGCGTACAAACATGAGCCATTTACAGATTTTACGGTAGAGGAAAATAAGACACAGTTTCAAGAAGCTTTAAAGCTTGTTCAATCATCTCTTGGAAAAGATTATCCACTTGTTATTGGTAAGGAAGAAATTGAAACAGAAAACAAGATCGTTTCTGTGAATCCAGCAAACAAGAGTGAAGTTATTGGTCGTGTTTCAAAAGCGGATCAAAAGCTAGCGGAAAAAGCAATGGAAGTAGCATTAGAAACTTTTAAAACATGGAAAAAGGTTGATCCTGCAGAACGTGCAGAAGTACTATTTAAAGCTGCTTCTATCATTCGTAACCGCAAGCATGAATTCTCAGCTTATTTAGTGAAAGAAGCAGGTAAACCATGGAAAGAAGCTGACGCTGATACAGCTGAGGCAATTGATTTCCTAGAGTTTTATGCTCGTCAAATGCTGAAGCTAAAAGACGGTGTTCCCGTTGAAAGCCGTGAAGGAGAGAAAAACTCATTCGGTTATGTACCATTAGGAGTTGGAATCGTTATTTCTCCATTCAACTTCCCATTTGCAATTATGGCTGGAACAGCAGCTGCTGCGGTTGTAACTGGTAACACAGTGCTTCTTAAACCTGCAAACAACACTCCTGTTATTGCAGCGAAGTTCATTGAAGTAATGAAAGAAGCAGGCCTTCCGGATGGTGTGCTAAACTATATTCCTGGAAGTGGCGCAGAGTTAGGTGACTATCTTGTAGATCATCCAAAAACTCGCTTCGTATCTTTTACAGGATCTCGTGAAGTTGGTTGCCGTATTTATGAGCGTGCTGCAAAAGTACATCCTGGCCAAATTTGGCTAAAACGTGTTATTGCTGAAATGGGCGGAAAAGATACTGTTGTTGTTGACCGTGATGCAGACCTAGATTTAGCAGCTTCTTCTATTGTTTACTCTGCGTTTGGCTTCTCTGGACAAAAGTGTTCAGCAGGATCTCGTGCAGTTGTACACCAAGATGTGTATGACGAAGTATTAGAAAAAGCAGTTGAGTTAACAAAAACATTAACACTAGGAAATCCAGAAGACGTAAATACGTATATGGGTCCTGTTATTGATCAAGCTTCATTTGATAAGATTTCAAAATATATTGAAATTGGAAAAGAAGAAGGAAGATTAATGATTGGTGGTAAAGGAGACGATTCAGAAGGCTACTTTATTGAACCAACAATTTTTGCAGATGTAGATGAAAACGCGCGTCTTATGCAAGAAGAAATCTTTGGCCCTGTTGTTGCTTTCTCAAAAGCGCGTGACTTTGATCATATGATGGAGATTGCAAATAACACAGATTATGGTTTAACAGGAGCTCTTTTATCAAATACAGAAAGCCATATTGAACGTGCGAAAGAGGAATTCCATGTTGGGAACCTTTACTTTAATAGAGGTTGTACAGGAGCGATTGTTGGTTACCATCCATTTGGCGGTTTCAATATGTCTGGTACAGATTCAAAAGCAGGCGGCCCTGATTATTTAATTCTTCACCTACAAGCTAAAACAACGAGCGTAACTCTTTAATTAAGAAGAAGGAGAGCATTTTGCTCTCCTTTATTAAAAAAGTGTAAGGAACATAGAGAGGGGAGAGAATTATATGTTAGCAAATGTATCGAAAAATGTGTTTCTTCACGCTTCACAAAATAGAGTGCTAAATAAAGCAGCTAAAAAATGGGGACTTCGATTTGGTGCTGGGCAAGTTGTTGCTGGAGATACAATTGAAGGGGCAATGAAAAAAGTCCGTGAACTTAATGAAAAAGGATTAGTTTGCACGTTGGATCATTTAGGTGAATTCGTCTCAAGTAGAGAAGAAGCAACAGAAGCTACTCAATATAACGTACGAACATTAGAGGCAATGGCTGCTAATGGGGTAGACTGTAACTTATCTGTTAAAATGACGCAGCTTGGACTAGACATTGACCGAAGCTTTTGTTTAGATAATATGCGTCGTATTTTGGACACAGCGAAACAGTATAATAACTTTGTGCGAATTGATATGGAAGACTATGCTCACTGTCAAATGACACTTGATATTTTACGAGAACTGCGAGAAACATATGATAACGTTGGGACTGTTATTCAATCATATCTGTTCAGAGCAGAGCAAGATGTAAAAGATTTGAAAGGAGTTCCGCTACGCCTTGTGAAAGGAGCGTATCAAGAATCTCCAACAGTTGCTTTTCAAAACAAAGAAGATGTGGATAAAAACTACGTACGCATTATTGAGGAACATCTATTAAGTGGAAGCTATACAGCTATTGCTTCTCATGACCATAATATTATTGACAAAGTGAAAGAAATGGTCGAAAAATATAATATTCCTCGTACTCAATTTGAATTTCAAATGTTATATGGATTCCGTTCAGAGCTTCAGCTAAGTCTAGTTCAAGAAGGATATAAAGTGCGCGTTTATGTTCCTTTTGGAAAAGACTGGTTTGGATACTTTATGCGTCGTCTAGCAGAAAGACCGCAAAATGTGGCATTTGCTCTTAAAGGATTCTTCTCAAAATAAATAAAATAAGGGTGTCATTTTTCGAAAGAATTGCCTACATTAAAACAACAGCGAAAAAAACACCCTTCTAAATAATGCATCTTTTTCTTCTATTATATAATCATCATTTATAACCTTCATTTTCTCCCGAAAAATTCTTGTTCCATTCGTATTACTTCAATACATTCACTTTTCTCATTAGAGAGATATTGGTTCCTTTCGTAATTATTTGTTATGCTAAAATTACAAAACTTTCTTCATTTCTTATGTAATGTTAGAATTATTAAAATAAGCGAGTTCTCTACATTGTAAGAGAAAAATGCTCAAAATAAGATTAAGCATAGCATCACATATATATATTAGGTGAAAAATATAGAATGAAAGGAATCTCATATGCTCGAATTTGAACAAAATGATCTTCACACGTCTTTCCTTATTACTTCTTTGAATCAAGACATTTCTGAGATAAAAAATAAACTAACAGAATATTCGTTCGTTGTCGTTGAAGGAGAGAAGTACTATGTTATCTCTCGCAATGAACGTCATTTCCTTCCGGGTGATGATATATTAGTAAAACAATGGATTGAACAAACAGAATGGCCATCATCTCCTGTTTATGTAGAAGAAGAACTTTCATTAAGCGATCAGGATTGGAATCGCCCTGTTCTTGTTTCAAACAGGGAAGGAAAAATAAAAGGCATCATAACCGCAACTTCCTGGATTAAAACGTTGGAACGAAGAAACGAAAATTTAGAAAATGCTTTTTTTACGCTTGCTGAAACGATTAATGATGCTGTGACAGCTGTTGATCGAGATGGGAATGTTGTTTGTTGGAATACAGCGGCTGAAAATACATATAAAATTAGGCGAGAAGATATTATTGGCCAGAAGATAGGTGAGCATTTTCAGTCTGATTCTCTCATCTTACTTCGAATTTTAAATGAAGGGCGTCCTGTTCGAGGAACCTACCATAGGCCGAACAGCGATAATCATGTCCTTATTAATGCGTCCCCAATTACAAGTAAGAATCAGATTATTGGGGGGATTGCGACCGAGCAGGATATCACGCAGATGGTTCGGCTAAATGAAGAGCTAGATTCTTCGCTTCCACTCTTAATTCAGCAGCCTAAACCTTTTTCGTCCATTGTTGGCACAAATTCAGATCTTCATCAAGCGTTAAAGGTAGCTCAAAAAGTAGCGTATGCAGAAATTCCTGTGCTTTTAACAGGGGAATCTGGGTCTGGAAAAGAGATGCTTGCTCAAGCTATTCATTATGGTGGTTCAAAACGTACAGGACCTTTTATAACCTTAAACTGTTCGGTTGTTCCTCCGAACTTTCTAGAGTTTGAGCTTTTTGGATATCAAGAAAGAACATTTACTGAAGATGAACAGGTTACTCAAGAAGGGAAGATTCAACAGGCATCTAATGGAACGCTGTTTATTGAAGAACTTGATAAAATGCCGCTCGATGTTCAGCAAAAGTTCTTAAATTATTTGGATGATCAAGCTTTTTATCGTGTAGGAGAGAATGAACCTGTTACCCTTTCAGAGAATACGCGTGTTATTGCATCAACATCCCAAAACTTAGAAGAAATGATGCAAAATGGAGAGTTTAACGAAAGCCTCTACTATCATTTAACCGTTATGAATATTTATATTCCACCGCTTCGCGAACGCAAGGAAGATATTCAAGAGCTTGTTGAGCAGTTTATGCAAGAATTTAGTACGAAATATAAGAAAAAAGCACCTGAAATTTCCGAAGAGGTCATGGAAGTGCTGCGTACTTACAGCTGGCCTGGAAACGTCCAAGAACTTAGAAACGTCATCGAGCGGTTTATCTTACTCTGTGACAGAGATCATGTTAGTGTTAGTTACCTTCCACATAACATGAGAGAAGGTTTTTCTTTGCCTGAAGATGAACAGGAAGTAGAGGAAAATGAAGAGAAAAATGAAGTTGCTCTAATTGAGGAAGCACTTAAGAAAACGTATGGCAATAAAAGTGCAGCAGCGAACTTATTAGGGATATCGCGAGGAACATTATATAATAAGTTAAAAGAATATGGACTAAACTAGCGATATTAAAAAGAAAAGCGACATCACGTCGCTTTTTCTTTTTTGTATGATGAAGTTATATAGTGAGTTGGATAATGTAAAAAATAATGAAAAATACAGCAATAAAGATAATCGGTAAAATAATAAGAATAAAGAAAGCTACCCATTTGCTGACTTTTTAATTTTACTGATATTTATCATCCAGTTAAGTAAACTCAATAAAGCTAAAATCGATCCTAGCATCGTAAAAATAAAAATTAAAAGTGTATCTGTTGGAGTACCGTAGTAAAATATGTATTCTCTCTTAACTTTTTATCTTCGTTTTTTAAGAAGAGAAAGGTACTGAAGCGATTGAAAGAATAAATACAACAATCATTAAAATGATCCATAACCCAATTGTCATTACAATAACTGTAAGGAATCCTTTCCATGCTGACATTTCTTCAGCTCTTCCAATAGAAATACACCATACAAAAATTGCCCATATACTTGCTGCAATATGTAAAATGATCCATATCCCGATTAGTACAGGTAAAAACATAAAATCACGGTCTACATAGACTTGTTCTGGGTTTTGTAAAAAAAGAATGGTAGATAAGACTGCTATTATAAGCAAGGCAATATTCGATGGTAAATAAGTTAACATGCTAAATAAATAAGCTTTGCGATGGTCTTGTAGCATATTGCCTTTCCCACCTATCCACTTTGAAACCGTTTTAGTGGAAAATCCTATGACATATGAAATGATAAAAGCAATGAGCCATGAGATTAAAAATAGGACAAGAAAGCTCAATGGAATAAAAAGTAAACTGATTTCAGAAACATCACCAAGCATCATAAAACCATAAAGAAAAAAGCCGAGGGCAAGAGTTAAAACAACTCCATAAAAACCAACACTTGTAAAGCCTGCATTTAACAATAGAAGAAACATAGCCCACTTACTTTTGATTACTTTATTCTGTTCCCAGAAGGCTGATGGGCGATAAAAAAGGTGCCAGTAGTTTTTCATTGTATTCCTCCTTTTAAAAATTCAAAATGTTATCTTAAATAGAAAAAAATGAAAAAAGACAACAAAAATTATCGTAGCAAAGAAAGGAACTCTTTCACAAGAGACATTTAGCATATTTATACAATTAAGGGTATTAATTACGTAATATGTGACATGGATACTATGATCTATTAAAAAGGAAGTAAATGTATAAAAAAGCTTATTTCTTCTTTGGAGAACAAAGAGTTTGTGATGAAAGGTTTGAATTGGTAATTATCTATGTTAGTCATTAAGAACTATGTAATATTCTTAAAAACAATCTTTTTCCTCTCTTTGCGTATATTATTTATAGGTGTAAAAGGAATTATAATGATAGGAAAAGCGCCAAGAAAAGAAGGATCGGACACGATCCTTCTTTTCTATACTACATGCTTTAAATGTGACCTATGAAATACAGATTAATGAGTCCAAAAAACGAGGAGAAACCCAGCAACAGATAAAACGAAAGAATCGAACAAACAGGCAAAGAAAGCACTCTTCTTGTTTTTTATGATGATTTCTATTCTGACCTGTAACCTAAGAGCTCCCATAGCCATGGAAATGAGCAAGTAAGCAATTGTTTGCAAATAGGATCTTGTTTCTTTTGTAAAAAGCTCAAGCATATTGAGAAAACTCATGATAAGAAATCTAATGATAAACCAAGGAAAAGTAATAGTCGTACAGTGGGGTGTTTCTTTGTTCTTATTAAAAAATAAACCTACTATAAAGGCAATTGGTACAAGCATGAGGACTCGAGAAAGTTTAACGATAAGAGCTGCTTCAACAGCTTCTTGACCAAAAGGAGTAAAAGCTGCTATAACATGAGCAATTTCGTGAAGTGTTCCACCTGCCCTGCAAAGAGGCCATACTTCGTTTTAGAGAGCGATAACTGGGGGGAGAAGTGTATAAAATTGTGAAAAATATGCCAAGCAGTGCTACAACTGCAATGCTTGTTGCTGTTTTTTTATCTTGAACAATTTCTTGTTGGAGAAAGAGATTTCGCTATTTAGAGAAATGGGAACAGAGATAAGCGTTTTCAACAGCATACCCATCATAATGGCGATAACGAGCTGCCCTACAACAGATAGATATGGAATTTTCACTAACAAATAGAGAATGCTGTAATGATAGCTGTAACAAATACTCCTTCTATAAAAAATAAACGCTTCTCATCCCTAAACGCTGCTCCTTCCTCTTTTAGCTATTATTAACTTTACGTAAAGAAAAAGGATAAGTAAAATACATATAAATGATAGTAATGATTAGTTTTTTTTATAATAGGAGGGAAGTTATGTACTATGATGCTTTGAAAACATTTGTTAATGTAGTCGAGGAAAGGAATTTTACAAAAGCAGCCGAGAACCTACGGATTTCTCAGCCTAGCGTAAGTTTACATATTAAAAACCTTGAAGAAGAGTTTCAGACTACACTTCTCAAAAGAACGCCTAAAATGGTCACAGTAACTCCTACGGGAGAAATGCTTTATGAAAGAGCAAAGCAAATTCTTCATTTATACAAACAAGCAAAACAAGAGATTTACGAACATCATCATTTTGTTCAAGGCAAATTAACGATCGGGGCAAGTTTTACAATTGGTGAGTATGTGTTGCCAAAGTTACTTAGTGAATTTCATCAGCTATATCCACATGTAGAAATTGAAGTACTTATTGATAATACAGCGCAAATTGCTGAACATGTGCGACTTTTTCAAGCTGACATTGGTCTTATTGAAGGACGAGTCAATCATACTGAACTTCAGATTTCACCATTTTTAGAAGACGAGCTTTCTATTATTGTAGAGGAAAACAGTTTGTTTCTGACTCAAAAAAATCTTTCTTTGTCAGATTTGCAAAATCAAACATGGATTACGCGAGAAAAGGGGTCAGGCACAAGAGAGTATTTAAAACATGTGCTTGATTCTAACGGTTTAAAAGCACGTGCATTTATTACAATGAGCAGTAACCAAGCTATTAAAGAAGCGGTATTGAACGGAATGGGAATGTCCATGTTATCTGCATATGCTCTTAAAAAGGAGGAAAGGATAGCGATTCTTCCTGTGAAAGAAGCCGTTTTTAAACGTAAATTTTCTTATATAGAAAATCCTGTTGTAGAAGAAAACAAAAATAAAGATCTTTTTCTAATATTATTAAAGAAACTAATGAAAAAATAAATAAAATAAAATGACCTTTATATTTGTCGAAATTCATCGAAAAATTAGCGTTAAATCGTTGAACCCAACTAATATTATCGGTATAATCAATCATTAAGCGATAATTTCAAGAAACAAGAGACTTTTGCAGTGATTTTTGTTTGACAGATGAAGGTCTGTCATATAAATTATAGGAAGGACTTTAAAGTTGATAATACTTATTAGAATACTTGGTTTTGGAATCTTTATTATCTAGTAAAGGTTTTAAAAAGACTAAATATCTCGAATTCAACATGATTACTTGTTCATTTTCTTACATAACCTAAGGAAGTATATGAAATATAAAGTGAAAAATTGAACATATAAGTGCCTTTAACTTTTGTTTATAAAGAGATTAAACGTAAATTTTTTACAGGAGGAAATCGTTGTTATGAGTAACAAAAAAGAAATAAAAGTTGGCCTGTTTCTTGCTGGTACTGGTCATCATATCGCATCTTGGAGACATCCAAAAGCAATTGAGGATGGAGCAATGAATCTCCCTTATCTAATCAATTTAGCTCGGACAGCTGAAAAAGGAAAATTAGACATGATCTTTTTAGCTGATAGCTTATCTGTTAATAAAAATTCTCATCCAAATATTATTACACGCTTTGAACCGCTTACCCTTTTAACAGCTATGGCAGGGGCAACAAAGCATATTGGCTTAGCTGCAACAGCTTCTACAACGTATAGCGAACCTTTTCACATTGCAAGACAGTTCGCTTCTTTAGATCATTTAAGCAGTGGACGTGCTGGATGGAATGTTGTAACGTCCTCTATCCCTCAAACAGGTCTAAACTTTAGTAAAACCGAGCACCTTGAACATGACAAGCGCTATGAGCGTGCAGAAGAATTTGTGGAAATTGTAAAAGGTCTTTGGGATTCATGGGAAGAATCAGCCTTTATTCGTAATAAGGAAGACGGCGAATTCATTAATGAAGATAAAATGCACGAGCTTGGACATAAAGGTGAATTTTTCTCAGTTCAAGGTCCTTTAAATATTGCCCGTGCTCCTCAAGGGTATCCAGTTATTATTCAAGCAGGTTCATCGCCGGCAGGACAGGCTCTTGCAGCGCAAATTGCTGAAGTAATTTTTACAGCACAAAACAATATCGAAGACGCTAAAAAGTTCTACAAGGGAATTAAAGAGCAAGTGCGTTCTTTTGGTAGAAATCCTGATGAAGTTCTTGTTATGCCTGGTATTTTTCCGATTATTGGTGATACGGAAGAAGAAGCACATGCTAAATATCAAGAACTTCAAGATCTAATTCCTGTTGAGCTTGGATTAAGCATTTTATCCAATTACTTAGGTGGTATTGATTTAACTCAATATCCACTCCAAAGTCGTTTTTCTGACTTGAATATTGAAAAAGTAGACGGTGTCCAAAGTCGCTATGAGCTTATTAAGAAAATGGCTGAAAAAGATGATCTTACATTAGAACAATTATATAAGTCTGTAGCAGGTTCACGTGGACATCATATCTTCATTGGTACACCAGCACAACTTGCAGATAAAATGGAAGAATGGGTTGAAGGAGAAGCTTGTGATGGTTTTAACCTTATGCCGCCACTTCTTCCTGCAGGCTTAGAAACCTTTGTTGAAAAAGTCGTTCCGATTCTTCAAGAGAGAGGCGTATATCGAAAAGAGTACGAAGGTAAAACACTTCGTGATCATCTTGGGTTAAAAGAACCTAAAAATCGCTATGCTTCTAATTGATTTTAAAAGATGCTGAGGTGACAAAATGAGAAACTATCGACTAGCAACTGAAGAAGATGCAGAGAAGCTTTTAGACTTAACACTTCGAGCATATGAGCCAATTCGAGAGCTAGGAATTAACTTTGCGGCAGCAACAGCAGACCTTGCATTCGTGAAGAAAAACGTTCGAAATAATATGTGTTATGTGTTAGAAGAGGATGGAAACATTATTGCAACAGCTTCACTTAGGATGCCTTGGGGTCCTCAGCCAGGACCCTTTGAATATCCGCATATTTGGTGGTTTGCAGTAGATCCAAGCTATGGTAAAAAGGGCATTGGAAGCTTAATGATGGAATGGTTAGAAAATACGGTACTAAGCGAAACCTTAAAATGTCCAGCAGTTTCTTTAGGGACGGCTGACAAACATCCTTGGCTTATTGAAATGTATGAGCGCAAAGGATATGAAAAGGCAGGGTCACAGGACTTAGGAAAAGGACATATTACCGTATATTTAGTTAAGAAACTTCGTGAAGATTTTCAGTAAATCTTTATAGAGGACAAAAATAAAAAAGTTATTTAGAGAAGCAAGGTGGTGTGGAATATGAATTTTGATTTAAATTATTTCATTAACGTTTTTCCGGATGTTATCCCGTATATTCCGGTTACATTGTTAATGGCCGTAGTTTCGATGATTGTTGCAATTATCGTAGGACTTGTACTCGCTCTTATTACAAAGAGTAAAATCCCTGTTTTGCATCAGTTAGCAAGCTTATACATTTCATTCTTTAGAGCTGTACCAACGCTTGTGCAACTTTTCTTAATTTATTATGGACTTCCACAAATTTTTCCGGAACTTCAGGCAATGCAAGCTCTAACAGCTGCCATTATTGGTCTAAGTGTGAAGAACTCCGCATATTTAGCTGAAATCTTTCGCGCAGGGTTAGATTCTGTTGATAAAGGGCAGCTTGAAGCGTGTACATCTGTTGGAATGACAAAGTTTCAAGCATACCGAAGAGTGATTTTACCACAAGCAGCGAGAAATGCGATTCCTGCAACAGGGAATACGTTTATTGGATTGTTAAAAGAAACGTCTCTTGCATTTACACTAGGCTTAACAGAACTTTTTGCACAAGGTAAGATTTTAGCGTCTGCATCTGCTCGTTACCTTGAAACATATTTAGCAATTGCTATTTTATATTGGTTATTAACAATTGTTTACAGTATCGTTCAATCTGTAATCGAAAAAATCATTGGGAAACCGTACCGAAACTAGGGGGTGTAACAATTGATCGTTGTAAAAGATTTGGTGAAAAAATTCAAAGATTTAACGGTTCTAGATGGAATAAGTCTAGAAGTTGAGCGAGGAGAAGTTGTTGCGATTATCGGTCCTTCTGGTTCTGGTAAATCAACGTTTCTCCGCTGCTTGAACTTGCTTGAGACTCCTAATAAGGGAGAAATTCAAATTGGGGATGTTAAGCTGAATGCAGAGAGGTATAGTCGCAAAGAAGCGCATGCTTTAACAAGGCAAACAGCGATGGTTTTTCAACATTACAATCTTTTTAAAAACAAAACAGTGCTTCAAAATGTAACAGAGGCACTTATTATAACGAAAAAAATGAAACCAAAAGAAGCAAATGAGATTGGAATGAATCTTTTAGAGCAAGTTGGTCTTGCTCATAAAGCGGACAGCTATCCTATTACACTTTCAGGGGGACAGCAGCAGCGAATTGGAATAGCAAGAGCACTTGCTATTGATCCATATGCTCTTTTGTTTGATGAACCTACATCAGCACTTGACCCTGAACTTGTATCTGGAGTGCTTGCGGTTATTAAAGAAATCGCAGAAAGACAAACAACAATGCTAATTGTAACTCATGAAATGGACTTTGCGCGTGAAGTAGCAGACAAGGTTATTTTTATGGCGGATGGTCATATTGTCGAGCAAGGGACACCAGAGGAAATCTTTGACTTCCCAAAACATGAACGCACAAAAAAATTCTTACAGCAAGTTGGTAGTCAATAAACAAAAAGGAAAGGAATGAAGAACGTGACTTCACCTCAAAAAGGAAATGAAAAGCTTTTAGAAAAGCTTACAAACATGCGTCGTGAACTTCATGAACATCCTGAGCTTTCTATGATGGAAATTGAGACAACAAAACGAATTCGTCGCTGGTTAGAAGAGGGCGATATTGATATTCTTCCTTTTGAGAACCTTGAAGTTGGGGTTATCGCAGAAATTAAAGGTGCAAAGCCAGGACCAACGATTGCGATTCGAGCAGACATTGATGCATTACCTATAAAAGAAGAAACAAACCTTCCCTTTTCATCTAAAGTAGATGGGGTAATGCATGCTTGCGGTCATGATTTTCATACAGCTTCAATTATCGGAACAGCTCTTCTCCTAAAAGAGAAGAGAGATCAACTGCAAGGGACTGTGCGTTTTATTTTTCAACCAGCAGAAGAAATAGCTGCTGGTGCCAAGAAAGTCATTGAAGCAGGAGCGCTTGAAGGGGTGGAAGCTATCTTTGGTATGCATAACAAACCAGATCTTCCAGTTGGAACAGTAGGTATACGCGAAGGCTCCTTAATGGCAAGTGTTGATCGCTTTGAAATTGACGTCATTGGTGTTGGCGGTCATGCTGGCATCCCGAATAGCAGTATTGATTCGATTGTGACAGCAAGTTCTATTGTGACAAGTTTGCAATCTGTTGTAAGCCGAAACGTAAGCTCATTGCAAAATGCGGTTGTAAGTATTTGCAATATTCATGGAGGAAGTTCATGGAACGTTCTCCCTGATAAAGTGAAGCTTGAAGGAACTGTAAGAACATTTCAAGATGATGCACGGGGGAAAATTCCAGAGTTTATGCAGCGAACAGTTGAAGGAGTTGCAGCAGGATATGGAGCAAAAGCTGAATTTCGTTGGTACCCATATTTACCTTCTGTTCAGAATGATGCTCGCTTTGCTGAAGTTGCAACAGAGGCAGCGATTGAATTAGGGTATGAAGCAGTGGAAGCAGAAAAAAGCCCAGGTGGAGAAGACTTCGCTGTATATCAAACGAAAATTCCAGGTTTCTTTGTATGGATGGGTACAAACGGTACCCAAGAATGGCACCATCCAGCCTTTACATTGGAAGAAGGTGCGCTTGAAGTTGCATCTTCCTATTTTGCCAATTTAGCGTTAAAAGTGCTAGAAACATGGAAATAACAAAAAAACTATCCGAGCTTGTATATTCTTCACACCCGCTTAAAGATAAAAGAGCGCTAGAAATGGCGAAGCTTGGGGTAATCGACTATCTTGCTTCAAGCTTTGCAGCTCGAGATGACGAAGGCGTTCAAAAGTTATTAAAACTCATTGAAGAAGAGGGCGGTTATCAGAACGTCCCCATTATTGGCCAGAACAAAAAAGCAAACTTTTTGCAAAGTGCTTTAATAAATGGTTTTCTCGGCCATGCGCTTGATTACGACGATGTTCATTCAGATGTAAGAGGGCACCCAAGCACTGTTATCTTACCAGCGCTTTTGTCTCTTTCCTCTTGTGAAAATATAAGTGGGGAACGTTTTTTGAGCGCTTATGTGATAGGTGTAGAAGTTATGGCAAGATTAGGACAAGCTATTGGCAGTGATCACTATATTAAAGGGTGGCATAATACTGCCACGCTTGGCACAATTGCTGCAAGTATAGCATGTGGATATTTAAAAAATGTTTCCATAGAAACACTTCAAAAAATTATCGGCTTTGCAGCAACGCAGACTGGGGGAATGAGGGCTCAGTTTGGAACAGAAACAAAGCCCCTTCATGCAGGGTTTGCAGCACGTAACGCTTTGCAAGCTTTAAAACTTGCAGAAATCAATTTTGGAGGAACAAAAAGCGCATTAGATGGCGATAGAGGTTTCTTCGCTCTCTATGGAGAAGATCCTGCTCCATCAGCTCTTCTCTTCTCAAGTTGGGGCGAAGAGTGGAAAATTTATTCACCAGGTCTTTGGTTTAAGATTTATCCGTTTTGTTCTGCTGCTCATCATGCGGCAGATGCTGCTGTTAAGCTTTCATATAAAAATGAATTTCGTGTAGAAGATGTGACAAACGTTAAAATCTCTTTTCCGAAAGGAGGAGATGCTGCACTTATAGAACAAAATCCGCAAACTGGTGAACAAGGTCGCTTTAGCGTTGAGTACGTTGTAGCGCTTGCTTTACATAAAAAAGCACTTGGACTAGAAAATTTTAAAAATAAACGCATTGATTCTAGCATCAAAGCTTTTTTACCTCGTATTGAGAGAGTGTACAGAGAGGACATAGTACCTTTGCCAACTGCAGTTCCAAAAGGTCGCTTTACGATTGTTGAAGTTGAAGCAAACGGTGCTACTTTCACAGAACGTGTTGATCTTCCTAAAGGAGCCCCTGGAAATGGATTATCTTTTGAAGAACTACAGGAGAAGATGTCCAGTGCTTTGCAAGATGAAGAAAAAACGGTAAAAATAGTAGATGAAATTCAACAGCTTGAGAGAAGCCACACAATAGGGGAGCTTCTTGACGTATTATAAAAAGAAAAAAAGAACACATAGTATGAAGAGATCAAAAAATTTAAAAGGTATTTTAGGTGAAAGAAGGGAGTTTATTAAATGAAAAAGCTATTAACGCTTGTTACTGTAGTTCTCTTATCTGTTGCACTTGCTGCATGCGGAAATTCTTCAGAGGAGAAAAGCAAAGGTTCAGATGAAAAAGTAATTAAAGTTGGAGCAACAGGTCAAAGTTTTCCAAACGCATATCAAGAAGATGGTAAGCTTGTTGGTTATGATGTAGAGGTAATGAACACAATTGCTAAAAATCTTGGATACAAAGTAGAATGGACAACAACAGATTTTAGTGGTCTAATGGGACAGCTGAACTCAGGTCGAATTGATACTGTTGCAAATGCGGTAGCAGTAACAGCTGAACGTGAAAAAATGTATAAATTTACTGATCCATACTCTTATATCGGAACACAAATTGTTACAAGCAAAGATAATAAGAACGTAAATCAAATTGAAGATTTAAAAGGAAAAACAGTTGCTGGTGTTTTAGGTTCTAACCATGTTGAAAAGCTTCAAGAGTATAATACGAAAAATAAAATGAACCTTAACATCAAAACGTATGAAACACGTGAAGGAGCAATGAACGATGTTGAATTAGGCCGTATTGACGGATATGTAAATTCAGGTTCTGTTCTTTCAGCTGAAATTAATAAACATGATTTCAAAGCAAAGCTTGTTGGAAAGCCAATTGATGAGGATGCAACTGCATTTCCTTTCCAAAAAGATAACGATGAGTTAAGAGAAAAAGTAAACAAAGAGCTCCAAAAACTTAAAGAAGATGGCACTTTAGAAAAACTTTCTCAAAAATACTTTGGTACAAACACTGTTGAAAGTCAAACAAAATAAAAAGAGAACTCTTACACAACATGTGTAGGAGTTCTTTTTATTTACGTATAATTGAGTTTTTTTAACGCTGGTTCACAAATATTTTGTAGTTCTTTTTTCTTTTCTTCTGATAGAGTTGGCCATGTATCAGGCTTGGCTTGGAATGTTGGTGCTGCTTTTTCGACCCAAATATCGTCTGTTTTCTCATCCCAGCCGTTATTTATAAATGTAATAAGTTGTTTTAAGTTGTCTTTGGGGTTTTTTACAAGTTTTTCGTAGCACAGGCGATGCACTTGATGGGAAGGGAGATTAGAAATTGTTTCCTCTGTGTGAAGAACAGCAGAAGCGAGCTCAGCACCGAACGTTTGAAAAGGAATCTCAAATGCATTTAATTTTTCAACACTAAACTGATCTGGATGAAGCCATGAAAGGTCCCCGAAATCCTCAGGTCGGGTGTTATGATCTGACGGCTTTAAGCCTGTTTCTTCATAAGCTTGTTTAAATGCCATGCCAAGCTTAAATCCTTGAAAACGATTAAATGCCATAATATTTTCTCTGACGTCTCGATACAGAAAAACAAACTTTGCATCTGGAAACATTTTAAGAAGTCGATCTACAAAGAGAATCGATAAACCAGAGCGTTCAACCCAAACCTCTTTTTGAAATTTGTTTAAAAGCCAAGAAAATAACCGGTTATATTGATTTGAAAGATGATCTTTAGGAAAATGCTTAACAACGGTTTCCATTTCCTCAAAAAGAGAATCAGGATCATTTGTAATGTGTGGCAATGGCATTGACATAATCCCAGGTATGCCTGTTTTTTCGTTGAATTTTGACGTTTCGGTTATGTTGTACAGAAATTCTTTGAATGAAACGCCTTTCTTCATATAGAAAGGAATAAGGCTCGGTGCTTTTTCGGATAAAAAGGCCCAAAATTCTTTTCCATCCCATACCTTATCTGAAAGTCCAATCCACTTATCTTCTTGACTTCCATGAAAATGAAGCGACATAAAAAATTCTGATAAGCTTAACAGGTGTGGATGCATGTTAATACAATTAGAAAGAGCTGTTGACCCACTTCTTCCAGCTGAAATAATGAACGTTTTCTCACTCATGCTCTCCATCTCCTTTGTTCTTTAGAGTTTATTTGAAGGAATTTTCATATTTTCTTTTATATGTATATTTTAACAACTTTACTTAATTCACTTCAATTTTAAACTGTATTAAAAAAGAATAAAATAAGTGGTTGCGGTCTCTTTTTCTAACTCATACTATAAAAGACCAAAAAAGCATAGAAAAACAAAATCTCAAAATATAAGGCTTCACGTATTATGTTTCTGTAAAGCATATGTTAATATAGTAAAGATGTATCTTTGCGTACGGACGAATGAAGTAAGGCAATGCTACAAAAGAAATGTGAATTTAATTCATGAGTTAGGAGTTATGAGAATGATTACTTTAAAATCAGCAAGAGAAATCAACTTAATGCATGAAGCGGGAAAGCTGTTAGCTTCTTGTCATAAAGAAATTGCAAAAATGATCAAACCGGGCGTAACAACGTTAGAAATTGAACGTTTTGTTGAAGGGTTCTTAAAAAAGCATGGTGCAACAGCTGAACAAAAAGGCTACAAAGGTTATAAATATGCAACATGCGCATCTATTAATGATGAGATTTGTCACGGTTTTCCGCGCAAACAACCATTAAAAGATGGTGATATTGTTACAATTGATATGGTTGTAAATTTAAACGGAAGTCTAGCGGATTCTGCTTGGACATATGAAGTTGGAAATACAGATGAAAAAACAAAACATCTTTTAGAAGTTGCGAAAGAGTCTTTATATAAAGGAATTGAAGTAGCACAAGCAGGGAATCGTTTAGGTGACATTGGTCATGCTATTCAGTCTTATGCAGAGGGAGAAGGCTTTTCTGTTGTAAGAGATTTCACAGGTCATGGCATTGGGCCAACAATTCACGAACCACCTCACGTTGCTCACTACGGTCCAAAAGGAAAAGGTCCGCGCTTAAAAGAAGGCATGGTTATTACAATCGAGCCAATGATTAATGAAGGAACATGGCAGGCGAAAATGGACGATAATGGTTGGACAGCGCGAACTGTAGATGGCAAGTTATCTGCTCAATATGAACATACCATTGCTATTACAAAAGAAGGTCCTATCTTATTAACAAATCAAGATTAACAAAAAAGATCCTAATTTTTAGGGTCTTTTTTTGTTAAAATGAGGAAGTGAAGGGGGAGTGTTTGTGACGTTACTTTTCTCGCAAAAAGTTAAAACAGAAGGAGAGCTTTTAGCTCTTATAGGTGAACCAAATGAAATGGCTCGTAAGAAAGTGATTAATTGTATTGATCAACACTGTCGTGATTTTATTGCGCAGTCACCGTTTCTTATCTTATCTTCTTCAAATGGGAGTGTTTGTGACGCTTCTCCACGAGGTGATGCACCTGGGTTTGTTTCTGTTTTAGATAACAATCATTTATTAATTCCTGAACGAAGAGGAAATAAACGAATGGATTCGCTTCGCAACATTTTAAAAAATCCTTACGTTGGCCTCCTGTTCCTTATCCCAGGAATGGGAGAAACGCTACGTGTAAACGGAAAAGCAACTTTAGTAAAAGATGAAGAATTACTGAAACAACTAGAGGTGGAAGGTAAAGTTCCGCTTATCGGTATTTTAGTTGAAGTTGAAGAATGTTTTATTCATTGTGCGAAAGCCTTTAAGAGATCTTCTCTTTGGAAACCTGAACATTGGCCTAAAAAATATCCATCAGCAGCTAAAATATTAGCACATCATGTTAAGCTTCCTAATACAACAGAAGAAAGCATTCAAAAAAGTCTTCAAGAAGGCTATGAAAAGCGACTGTATTAGCAAAAAAGCTTTGAGCTATTGAGCTCAAAGCTTTTTTATGTTCATTCTTTTTCGATGTAGGAGTTTTTAGAGGATTCACCCATTCGCCAGTAAACAAGAAAACTAATAGCGATACATCCTGCAACATAAAAGAAGAAAAGGGATTCAACTCCAACATTTTTTAATCCAAGTGCAATGAACTCTGCTGTTCCACCAAAGACGGCAACTGTGACTCCGTACGGAAAGCCAACTCCTAATGCACGGATTTCTGTTGGGAAAAGTTCCGCTTTTACAATGGCATTAATGGACGTGTAGCCTGTGACCATTATCAGTCCTCCCATCATAAGTAGAAAAGCTATGATAGGACTGTTTGTCTTTTGGAGAAGAAAGAAAAGTGGTACTGTTAAAATTGTTCCTGCGATTCCAAAAAACATAAGCAGAGGGCGACGTCCAATTTTGTCAGAGAGTGCTCCCGCGAGCGGCTGTAAAATCATGAAAACGAGAAGAGCAACAAAGTTAATAATACTAACAACATCTTTTTCTAATCCTGTTGTGTTGATCATGAATTTTTGTAAGTATGTTGTATACGTATAAAAAGCAACTGTCCCACCAAGCGTTAGTCCAACAACCGTTAAGACTGCTTTAGGATGTTTCATTAGTTGTTTTAACGTTCCTGCTTCTTTAGGATGTTTTGATTTCTCTTTTGTTTTAGTGAACTGTTCAGATTCATCCATTGTCCGGCGGAGCCAAAGAACACTTAGTGCACCAATAGCACCAATAACGAACGGAATTCGCCATCCGAAAGCAAGCATATCGCTTTCAGAAAGCGTATTTTGAAGAATGATTTGCACGCCAAGTGCGGTCATTTGCCCCCCAACAAGAGTTACATATTGAAAACTTGAATAGAAGCCACGGCGTCCGCTGCTTGCCATCTCAGAGAGATATGTAGCAGATGTTCCGTATTCTCCTCCAAGTGAAAGTCCTTGAAGAAGACGAGCCAATACTAAAATAATAGGAGAAAATATTCCAATACTTTCATAGCTCGGTGTACACGCGATAATCAAAGATCCACTTGCCATAATTGTGATGGAAAGCGTTAATGCAGCTCGTCTCCCATACTTGTCTGCATAGCGTCCAAAAATTAAACTTCCAAGCGGACGCATAAGGAACCCAACAGCAAAGATGGCTGCTGTGTTTAAGAGTTGACTTGTCGAGCTACCTTGAGGGAAAAATTGAGAAGAAAAATAAATAGCAAAAGCTGAGTAAACATACCAGTCATACCATTCAATTAAGTTCCCGACAGAGCCTTTAAAAATATTGCTTGTAATACGTTTTGTTGACATATTTTCGGATGGATTCATTGCTACGCTCCTTTCTAAAATGATAATAACGACTTTTTAGAATTTTCGTTATTATTACACAACATTTTACCATTTAAGGGACTGTATCGGTACCTTTTTTTAAAAGTTGAGGAATTAAAAGGAGCCTAGAGTCTTTCTATAAGAGAATAGTTAAAAAGCAAGGAAGATATTAAAAACGCTTCAATATCAGGGGATGCTAGCAGCAATAGCGAAAGATTTGATTACAAGATGCGGGCTTTGAGTTTGAACAAGTAATCGAGATTTTTAAGTTGAAGATGATAAAGTTTCTGTATTAGGGATTACGTTAAGTGAAAGCGAGGAAATAATGTGAAGATTAAGAGGAAATAAGAAACTAATTCGCAAGTTTATTATTTAGCAGAAGAAAATCAAAATGGCAGAACAGCGCTGTTCTGCCATTTGCTTATTGTTAATATAGTCTAAATAGGTTATCATAGGTAAGGATACACCAAAAATATACAAAGATAAACTTATCCAATTTAATTATATAATAAGTTCATCTAAATGTCAAACTTTTTAAGGGCGTGAGAACAAAATGGAGAAAAGTGAAGAACGTAAATTTGAAGAAAAGAGAATAGAGAAAGTAAAAAAGGAAATTGAACGTCAGCTTAATACGATTACTTCTTATTCAGGAGATTTAAAAACAGATGTAGTCCATTTGCGCAAAACGTTTTGGGATGATGTAACAGTAAACATTGAGAATGATGAAGATGCTGTTGAAACGTTAGCAAGTATAAAGCAACAGGCTGAAATGCTTTCAGAGCGGGAGCGCACTCACGGTCAGTTACATAAAAGATTTAAAACTCTGTCAAGATTAAAAGATGCTCCGTATTTTGGTCGAATTGATTTTCGCGAAGACGGGGAGAAAGACAAAGATATTGTGTATCTTGGCATTTCTTCTTTAATGGATGAAAAGCAAGAAAATTTTCTTATTTATGATTGGAGAGCTCCTATTTCGAGTCTTTATTATGATTATTCACCAGGCTATGCTAAGTATGAAACAGTCGAGGGAAGTATTGAAGGCTCTATGTTGTTGAAACGACAATTCATTACAAAAAACGGTAGAATTACAAGTATGTTTGATACAGGAGTAACAATAGGGGACGAATTGTTGAAAGAAGTACTTGGAAACAATGCTTCAACACATATGAAGACGATTGTGGCTACAATTCAAAAAGAGCAGAATGCGCTCATTCGAAATGAAAAAAGTCGCTATTTAATTGTTCAAGGTGCAGCGGGAAGCGGGAAAACATCAGCTGCTCTTCAACGTGTAGCTTATTTATTATATCGTCATCTTCATCATTTAACAGCTGAAAATCTTATGCTATTTTCCCCAAATCCGCTTTTTAGCAGCTATGTCGGAACGGTACTTCCAGAACTTGGAGAAGATAATGTTAAACAGACCACATATCGTGAATATGTTGAAAAAGAGATTGGCGGTCGTTTTAAAATAGAAAATCCATTCAAACAGCTTGAATATGTTTTATCATATGAGGAAACTGATTTTTATGAAGCAAAGTTAGCAGGCATTCAATATAAAGCAACGCTTTCTTTTCAAAAGCTTATTGATGCTTACATTGACCATCTTAAAGAACAAGATATGATTTTTAAACATATTCGTTTTCGCGGTAGAATGCTCATTCATGCTGTTAAAATAAAAGCTTACTTTTATTCTCTTGATTCTTCAATATCTATTCCAAATCGAATTAACCTTGTTGTCGAGTGGCTTTTAACAGAGCTTTCAAAGAAAGAAAGAGAAGAAAGGGAAGAAGAATGGGCACTAGAGGAAAGTGAACTTTTAGAAACAGAAGATTACGTGAATGTCTATGATCAGCTTCAAAGAGAAGCGGAGTTCTCAGAAAATACGTTTAATGATTTTGAACGAGAGCAAAAGAGACTTTCTCGAAAGATTGTTAAAAAGTATTTCAAACCGCTAAGAGCGGCAGTGAAAAAATTGAAATTTATTGATGATGTTGCTCTTTATAAGCAACTTTTCAAAGTGAATGGGCTTCCTGTTCCAGGTGAATGGGAGAAAATAAAAGCTTATACTTTAAAAAACTTGCGTAAAAAGCATCTTCCGTATGAAGATACAGCTCCATATATATATTTCCTCGGAAAGCTTCAAGGACAAAGACGCAACCTTCTTGTTCAACATTTATTCATTGATGAAGCACAAGACTACTCGCCGTTTCAGCTTATGCTGTTTCAAAAGCTTTTTCCGCGATGCCAAATGACAATTTTAGGAGATAAGAATCAGGCGATTTATGCTCATTCGATAAATGGAGAAACATTGCTGTCACCGACTCTTTATAACGAGGAAGAAAGAGAAGAAATGACGCTTTTAAAAAGCTATAGATCAACAAGAGAAATTGTGGAATTTACAAAGCCGTTAATTCAAGAAGGGGAGAAAATAGAGCCTTTTAACAGAAGAGGACCAAAGCCTGTCATTAGTAAAGTTGACGATTCTTCTCATCATAGGAAGATTGCTGATTATGTAAAGGGGTTTATTGATAAGGGGCATAAGACAATCGCGATTATTTGTAAAACAGCTCGGGAAAGTCGTGAAGCTTATGAGGAATTAGAGAGTCTTTTTCACGTTCAGCTTATGGATGAGGAAACCTATTCTTTTCAAAAAGGAACGATTATCTTACCTGTTTATTTAGCAAAAGGAATCGAATTTGATGCTGTGATTGTTTACGATGCATCTTCTCATAAGTATGAGAAAGAGTTTGAAAGAAATCTGTTTTATACGGCTTGTACAAGGGCAATGCACGAACTTTGTATTTTCTCAAGAGGTCCTGTTAGCTCATTTATTCAACAAGCAAATCAAGAAACATATAGAGAAGAATAGAAGAAAACTAAAAAGCTCAAATACAGTAGTTTGAGCTTTTTAGTTTGTTATTAAAATGTACTAAACACACTTCCACATGTTTCAGCTGTTGGTTGATAAAAGCAATGACTCTTAAAGCGAGCAACAAGCGGCTGATCATACCATGTTGCAGGACAATTTCCTTCAGGGCGGAAATACCAAAGGCTGTACCGAGCAGGCCATAGAAATTCTCCACCGATAACGCGACGAGCTAATCTTCTTTCTTTTTCACGTGCTCTTTGATAAAAATAGCCATGTGTTACAGCTTCAAAAGCATGTGGCTGATAAATCATTTGAGGAATTGTCCGAAGCCCTTTAAAATCAGAGCAGTTTGCACGAATTCGATTAATCCCGACATTTCCGACGAGAAGCATTCCTTGTTGTCCTTCACCTTCCGCTTCTGCTCTAAGCAAGCGGGCGAGAAGATCAATATGTGCATTTGTTGCTTTTACAACACCCATTTATTCACCTCCGTGATCTTGGTTATTCTATTTTATGTTTTTGCACGATTGTCTCATGAACCTTTAGAGAAACAGGCACAATTCTACATTTTTAAAAAAAGTTTGCGATATTTTTTGCTTTTTTTTGGTTAACGTGTTATAGTTTATCTAAACCATTTTACTTTTAATAATATAGAGATTTAAATAAGCTGTAACTGAAGAGGGGATAGCAAGGTTAAATCTCCAGATTCTGTTGCAGCTTTTTTAATTGACTATGATTATAAGTAGATGGTTATAATAGGATATTGTACATATAGGTACAGTTATTTAGGAGGATTTTTTCATGCAAAACGGTAAAGTAAAATGGTTTAACGCAGACAAAGGTTTTGGATTCATCGAAGTTGAAGGTGGAGACGATGTATTCGTACATTTCTCAGCTATCCAAGGCGAAGGTTTCAAAACTTTAGAAGAAGGTCAAGAAGTTACTTTCGACGTTGAAGAAGGCAACCGCGGACCTCAAGCTACTAACGTAGTTAAAGCATAATTTTATAAAATTATGGTTAAAAGCGAAGGAAATACGTTTCCTTCGCTTTTATTTATTATAGAGACATTTTTATTTTGATTCTCCGATATGAAAAACAGTATAACCTTACCCGATAATACTTCTAATTTACATTTTCAGAATAAAAGAACTCATTTTCAAAGCTTCACCTTATTGATATAGACCTGTTTTCTTCTAAGAGTCATTATTACATGGAAGAGAAGCCTTGCAAAGTAGCTCTAGCGCATTGCGAGGTTTCAAGTTAAATGTAATAGGGGAAATGCTGTAACAGAGGTGATAAGACATGTTAGAATTGCAAGATATAAAAAAATTGAGAGAAACTGTTCAAGAGAATTTTGCTTCGCTATCTACAACATATCATGAAGATTATGCTGGCGTTCCTATGATTAAAGCGGAAGTTGAAGAAGGAAAAATTCGCGGTGGTTTTGATGTATTAACAAAAAATCGGGAGCTATACGCAACGAGAACAGGATGGGATCTTTTTGAATATGAAGGGAAAACGCATTCCTATGAGTATTCAGGAGAACAAATCACCAAATCATCTCATGCTCCCTTAACAGATGAAGAACTTTTGAATTTATATGTGCAGCGCATTTTCAACGAGAAAGAGCTCAAGCAGTTTGAAAAAAGCTATCATAAATATTGCGAAAAATAAGAAAAAACCGAGCCGGATTTTATGCTCGGTTTTTTAAGCTTCTGCTTTATGTTGAAAAGGCATTTTTATCGAAGGTTGTATAGCTTGTTCTTTGCTACTAGCTGCGATTTGACGTTTGAAATAGCCTATGATAAAAGAGGTCACAGCAATAGAAACAACGGAACATAGCCCTTTGAAAATTCCAATGCTATACATACTCAATAAAACAACAGTAAAATCAAGCGAAAAATTTACTTTTCCTGGATTTAGTTGAAATCGCTTTTGAAAATAAAGAGTTACAATATTAAATCCACCAAGAGAAGCGCTGTTTATAAAAAGAAAAGATAATCCGAGGCCAATTACTGCTCCACCAATTACAGCCCCGAGGATGCTTGGAATTTCAAAAGAAGGGAGAAAGGGATTAACAGCTGTTATCAAAGATAACAGTGTTACAGCACAAATCGTTGTAACTGTAAACTTCATGCCCATTTTAAAAAAGGAAAAAATGTAAAAGGGAATGTTAATAAGAAAAAATAAAATCGTAAAAGGGGCGTCGGAAAGATACGCCAAGCTCAACGACAAACCTGCAGTTCCTCCTGTTACAACATGTGAATGATTTAAAATAATAACGCCGGTTCCTGTAAGAAGGCAAGCGAGTAAAATGTTAAAAAGTTTTTTCATCATATCCTCCATTCAAAAGCTTTCTTTATTTCAAAAAGAATAGTTTGATACTTCACAATTTAATGATATGATGACAGAGAGAAGAATTGCATATCAAAAGGAAGGGAATAAAAGTATATACTTTCTCTTTTGAAATATATTTTGAATTTTTGTTTTTATTTTGAAGGAGTTGTTCATATGGATATAATTGATGTAAAACTCTTAGAACTTTTGCAGCGAAATAGTCGCATGACCGTTAGTGAACTTTCCAAAAGGTTAGCTCTTAGCAGACCGAGCGTTTCAGAGCGCCTTCATCGTTTACAACATAGCGGAATTATTGAAGAATTTAGTGCGCGCATTTCATTAAGTAAGGTTGGTTTAGATATTCAGCTTTTTATCCAAATAGGGGATTTAAAAAAGTCTCCAGCCGAGATTGAAAAGTTTATTGAAAAAGAGGAGGGAATTATCGAAGCTCATCGCGTAACAGGTACGTCAGGCTATATTATAAAAGCCGCTGTTCCGGATATGGCAAAAATGAGGATGTTAATTGATCGACTTATGCCGTTTGGCATGTTAACAACGTCCGTTATTCTAGCTTCTCCCGTACCTCACCGTCACTTGAAAATAGAAGTAGACTAAAAAAGCTAGCGCATTTTTAAAAAAACGCGCTAGCTTTTTTAGTTGATTGTGTAGTTTCTAGCTTATTTGCAGTTGCTGTAAAAATAAAGGAAGCGAGTAAAGAAACAATCATAGCAATAATAAATCCTGATGTATGATTGGATAGGAACGGAGCAATAACGGAAGGAACGTAAGCTGTACCACGTAAGTCATAAAGCCCAACAATCATCCCCCCAATCCCTGACGAAAGGAGTGCTCCGATAAAGACTAGTTTGCTTGCGAACATAAATGGATAAGCAGACTCGACAAACGTTCCAAATCCAATGTTGATAAGGAATGAGGGAGCTGCTGCTGCGGATTCCCCGCGTTTTTTAGGGAAGATAATATTCGCAAGATTAATACCAGCTGCAACCATAACGAGTCCGACCATATCGACAGATCCTAAAAAACTGTTTCCTGTTTTCTCCATTTCCAAAATAACAATAGGTAAAATAGCGGCATGATAGATACCAGCTAAAATAGCCGGCCAAATGAGCAATCCTGCTAGAGTTCCAGCTACGATTGGATTAAAATCAATCATACTTTCAATCGTGTTTCGGATAAGATTGCCGGCTTTGAGAGCAATAGGACCAAGAATAAAGTAGACAGCAAGACCAGGCAATAGTCCTCCTAATCCACCTGCGACAATATTAACAGTTGTGGTAGGAAAGCGCCATTTTGTACAAAGGGAGAACAGAGCTGGCACAAGATAACCTGCACAAATTCCTGCAAGTAACCCACCTAAGATGCCGCTATCTGTTGCCATCACTCCAGCCACAACACCAGCCACAATTGATATTTCATCTAAGTCAGCTATTTGGCGAGCTGCAATAACCGCAATTACAACAGGAAGAGCCGCAATTAATAAGTCAAATATATCTTCAACTTTCTCAAGGCCTGGAATTTTACTTAATGCTAAAATAATAGCTAAAGAGATAAAAGCAGGAAGTGAAGAGGTCATAATGCTTCTAAAATTCACCTTTTTGCTTCTAGAAGATAAATCATTCTTATTTTGTTTTTCGTTTAGCACTGGTCGATATTTTACACCCCAATGCTTAGAAAGGGACGTAACAAAGCCAATTGCTCTTGTCTTGTTTGAAGTACCTGTTGTACCTGACTGGGAAATAATACGAGCTCCGAGTGATCCGAAGGCTGCCATTGATGTTCCTCCTGTTCCAACAAGAGGAATCTTTTTTTCAGCTGTCGCTTTAGCAGCTAATTTGTTTGCCCCTTTTGGATCAGCACTCATAGCGATAACACCGTCAATATTTCCCGCATAAATATTTTTAGCAACTTTTTGATCTATTTCTTTAGCCTTTTCATTAACAGCTTCTAAACTATCTTCTAAAACGAGCGTCAGTTGTTCACTTTCTTGATTCCACTCGAGTAGTCGTGCTCTTGTATTCTTTTTTAGGGAATCCATAGAAGCATCTGTTGCGATAAATTGAGCCCCTTCAATTACAAAACCAGCTTCTTTTACTTGTGTATTTAATTCTTTCATCAATTGATCTGGACTGCTGCCACCTAGATGATATAAATTGCCCCCACTGCTTGCCAATACAAAAATCTTTTTCATATTTGTTATCCAACCTTTACTGTTTTATCACTCTAATAGTTTACTACGATAAAGTGTAAAATGAAAGATATTTCTGAAAAATTTAAATAGAAAAGAAAGTTAAAGCAGGGGAAACAAAAAGAAGAGAACAATCGTATAAAGATTAAAATGAAAATTAAAGGGTAAAGAGGGTGTTTTTTTATGATTAAGCTGTTTTTCGTTATTCTTATGAGTATTTTTATCATTTATATAGGAGTTAAGATTGGGAAACGAGAAAAGGTTGATTTCATTGCAGGCTATAACGTCATCTTCAAACCTCGAAACGAAAAAAACTTGCAAAGAGAGTAGGGGCTCTTGTGATGTTGTTTGGTATAGAAACCATTCTTTTTATTACTCTATCTTTATTTCTTTCGAATTTGGGTGGTTTTTATGGAACTTTAGTAATTCTTAATGTCTTATTGCTAGGCATTTTTATAATCATAGATCAAATGTCAAACTTCTAACCAATAGGGGATGTTCTGTCTTTTGCGTCCTATTATTAAAAGGATACTAGCCTTAGTATAAGAGCACATCAAGCAGTTCTTTTCCAATTTTCTTGTTTCAAATGTATAAAGACGGGTAAACAAAGACTAGACAACATTATAACAGGATAACATTTGAAAATAGAAAAGAGTAATTTGAAAAGGGAGAGATGTAGTTATGTATACAAACTTAAAACATTTTATTAATGGTGAATGGGTAGAATCAACAGGTAACGAAACAGAAGATGTTATCAATCCAGCAACAGAAGAATCGATCGGACAAATTAGCCTAGGAACAAAAGAGGATTTAGATAAAGCTGTTCAAGCGGCAAAAGCAGTTCTTCCAAAATTCTCAAGAACATCAAGAGAAGAACGAATTGAACTGCTTGAGAATATTGCAAAAGGATACGAGAAACGTAAAGACGAGCTTATACAAGTAATGACGGACGAGCTTGGCGCCCCGCTTAAAATTTCTAGGGAAGTTCATTATGAAATGGGTCTTGCACATTTCAAGAAAACGGCGGAAGCTTTAAAAGACTATAAATTTGAAGAAGATCGTGGGAATTACAAATTAATTAAAGAAACAATCGGTGTTAGCGGTCTTATTACACCATGGAACTTTCCAACAAACCAAACATCTACAAAAATTGCGAGCGCCATCGCAGCAGGAAGTCCAATGGTATTAAAACCTGCTGAGCTTACACCATTTGCGGCAATGATCCTTGCTGAGATTATTGATGAAGCTGGGGTACCAAAAGGAGCGTTTAACCTTGTAAATGGTACAGGCAGAACAATCGGAGACGGCATTAGCTCACACCCTGATATTGACTTTGTATCCTTTACAGGTTCTGCAGGTGTTGGTGAAAAAATTATGCAAAATGCAGCGAAAACAATTAAAAAAGTAGCATTAGAACTTGGCGGTAAATCTCCATTAATCGTCCTGGATGACGCTGATATTGAAGAAGCTGCAAAAATTGCCGTGTCTCATATTTCATTAAACTCTGGACAAGTTTGTACAGCAGCAACTCGTATTATCATCCCAGAATCTATGAAGAAAGATTTTGAGGAAGCAATGAAAAAAGCTATTCCATCATTCCCAGTCGGAGATCCATTAGACAAAAATGTTGTAACAGGTCCTCTTGTAGCTAAAAAGCAATGGGATCGTGTTCAATCCTATATTGAAAAAGGAATTGATGAGGGAGCAACGCTTCTTACAGGTGGTACAGGAAAACCTAATGGATTAGAAAAAGGTTATTATGTGAAACCGACAATCTTTACAGATGTATCAAACGACATGGTTATTGCCCAAGAAGAGATTTTTGGACCTGTAACAGCAGTAATCACGTATAAAGACCTTGATGAAGCATTAGAAATTGCGAATGATACTATATATGGTCTAGCAGGCTATGTAGTTGGTAAAGATCAAGAAACTCTTGATTATGTGTCTAAAAACATTCGCGCAGGTCAAATTGTTGTAAATGATGCTGAACAAGATCGCAGCGCACCATTTGGGGGCTTTAAACAATCTGGTATTGGCCGAGAATGGGGAGTATTTGGAGTTGAAGAATACCTTGAGCCAAAATCTGTATTTGGTGTTAAAGTACCTGCAAAAGCATAAGAATAGAAAAAGGAAGGAGATTTTCTCCTTCCTTTTTTTTGCAATGAAATTAGAGTTTACAAGAATTTTATTTAAAAATTCACTTTATAGATAGAGCGAGGTCTTCCTTTTTGGTAAGGTTGTTCTTCTCCTACAATTTGAGCTAAATGATGATCCAGAAGTTTTTTAAGCATCCGTTCAGCACTTCGTTTGCTTAAATGTAAATAATCAGAAAGGTCATTTGCTGAGAAATGATTAAAGTTATGGAAATTTAGAAACTCTACAATTTTGCTTACGTTTGATACGCTTATCCCTGTTTTTTTAGAGATTGAAAGAATATCTTCATCCATGCTTCTTAAGGCATATTGCTGAGGTTGACTGTCTAAAGGACCAATGACTACCTTTTTATCTGTCACAACATAAGCTTTTCCTTGTACTGAATTTTTTGAATGATAAAGAGCAATATTGGCATTTTCCTGTGCTTCCTTTGTTGTTAAGCCAAATCCAAACCCAAAGCTGACTGAAACCTCTAGGCTTTTTTCCATTTCAGCTACGATAGGAAGCTCACTATAACCATTTGTTATGCTCTCTATAGCGCCCCTTGTTGCATAAAGAATAAATTGATTTTCCTCTAATTGTAAAAGGGATGCATTAATCTTTTTTACGAATTCTTTTAATATTTGGTAGGCTTTCATCGATGGGAGATGATGAAGCTCACTTTCAGCGTTATGAAGAGAATAAGAAGAATCTTCAATTGTAACAAGACCTACAACAATTTGTGCTTTCTTACTATTTCTAATTTTCCCTTGATCAATAGCGCGATCTAGAGCATCAGAAATGTTTTTTTGGGGTTTAATAATATGCATACTTTTTACGCCAAGTTCGTTTAATTTCACATATACAGCTTCAACACTTGTAAGAACAAAGTCAACTTTTCCTTGTTTCCAAAGGTTGTAATGAAAGGCTACAAGTGAGTCGAGGTTATAGTTTCCTTCATATTCTTTAACAAATAATGAGTCTTTACTTATATCTAGCTCATCAAACACGTTATATACATAATCTTGGTCTGATATATCAATAGAAATTCTCTTTGTTTCTTCTTGTAAAATATAACGAATATGATACAAGGATAAAATAATGCTATATTCATCTGATGGAATATATACAGAGGGAAGACTACTTTTTTGAATTTCTTGCTGAGATAAAAAGTAAGGAATGGGACCTGCGAAAAACAACACATGAATATCGTTCTTTACTTCTTTGACGAGAGTAGGGGCTTCCTCAGGAGTTTTATATATGCATGGTACGAGTTCGATATCATCTTTTTTAGTCTTTAACACATGTCTTACAAGTTGTTCAGAACCAATAACAGCAATACGTATCATTATTTTCCCCTTCTCAACGTTAGTATGTAATAATGTCATCATAAAACAAATTATAAAATTTTGGAAGAAAAATAAAAGCGTTTACGAATAACATACTAAAAAATAATATTGTAAATATTCTGAAAATTATTTATAATACTTTTATCGGATCATTTAACGACAATATAACGTCAAATTAATGGTTTTATATTCCTAAAATCAAAGGTTGTTAGTTCCGATCTAGTAAAGGTTGATTGAAAACTTTACATTTAACGAAAAAAAGGGGAGATGTGCAATGACCTTAAAAAACGTTTCAGCAATAATTAAAGAAAGAAAAGAAGAATATTTAAATCAATTGTTTACTTTACTTCGCCAAAAAAGTATAAGTGCTCAAGATATAGGAATAAGGGATTGTGCAGTTTTACTTAAAGGAATGATGAATCAAATAGGTATTGATACACGTCTTATTGAAACAGACGGTCATCCTGTTGTATATGGAGAGCTAATGAACAGTAAAAATAATTTTACTCTCTTAATTTATGGACATTATGATGTCCAGCCTCCAGATCCGCTTGATGAATGGGTTTCTCCTCCATTTGAGCCGACAGTTAGAGATGGGAAAATTTATTGTCGCGGTGCAGGAGATAATAAAGGACAACTAATGGCTCATGTGCTAGCTGTTAAAACATATTTAGATGCCGTAGGGGAATTGCCGATTAATATTAAATTTGTTTTTGAGGGAGAGGAAGAGAATGGGAGCGTCAATCTTCTTTCATTTGTAGAAGAGAATAAAAAGCTTTTAAAAGCAGATCTCGTATATAGTTCTGATGGCTCTTCTCACGAAAGTGATGCGCCGCTTATGTTGCTTGGTGTGAGAGGAATGCTTTATCTCGAACTTACAGCTAAGGGAGGAGAGTGGGATAATCATTCAGGTAACAAAGGGAATATTGTACCGAATCCAGTCTGGAAACTTTTCGATTTGCTATCAACGATGAGAGATTCTTCTGGACGAATATTAATTGAAGGATTTTACGATAATATTTTACCTCTATCCCCAAAAGAGACAGAGCTACTAAAATCTATTCCCTATGATCAAGAGGAAATAGGGAAAAAAATCGGTTATCCTGACTTGAAAATGGATGGAGAGACGTACTATCGTAAATTAACAATGGAACCAACGTTTAATATATGTGGTATTCACAGTGGGCATACAGGAGAGGGAGCTAAAACAATCATTCCTTCTAAAGCGACATTAAAGATGGATATTCGTCTTGTTGTTGATCAAAGTCCTGATGATATCTATAAGAAATTTTGTACTCATGTAAAAAAATATGCTCCAGATATTAATGTTAAGAGAGTTGGCTCTTTTAAACCTTCTCGAACGTCAGCAGAATTGAAATGTGTTGAAGTTGTAACAGAAGCATTGCGAGAGGCTTATAATGAAGAGCCTATTATACAGCCAAGTCTTGGAGGTAGCTTGCCAGACCATGTATGGACAGAGGTTTTGCAATTGCCATCTATCCTTGTTCCATATGCAAATTTCGATCAAGGAAATCATTCGCCAAATGAGAATATTGAAATTGATTATTTTCTTAACGGAATAAAATGTACATGCTACGTCATTCAGAAGCTAGGAGATTATGAAAAAGACCTTAAGAAGGAAGGCGCAATTTCAACAGATAAAGGGGGAATGCTCTAATGCATAACTCACCTGCCAAATCGTCCGGCAAATACTCGGTTTTAGCTTTTTTATTTCTTGGTTGGTGTATTTCTTATATTGATCGAGCTGCAATTAACATCGGGATTGCCGCCATTGGCAGTGAGTTTAATTTAAGTACAACGGTGCTTGGAGTAGTATTAAGCAGTTTTTTTATTGGTTATGCCATTATGCAGCTACCAGGCGGGTGGCTTGCTGATAAATTCGGTTCAAAAAAGATTATTATCAGTGCTATTTTAATTTGGTCTATTTTTACAATATTCACTGGACTGTCTTGGTCATTAGCTTCACTAGTTGTTATACGCTTCTTATTTGGAATTGGTGAAGGAGCATATCCATCTGCTAGCTTAAAGGGGATCGCAGAAACGTTCCCTAAAAAAGAGAGACCTAGAATGGCTTCTATTTTGATGTCCTCTAACTATGTTGGAAGTGCTTTTGCTCCCCTTATTATTGCTCCGATGATTTTATTGTTAGGATGGAGAGAAACATTTTTTATTATTGGAGCAGCAGGGGTTGTTTTCGTGATATTTTATTGGCTTTTCATAAAGTCTCCTGTACAGAAAGAAGAAAAACAAAGTGAAAAAACAGTAGAGAAAACGTCTTTAAAACAACTATTAAAAATGCCGCTTATGTGGCAACTTGTTATTGCTTGGTTTGGATTAAGTATGGTCAATAAGGGCCTAGATTCTTGGATGCCAACGTATTTGATGAATGTACGTAATTTGGATCTAAAAGCAATTGGGATTTTAACTCCGCTCCCTTTTGTTGCAGCAGGAATTGCTATGACAATGGGTGGATGGATTATGGACAAATATTTTAGCGGCAAGGAAAAATATTTGTTAATTTCTAGCGCATCTTTAACAGCTATCTTCCTATACCTCATGTATAATGCTTCTTCTGTTGCAATGGTTATCACCTTTCAAGCTCTTGTTTATTTCTTCAAATCTTTCGTTTTTGCAACAGTTACAGCTCTCCCTCAGAAAATGTTTTCAAAAGGTATTATTGGTTCAGCAAGCGGAATGATCAATCTTGGTGGTCAATCTGCTGGATTTGTCTCACCGCTTATGATTGGAATTTTAATTAGCGCATTTAATGGCTCATATGACGCAGCTTTTTGGTTTCTTATTGCGTCAGCAGGACTCTCCATTATCTCAGGTTTAACGATTCAAAGAGTGCGAAAGGCAACCGAGATAGACGATGCTCCAACGCCTACTGTTTCATAATAGTCAAACTTTCTCTGCGATAAGAGAAACGTTTATTTTTAGTAACAGATAGAGGATATGAACATTAGGAGGACGAAAATGGAAATTGAAAAAGTAGTCTTGCGAAAAATGAAAATGAGATTGAAAAAGCCGTTTAAGGTTAGCTTTGCAGTTATAAAAGAAAGAGACTTTATTGTGGCAGAAGTTTATTCTGGAAACTATGTAGGATATGGTGACTGTTCAGCTCTCCCTTTTCCTTTTTATAATGAAGAAACAAATCAAACGGCTTGGCACATTCTTAAAGACTATCTGATTCCTATTCTTTTTGAAAAGCGAACGATTGATCATCCGGAGGAAATTAATAAACTATTCTCTCATATCCGGCGAAATCAGATGGCAAAATCAGCCTTAGATTGTGCTGTATGGGATTTGTATGCTAAAGAAAACAATATGCCATTATGGAAAGCTCTAGGTGGGGAGCGTTTGCAAGTTGAAACAGGAGTGAGTATTGGAATACAACAAACTCCAAATGACCTCTTACGCGTTATAGAAGGTCACTTAGAAGAAGGGTATCGCCGTGTAAAAGTTAAAATTAAGCCAGGCCAAGATTTTTCCTATTTAGAAGAGGTTCGTAAACAGTTTGGAAATATTATGTTAATGGCAGACGCGAATTCTGCCTATTCTTTAAAGGATATAGAACTACTAAAACAGCTAGATGATTTAAACTTATTAATGATTGAACAACCTTTAGCACATGATGATATTGTGGACCATGCAAAACTACAAAAGGAAATGAAAACAAGAATTTGCTTAGATGAAAGTATTCATTCTGTAGAAGATGCGAAAAAAGCTATTGAGTTAGGAAGCACAAAGACTATTAATATTAAAGTAGCACGTGTAGGAGGATTAACAGAGACAAAAAAAATTCACGACTTGTGTGCTGATCATAACATTCCTGTATGGTGTGGAGGAATGCTAGATACAGGTATTAGTCGCGCTCATAATATTGCTGTTGCAACTCTACCAAATTTTAAGTTTCCAGGTGACATTCCTGCATCAAACCGTTACTGGGAAAAAGACTTTGTTTCTCCTGAAGTTGTTATTAATCAAAATAGTATGATTGAAGTGCCAAAAGGGCAGGGAATAGGTTTTCAACCCATTTCATCTTTGTATGAGGAATTCACTTATGAAAAGAAAGAGTTTGTAAGATAATTGTTTTATATGTAGAAAGGAGTGAGCAAGATGCCATCAACAAATATAGCCGAGACTTGGAGAAAAAATCTCCTTGTACAGCAAATTATGAATTATAAAGAAGTGTTATGGCTAAATGGCGACTATTTTATGGATGATGAAGCAACAATCAATCTATCTTTAAGTGAAAAGGATATTCTAGAAGCCGAACAGCGGCTAGAACGTTTTGCTCCATACATTGCAAAAGTGTTTCCAGAGACAGAAGAGAAGGGCGGAATAATTGAATCTCCTTTAACGAATATAGTTTCTATGAAATCAGAACTAGAAAGCCGATATAACGTGTCTATACATGGTGGGATGTTTTTAAAGGAAGATAATAAACTTCCCATATCAGGTTCAGTAAAAGCGAGAGGCGGCATTTATGAGGTTTTAAAGCTAGCAGAAGATTTGGCAATAAAAAATAATATGATTCAGCATGATGATGACTATACGAGGTTTTCTCACTCTCAATTTAAATCTTTCTTTTCCAATTATTCTATTGTCTGTGGATCAACAGGGAATTTAGGATTAAGTATAGGAATTATGGGAGCTATATTAGGATTTAATGTGGTTATCCATATGTCTAAAGACGCCAAACAGTGGAAAAAAGATTTATTAAGAAGTAAAGGTGCGAAGGTAGTAGAACATAGTGATGATTATAGCAAAGCAGTAGAAGTAGGGAGAAAACAGGCTCTTCAAGATGAGAAAAGCTATTTTGTTGATGATGAAAATTCAAGAAACTTATTTTTAGGATATGCTGTTGCTGCATTACGATTAAAAGAGCAGTTAAAGGAAAAAGGTATAACAGTTAGTAAAGAAAATCCGCTTTTTGTTTATTTACCTTGTGGAGTAGGCGGCGCTCCTGGAGGTATTACATTTGGTTTGAAGACCGTATTTGGACAGAGCGTTCATTGTCTCTTTGTTGAGCCTACTCATTCTCCATGTATGTTACTTGGACTTATGACGAAGCAACATAGTGATATATGTGTACAAGACTTTGGATTAGATAACCAAACAGAGGCAGATGGTCTTGCAGTTGGGAGGCCTTCTCGGTTTATTGGAGAGTTTTTAGAACATCTAATTTGTGGTGTATATACAATATCAGATAATGAATTGTTTTCTTTGTTGCATCTCTTAAAAGATAAAGAAGCGATTAAAGTAGAACCATCTGCAGCAGCTGGAATAGCTGGTCCGATCGTTTTACATAGGAATAAGGGAAACCATCTTGTTGCCGGTCAGTTAGAAAAAGCAACCCATATTGCGTGGAGTACAGGAGGTAACATGGTACCAGAAGATATTTGGTACTCTTACTATGAAAAAGGAAAAGTCATAACCCATAAGTAGTTTTATCCGAGAAGGCTATCAAAAATAGCCTTCTTATTTTTTTATTATGTAAGTTTTGGACAACTTCAAACAATCTCCTTGAATTCTTGCAGTAGAATGTTTATAATAGCACACCTGTGCACAATTTATAACAGTGCTTGCAAATTTATAAAATGGAGAAGATTATACATATGGAAAATTTCACGTATCATAACCCAACAAAATTGATTTTCGGAAAAGATCAGCTTAACGTTTTACCAGAGGAACTAAAAAACTACGGAAAAAATGTTTTGCTTGTTTATGGAGGCGGCAGTATTAAACGAAATGGCTTATATGACAAAGTGATTAGCCTTCTAAATGACGCGGAAGCTAGCATATTTGAACTTGCTGGAGTAGAACCAAACCCACGTTTATCGACAGTAAGAAAAGGAATTGAAATTTGTCAAAATGAGAAAATTGATTTCCTGCTTGCTGTTGGGGGAGGAAGCGTAATTGACTGCACCAAAGCGATTGCAGCAGGAGCTGTATATGATGGTGACGTATGGGATATTATCAATAAGAAAGTAACAGCTACAAAAGCATTGCCATTTGGCACTGTGCTAACTTTAGCAGCAACAGGTTCTGAAATGAATCCCGACTCTGTTATCACAAACTGGGAAACAAATGAGAAATATGTATGGGGTAGCGAAGTAACGCATCCAAAGTTTTCTATTTTAGACCCTGTGAACACGTTCTCTGTTCCTCGTGATCAAACAGTGTATGGCATGGTAGATATGATGAGTCATGTTTTTGAACAATATTTCCACAATGTCAAAAATACAAAGCTACAAGACCGTATGTGCTATTCTGTACTGCAAACGGTTATTGAAACAGCTCCAAAATTGCTTGAAGATCTTGAAAGCTATGAGCATCGCGAAACGATTTTATACTCAGGCACAATTGCTTTAAACGGTACGCTTCAAATGGGGTACTTCGGAGATTGGGCTTCTCATACAATTGAGCATGCGGTATCTGCTGTATATGATATTCCACATGCAGGTGGACTTGCTATTCTATTCCCGAACTGGATGAGACATACGATTGATCAAGACGTAGACCGTATGAAACGTCTTATGACAAATGTGTTTGAAATGGAAACAGAAGGAAAAACAGATAAAGAAATTGTACTAGAAGGAATTGATAAGCTAAGTGCATTTTGGTCAAGTCTAGGAGCGCCATCTCGATTAGCAGACTACAATATTGGCGATGATCGACTAGAAGAAATTGCAGAAATTGCAGCTCGTGAAATGGAATATGGTGGATTTGGAAACTTTAAAAAGCTGACAAAGGAAGACGTACTTTCTATTCTTCATGCATCGCTATAATAAAAACCTCCAGCCCAGCTGGAGGTTTTTTATTGCATATTTTACGATGAAACAGAAAGCTTTCCTTCCATATAACCAATAATTCTTTCTGCTTCTCTAACAGGTCCTGGCGCTTTTTCAAAACTTCGCTTGATAGCCTCAATTCCTCTTTTATACTTTTCATCTTTTAATACTTCTTCGACAGCATTTCTTAAAACAGCTGAAGTGACCGTCTCTTTTTCGATTCGATATCCTGCCTCAAGCTCAACAAGGCGCTGTGCGACCATTGGCTGATCTTTGTCAAAAGGCATTACAACAAGTGGTACTTCAAAATGAATGCCTTCATTAACACTATTCATTCCTCCGTGTGTAATAAAAACATCTGCTTTTTTCAAAACCTCAAGCTGTGGCACGTAGCTGAAAATAAGAAAGTTTTCAGGTGCTTCTTTTAGTTTTGAAAAATCTGTTCTTTCACCAGCTGCGATGACCACTTTTCCATCGAAATCTGAAAAAGCTTCAATGCACTTGTTGAAAAATCCTTCGATATCATCTAATACAGTCCCCATTGAGATATAGATCACTTTTTCATTTTCAAGCTTCCAAAGTGGAAAAGAATGTTCTACATTTCGATTAGGGAAGCTTGGTCCGATAAAGTGACACGTGCTGTCAAACAGTTCTCTCGTAGGTTGGAAAAATTCGCTTGTATACACAACGGTTAGTTCTCCCTGATTGTTCATCAGCTGAAGAAGGCTTTTTAGTTTGACGCCATATTCACTCTCGAATTTATCAATATTGCTTTGAACTTCCTCGCTAGGGAGAAAGTTAGCAGCGTTATTTGGATGGAGAGGGATGGCTTCTAAACGCTCTTCAGGCATTAAGAAGGATGCAGAAGATACAACTCCAGGAATGTTCAAATAATCACGTACAAGTTCGCCAGCACCAAACTTATCATAAAAAACAAAGTCAAATTGAATATTTTGTTTTAAAGTACTAACAATGTCAAGAACATGAAGGCATGTTTTAACTTGAATATTTAAAAATGCGTTAAGACCTTCAGGTGTGAAAGGTTTAATTGAGACACCTGTTACTAAATCAGGATGTGTATGTACAGAAGCGCCGACTCCTTCAAGACGGGTTCTAAAGCGTTCGGTTGTAACATAATGGACGTTATCTCCTCGTTTTTTGAAAGCTTCTACGATACCAAGGGTTGGATTTACGTGTCCTTCAGCAGGAAAATTCACCATTAAAATATTTGCCATTATATTCACTCCGTTTCTTTGTTCTCTTTTATCGTAACGAACTCTGTTTACTTTTACAACTGAAAAGGATAGAAATAACACTCTTATAATACGGTGTCAACAAAAAAATATTTACAAAAAAGGATGGTTTAACCTAATATTCTTTGTTGAAATGGATTTCACTGTGTTAAAATTTAAGTATTAAATAAAAGCTATTTTTAATAAAAATGTAGATTGATATAGATTTCTATTCTAATAAGAAGCGGAAATCCATTTTGTTTTATTCCAAAGTGATGAGCTAAATTAAAAAACTAGTATAGGAACATATTCAACGCTCATAAATTTTGGGAGGTCGTTTTTAATGTTAGATTATATCAGCTCTGTGGCCTACTTTGGATCGATTGCTGTAACGATGCTATCCATTCAAATTCTTCCGTTGCTTTCTCTTGTTATAGCCCTTATCCAACTCTTTTTTAAAGTCCGAGTTAAAACATCATTCTTGACTGTTTTGACAGCTATCTTTATTAAGATTGGCCATGATAGAGGAGCACTAGAGAAAGGTCACATAGAGATAGGAAGACTCATAGATCATATTTACGATCATTCTTTGTTAGGATATACGCTTATGTTTGCTTATATATACTTATTTTTTTGGTTCATTCACTCGCTTGTATGGTGGATAAGAAAATACATAGAAAATCGTTTTAAAGAGGTCAATGACAAGAGAGATAAAGGTCAAGCGAGAGTTAATAGGAAAAGAAAAGTGCTCGTTCTTTTCTGTATCCTCGCCTTTCTTCCGTTTATTCTTTTCACGGGCTATTATTCACATCAATATTATTTGCAAGAAACACTGATTGTAGAAAGTCATTCTCCAAGGAATATAAATAAAATAGAAGTTTTTGAGAAGGGAAAGCCTGCGTTTATTGGTCCTTCAATGATAGAGGCTAGAGGTCATTCCTTAGTTTATATAAAACGTCCTGTTTTCAACAATGGAAATGCGCTTTCCTCACGCAATGTACTTGTCATATGGGAAGGTGATTATCGAGCAACGATTATTCTCCAAGGAAAAGGGCAGGAAGATGAAAAAATACAATTTATAATTTCTTCTAAGACAGGAGAAGAGACATTCAAAGTTTTACGTTAATAAGATTTCGCCTATTTTGTAAAAGAACTCCGCCTTCAAAGGAAGGGGAGTTCTTTCTCATAGAAGGAGATAAAACGAAAAGGAACGGTCATCGACCACAATTGCAAAAGTTGGTTATTTGTAAAAGGTAAAAGTGTGATTGGTCAATAGTCATTGGTTTTGCTAAATCCATCACATGAACCAAACTTATTTTGGGAGGTTTCTCCTTCTATACCTTGAAGGGAGTCTCACCGCTTCAAGGTTTAAAAATATTTATCGCCATCAAATGGAAGATAAACAGCGTAATTTTTAGCATTAATGCTGTTTGATAAACGATTAGCTCTTTTTTCTGCTTCCAAAGCTTTTAGGCGATATTGCTCTGGATCAAACATTGCAAGCTTAACAATTTGTACTCCATCTCCATAGTATTGGTATTCTTCAATAGAAGATGAAGCATATGCTTTATATTTACGTGCTTTGGCTCTAAGTTGAGTAGCGAGCTCAATCGCTTCTACAATTGTAAGTGAAGTTTCATCAAACATAACTTTATTTTGTACGTTTGCTTCATACATAAGGCGATCAAGTAAACGTAAATCTCTTCTTACTTCTTCTACATCATTTTCAACGTGTTCTAGCGTACGAGACTGTTTAGGTGGCTTTTGATCTTTTTCAATTTCTACAAAAGCGACACGATCCATTTCTTCCTCTAGTTCATGAATACGTGAAGATAGAACGCTTTTTAATTTTACAGCTTCAGCTAATGAAATAGTTGCCATCTTATATTCTCCATTTCTTTCTCATTTTTTATTTTTTAGTTTGCTTTTTAAAGAGAACAACATAAAATATACTAGGAAAAAGAACGGCAGAAAATAGGGAGCCGGAAATTTTCCAAGAAGAGAAGACGATAAAGAAATAAGAAGTCATAACTACGCCTTCTAAAAAAATATAATACATTTCATAGCATTTTAGATATATTTTACCATAAAATCCTCTTTTGAATAGTGAAATATTTGAATATTCTCTCCTAGATGGTAATGCGTCTTATCATTACAAAAGGGGTTTCATATCCTAACTAGTGAGTAAGATAAGAAAGGAAAGTTGTGCTAAAACTCATTTCTTTATAAAAAGATGTAGCTGATTCTAAAAAAACTTGACTTTTTAAAAAGATGTTCGCTATAATCACTACAACATAACGTCGAATAATGATTTAGTGATGAAAAGGACACGAATTGTTTTTACCTTTCTTGTTCAGAGAAAAGGGCCTTTGGCTGAGAGCCTTTAAGAAAGAAAAACAATTTACCACCTTTGAGCTTTTGCGGGGAAATAAATGATTAGAGTATCTGCAAACGGAATAAACCGTTATCAAATCTTTGAGCATAAAGCAGCAGCTGCTTTATGGAACTTAGGGTGGAACCACGACCGCACTCGTCCCTTGTATTGGGATGAGTGCGGTTTTTTGTATAAAATTTTATAAAAGGCGATGAAAAGGACATGAATGATTATCATTTTTTCTTTACAGAGAAAAGAGCATCTGCTGAGAGCTCTTAAGAAAAAGAAATCGTTTACCACCTTTAAGCTTTTGCAGGGAAATAAATGATTAGAGTATCTGCAAACGGAATAAACCGTTATCAAATCTTTGAGCATAAAGCAGCAGCTGCTTTATGGAACTTAGGGTGGAACCACGACCGCACTCGTCCCTTATATTGGGATGAGTGCGGTCTTTTTATTTTTAAGGAGGAATAGAGATGGAACAACAAGCAAAGGAAAGAAAAAGTCACCAAAAGCTAGGAATGGAGCTTGATCTTTTTACAACAATGGAAGAAGCACCAGGAATGCCGTTCTTTTTACCACATGGGATGATTGTACGTAATGAGCTCGAAAATTATTGGAAAAAAGCACATTACAAAGCAGGTTATCAAGAAATTAAAACACCTATTATGATGAAACAAGAAATGTGGGAAAAATCAGGACACTGGGACCACTACGGAGAAAATATGTATTTTACTTGTGTTGATGAGCAAAATTACGCAATTAAGCCAATGAGCTGTCCAGGAGCAGTGTTAACATTTAATCATAAAAGAAAAAGTTATCGTGAACTACCGCTTCGCTATGCAGAACTTGGACTTGTACATCGACACGAGCTGTCAGGCTCGCTTAATGGCCTTTTACGTGTACGCTCTTTCACACAAGATGATGCACATATCTTTGTAGCAGAAGAGGGAATTCATCGTGAAGTAGCTGATATTTTAACTTTGATTCATCAGTTTTATACTCATTTTGGTTTTCAATACAAAGTTGAACTTTCAACAAGACCAGAAGATTTTATGGGTGAAATCAATATGTGGGAAAAAGCAGAAGAAACATTAAAGAGTGTACTCAAAGAAAAAGGTGTGTCATATAGCGTAAATGAAGGAGATGGAGCTTTTTACGGCCCTAAAATTGATTTTCATATTTTAGACTCTTTAGGACGAAGCTGGCAGTGTGGAACAGTTCAACTTGATTTTCAAATGCCTGAGAAATTTCAATGCACATATATTGGGGAAGATAACAAATCTTATCATCCTGTTATGATTCACAGAGCAATTTACGGCTCTATCGAACGCTTTATGGCCATTTTGATTGAACATTATAACGGTGCTTTTCCATTTTGGCTCGCGCCTGTTCAAGTGAAGATTTTACTTATTAATGATGCTCAGCTTCAGTACGGAGAAAAGGTAAAAGAAAAGCTAGAAGGATTAGGATACAGAGTTGAAATAGATGACCGCGTTGAAAAAGTAGGTCTAAAAATTAGAGAAGGGGAAATGAAGAAAATTCCGTATATGTTTGTAATCGGAGAGAAAGAAAAGAATGAGAATGCTGTCGCTGTAAGAAAACGAGGCAATGAAAATAAAGGAATGATGAAAGTAGAAGAAGCTATAGAGCTAATCGGAGAAGAACTCTAAATATTTAGAGTTCTTCCTGTCCTAAAACTTTTGAATAATAATAACCCCTAGAGCAACGAGCCCTACACCTGCTAACCGAGGAAGGCTTAACTGATGAGTATGAACACCAAGAAGTCCATAATGATCAATAAGTACAGAAGCAATCATCTGCCCGCCTAAAATGTAAGCAACAGTAGCAGTTGCGCCAATTCGCGGAATAAGAATAACGGTTGCTACAACGTAAAAAGCGCCAAGAAGTCCTCCAGTCCATACCCACCATGGTGCATGTAGCCATTCTTTTTTAGCTTGCAGCCCTTTTCCACTTATGGAAATGATGAGCAGCGCTAGAGCTCCGACAATAAAAGAAATTGTGGAAGCAACAACAGGGGACCCAACAACATGACGAAGCTGAGCATTGATGCTAAACTGTGTTGGTAAAGCCATCCCGGCAATAAGAGCAAATAAAATTAAGATAAGAGCCAAAACGTTTCATCTCCTTTTCACATCCTCTTTATCGTACAGCATTTTTGCTCTGAAAAATAGAGAGTTTTTGCTTCATTAGGAAAGGAGCGAACATTTATGGTAAATTTGTAAGAGGAGGTTTTGGCTGATGCGCAAAAAAATGTATATAAGAGCTATTTTTGAACTTGTTCTTTGTCTTATCGTTGGATGGTTACTAACAACAACTATGTTGAAAAACATATATGAAAGTGAAGGGATTTCTTATAGAGGTCATGAGGGAGTTGTGTGGCTTGGCGTTTCTTTGCTTTTATTTTGTCTTTATACGGCAGTTCGACAAATATTTCAAAAGCGGAATACACTCATCAAGTCTGCTATGTTTTGGATTGTAGTTGTGTTCTCTCTCTATATTATTGTGGCACCTTTTATAAAAGGTCATATGTAAAAAATAAAATCTATAAAAATAAAACACCAGCGCGAATTTTTGTGCTATACTTAAGCATACCATTTGCTTTACACATTACTATTTTTGCTTTAACGAACCCTATTCACTGTGAATAGGGTTTTTTACTTGAATGAATGCACAAAAAAAGCAGACTCAGAGGAGTCTGCTTTTATAATTATGCTTTTACAACGTTAGTTGCTTGTGGTCCACGTTGGCCTTGTTCTACTTCAAACGTTACGTCTTGACCTTCGTCTAAAGATTTGAAACCTTCGCTTTGGATTGCAGAGAAGTGTACGAATACGTCGTCTCCACCTTCACGCTCGATGAATCCAAAACCTTTTTCTGCATTAAACCATTTTACTTTACCTTGTTCCATAGTTGTTGCCTCCTCGTGCATTGTGCACATACGTTAATACTATCCTTGTCCAAATCTTAAGACGAAAATTACTCAACTTCTAGATTGTTTCCGAACAAAAATAATTCTTCTTAACTTTAACAGAAAGAAAGAGGAATTACAAGGAAAGAAAAGAGATAAAAGTAAAATAAATTTATATTTTTAAAAATATAAGGGATTTTATTCTCTGAGATATGTTTTGAAATTGAAGAAAAATATTATATTAGAAGGGTATAAAACGTTTTCTTTAAGGGGGTTTGTGAAATATTAAAATTTTTTTGGGAAGTGAATCATTATTACAGTAACAAGTGATTTTTACGAAAAATCATACTCTACTTCTTATAAATTGCATTCTTTTCACATGTTTTGTTTTCCTATCAAATTTTGTGGGTATAGTAAAAAACACAAGATACACATTTTACTAGTCGATATTAAAAAGATAGGAGCAGTGAACATGAGTAACAATGGAAATGAAAAATCAGCGCTGAGGATGATTATCCTCGTTGCTACGTTCGGTGGGCTTCTATATGGCTATGATACAGGAGTAGTGAATGGAGCCTTACCCTACATGTCTAGGGAAGATCAATTGAATCTTACCTCACTAACTGAAGGACTTGTAACAAGTGCTTTACTTCTAGGTGCAGCGTTTGGAGCCGTAATTAGCGGGAAATTATCGGATCGCTATGGACGCCGTACAACCCTTTTATATAGTGCTATTTTATTTTTTATTACAACGCTTGGATGCACGTTTGCTCCAAACGCGGCTGTTATGATTACTTTCCGCTTCTTATTAGGTCTTGCTGTTGGAGCAGCTTCAACAATCGTACCAGCATACTTAGCAGAAGTTTCTCCAGCCGAACGCAGGGGCGGAATTGTAACCCAAAACGAATTAATGATTGTAAGTGGTCAGCTTTGTGCTTTTACGTTTAACGCCATTATCGGTAATACACTTGGACAATATCCAAATATTTGGCGTTTTATGTTGCCGATTGCTGCTATTCCAGCTGTTATCTTATTCTTTGGAGGACTAAGGCTTCCAGAAAGCCCGAGATGGCTTGTAGCAAAAGGAAAAAGAGAAAAAGCGCTATCTGTCTTAGAAAAGATGCGCACAAATGATCGTGCAAAAACAGAACTTCATGATATTGAAATGGCCATAAATCGTGAATCAGAAATTAAAAAGGCATCTTTTAAAGATTTAAAAATTACATGGATTCGTCGTCTAATTTTGATTGGAATCGGAATTGCTGTTATTCAACAAATTACAGGTGCCAACTCGATTATGTATTATGGAACAGAAATCTTAAAAGATTCTGGATTAGGTACTGAAGCAGCTCTTATTGGAAATATTGCAAATGGAATTGTTTCTGTATTAGCCACTTTTGTTGGTATTTGGCTTCTTCAGCGAGTAGGCCGCCGCAAAATGTTGATGGGAGGCCTTATGGGGATTACAGTGACGCTTATTTTAATCGGAGTAAGCTCACTATTCTTAGAAGGAACAGCTGCTTTACCTTATGTTGTTTTAGCCTTAACTGTTACATTTTTAGCATTCCAGCAAGGAGCTGTTTCTCCAGTAACATGGTTGATGCTTTCAGAAATATTTCCTCTACGATTAAGAGGAATGGGAATGGGGATTACAGTCTTTTGTCTCTTTACGGTCAACTTTCTCGTTGGCTTAACATTCCCAATGTTAAAAGGAGCAATCGGGCTATCCTCAACATTCTTTATTTTTGCAGTACTAGGTGTATGCGCGCTTCTTTTCGTTAAAACTTGGGTTCCTGAAACAAAAGGAATGACGCTTGAACAACTTGAACAAAAGTTTCGTAACTATAACAGAAAGAAGCCTAAAGTACTAGAAAAGACAGAAGATGTTCTTAACGGAAATAAAGAAAGCAATAACTATTTGTAGACCTTTTATGTTAAAAAAAGCACAAGGAAACATTTTCGATGAAAAAGATGCTTCATTATTGTTATATAGAAAGAAAAAGCAGCTCTTATTAAGAGCTGCTTTTTCTTGATTATGCTTATTATAATAAACTTTTTCTAACTGAAATTTATACTCTAAAAGTGAATGTATGTAAATTGTTTAATTACATTTATGCTATGATCATAGTATAAGAATTAGTTAGCTCCCTAAAACAAAAGGAAGAATGCTATAGGAAACAAGTTCTGTTAAATGAAGAAATAATAAAGAAAATTTTCATGATCTAGTAATATGGTTTGGCTAGGTTTGAGAATAAAAAAACACTATTTTGTAAATAATCACTTGCATAAAGCCGATAATTCCGATAATATAAATTCATAGTTGTACTTTATAAGTCTTCTTCCAGAGTAGGGATAATGTCCCGTTTTGATGAAGAACATCCAAAATAATTCAAACGAATTATTTTATTTTTTAACATCAATTGAGAATGATTCTCTTTATTGAAAACATTATTTTTGAAAAAATAACATAAATAAAGGAAGAGTTTGGACAGTGAAGAAAAGGTATCTCGTTGCAGCACTAATCGTACTATCTCTTGTGTCCCTTTTTGTTGGGGTTACAAATATTAGCCCTTTTAATATTAAAAGTTGGACAAAAGACGAAATAGAAATTCTCCTTATTAGTCGAGTACCACGGCTTATAAGTATTATCATTGCGGGAGTAAGTTTGAGTATTGCTGGACTTATTATGCAGCAGCTTACGCGAAATAAGTTCGTATCACCAACAACAGCAGGAACAATGGACTCGGCCCGCTTTGGTATTCTAATTTCTCTTATGCTGTTTTCAACAGCAGGCCCAATGGTAAAAATGCTTGTGTCCTTTTTATTTGCTTTATTAGGCACATTTATTTTTATGAAAATCTTAGACAGAATAAAATTTAAAGACAAAATTTTTATTCCACTTGTTGGTCTTATGTTTGGAAATATTGTGAGCTCTATCACAACGTTTTTCGCTTATAAAAATGATCTTATTCAAAACATTGCATCATGGCTTCAAGGAGATTTTTCTACTATTATTACAGGGCAATATGAACTCATCTACATAAGTGTTCCTGTTATGATCTTAGCCTACATTTATGCAAATAAGTTTACAATCGCCGGAATGGGTGAAGATTTTGCAGTTAATTTAGGTTTGAATTATAAAAAAGTTGTGAACATTGGTCTTATTCTCGTTGCTTTAATCTCATCCGTTGTTTTACTAACGGTTGGAATGATTCCTTTCTTAGGACTTATTGTTCCAAATATTGTATCAATTTATGCTGGAGATAACTTAAAAAAGACACTTTCTCATACAGCATTAGTTGGAGCCATTTTTGTTCTCCTATGCGATATTTTAGGAAGAGTCATTATTTATCCATACGAGATTTCAATAGGTTTAATGGTAGGGGTTATTGGAAGCGGAATTTTTCTGTACATGTTAATTAGGAGAAAGGCATATGAGTAATCGAAATAAACTTCTTATTTTATCTATAGCAGCTATTACACTAATTTCTATTTTCTTATTTTATCAAACAGGTGGAAATTGGGATTATATTTTACCAAGAAGGATTACCAAGATCTTAGCGATTATTTTAACCGGTTATTCTATAGCGGTTTCTACCGTTATCTTTCAAACTATTACAAATAATAGAATTTTAACACCAAGTATCTTAGGGTTAGATTCGCTTTATCTTCTTGTACAAACGGTAATTATCTTTATTTTTGGTTCTATTCACGTAGCAGTGATGAACCCAAACATTAATTTTATTCTTTCCATTGTTTTTATGGTGCTTTTTACAAGCATCCTTTATAAGATATTGTTCAAAAAAGAAGGAAATAACAACATCTATTTTCTGCTTCTTGTTGGATTAATTTTCGGCACGTTTTTTCAGAGTATTTCTTCTTTCATGCAAGTATTAATTGATCCAAACGAATTTTTAATTGTTCAAGATAAGATGTTTGCAAGTTTTAATAATGTGCAAGTCGAGCTTCTTGTTTTCGCAGGTGTTCTCGTTATCTTACTTTCTCTCTATCTATTCCGTTTCTTTAAGTATTTAGATGTACTTGGGTTAGGAAGAGACGAAGCAGTCAATTTAGGGGTTCCTTACGATCGTGTTGTGAAGCAACTTCTTATCGTTGTGGCGATTTTTATCTCTATTGCTACAGCGCTTGTTGGGCCTATTACATTTTTAGGGTTGCTTGTTGTAAATATCGCTTATGAAATGTTTAAAACATACAAACATTCCTATTTACTTGTTGGTTCTTCATTGATTAGTATTGTAGTTCTCGTGGGAGGATTGTTGCTTGTTGAACGAGTATTTACATTTTCCACAACGCTAAGCGTTATTATTAACTTTATTGGTGGAACCTATTTTCTTTATCTTTTATTAAAGGGGAGTAAATCATGATTGAAGTGAAAAATGTCTCTAAAACATATGGTTCAAAAAAAGTCGTAGAAAACGTTTCGATTAACGTTGAAAAAGGAAAGATTACGTCTTTTATTGGTCCGAATGGAGCCGGTAAAAGTACGCTTCTATCAATGATTAGCCGCATTCTTTCTAAAGAAGAAGGAGAGATTGAGATTGATGGAAAAGAAGTGAGCGAGTGGAAGAGCACTGAGCTTGCTAAAAAGATTTCTATTTTGAAGCAAACAAATCACCTGACAATGCGGCTTACAATCCGAGAACTTGTTTCCTTCGGAAGATTTCCTTATTCCCAAGGAAAACTCACAAAAGAAGATTGGAAGTATGTAGATGAAGCCATTCAATATATGGAGCTTGAGAATATTCAGGACAAATATATTGATCAACTTAGCGGTGGACAGCGTCAACGCGCTTATATTGCAATGGTAATTGCTCAAAATACAGAATATATTTTACTTGATGAACCACTCAATAACTTGGATATGAAGCATTCTGTTCAAATTATGAAAGTATTAAGAAGACTTGTTGATGAACTTGGGAAAACGGTGATTATCGTTATTCACGATATTAACTTTGCTTCTTGCTATTCAGACTACATTGTAGCTTTAAAGGATGGAAAGGTTGTTGAAGAAGGAGCAACATCTGCAATCATTTCTGAAGACGTATTGGAAGACATTTATGATATGCATATTCCGATACAAACCATTAATGGGAATAAAATTGGCGTTTATTTTTCAGCCTAATATTTCATCATGAGGAAAATGGTTGAGGTGATTTTCATAAAAAGGTCATCTCAGCTATTCATATAAAATTTTTTAGAGGTGAAAGACATGAGAAAGTTTCTATCTATGTTTTTAGTAGCTCTTGTTGCACTAGTAGTTGCAGCTTGTGGCTCAAACAATGAAAGTTCGTCAAGTAAAGCGGACGAAGAAAAAAGCAGTAAGACAGAGGAAATTACTGTTAAACATAAGCTTGGAGAAACAAAAGTTACGAAAAACCCTGAAAAAGTTGTTGTATTTGACTTTGGTGCTCTAGATTCTTTAGATGAGCTAGGTGTAAACGTAGCAGGAGTGCCACAGGACGGCATTCCAACGTACTTATCAAAATACGAAGATAAAAAGTATGAGAATGTTGGAGGCTTAAAAGAGCCAGACTTCGAGAAAATCAGCGAAATTAATCCAGATTTAATTATTATTTCAGGTCGTCAAGCAAGCCAGTATGAAGAGTTTTCAAAAATCGCTCCAACAATTGATCTTGAGCTTGATACAACAAAATACATGGATTCATTTGAGCAAAATCAAGAAACATTAGGAAAAATCTTTGGTAAAGAGAAAGAAGTAGAAAAGAAAATTGCTGATGTAAAAGCAAAAATGAGTGAAGTGAAAGAAAAAGCAGAGAAATCGAACAAAACAGGATTAATTGTATTAGCAAATGAAGGTAAAATTAGCGCTTATGGTCCAAACTCTCGTTTTGGTATTATTCATGATGAGCTAGGCGTAACACCTGCTGATCCTAATATTAAAGCTTCTACACATGGACAAAGTGTTTCATTTGAGTATATTGTAGAAAAGAATCCAGACTACTTATTTGTGATTGATCGCAGTGCTGTAGTAGGTGGAGAAGTTTCAGCTAAAAAGACAATTGAAAATGATCTTGTAAAGAAAACAAATGCATATAAAGAAAATCATATTATTTATCTTAATCCAAACTACTGGTACTTATCAGGTGGAGGACTGCTTTCAGTGCCTGAGATGGCTAAGGAAGTAGAAGAAGGATTAAAATAAAAAACGGGTGCCTCGCTTCATAAGCGAGGCACTATTTTTTTGCCATTTTAACCTTTTCATCTATTAAAGAACCTTTTAAACTTATAGTAACTTTATATAATGAAAAACTGGGGGCAATAAAGATGGGTCAGTATTTTATTAATTCGATGAGTAAATCGCATTTTAAAAATGGAGCAACTCCTCAGCTTGTACATATGTGCAACGTAGAAACGAAACATACGATGTGGCCTAGGGTATTGCATATGCATGAAGATATAATGGAAATCGTATTTATCAAAGAAGGAAGCGGATGCCATCTTATCGGAGAAAAGCAGTATTCTGTACGTAAAGGGGATATATTAATTTATAATAGCAATGTTCTTCACGATGAATATACGAATCAGGATCAAAATATGAGTGTTTACTGCTGTGGAATTTCGAATCTACATATAGAGGGGTTGCCTGCAAATCACCTTGTATCTCAAAATCAATCGTATGTATTAAGCAGTGGAGAAAAGAGAGAAGAAATCGAGAATCTTCTTCAAATTATGTTTTCTCAAGTTCAAAAAGGTGAAGATGGCTATGAAGAAACATGTCATTACCTGCTAAGTGCTTTGATTTCAATCATTTTGCAAATTCCTCAAGAAAATGCTTCTTTGCCGAGAGAAGAAGAGTCTATTTTATTTAGTCAAATTAAAAGTTACATTGATAAATATTATAGAGAGGAGCTTACACTAGCATCCATTGCTAAAGACCTTTCCATAAGTTCCTATTATTTAGCTCATTTATTCAAGAAAGAAACGGGATTTTCACCTATTCAATACGTTATGCGACGGAGAATTGGAGAAGCTCAATCATTGCTTATGAATACTGATTACAATGTAACGATGATTGCTGGCATAGTTGGATATGATAATCCAAACTATTTTACAACCCTTTTTTCTAAAATAGTCGGAATGTCACCCAAAAAATATCGTCAGCTTTGGAGCATCAGTCACTCTTAATTGATATATATAGAAATTTCATTATAGAACAAGATAGTAAACTTTCTCGCAAATATAAGTCCAAAATAAGGGGTTTTTTAATGAATGTTAGCAATAATGTGGAGGATTTAAAGTTTTCCTCTCTTTATACTAAATATAAGCGAAATAAGTAGATAAAAAAATAAGTAAATCGCTTTTTTTGACCATTGTTTATATACGCTTTCTTTTAGAAAAGGAGTTTAGAATACAGTAGGAATACTTAGGAATAGTTATCTTTATGATCGGAGATGGATTAGAACAAGGATGGCTTTCTTCTTGTTTTGTTGAACAGATAATGCCTACTACACAGTCGGCGTAGGGACCTGCTGTTGGGATTGCAGCATGGATTTCTGATGTAACAGCTCACATTGGAAGAATTTCGTAAAACTATATAATTTAGCTTTTTCCTATTCTTTTGTTGTTTGGATTACATATCAGGCTGAACTTAAAATATTAGCCTATGTCTATATATTAGATTCTGGATTAAACGTGTTTGTTGCTCCTTTTATGGTGATTTATACATTTGCAACCCTTTATCCATTTAGGAAAGTTTTCATAATATTTTTAAAAACATAGGAAGAAATGCTGGAAAGCCAACCAAAAATTAATCAAAATAACTTTATTTCAAAATAATAATGTGAGGAGGGAATTTATATGACTATTAAAATAGCTGGAGCACCTTGTTGTTGGGGTGTTGATGATCCTAAAAATCCATACTTGCCTCCATGGGAGCTTGTCTTAGAAGAGGCATCACAAGCTGGATATAAAGGAATTGAGCTTGGACCTTATGGATATATTCCAATGAACATTAAGCAAGTCAAAGAAGAACTTGCAAAACAGGATTTAACGATTATTGCCGGAACTATTTTTGATAATTTAGTTGATAAAGAAAATGTAGAAAACTTATTGCATCAAGTAGATGATATATGTTCACTTATTACCCAATTACCACAAGTGCCACAAGTACAAGGTCAGCATTTCAAAACCCCATATCTTGTCATTATTGATTGGGGACATGATGAAAGAGATTATAGCGCAGGACATTCTGACAAAGCAGAACGGTTATCGGAAGAGGGATGGGCTGGCATGATGAAAAACATTAGAACCCTTTCTGAATATGCGCGAGACAAGTATGGTGTCCGTCCTGTTATTCATCCTCATGCTGGTGGATACATTGAGTTTGAAGATGAAATAATAAAACTTATGCAAGATATTCCTTACAAAACAGCTGGCTTATGTTTAGATACGGGACACTTATATTATTCTAAAATGGATCCTTATGTATGGATCAAAAACTGTGCTGATCGCTTAGATTACGTTCATTTCAAAGATATTAATTTAGACATATATAAAGAAGTGATGAACAAAGAAATTCGCTTTTTTGATGCTTGCAAAAAAGGCGTCATGTGCCCTATTGGACAAGGAATCATTAATTACTCATCAATTCATGAATTATTAAAAGAAATCGATTATCACGGATATATCACAATTGAACAAGAGCGAGACCCGAGAAACTATAGTACAAGTTTACGAGATATAAAGCAAAGCGTTGATTATTTAACAAGCGTTGGTTATTAACATAAGGAAAGTTAACAAAAGAGGAAATACGGATGATTAATATTTAAACAGCTAATGCGCTTGGCAATGGTAGAAGGAGAAGAAGGAGAACTTGAGAGCAAATTGGTAGAGAAAATCTTGAAGGATTGTTTAAAGTATGGTCTTATACACACTTTGCGCAGGAAATGGAAGCAGCAGATGACAGAAGGAGAATACACGGGTATTTGGTATTCTCGAATTAAATCAGGTGTTGAAGGAATTCAATAGATTGAAAATGGCGTTCGCTCAGCTAACGAAGAGGCAGTATAGGTAGAGTATCAATAACAATATACAAAGAATGAAAGAGAAAAAGCTTGTTCAGGAGATGAACAAGCTTTTTCTTTTTTAGTAGATTAGAAAACTTTTAGGAAAAGAGATTTAATGAAATTTAACATTTCATAGGTGTGTAAGGAAATAGGAGTTGATGGAAAAATTCTGATTTTTTTGTTGACTGAAAGCGCTTTTAATATTAAAATTAAAAACAAGTTAACCAATAGGTGACAAAGAGATAACAAAAAGTTAGTATTTATCTTGTTTTGTTAACTCTGAAAGCGTATTCAGGTTAGAAATAGAAATGAAAACATGTTACATGAAAGAGGGAGAAAAGATGAAAACAGAGGATATTTTATGGGGGATTGCTCCAATAGGTTGGAGAAATGATGATATTCCTGAAATTGGCGCAGAAAATACATTGCAACACTTGTTAAGTGATATTGTCGTAGCGGGGTTTCAAGGTACGGAAGTTGGCGGTTTTTTTCCTGAAGCCAAAATTCTAAATAAAGAGCTTGAACTTCGTAATTTAAAAATAGCGGGTCAATGGTTCAGCAGCTTCATTATTCGTGATGGAATCGAGAAGGTAGAACAAGATTTTCATCAATATTGCAAATTCCTTCAAGAGGTGCGAGCAGATGTTGCTGTTGTATCAGAACAAACATATAGTGTTCAAGGTACAGATAAAAATGTCTTTGATGAAAAACCATATTTTACAGATGAAGAGTGGGATGTTTTATGCTCTGGATTAAACAGATTAGGAGAAATTTCTGGCGAGTACGGGTTAAAGCTTGTTTATCATCATCATATGGGAACAGGAGTTCAGACGCTAAGTGAGATTGATCGCTTAATGGAAAATACGAATCCAAATGTCGTTCATCTTCTTTATGATACAGGTCATATTTACGTATCAGATGGAGATTATATGACGCTTTTGCATAAGCATATCAACCGTATTCGACATGTTCACTTTAAAGATGCTAGAAGAGAAATAATGGAGAGATGCAGAAAAGAAGGAAAATCGTTTCAACAGTCGTTTCTAATGGGCATGTTTACAGTACCTGGAGATGGATGCGTTGATTTTACCGAAGTTTATCAAACTCTCCTTGAATACAACTACACAGGGTGGATTGTTGTCGAAGCAGAACAAGATCCATCAGTTGCACATCCTTTAGAATATGCTTTAATAGCTAGAAAGTATATTAACGAGAAGCTCAATCCACTCGTAAAAAGATAGGAGAGGTTGATATGAATCGAAATTCCTCATTGAGTATGGTCATTATTATTTCAACGTTTGGCGGTCTTCTTTTTGGTTATGATACAGGAGTTATTAACGGTGCATTGCCTTATATGTCAGAAAAAGGCCAACTTGATTTAAATTCTGTTACACAAGGTCTTGTAACAAGTGCCCTACTCTTTGGTGCTGCATTTGGTGCCATTTTTGGTGGAAGGCTTTCAGATCATCATGGTAGGCGTACAAACATTTTATATCTTGCTGTTTTATTCTTTATTTCAACATTAGGATGTACATTTGCTCCAAACGCTACTGTCATGATTATTTCTCGCTTTGTACTAGGACTTGCTGTAGGGGGAGCTTCTGTAACAGTTCCTGCATATTTAGCAGAAGTGTCTCCATCTGAAAGAAGAGGTCGAATCGTAACCCAAAATGAACTTATGATTGTAACGGGTCAGCTTTTAGCGTTTACGTTTAATGCTATTCTTGGTACAACACTTGGCCACAATCCAGAAGTTTGGCGCTATATGCTTCCAATTGCTGCGGTTCCAGCTGTTATTCTTTTCTTCGGTATGTTAAAAGTTCCTGAAAGCCCAAGATGGCTTATTTCAAAAGGAAGAAGTCAAGAAGCATTAACCGTTTTAGAAAAAATGCGTGAGAAAAAACGAGCTAAAGAAGAAGTATTAGAAATTGAAACAGCGTTTAAACAAGAAGAGAACATGAAGAAAGCAACATTAAAAGATCTTTCTGTTCCCTGGATTCGCCGCCTTATTTTTATTGGGATTGGGATTGGGGTTGTTCAGCAAATCACAGGTGTTAACTCGATTATGTACTATGGAACTGAAATTCTAAAAGATTCAGGGTTTGGAACAGAGGCAGCTCTTGTTGGGAACATTGCCAATGGTGTCATCTCAGTTCTAGCTACATTTGTCGGAATTTGGCTTCTTGGTAAAGTTGGGCGTCGTCCAATGCTTATTACAGGTCTTATTGGTACAACATCAGCACTTCTTTTAATTGGAATTCTTTCCTTAACGCTTGAAGGGTCACCGGCTCTTCCGTATATTGTACTAACGTTAACAGTTACGTTTCTAGCGTTCCAGCAAGGAGCTGTTTCACCTGTAACATGGCTTATGCTTTCAGAAATTTTCCCGCTTCGCATGCGTGGAATGGGAATGGGAATTACCGTATTTTGTCTATGGATTGCCAACTTCCTTGTTGGCTTAACTTTCCCAATTTTGCTTGCTGCTATTGGACTTTCTACAACGTTTTTCGTTTTTGTTGTATTAGGAATTGCAGCTATTACATTTGTGAAAAAAGCTCTTCCTGAGACAAAAGGCCTTACGCTTGAGCAAATTGAGGAAAACTTCAGAAACTATAAACAAGCTCCTGCTATAGCAGACAAAGAAGTTATCTCAAAATAAATAACTGAAGATTCTATCGTTTTTAATCTTGAGGAACGAATAAGAGGGCTGAAAGTTCTAATTTCATTGTGAGGTCAACCATCATAAAGTCTCTCAAAAGAAGTAATGAGGAATATAAGTGAAAAAGGTTTTCTGGAAACTTCCAGAAAACCTTTTTGCTTTGTTTAGATTGAAAAATGAATAGCTTTGTATAAGAGGTACGTTCGCTTCTTATACTAATTGAAACTAGTAAGGATGTAACTAGCAATTTGTAAGGTGATGAGCATGTGGAAAACAGTAGTGAATTATATTCCAGAATGGACGACTTTTGTTCAAGCATTTATTGTCTTTAGTGTTCCGTACGGTATTTATAAGGTGTTTGAATGGATTCAGCGTAAAGAAGAAGGTGAAGTATGAAAGCTCAACAACAGAAAGGCCAAAAGACGGAGAATAAGGAGCAACAAAGAGAAGCTAGCAAAAACAAGCGCAAAATAGACGTTGGCTTGCTTCAAGAAGAGATAGGTCATAATTCAGATGTTCAGTTTAGAGATTTTTTTCTTGGCTGCACAAATATTAAAGCTTCCCTTATTTATATAATAGGTTTGGCTGACAAAGATTTAATCGATAGATATATTATGCCATCGCTTATGAAGCGTTTTTTTGACCTTGATGAAGTAGAAAAAGTTGCTTTGCCGTCTTTTATTAAAGACAATGTTTTATCAATTAGCGATGTCAAAGAGGAAACTTCTATAAACGAAGTAGTTTCAAAAATTTTATCCGGTTCAGCAGTTCTTCTTATCCACGGATTACCTTCTGTCCTTATATTAGGAACGGAAAAGCTAAAAACAAGAACAATTGAGGAACCGATCTCAGAAGCTGTTGTACGAGGACCTCGCATTGGCTTTACAGAGTCATTAGATGACAATACGTCAATACTGAGAGGATACGAACATATTGAAAAATTATCTTTTGTACCGTTTCAAGTCGGCAAACGTGCTAAGCGAAACTTAGTTGTTGCATATGTTGAGGAAATTACCAATCGTGAGCTTGTAGAAGAGGTTGAAAAAAGAATAAAAAAGATTGATATTGATAATGTTCCAGAATCAGGATACGTTGAACAACTTATTGAAGATAATTATCTTAGCCCGTTTCCGCAGCTTCAAAGCACTGAGCGCCCTGACAGAGTTGTTGCAGCTTTAATGGAAGGAAGGGTCGCCATTTTATTAGAAGGAACACCGTTTGCCTTAATTGCTCCTGTAACGTTTAGCATGATGCTGCAATCTCCTGAAGACTATTATGAAAGATGGATTGCAGGTACTTTTATTCGCTTACTGCGATATTGTGCCGTATTTCTTGCTCTTTTTACGCCTGCTTTATATATTGCATTTATTTCTTTTCATCCAGGTTTGATTCCAACAAAGTTAGCGGTTTCTATTATTAGTACTCGATCTGGAGTACCTTTTCCATCTCTTATTGAAGCGTTATTTTTGGAAATTGCTATTGAAATATTAAGAGAAGCAGGCTTACGCTTGCCAAAACCAATTGGACCTGCCATGGGCATCGTTGGAGGTCTTATTATTGGAGAAGCTGCTGTGCAAGCTGGAATTGTTAGTCCTATATTAGTTATTGTTGTAGCTTTGACCGCAATTTCCTCTTTTACTATTCCCCAATATAATGCAGGGATACCAGTGCGGATTCTTCGTTTTGGAGCGATGCTTTGTGCAGCAATTCTTGGTCTTTATGGAGTTATTCTTTTCTTTTTGTTTCTAATCAGTCATGTTGTAAAATTGAAAAGCTTTGGAGTTCCTTATTTAAGCCCTGCTGTTCCTTATCGGTTAAGTGAATGGAAAGATTTAATGATAAGAATGCCTCTTATGATTATGAAGAAGCGACCAAAAATGATGAACCCAAAAGATTCGACGCGTGAAAACTAGCTCTTTTTACGAAAGGAGGTTCAGCTTGCGATGCTAAGGCCGATTGATCGTTTGACAACCCCTCAAACAGTGATTATTTGTACGAATTTTATTCTTGGAACGGGTATATTAACATTGCCAAGAACCGCGTTAGAGAAAGTAAAAACCCCTGACATTTGGCTAACTATTATTATAGCAGGATTAATTTCTATGGCAGTTGGCCTTATTATCGTAAAACTGAATGAACAGTTTCCTGAAAAAAGCTTTTATGAATATAGTGGAGAAATTATGGGGGAATGGATGGGGAAAATCTTTAACTTTCTCTTTATTTCTTATTTTCTTCTTATTTGTGGGTTTCATTTACGTTCTTTAGTAATGGTTACATCGTATTTTTTGTTAGAAGGAACGCCTTCGTGGGCTATTATGATGCCGTTTATGTGGCTGAGCGTTTATCTAGCAGTCGGAGGAATTAATCCAATTGCACGTGTATTTGAAATTATTTTTCCAATTACGGTTATTTTACTTCTGCTTGTTCTATTCATGAGCTTAAAGTTATTTGAAGTAGATCATATTAGGCCTTTCTTAGGGTCAGGCATATTTCCGGTATTGCAAGGTATTAGAACAACTTCACTTTCCTTTACGGGTTTTGAAATTTTGCTGTTTATCGGAGTGTTTATGAAAAATCGGAAAAAAGCTAAAAAAGCCGTACTGTTTGGGATAGGCATTCCAGTTGTTCTCTATATTATCACGGTGATGCTTGTCCTAGGTGCATTGTCTATTGATGGAGTGTTAGGAAGAACGTGGCCAACTATTACGCTTATTAGAAGCTATGAAATAACGGGGTTAATTTTCGAACGGTTTGATTCTTTATTTCTAGTTGTATGGATTATGCAAATGTTCGCCTCTTTTAATATTAGTCATTATGCAGCATCACTCGGATTAGCGAAAACAACGCATAAGGATAGAAAGCTTTTTGCGTATGTTACGCTACCTCTTATTTACGTTATTGCTATGATTCCTAAAAATGTTGATGATGTTTTTCATCTCGGTGATTTTGTGGGAAATATGGCTCTTTTATTAGTAGGGGGGCTACCATTTATTTTACTTGTCATTTCAAAGATGAAAGGAAAGAAATATGAGGAACAACCATCATCATAAATATAGAGGAAGGAGAATATGGGCTATTGTTTCTGTGCTTATGTTAGTCATCCTGACAGGGTGCTGGAGCAGTCACGAAATTGAAGAACAAAGCCTAGGAGTAGGGTTAGCTTTAGATAAAGCAAAAGAATCAGAAATCGAAAGAAAGTTGGATGAGCAAGAAAATAGAACAGACAATAAAAAGATGATTACGTCAACATATCAAATCATTACTTCTCAAGTTGCACGTTCTACAAATACTCAAGCAGATCCTACTCAAAAGTCTTATATTAATGTGAGTGAAACAGGAGATTCTATTCATGAAATGGTACGAAACATTTCATTAGAAAATGATACGCCCATTATGAGTTATCATATGAAAGTGATTGTTATTAGCCAAAAACTTGCTTCAAAATATAGTCTTGAAAAACTGTTAAATCAAGAACTTCGTGATAATGAATTTAGACCAAGCTGTCTTGTTTTAATTAGTAATGGAAGAGCAAGTAACACGTTGAAATCTAATGTTCCGGGAGAAACTCCAGCTTTTCGATTAGCAGGAATTGTAGACAACAGCTATCGTACAACAAAAATTCTGGCGCCTGTGACTCTTGTGAAAATTGAAAGTAAGCTGCAATCAAACAGTAGTTTCCTGCTTCAAAATGTTCAAGCAGAAAAAGGAAAAGTGAAATTTGGAGGAGCAGCTATTGTAGATGGCAAAACAAAAAAAGTGATAGGAATATTAGATGAACAGGACCTTGAAGGAATTACATGGATGACTGGAAAAGGAAAAGGAGGAACAGTTGAAAGCGTTCATAAAAAAGGGGAAGAGCTAGTTGTATATGAGGTTATCTCTCTGAAAAGTAAAATTAAACCGCATGTCAAAGGTGGAAAAATATCTTTCGATGTTGAAGTAAGTTCTAAAGGTCGGATGTCTGAAAGATGGACAAAATCTGATACGGTCTCTACCAAGAACGCTCTAAAAAAGGTAGAAACGTTAACTGAAAAAGAAATTGAAAAAAAAATAAAAAAATCTGTTGAAAAGATGCAGGGGAAATATAAAGTTGATATTGCGGGATTCGGGGAGCAGTTAAGAATTCACTCCCCTAAAACATGGAATAAGGTAAAAGACAATTGGGATGAGACCTTTAGTGAAAGTTCTGTACGTTATAAGGTTGACGTAGAAGTTGAAGGCTATGGAACATCAACAGAAACTAAAAAGGGATAAAAAGAGAACTTTCTTTTCGAAGAAGAGAAAGTTTTCTTTTTGTTTATTTTCTTCCTATAAACTTAACCAAAAGAAGATAGTTCTTTGTTCGAAAGGAAAAAAATATTGACTGATAACGCTTTTATACTTATGATAAGAATAGATATAACCAAAACATAACCAAGAATTAATAATAAAGTGATAATCTTAAAAATTAATTCTTATTTTTAAAAGTTTCAATGAAAGTGCTTACAAATTATTTGTTTTTAAATGGGTTTAAATCTGATACTTTAATAGAAGAGGTGCTGTATAATGACGGTAGTGCAAACAAAACTAATTTCAATGAAAGAAATACTAGTAAAAGCAAAAGAAGAAAAATATGCAGTTGGACAATATAACATTAATAGTTTGCAATGGATCCAAGCTATTTTACAGGCAGCAGAGGAAGAGCAAGCTCCTGTTATTGCGGCTGCATCAGATCGTCTTGTAGATTATCTCGGTGGATTTAAAACAATCTCAGCAATGGTGAGAGCCCTTGTCGAAGAGATGAATATTACTGTTCCTGTTGTTTTACATCTTGATCATGGAAGCAGTTTTGAACGGTGTAAAGAAGCTATTGATGCAGGATTTAGCTCTGTTATGTTTGATGGTTCTCATTCTCCAATTGATGAAAATATTGCAGTTACTAAAAAAGTAGTCGAGTATGCTCATGCAAGAGGGGTTTCGGTTGAAGCAGAAGTGGGCACTGTTGGTGGTATGGAAGATGGACTTTTTGGTAATATAGTGTATGCAGACCCTCAAGAATGTTTGTGTCTTGTACAAGAGACAGGAGTAGATGCATTGGCTGCTGCGCTTGGCTCTGTTCATGGTCAATATAAAGGAGAGCCAAAGCTTGGGTTTGAAGAAATGAAGATCATTTCAAACTTAACGAACGTTCCTCTCGTATTACATGGCGGTTCTGGAATTCCAAATTATCAAATTCAAAAGGCTATTGACTATGGCCATGCTAAAATCAATGTAAATACAGAATGTCTCATGTCATGGACAAAAGCCGTTCGTAATGCTCTTGAACAAAATACAGAAACGTATAATCCACATGATTTCTTAATTCCTGGAAAAGAAGCTGTTATGAATACAGTAAAAGAAAAAATGAGAGAATTTAAAACAAGCGGCAAAGCATAAAAGGGAAAGTGTACGTTTATGAACTCAATATTATAAAAGAATAGGAAGATAGAAATGTTAAAAGCTAAACGAATTCAACAAATTCAAGACTACGTTCTTGAACATCAGTCCGTCTCTTTAGATGAGCTTGTAACCGTATTTGACGTTTCTAAAAATACTATTCGAAGAGATGTACAAATGCTCGTTGATCAAGGGGTAGTAAAAAAAGTATATGGTGGAGTTGCGGTTGATCATGCTCAGCTTGAATCATTTAACGATCGAAAAACTCGCAACCAGCTTGCAAAGCAAACAATTGCTAAAGAAGCGGCAAATTATGTAGAGGACGGAGACGTTATTTTCATCGACTCAGGTACAACAACGCTTGAGATGTTAGAGTTTGTGAAAAGTAAAAGTATAACCGTTATTACAAACAATCTGGATTTCATTGTATATGCTCTTCCTTATGAAAATTTAAAAGTCATTTCAACGGGTGGGGCACTTGAACGTGAAACAAAATCATTTTCAAGTTTTAAGAACATGGACTTATTAAAAACGTATAACGTGAACAAAGCTTTCATGGCTTCAACAGGTGTTTCTATTTCCAACGGGGTTACAAACTCTTCTCCTGTTGAAAGTGAAATTAAACAAGCTGTTGTAAGGAGAAGTGTTGAAGTGTTTTTACTTATTGATCAGACAAAGTTTGATAAGTATGCGCTTATTACGTATTGTGAATTAGCGGAGCTAGATTATTTAATTACAGATGCTTCACCAAATGAAAGCTATGGAAACTACGCAGAAAGAAATAACATAAATATTGTAATTGCTCAAAATGATTAGAGAATGATAGGAAAAAAGGGCATCCATTTCTTATGGATGCTCGATCATAAAAAGTATGTTTTAATATTAAAAATTTTTAAAAAAAGGTTTACAAAAGCGTTTTCATATTATACACTAAGACCATAGAAGAAAGCGTTTTATTATTAAGTGAATGAAATCGATTTCAAAGAATTTCTACTTTATCTCTGAAGCCTTCAAGTTTTCTATAAGTTGTGAAGTTACTTATACGACAACATTCAACAAAAAATGCTGAAAAGTGATAGGTTAAGAGTAGAATAGAGAACAAAAGAAGCATTAAATGAAATCGATTTCTTAAAAAGAGGATAATAGTTCATCTGTTAGTTTTCTTTTTAAATGAAAAAGAGCTTAATAGTAAAGGTTTATAGTATATTAAAAGAAAAGAGATTTATATTTTTTAATTTTAAATGAAATCGATTCCATTAGATTTTGTATAGAATGGGATCAGCAATCTACAAAGATAAGGTAGGAATGCTATGAAAACAATACGTTTAACAACAGCTCAAGCATTAGTAAAGTTTTTGAATCAACAATATGTAGAGTTCGATGGTAAAGAAGAGAAGTTTGTACAAGGAGTTTTTACAATCTTCGGTCATGGAAACGTGTTAGGTCTAGGACAAGCACTTGAAGAAGATGCTGGCGATCTAAGAGTTTATCAAGGGAGAAATGAACAAGGAATGGCTCTTGCTGCAACAGCTTATGCCAAGCAAAATCATCGTAGAAAAATCATTGCTTGTACATCATCAGTAGGGCCAGGAGCAGCGAATATGGTAACAGCAGCTGGAACAGCTTCAGCAAACAATATTCCGCTTTTGCTTCTTCCGGGAGACACATTTGCGACACGTCAACCAGATCCAGTTCTGCAGCAAGTTGAGCACTATCATAACTTAACGGTAACAACAAATGACGCGTTTCGTGCAGTAAGTAAATATTGGGACCGCGTAACTCGTCCAGAACATTTAATGACAGCGATGATTAACGCGATGCGTGTATTAACAGACCCTGCAAATACTGGAGCTGTTACGGTTTGTCTTCCACAAGATGTGCAAGGTGAAGCATATGAATTTCCAGAATACTTCTTTAAGAAACGTGTTCATCGTATTGATCGCCGTGTTCCAACAGAAAGTGATATCAAAGAAGCGGTGGCTCTTATTAAAGAAAAGAAAAAGCCGATCATCGTTTGTGGCGGTGGGGTACGTTACTCAGAAGCTGCTGAAGCTCTTAAAAGCTTCTCAGAGAAATTTAATATCCCTTATGGAGAAACACAAGCTGGAAAAAGCGCCGTTGAAAGCTCTCACTCTCATAACTTAGGAGGCGTTGGAATTACGGGAACACTCGCTTCTAACTTAATGGCAAAAGAAGCTGACCTTGTGATTGGTGTTGGGACTCGCTATTCAGATTTCACAACAGGGTCTAAGCAGCTTTTCCAAAATGAAAATGTTCAGTTCTTATCTATTAATACATCTGAATATCATGCTTACAAACTTGATGCAACAAAAGTTGTAGGTGATGCGAAGTTAGCTCTACAAAAACTTGAAGAAGAACTTTCAAACATCAACTACAAGTCAATCTATAGCGATGAAATTCAAAAAGCGAAAGAAGCATGGAACAAAGAAGTGGATCGTTTATACAGCATTCGATATGATGAAAATCAATTTATTCCGGAAGCAGGAGATCATCTTCCACACGTATTACCTGAGTTTGCTGAGCAATTTGGCTCAACGATTACACAAACAGAAGTGCTTGAATTTATAAATGAACATGTAGCAGATGATGCAATTGTTGTAGGTGCTGCGGGAAGTCTTCCAAGTGACTTACAAAGAATGTGGAAGTCGCGTACACCAAATACGTATCACATGGAGTATGGCTATTCTTGTATGGGTTATGAAGTTTCAGGAGCGCTTGGTGTTAAGCTGGCTGAGCCTGAAAAAGAAGTATATGTAATGACGGGAGACGGAAGTTACCTTATGCTTCACTCTGAACTTGTGACAAGTATTCAAGAACGCAAAAAAATCAATATTGTTCTTATCGACAATGCGGCATTTGGATGCATTAATAACTTACAAATGAATAATGGAATGGGAAGCTTTGGTACAGAGTTCCGCTACCGCAATGAAGAAACAGGCAAGATGGATGGCGATCTTATCAAAATTGATTTTGCAAAAAGTGCTGAAGGATACGGAGTGAAAACGTATCAAGTAACAACAATGGAACAGTTGAAAGAAGCGCTTGAAGATTCTAAAAAACAGGAAGTTTCAACGCTTTTAGATATTAAAGTATTGCCAAAAACAATGACAAGAGATTTTGAATCATGGTGGAACATTGGCGTTGCAGAAACGTCTAAAAAGCAATCAATTCAAGATGCTTATGAAAGAAAAGAAAGCGTATTACAAACGGCTAGAAAGTATTAAGCATATCGTTAAAATTCTTAACTAGGAGCGTGACAAAGTATGGCAGATTTAATTGTACCAAGTCAAACACCTGATGAAGAAGGAAAAGTATTAAGTATTACACCAGAATCAGCAGGATGGGAATATATCGGATTTGAAGTGTTCGCTTTAGAAAAAGGAAAAAAACTTAAAAAAGAAACAGGAAATCAAGAAGTATGCGTTGTGTTACTAACAGGTAAAGCGAACGTGTCTACTAAAAAAGAAACATTTGAAAATATCGGAGAGAGAATGAGTGTTTTTGAAAAAATTCCTCCATACTCTGTTTACATTCCAAATGAGGATGAGTACGAAGTTGAGGCTCTAACAGATTTAGAAATTGCCGTATGTGCAGCGCCTGGTAAAGGTACATACGAAGCTCGTCTAATCGGCCCAGAGGACGTAGGTGTTGAAGATAGAGGAGCTGGCAATATTTCAAGAAAAGTGCAAAACATTCTTCCAGAACAAAAGCCAGCTGATAGCCTTCTTGTTGTAGAAGTTTTTACACCTGAAGGAAACTGGTCAAGCTATCCTCCTCACAAGCATGATCAAAATAACTTGCCGCACGAGTCATATTTGGAAGAAACATACTACCACCGCGTGAATCCTGGTCATGGATTTGCCGTACAGCGCGTATACACAGACGACAAATCGCTTGATGAAACAATGGTTATTAAAGATGGAGATGCTGTATTAGTTCCAAAAGGCTATCATCCTGTATCAGCTCCTCCAGGATATGAAGTATATTATTTAAACGTTATGGCTGGACCTGTTCGCACATGGAAATTTAACAATAGCAAAGACCATGAGTGGATTATGGAAGATAAGCTAGCGCTAAAGTAAAGGGAGGATAACATGAGCTATTTAACATTCGATTCTGAAAAGAAATTTGATTTAGTGGCTATTGGCAGACTTTGTGTCGACTTGAATGCAAATGAAATCAATCGTCCAATGGAAGAAACAATGACGTTTACAAAATATGTTGGAGGTTCTCCTGCAAATATCGCGATCGGCTTATCTCGTTTAGGAATGAAAACAGGTTTTATTGGTAAAATTGCCGATGACCAAATGGGCCGCTTTATTACAAGCTACCTAGAAAAGCACGAGATTAATACAGATAGCGTCATTACAGATAAAACGGGAGCTGTAACAGGTCTTGCTTTTACAGAAATCAAAAGTCCTGAAGAGTGCAGTATCCTAATGTATCGAGACAATGTAGCAGATTTAAAATTAGAACCAACAGAAGTATCTGAAGAGTATATTAAACAATCAAAATCTCTTCTAATCTCTGGAACAGCACTTGCTAAAAGTCCTTCGCGTGAAGCAGTGTTTATGGCACTTGAATATGCACAAAAAAATAATGTTCCAGTTTTCTTTGATATTGACTATCGTCCATATACATGGACATCTGAAGCCGAAACAGCTGTTTACTACAACTTAGCTGCGGAAAAATCAGATGTAATTATTGGAACACGAGAAGAATTTGACATGATGGAAAAACTGTTAAATCTAGAAGAGTCAAATGATCAAGTAACAGCAGAGCGTTGGTTCTCCCACAATGCCAAAATTGTCGTAATTAAACATGGTGGAGATGGATCTATTGCGTATACAAATGACGGGAAATCTCACCGCGGCGGCATCTTTAAAACAAAAGTGCTGAAAACATTCGGTGCTGGTGACTCATATGCTTCAGCTTTCATTTATGGACTCATGCATGATTACTCTGTTGCAGAAGCGATGCGCTTTGGAGGAGCTTCCGCATCTATTGTAATTTCTAAGCACAGTAGTTCAGATGCAATGCCAACCGTAGAAGAAATTAAAGGATTTATGGAGACGGCTGAAGAAGTATTGCAAAAAGCATAAAAATCACGAAGTATAAAACAACCAAAAGGAGAGAATATTCATGGCACAAACAACAGTAAAAGAAGTTCAAAACTATATTGGTGGACAATGGGTAGCATCATCTACAACACTTACAGAATCTGTTTACAATCCAGCAACAGGCGAAGTAATCGCAGAAGTACCTCTTTCTACAAAATCAGACGTTGATCAAGCGGTTCAAGTAGCAAACGAAGCTTTCAAAACATGGTCAAAAACAGCGGTTCCAAAACGCGCTCGTATTCTATTTAAATATCAGCAGCTTCTTGTTGATAACTGGGATGAGCTTGCAAAGCTTGTTACAATTGAAAACGGAAAAAGCTTTAACGAAGCTCGTGGTGAAGTACAGCGCGGAATCGAATGCGTAGAGTTTGCTGCAGGCGCTCCAACACTTATGATGGGAAAACAACTTCCAGATATCGCAACAAATATTGAATCTGGTATGTATCGTTATCCAATCGGAGTTATTGGCGGAATTACACCGTTTAACTTCCCAATGATGGTACCATGCTGGATGTTCCCACTTGCCATTGCTTGCGGAAATACATTCGTGTTAAAACCATCTGAAAGAACACCGCTTTTAGCAGCTCGTCTTGTAGAGCTATTTGAAGAAGCTGGTCTTCCAAAAGGCGTTTTAAATATCGTAAACGGTGCACATGATGTTGTAAACGGACTTCTTGAGCATAAAGATGTAAAAGCTATTTCATTCGTAGGTTCTCAGCCAGTTGCTGAATATGTATACAAAAAAGGAACTGAAAACTTAAAACGCGTTCAAGCACTAGCTGGTGCGAAAAACCACTCTATCGTGTTAAATGACGCAGATCTTGATGGTGCAACAAAACAAATCATTGGTGCTGCTTTTGGTTCTGCTGGCGAGCGTTGTATGGCTGCATCTGTTGTAACGGTTCAAGAAGACGTAGCAGACGAGCTTATCGCTAAACTTGTAGAAGAATCTAATAACATGGTTATTGGAAATGGACTAGATGAAAATGTATTCCTAGGACCAGTAATCCGTGAAAACCATAAAGAGCGTACGCTTGGCTACATCCAAAACGGCGTTGAAGAAGGTGCGAAACTTGTTCGTGATGGTCGTAATGATGAAGCTGTAGAAGGCAACGGATATTTTGTTGGACCTACAATCTTTGATAACGTAACACAAGAAATGAAAATTTGGCAGGATGAAATTTTTGCTCCTGTACTTTCTATCATTCGTGTTAAAACGCTTGAAGAAGGAATTAAAATTGCAAACAACTCTCGCTTTGCAAACGGTGCTTGCCTATACACAGACAGTGCATCAAGCGTTCGTACATTCCGCGAAACGATTGAATCAGGCATGTTAGGTATTAATGTAGGAGTTCCAGCTCCAATGGCATTCTTCCCATTCTCTGGCTGGAAAGACTCTTTCTATGGTGATCTACATGCAAATGGTACAGATGGCGTCGAGTTCTATACAAGAAAGAAAATGGTTACAGCTCGCTACTAAAATAAAAGCCAGGAAGGGGAAACCTTTCCTGGTTTAATAAAAATTAAAATGAAATCGATTACAAATATAATTTACCTTTATAAAACCTGTGAATAGATAATTGGAAGTGATTGATTGAAGGCTTTTCATAGTGTCAGAGATATCGGCATTTTTTCTGTTGTATCTTTTCTTTTTTGGTTTTCACAGTTTATCTATGTTCCTACATTTTCACCTTATATGAGTTCATTAGGTGGCAACTACGCTTTTATTGGGCTTGTTTTAAGTAGTTATGGTCTGATGCAGCTGTTTTTCCGGCTTCCGCTTGGAATTTTTTCAGATCTTACGCGTGTAAGAAAACCATTTATTATTTTGGGAATGTTGGCAAGTTCAACAAGCTGCCTTTTGTTCACTTTTACAGATAGCTTAACTTTCGTTTTCATTTCACGCTGTTTAGCTGGATTCGGTGCTGCAACGTGGGTGACATTTACAATTCTCTACGGGAGCTACTTTAAAGGAGAAAAATCAAATAGAGCAATGAACAGTATTTCCTTTATCGTTGTGCTAGCACAGCTGTTAGGAATGATGCTGAGTGGCTATATTGTAAGTCATTTAGGCTGGCATGGACCATTTTGGATTGGAAGTGTTTCAAGTTTGATTGGACTTCTATTGTCTTTCATGCTTTTTGAAGATAAACAGGGCAGTGAAAGAGAACCAATTAAAATGAAAGAACTTCTTTCAGTTATGCGAAATCCTACTTTGTTGAAAATATCATTTTTATCAATTTTGGCACATAGCATTATCTTTTCAACTATGTTTGGTTTTACTCCAAACTATGCGCTGAATATAGGTCTAACAGAAAACGAACTCACTTTTATTGTTTTTTCTTTTATGATTCCACATGCTATTGCGCCGCTTGTTATTGAAAAGGTATTTCTTTCAAAGTTTAGAGAATGGACAGTTTTAAAGCTAGCTTTCCTTACCGCTGGATGCTTTACATGTTTTATTCCGTTCACTGATACGAAGCTTTTGTTGTGTATTATTCAAAGTGTTAACGGCTTTTCATTAGGAATCATTTTTCCACTTATGCTTGGAATGAGTGTTAAGTCTATTCCAGAACAGAAAAAAGCAACAGCAATGGGAGCGTATCAAGCTCTATATGCAATAGGGATCTTTGCCGGTCCATTTTTTGCAGGCTTGTTAAATTCATATCTAGGAATTGAAGCAGGGTTTTACTTTGCAGGAAGTTTAGGGATAGTGGCTACATTAGCTGTTGTTTTATGGAGAAAGAAAACATCTTCGTATGAAGTTTCTAGAGCTAAATAAAGCAAAGGGCGCTTTATCTTAAAGGAGGAAAAAATATGACGTTGAAAATTGGTGTAATTGGTACAGGAGCAATTGGACAAGATCATATTCGCAGAATTACGAATGTTTTATCAGGGGGAGAAATTGTTGCTGTAACAGATGTAAATCAAGAACAAGCGAAACAAATTGTAGAAGTAGAAAAGTTAAATGCTAAAGTATACGAGAACGGTCATGCGCTTATTCAATCAGAAGATGTTGACGCTATCATTGTAACATCATGGGGACCAACACATGAAGAGTTCGTGCTTGCTGCGATTAAGGCAGGAAAGCCGGTTTTCTGTGAAAAACCTCTTGCCACAACAGCAGACGGATGCAAAAAGATTGTAGATGCAGAAATGGCTTATGGAAAACCACTTGTTCAAGTTGGGTATATGCGTCGCTATGACAAAGGGTATCAGGCGCTAAAAAATGTACTTGATTATCAAAAAATTGGAGAACCGCTAATGGTTCACTGCGCACACCGCAATCCAACGGTTCCTGATACATACATCGGTGACATGGCGATTACAGATACGCTTGTTCATGAAATCGATGTTCTACGCTGGTTGCTAAATGACGACTACGCTTCTGTGCAAATTGTTACCCCAAGAACTTCGTCTCTTGCTAAAAACGGATTAAAAGATCCTATTATGGTTCTATTAGAAACGAAAAAAGGGATTCGAATTGATGTTGAAGTATTTGTAAATTGCCAATTTGGTTACGATATTCAGTGCCAAGTTGTGGGAGAAACAGGTACAGCTAATTTACCCGAGCCTTCTAGCGTCATTATGCGAAGCGAAGCTAAGCTTTCAACGGAAATCTTAGTAGACTGGAAAGATCGCTTCATTGAGTCTTATGACATAGAGCTTCAAGATTGGATTAATTCTACGAAAAAAGGCATTGTAAGTGGTCCAACAGCATGGGATGGTTATGTTGTCGCAGTTGTATCAGATGCTTGTGTTGAAGCAAGAAATTCAGGAGAAATTGTTTCAATTGCAACAGGTGATATTCCTGAATTTTATAAGGGTAATTTAAGCATCGTAGGAGAAGCATAAGCATATAATATGTGCTAGATTTGTATGCGTATCATCAACCTGTTTTGAAGAAAGCTAAAATAACGAGGCTATGTTTAATAGTGTAAAAATGATATGGTAACTTAAAATGATCCTTGTAAAGATCTTATTAGATATTTCTACTATAAAATGAAAGCTTACACATATTCTGTTGCTAATACTTTCGTCAGCGTATGAAAATTGGCAAAGAAGAGATCTATGAGAACATTCTTTTCTCAAAGGTTCGTGAAATGGAGTTTGACGGAATCACAACAGTAGCCATATTGAAGAAGATCGAGCAGATGGATCTAGTCGCTATATGCTTGAAAGAGCTTCAGGAAAGCTAGCGTTTAGTTCAAAAAGTTAATCTTTAAAAGCAACTGGTGTGAAACGTTTTTTTGAATAATGTTTCACACCAATTTTTATATCAAAATAGCTTTCTCTGTTGAAAATAAGAAGAGGGATATAGAGCCAAAAGCCATTAATCCGTCATGCATCTTTGGGGAAAAGAAAGCTTTCCTTGTTTTTTGTCCTTGATGAACGTGCTAAAATAGAATAGCTGAAAGTGAACGTGAACATTATAAAAAACTATGTGCTACAAATACAAAGGTGAGTGAACGTATGACGAAAATGAGTGATGTGGCCAAGCTAGCTAAAGTAGCGCCTGCGACTGTTTCCCGCGTTTTAAGACACCCACATTTAGTGAGTGATGAAACAAGAGAGAAAGTTCAAAAGGCAATCCACGAGCTAAACTATAAGCCAAATATGATTGCAAGACAGTTTAGAACAAAAGAAACAAAAACAATTCTTGTTGTTGTACCAGATATTACACAACCCTTTTTCTCCCAAGTTTTAAAAGGGATTCAGCATACAGCTGCAGAGCATGGGTACAGGGTTCTTTTAGGAGATACAGAAAACGATGTTGAACAAGAAAGAGAACTTGTGGATCTTATGTTCCAAAGACAAGCCGATGGAATGATTTTATTAACGGCTCGAATGGAAGAAGAGAAAATTGAAGAGCTTTCAAAACAATTTCCTATTGTTCTTGCCTGTGAGTATATTGATGGATTAGATGTATCAACAGTGTCTATTGATAACATTGGTGGGGCACGAAAAGTCACGGAGCATTTAATTCAGTTAGGACATACGAAAATTGCTCATATTGCAGGAGCAATGAACGTTATTTTGAGTCGTGACCGTTTAAAAGGTTATAAACAAGCTATGATAAGTCACGATTTAGAAATTCACTCTTCTTATATTCAAGAAGGAGAATCAAATCTTGAGTCGGGATACCATCAAATGATCCGCCTCCTGTCCCTTGCAGATCCTCCAACAGCTGTGTTTGTATTTAATGATGAAATGGCTATTGGTGCTATCAAAGCGGCAAAAGACAGCGGATTATCTGTTCCTCAAGACATAGCTATCGTAGGTTTTGATAATCTTCAAATGTCCTCCATTATTGAACCTCACATTACAACGATTGATCAGCCAAAATATGAGATTGGTAAAAAAGCAATGGAGCTTCTTGTTCATCAAATGAAAGGCGAGCCTTTAAAGAGAAAAAAATTTGTATTAACAGATGAGCTTATTGTAAGAGAGTCCTGTGGATTTACGGCTAAACGAATGAGTATAAGATAAGGAAGAGAATCCTAATTTTTAAGGATTCTCTTTTTTTAAATAGGTTTAAAATCCTTTCGATTAGGTAACGTAACATATAAGACGGAAAATAAAGGAGACGTTTCACAATGAAAAAGAAATGGTTAGCCGTTGTACCTGCAATAGCTCTATTTGCAGCTCCGTTTGCAACGAGCGCAGAAGCTCATACTACAAATATAAAAGCATCAACAGAAAATACTACAAACACTGTCCTTTATGAAGGTATTCTTTCACATTCAAAAGAGGTTCAAACACTTCAAGAAACATTAACACGTGTAGGATATCCAACAGTTGTAAGCGGGGAGTTTGAAGCCGGAACAAAACAAGCTGTTGAAGTGTTTCAAGCGAGCCACGGTCTAAAGGTTAATGGCATTGTTGGTGAAGAAACATGGAACATGCTTGCTCAAGATGAAGCAACGATCGATTACTCTTTCACAAAAGAACAAGCAATATCATATGCAAAAGCGGAATTTGGAGAAGGATTTGTTTTTAGCTCAGATTGGAAACCGAAAGGGGATCAAAATGGACAAACATATTATCGTGTTCACGTAGCAAGTCAGGAGTTTATTGATGAAGGTGGCACAGGAACAGTAGGTTTCTACTATGTGTATAGTGACGGAAGAGTTATAGAAGAACAATAGGAAAAAGCACTGTAGGATTGTTTTCTACGGTGCTTTTTCAATGATTTTGATGTAATGAACTTACTAAATAGTAGGATAATATTGCTCATACCTTGGATTACAATAATAGGGAGGTCTAGGTCCTATTTTGGGCATTGACCAAGTATATGGATTTGTATTATATAACAGTTGAACTCTCTCATCTGAATGGTTAACTAACAATAATTTTACTTCGGGATTGTATTCATAATATAGCATACAGAACCTCCTTAAAGCATTACTTCCCTTTACCATATTCAATTTTTCCAGCATTGAGCCCGTACTAAGCTTACATATTTTAAAAATAAGAATCTTGCACTATCTGGGCTTCTGTAACATAAAGTAACCACAAGATTGTTGATTAGGAGGATTGCTTATGTCACATGATGAACAAGAAGGTTATCCAATGCACCCTAATTATGGGAAAATAACACGCTATGAAGAGATTCCAATTACAGTACCAGAACAACGTCAACTTCGCCAACCTGGTGTAGAAAAGCTGATGGTTCCACGTCCAATCATTGAAAATCCAAATTATAAAGGAAGCGGAAAATTAAGAAAAAAGGTTGCCTTGATTACAGGAGGGGACAGTGGAATTGGGGCAGCGGTTGCTATCGCTTTTGCTAAAGAAGGAGCTAATGTAGCTCTTTCATATTTAGACGAACATGAGGATGCGAACAGAACAAAGAGCAGAATCGAAGAGCTTGGAAGGCGTTGTTTGTTATTACCAGGAGACTTAAGAGAGAAACAGCAGTGCGTTAATATCGTGAAAGAAACAATTGAAGAATATGGAAGGATCGATGTACTTTGTAACCATGTTGGTATCCAGTTTCAGCAATTAGATTTACTAGATATTACGGATGAACAATTTGATGATACTTTTAAGGTGAATATCTACTCACATTTTTATACAACAAGAGCAGCACTTCCATATTTGGATAAGGGTAGTTCGATTATAAATACAGCTTCTGTTGTCGCATATATAGGAAACAAACAATTGATTGATTATACAGCGACTAAAGCAGCTAATGTTGGATTTACTCGTGCATTGGCTAACAATCTTGTAGATAAAGGAATTAGGGTCAACGCGGTTGCTCCAGGAAGAGTGTGGACACCTCTCATACCTGCAAGTTTTTCGGCAGATCAGGTTTCACTTGTTGAAAATTCAATGCAGCGTCAAGGTCAACCATTTGAGCTTGCCCCAACGTATGTTTATCTTGCTTCAGATGATTCACGGTTTGTAACTGGTCAAACCTTTCATGTGAATGGAGGAGAATGGACGTCATCTTGATTTCGATGAGTGAAATTTTCATAATACCTAATTCTTTAATAAAACGCGCAAACATAACAAGGTTTACTTGAAACTTATTAATATTAAACGAGGCAGTCTTTATGGCTGCTATTTTTTTAGACATAGATAACTTAATGAATAATAAGAATAAATCTTTCTACTCGCTCATTTTTTCTATTTTGCTTTATAATAAAGAAAAATATGGAAAGTGGGAAAAGTATGAAGATTGGATTAGTGCGACATTTTAAAGTAAATCATCCGTATCCTACAAAAAGAGTAGAAAGAATTGAACTACAACAGTGGTTAAAAGGATATGATGAAGCAGACATAGAAAAAAAGGATATTGACCTTTTAGGGATTGAATGGACATGTTGTTTTGTAAGTGATTTGCCTCGTGCGCTTACAACAGCAAAATCTATTTATAATGGTGAGCTTTTCGTGCGACCTGAGCTCCGTGAAATTCCGATGTCTCCTTTTTTAAAAACAGGCATTAAGCTTTCGGTGAAAATTCATGCTATAATTATGCGTCTTGCTTGGCTTTGTAATCATTCTTCTCAGACTGAGAAAAAGGCAGAAGTGAAGAAAAGAGTGACTACAGTGGTAAACGAAATTTTGGCTGAGAAAAGGGAAAATATATTAGTTGTAAGTCACGGGGCTCTGATGGTTTACTTACGAAAAGAACTGTTAAAAAGAGGTTTTAAAGGCGAAAAGTTTACACGAGCTCATAATGCTAGGGTTTATTTATATGAAAAAGAAGAGTAAAACTATAGTAAAAAGGCGCTAATGAGAATTAGCGCCTTTTTATTATGAAGCTTCTGTATGAACCGTATTTTTGTTAGATTTTTTAAACGTTGTGAGTGCAAAATAAATAAGAACCATTGCAACGATAAGGATTGAAGACCAAGCGTACATGGCACTGTATCCTAATGCACCAACCGCTTGCCCTAAAATAACGGCACCAACGGCAACTCCTAAATCCATAAAGCTTAGAACCATTGCATTTGCTGTTCCTTTTTTATCTGGAGTAACGCGGCTAACAGCCCAAGCTTGAAATGTTGGCTGCATAATTCCGTATGCAATTCCATAAAAAATACCTGAAATAACAAGCATACTAAAGTGTGATGTATGTGAAAGTAAAAGAAGACCAATAATACCTGTGATGCACGCAGGATAAATTAAAAACTTATGTCCAAATTGATCATAAATTTTACCTGAAAATGGTCTTGTTAAAACAAGCATTGCTCCAACGATAAGAAAGAAGAAAGAAGTTTTTCCTCCAAGACCTGTATCAGCTCCAAGACCGTCTAAATAGTTCACAATACCGGAAAACGTAATATAAAAAATCATGACAAGAAAACACGGTAGAAGTGCCTCTCGTGCAAAAGCATGATCAAGAAGTGATTTTGTATGTGAAGCTTTTGGTGGCGTGTATTTATAACGAAGTAAAATTCCACCAACAAATGTCAACACTGTTAAAATGATAGAAAAAGTAAGAAGAACATTAAAACTGTATGCATGAATAAGTGATAAAGCAATCATTGGACCAACAGAGGTCCCAATACTTGTAGAAAGCCCAAAGTACCCAATTCCTTCTCCAATACGATTTGGTGGAATTAAATTAGTAGCAAATGTTGCTAAAAGAGTTGTAATGATGCCAAACCCAACTCCTTGAATAATACGTAAAACAATTAAAAATGGGACAGATTCATTGTTAAAGCTTAATGCAACAGCTGCAATAAGAAAGACAAGAGTGATAAGCATTGTTTTTTTCATATTTAGTCTTTCAAGAAACATCCCGATAAATGGTCGAGATAAGATAGCAGCAACCATGAAGACTGTTGTCATTAATCCCCCTGTTGTAGCATTGTTACTAAGATCACCTACAAAAACAGGGAACCCTCCTAAAAGGGATTGAAGACTTAGGAAGAACAAAAATGTAATCGTGATAATCATCACATACTGTCCCGTCCATAGTTTTGTTTTTTCGTGTTCCAAAATATTACCTTCTTTCTTTTTAAAAAAAATTAATTTAGCTTATTCTTCACATTAAACTGAATGTCTTCGAGAACACTCACAAAAGAACGTAGCTTTTCTTCTGAAATCCCCTCAAATATTGTTGTGTACAGATTTTCAACATGTGGAAGAACCTTCTCCGTGAGAACGCGTCCCTCACTTGTAATTTCAATAAGGTAAGAGCGCCGGTCATCAGGATTTGGTAAACGTTTTAAAAGGTCACGTTTCTCAAGTAAGTCTAAAATTTTCGTTAAAGTTGCTTGATCTTTGTCAGCTTTTTCTGCTAATGCTTTTTGTGGCAAATGCTCCACAAAAGAAAGCTGTTTTAAAACGGTCCACTGTTCAGCTGTAATATTGAACGGCTTCAGTGAATGTGTCACAGTACTTCGTAGCAATTTACTTGTTGTGCTCGTGCAAAATCCAATATCATCCTTTAGCATCTTCTCATATAACCCCCTGAGCAAAATCACATGTTTCCTATTATACATCTTAATATTGTTTGTGTAAATATAGTTTGTATACAAACTATATTTTTAGAAGGAACGTTTTTAGGATGTAGAAAAACCGTCCTTTCAAAAGGACGGTTTTTTTAAGTGAGTGGAGCAGGATTGAATAAGCAAAGGTCATTATGAAGCTTCCAGTAGTCTGCCCATGTTTTCTTTTTACCGCTTGCAACATCAATCATATAATGAAAAAGCTCTGTGCCAATATCTTCGATTGTCGCATTTCCAGTTGCAATTTCTCCTGCATTAATATCAATTAAATCATGCCACTGCTCTTTCAAAGCATTTCGTGTAGAAACTTTTATAACAGGAGCCATTGCTAAACCATAAGGAGTACCGCGTCCTGTTGTAAAAACGTGCAAATTCATTCCCGAGGCAAGTTGCAACGTCCCACAAACAAAATCACTTGCAGGTGTTGCGGCATAGTGGAGACCTTTTTTAGTCGCTTTTTCTCCAGGTGCTAGAACGTCTACAATTGGACTTCTTCCAGATTTAACGATAGAACCAAGTGCCTTTTCCACAACATTTGTTAAACCACCTTTTTTATTTCCTGGTGAAGGGTTTGCACTTCTATCAGCTTTTCCTCGCTCTAAGTAGCGATCATACCATTCCATTTCCTTTACTAACTTTCTTTGGACGTCTTCGTTTGCTGCTCGTGGTGTTAACAAATGAACAGCATCACGAACTTCTGTTACTTCAGAAAAGAAGACAGTTGCCCCAGCACGGACGAGAAGATCTGCTGCATATCCAACAGCAGGATTAGCCGTTACTCCAGAGAAAGCATCGCTTCCTCCACATTGTAATCCAACAACTAAGTTGGATAGAGAGCATAATGTGCGTTCTCGTTTATTTAACCGTTTTAATTTTTCTTCAGCCATTTTCATAATCGTTTCAAGCATACCGTTAAATCCTTGCTCTTCTTGCAGGAGAACAACGTCTCGTTTATCGTCGCTTGATAAAAGCCGACTTGTTGTTAGCTTTTCACATCCAAGTCCTACAACCATCACTTCTCCCCCAAAGTTGGGATGCTTCATTAAATTTTGGACAGTACGAATAGGAATGGCAGCATCATCTGCATCAATAGCAACTCCACAGCCATAGTTATGGTTTAAAGCTACAACGTCGTCAACGTTTGGATAATGGGGGAGAAGTTCTTTCTTTACACGTTCTACGGCATAATCTAGAACACCGACAACACATTGGACACTTGTTGTAATTCCGAGAACATTTTTTGTTCCTACGCTGCCGTCATCGTTTTCATAGCCAAGGAATGTATATCCGCTAAGTGGCTCCATTTCTTCTGTTTTAGGGCTGTCCTGAATAAGCTCTGCTAATGTTGGAGGAACAGGGAGCGAGACATCACTTTCTTTAATAAGGCTTCCTTTTTGTAACATTTCGCGAGTATATCCAATAATTTCTCCATATCGTATAATAGGTTCTCCAATAGATAAGGAGGTAAGCGAAACTTTATGACCTTGTGGAACATCATCAATGAGTTTTAAACCACAGGGGAACATAGTGTCTTTTGAAAGACCACCTTCATTTACAACAATGGCAACATTATCATTTTCATGTACTTTAATATAAAGAGGGGTACTATTTTGCTTTTTACTTATTGACATTTTTCCATCTCCTTTTTATAAAAGCTATTATTGTAATATGCAATAAACGTGCCAAGTAAAATGAGGGACTTTCTTCGAGGATTGTAGGAAATGAATAAGTGTAGGTGTATCATTTTGCAGCATATGTTGGCGACATTTGTTGTATTTTGCGAGAGATGGGAAAGGAGAAAGAGAAGAAAAGGCGAAAAAGATAGAATAGCCATCTTGGAGAAAAGGGGAGAAAATAATGGGCAAAATAATCTTTATTGCACCAGATAAAGCTCTTTATAAAATGGGACAAAACATGATAAAAAGGTTGTCTTTAGAAAACGAAGTAGAAATCTACTTATCAAGGCTTGGGAGAGCAGTTAAACTAGCTCGTAGCTTACAAAATGATCATGTAGATGTCATTATTTCAAGAGGTGGAACAGCTTCTCTTTTGAGAAAAGAAAACTTAACTATTCCGCTTGTTGACATTCGAATTACTGGGCAAGATTTAGCAAAGTGTTTTCATGAAAGTAAGAAAAAAACAGGTCTTGTTTCACCTAAAATAGCGCTTTTCGCTTTTGAAAATATGAAAGAAGAAGTAGAAGGCTTATCCTCTATTTTAAATGTGTCGCTTTCCCTTTATAAACTAGAGAAAAAGGAGGATATTTTCACAAAAGTTGATGATCTTTTATTTAAAGACGCAGACATTATTGTAGGGGGAATGAGCACTGCTGTTTATGCACGTAAAAAAGGATTTCAAGTTTGTGTGATTCATTCGGGAGACTTTGCCATTAAGAATGCTCTTTTGGAAGCTAAACGAATTGTAAAGGGTCGGAAAATAGAGAAGAAGAGAACGGAGATGTTCAAAGCGTTGATAGATTACTCAACCCAAGGAGTAATTGGGGTAGACGATAAAGGCTTGATTAACGTATTTAACGAAGCAGCTGAAAAGCTTTTAGAAATAGAAGCTAAAAACATCATTGGAAAATCTCTTTCTACTCTTTTTCCATTCTACTCTTTTCACGATTTGAAGGAGAAAAATGAGCTAGGCGAAACGAACATATATGGAACAAAAACGTTTCTATTTCATAAAATCCCTATTATTGTAGATGAAAAGATGGTAGGAGGAATGGTAGCTTTTCAAGATATTACACACATTCAAAAAATGGAGGAGAAAATTAGAAAAGACGTAGGAAATAAAAACTTCACAGCTTCTTATACTTTTCAAGATATGTTCGGTATTTCAGAAGAGTTAGATGATGTAAAAAGGACAGGACATAGAATGGCTAAAACAGAAGCCACTGTTCTTATTTCCGGAGAATCTGGAACAGGGAAAGAACTTCTAGCTCAAAGCATTCATAGTGAAAGTGAGCGAAGAAATGGTCCGTTTGTTGCTATAAACTGTGCTGCTCTTCCTTCTTCTCTTCTTGAAAGTGAGCTTTTCGGATATGAAGAGGGAGCGTTTACAGGAGCAAGGCGCAAAGGAAAGAAAGGGCTGTTTGAACTAGCTCATAGAGGAACAATATTTCTTGATGAGTTAGGTGAAATGGATGCGTCTGCCCAAAGTAGGTTGTTAAGGGTGCTTCAGGAGAAACAATTTATGCGTGTAGGAGGTCATCAGTACATCTCAACAGATGTTAGAGTAATTGCTGCTACAAATCAAAACTTAGTTGAAAGTGTACAAAAAGGAACGTTTAGAGAAGACTTGTTTTATCGATTGCACGTTTTATCCATTACAATTCCACCTCTGCGTAATAGAAAAAGCGATATTCCTTATCTTGCTCGGCTCTTTCTTCAGCATTATAACGAGAAGTATAAAAGAACATTCTCCTTAAGTGATGATGCATATAAGATGTTGGCGAAGCAACAATGGTTAGGAAATGTAAGGGAATTAAAGCATTTTATAGAGAAACTTGTTGTTGTAGAAGAAAAAGATAGAGTGAAGCGAGAAGATATTTCACACTACTTCGAAGTAAACTCAATGGCTAAGGAGCAGGAAGAGCAGCAGTCATTACAAGAAAACGAAAAGGAAAAGATTAGAGAAGTAATAACGGAATGTTGTGGCAATATCTCGAAAGCAGCACGTCTTCTAGGCATTAATCGCAGTACCCTTTATCGAAAGTTACGAAAATATCGTATTAAAGTAGAGAAGTCTTATTAAAAAGAAGAATACGCTCTTTTGTTAGTCTGATAGATGAGTTTATAAAAAAAGAAAAGAATAATTTTTTGTAACCGTTGACAAAACAATTTAATTTGTCTTACAATAAAATTGTAAATTATCAGAATGTTTGGAAAGGGGAAGGGATTATGACGATTACAAGAAAAGCACCAACGGGGATTCTAGGTTTTCCTGTTGCTCCATTTAATGAGCAAGGAAAAATAGACGAAAAAGGATTAGAAGCTAACATTCAATTTTTATTAGATGAGGGATTAGAGGCTATTTTTATCGCCTGTGGATCTGGAGAATTCCACACTTTAAATACAAGTGAGTATGAGAAAATGGTCGAGGTGGCTCAAAGTGTTGTAAATGGTAAAGTACCTGTTTATACAGGAGTAGGAGGGAATTTATCGACGGCACTTGAGTGGGCGAAAATTTCAGAAAATAAAGGGGCAGACGGTTATTTAATTCTTCCTCCTTACTTGATTAAAGGAGAACAGGAAGGACTTTATGAATATCTCAGAACAATTATTGACTCTACAAGCTTAAATGCAATTGTGTATCAAAGAGACAATGCAATCCTGCAGCTTCCAACGCTTCAAAAATTACTTGATCTTCCACAGCTTGTTGGTTTAAAAGATGGCCATGGAAATATGGAGCTCAATATTCAGTTAACACAAACAGTTGGAAAAAGATTGGGATGGCTGAACGGAATGCCGATGGCGGAAGTGACAATGCCTGCATATGCTCCAATTGGCTTTGATTCGTATTCTTCAGCAATTTCAAACTACATTCCACATGTTTCGAGAATGTTTTATGATGCAATCTTAGCTCAAAATCAAGAGCTTGTAACAGAGCTGTATCAAAACGTCATTCTACCTATTAATTCGATTCGTCATCGAAAACAAGGTTATGCTGTATCACTTATTAAGGCAGGAATGGAGATCATTGGATTACCTGTAAAAAATACAGTGCGCCCACCTGTTGTACCTGTTGATAAAGAAGACTATCGTGATCTTGAAAAAGTAATTGAAAAAACATTTCAAAAATATCCAAAATCACAAAAAAGCGTTCTTTCTTAATTCTGAACATATTGTAAACGCTTAATCAAGGAGGAGAACTATGAGCATTCGTACAGAGGAAAAGCAGTACCCAAACTTTATTAATGGAAAAGAAGTTTTCTCATCTTCAAGTGAAGTGATTAAAATTACCAATCCAGCAAATACAACAGACATTGTTGGATATGTTCAAAAATCAACGGAAGAAGATTTAAATGAAGCAGTGCAAGCAGCTGCAACAGCACAAGAAAAGTGGAAGAAGCTATCAGGAGCTGAGCGAGGACAATATTTGTACGCTGTTGCTGATATTATGGAAAAGAAAATAGATGAAATCGCTCATTGTGCAATGCGTGAAATGGGAAAAACGCTTGGGGAAACAAAAGGTGAAACAATGAGAGGAATTGCTATATTACGCTACTACGCTGGTGAAGGTATGCGTAAAGTAGGTGATGTGATTCCTTCAACTGATAGTGATGCACTTATGTTTACAACCCGTGCACCACTTGGCGTTGTTGGTGTGATCACCCCTTGGAACTTTCCTGTTGCTATCCCAATTTGGAAGATGGCACCTGCGCTTATCTACGGAAATACGGTTGTAATTAAGCCAGCAACCGAAACGGCGATAACGTGTGCTAAAATTGTTCAATGTTTTCAAGAAGCTAATATTCCAGAGGGAGTCATTAACATGGTAACAGGCTCTGGCTCTGTTATTGGACAAGGTATTGCGACTCATCCAGGAATTCAAGCGGTAACTTTCACAGGATCAGACGGAGTTGGAAAGAGAATCGGTCAGCAAGCACTTGCTCGTGGAGCGAAGTACCAGCTTGAAATGGGTGGAAAGAACCCGGTTATTGTAACAAATGATGCAGATTTAGATTTAGCTGTTGATGGAACAATTAGTGGGGCATTTCGCTCAACAGGTCAAAAGTGTACAGCAACAAGTCGTGTTATTGTCCAAAGCGACGTTTATGAAGAGTTTAAAGAAAAGCTATTAGCCAAAACAAAAGAACTTACGGTAGGTAATGGAGAAGACAGCAGCACATGGATGGGCCCATGCGCAAATGAAGGTCAGCTCAATACGGTTCTTTCCTATATTAAGAAAGGAAAAGAAGAAGGAGCAACACTTTTATATGGTGGAGAAAGATTAACAGAAGGCGAGCTTAAAGATGGTTATTATGTTCAACCTACTATCTTTGAAAACGTAAATTCCAAGATGACGATTGCTCAAGAAGAAATCTTTGGTCCAGTTATTGCACTTCTTAAAGTGGAAAGTGTTGAAGAAGCTCTTCATATCGCAAACGATGTGGAATATGGTTTAAGTGCCTCTATTTTCACAACAAACATTAGCTCTATGCTGTCGTTCATTAACGAAATGGATGCAGGGCTTGTACGAATCAATTCAGAAAGTGCGGGAGTGGAGCTTCAAGCCCCGTTTGGAGGTATGAAACAATCAAGCTCACATTCTCGTGAACAAGGAGAAGCGGCGAAAGAATTTTTCACAGCTATTAAGACGGTTTTTGTTAAAGGATAAATAGTTTCGCCTCAATATATAGATGGAAGAAAAACGGGGGTGATTTCTTCCATCTGTATAAAGAGGAAGCGCTTTACAATAAGGATAAGCATCAAGGGGGAACATGGGGAAAGCGCTAGATCATAGTGCAAGGGGAGGATAACAATGGGTCAAGCAAAATTAAGCATCGAAACTACAAGAAGAAGTCGGGTTCGCTGGTTTGTTGTCTTTATGCTTTTTGTTTTAACGACAATTAACTATGCTGACCGTGCAACGCTTTCAATTGTTGGTGACTCTGTACAAAAAGATCTTGGATTAAGTGCTGTATCAATGGGCTACGTCTTTTCAGCATTTGGCTGGGCATATGTTATTGGACAGCTTCCTGGTGGATGGCTTTTAGATAAGTTTGGATCGAAGATAGTTATTGCCGCAAGCGTCTTCTTTTGGTCTCTTTTCACTTTTTTCCAAGGATTTATTGGCTTTTTTACTGCAGGAGTCGCTATAATTATGTTATTCAGCCTGCGTTTTATTGTAGGACTTGCTGAAGCTCCTTCATTTCCAGGGAACAGTCGGATTGTTGCCTCGTGGTTTCCAAAATCTGAAAGAGGAACAGCTTCCGCAATCTTTAATTCCGCTCAGTACTTCGCATTAGTATTGTTTTCACCGCTAATGGCATGGATTGTACATAGATTTGACTGGCACATGGTTTTCATTGTAATGGGTGTTCTTGGAATGATTCTAGCGGGCGTATGGTTAAAAGTTATTCATAGTCCGAAAAAACATCCTCGTATAACTAAGGAAGAAATAGCCTACATAGAAGAAGGCGGCGGCTTAGTTGATATGGATGAAGGAAAAGAAGCAAAAACAGGAAAAGAGAAAGAAACAAAAAAAGGGCCACAGTGGTCTCAAGTGAAGCAGCTACTAACAAATCGGATGCTTGTTGGAGTTTATCTTGGGCAGTACTGCATTACAACACTAACCTACTTTTTCTTAACATGGTTTCCTGTCTATTTAGTTCAAGCGCGCGGCATGTCTATTCTAGAAGCCGGATTTATTTCTTCTCTTCCTGCAATTTGCGGATTTGTCGGTGGGGTGCTAGGAGGAATTGTGTCTGATTTCTTCTTAAAAAAAGGGCGTTCTTTAACCTTTGCACGTAAAACGCCAATTGTAATTGGAATGCTGCTTTCCTGCAGTATGATTGCTTGTAACTATGTTGATGCAGAGTGGCTTGTTGTTGTGATTATGTCACTTGCGTTTTTTGGAAAAGGATTTGGTGCATTGGGCTGGGCTGTTGTTTCAGATACGTCGCCAAAAGAAATTGCAGGATTAAGCGGCGGACTTTTTAATACATTTGGAAACATTGCTTCTATTACAACACCTATCATCATCGGATATATTGTAAACGCGACAGGCTCTTTCAATGGAGCACTCGTTTTTGTCGGAGCAAACGCGATTGTGGCTATTCTATGCTACTTGCTTCTTGTTGGTGAAATTAAACGAGTGGAGTTAAAAGGTGCAGGAATGAAACCTGAAAGCAATCTTAAGATGTAAGCGTGTTCAAAAAACAAAGGGGAGTGAATGGATATGACAAATTACGCAATTCAAAACAGTGGGATCCAAGGAGAAAAAGAGAAAACAGCACATATTACAAGTATGGAAGTGATCCCTGTTGCAGGTCATGACAGTATGCTATTAAATTTAAGTGGAGCACATAGTCCTTTTTTTACACGAAACATCGTTATTCTAAAGGATAGTGCAGGAAATACGGGCGTTGGCGAAGTACCAGGAGGAGAAAAAATTAGAAAGACCCTTGAAGATGCTAAGTCACTTGTTATTGGGGAGAGAATTGGGCGGTACAACGCTATTTTGAATAACGTACGAGAGAAATTTGCAAACAGGGATGCGGCTGGGCGCGGATTTCAAACGTTCGATCTTCGCGTTACAATTCATGCTGTTACTGCATTAGAAGCAGCCCTTTTAGATCTTGTTGGGAAGTTTTTAGGTGTTCCTGTTGCTGCTCTTCTGGGAGAAGGTCAGCAGAGAGAGTCTGTGGAGATGTTAGGTTACTTATTTTATGTAGGAGACCGTAAAAAGACAGATTTAGCATACAGAAGTGAAGAAGATCAAAAAAATGACTGGTTTAGACTTCGTCATGAAGAAGCGTTAACACCAGAAGCGATAGTCCGTCTTGCTGAGGCATCATACGAACAATACGGGTTTAACGATTTTAAGTTAAAAGGTGGCGTGCTAGCCGGGGAAGAAGAAATTGAAGCTGTTACAGCACTCTCCAAACGTTTTCCGAATGCAAGAATTACTCTTGATCCAAATGGAGCATGGTCACTTGAAGAAGCTATTTCCCTTTGTAAAAATAAACATGACGTTTTAGCATATGCTGAAGATCCATGTGGAGCAGAAGGTGTATATTCAGCACGTGAAGTAATGGCGGAATTCAGAAGAGCTACAGGTTTGCAAACAGCGACAAATATGATTGCAACAGATTGGCGCCAAATGGGTCATGCTATTATGCTCCAATCTGTTGACATCCCACTAGCAGATCCACATTTCTGGACAATGCAAGGTTCTGTTCGAGTGGCTCAAATGTGTCACGAGTGGGGATTAACATGGGGTTCTCATTCAAACAACCATTTTGATATCTCACTAGCGATGTTTACTCACGTGGCAGCCGCAGCACCTGGGAATATTACGGCAATTGATACACATTGGATTTGGCAAGATGGTCAACGATTAACAAAAGAGCCGTTCCAAATTAAAGGAGGGGTTGTAGAAGTACCAAATCGCCCTGGTCTTGGGATAGAAATTGATATGGAAGAAATTGAAAAAGCTCATGAGTTGTATGAAAAGATGGGTCTTGGAGCAAGAGACGATGCAAAGGCAATGCAATATTTAATTCAGGATTGGAAATTTGATAACAAGCGTCCTTGTTTAGTTCGATAACCAAAAGGTAACACAAATGTTCTTGAAAGCTCGAACAGTTCTCATATTGTTCGAGCTTTTTCCTTATAATACGAATACAAAGAAAAGCAAGCATAATTTTGGATGATAGATTGGTAATATGCAACATTCTTTCTTATAATAGAAGAAGTAGGATTCAAAAAGGAGGAATACGTATGACGGGGCCAATGAAGAAGGTTTCCTTTAAATCTGTGAATAGAAATACGCTTGCAAAACAAGTTGTTGACCGAATTATTGAGCTTCTCATTAGCGGACAGCTGAAACCGGGTGACAAACTTCCCACGGAGATGGAGCTTCTTGACGTTCTCCATGTTAGCAGACCTGTATTAAGAGAAGCATTAAGTGCTTTAGAGATATTGGGGGTAATTACCCGAAAAACACGCGATGGTACATATTTTAATAACAAAGTAGGTACACAGCCTTTTTCAGTTATGCTTGCCCTTGCGGTTGATAACTTACCTGCTATTGTGGAAGCTCGCATGACATTAGAGCTTGGTCTTGTAACAATGGCTGCTGAAAAAATAACGGATGAACAACTTCAGCAGCTGAAGAAAACAATTGAAAGTATTGAAAACAGCAAAGACTACAACTATGGTGAATTTGATAAAGAATTTCACCGCATTATTGCTACAAGTGCAGATAATCAAATTGTAGAAGGAATGATTCATTCTTTGCTTCTTACACATGAAAAAACGGATAATGAAATAACGTTTAGAGAACCAAAATTAACAGCCCAGCACCATACAGCGATCTATAATGCTCTTTGTAATCATGATCCAATTGATGCTTTTCAACAGATGTATAATCACCTTAAATATGTAAGAGATAAAGTATTGAAATCATATAATCCTCCTCAATAAAAAAAACCTACCTTTCCTCGTAAAGGTAGGTTTTTTTATAAGGAAAGAAAATGATTGACTTTAAAGAAGATACGGATTAGAATATAAAAGCTCTGAAAAAACTGTTCTAAATGGAACAGTTCATAAATTTAATATTAAGTGAGGTAAATATGGAAAGTAATGAACTACGTGAAGGACGTTCTGTAGAGCTTCTTAAATCTTTTTGGAACGTGCAAAAAAATATGATGCAGCTTATCCAGAAAACAGCTGTAAACAATGGACTGTCTGTTCCTCAGTATGTCATTTTAGTAACCATTGCACCATATGGGGAGATGCTTCAAAAAACAGTTGTAGAAAAAACGTTTCTTCCAAAAAGTACGTTAAGTCAAGCTGTTGACGGACTTGTTTCAAAAGGATTTATCGAGCGGCATCATGTAGAAGGAAACCGCAGGGAAGTAGAACTTTTGTTAAGTGAAGAGGGAAAACGCTTTTTAAAAGAACTTCATGTTCAAAAGAGTGGAATACACGATGTTTTTCAACAAGCAGCAGATGTATTAACAGAGAAAGAATATGAAGGAATTTTACGAACACATAATGAGATTTCTGCGCTTTTAGAAAGAAAAATAGTAGAATAGGAAAGAGGGAAAATAATGACAGTTGAAAGTAATAAATCAGGCAATCGTAAGCTTGTTTTGACAGGACTTATTATTGCGATGTTTTTTGCTGCTCTTGATGGTACCATTGTTGGAACAGCAATGCCGAGAATTGTCGGAGATCTTGGCGGACTTAGCATGATGACGTGGTTAACAACGTCATACTTATTAACATCAACAGCTGTTGTACCTATCGCAGGGAAGCTAGCTGATTTACTTGGAAGAAAAACAGTTTATGTATCAGGTATTGTTATCTTTATGATCGCTTCTGCACTGTGTGGATTAGCAACGAACATGACAGAACTTATCATTTACCGAGGATTGCAAGGAATTGGCGGCGGGATTATGATGCCAATGGCGATGATTGTAATCGGAGATTTATTCACAGGGAAAGAAAGAGCGAAGTTCCAAGGGGTTTTTGGTGGTATTTATGGTTTAGCTTCTGTTATTGGTCCGCAGATTGGTGGTTGGATTGTTGATTCTCTAAATTGGAAATGGGTATTTTATATTAATCTTCCTGTTGGGATTTTAGCTGCAATCTTTATTGCTATCGGTCTTGAAAAACATGAACGAAAAGGCAAGATTAAATTTGATATTGCTGGAATGTTTACGATGATTGTTGGAGTTGTAAGCTTACTTTTAGCGCTAAGCTTTGGTGGGAAAGACTATGCTTGGGATTCATGGCAAATCCTTGGCCTGTTCGCTCTTGCTCTGGTTGGTTTAGTAAGCTTTGTTATGGTTGAGAATAGAGCAGCTGAGCCTATTTTACCAATGTACCTTTTCAAAAATCGAACGTTTACTCTTTTGAATCTAATCGGATTTTTAATGAGTGTTGGGATGTTTGGTGCTGTTACGTTCGTGCCATTCTTTATGCAAGGAATCGTTGGAGTAAGTGCGACAGAATCTGGCACAATTATGACACCAATGATGATTGCGATGATTGTAACAAGTATTATTGGTGGTCAGCTTGTCTATAAAATTGGTGTGAAAGCACAAATTATTACAGGTATGATTGTCATGGCATTCGGTTTCTTCCTATTAACAACACTAAACCTTCATACTAGTCAGCTTACTGCTATATCATATATGGCTATTATTGGTCTTGGGATGGGTCTTGTAATGCCTATTATTACGCTTGCTTTACAAGAAAGCTTTTCAAAAGCAGAGCTTGGAGTTGTGACATCTTCAAGTCAGTTTTTCCGTTCGATTGGTGGGACATTTGGAATTACCGTGTTAGGAGCTGTGATGAATGCAAAGTCTGGCACGCTTTTAACAAACGACTTAGTTCCATACCTAGATACGCTTCCTGCTCAAGCAAGTACGCTTGTTACAAAGTTAAAAGAAATGATTAGCACAAATCCACAAGGACTTCTGCAGTCATTATTTAGTCCAGACGCTGTTAAAGGCATGCCTGGAGAAATAGTTCCTATTTTAAAAACATCTTTAATGGAATCTTTGCACAGCGTATTTTTCGTAGGTTTTGCACTTATTATCGTGGGTGCTTTATTTACGCTGTTTCTTAAAAAAATTAAGCTTGAAAATAAAAAGGGGGAAGCTTCTTCTGAGCAAGAAGAGGGAGTTCCTTCCGCATCACATTAAAAAAGAGAGCCTAGGCTCTCTTTTTTAATGTAAGGAATCAACATATTGCTTTGCTTCAAGAAGAGAAAATCCGAAATGTTCGCGGGCCTTTTTTATTGCTTTTACGTTTTCGCCATCTTTTACGAGCTGCTTCAGCTCACCTTTTACCTCTTCTTCATATTGAAAGAAAGCATCATGCTTATCTTTTGTGATAAAGGCTTCTAACCTTTTCATTTTAAAGTCCATCTTTTTTTCCAATTGCGAGATACGACTTGAAATATAAAAAACTCCAAGCACTATTATAAAGAGAATAGTGAATATATCCATAGAAAAACCTCCCTTTTCAAATTTTACCATGATGAAAAGGGAGTGTATATGGTGATTAATCCAAACTGTTAATATGTAAAAAATCGTGTGCTGTTTTAGCTGTTTCACGAGCTTTTTCTACGCTCTCATCACCGCAGAGGGCAACAGCTAAACGTCTCCCTACAGTAGCATCTGGCTTCCCAAAAACACGTACTTCTGTATGTGGAAGAGCAAGTGCATCCTCCAATCCTCTAATTTCATATTCTTTCGTTTCTTGCGGTGATTTCAATGGTCGGCTTGCGCCATGTGTGCTGAGCTTGATTTCAGGAATAGGAAAACCTAACAGGGCGCGCACGTGTAGAGCAAATTCTGACAATTTTTGAGTTGCAAGTGTTACAAGACCTGTATCGTGAGGACGAGGGGAAACTTCGCTAAAATAAACACGATCTCCTGCTAGGAAAAGCTCAACTCCAAAAAGTCCATATCCACCTAAGCCGTCTGTTACTTCCTTTGCAATTCTTTCTGCTTCCTTGAGCTGTTTTTCTGTCATATAGTGTGGCTGCCATGATTCAATATAGTCTCCGTTCTCTTGTTTATGGCCAATTGGAGCGCAAAATTTAGTTCCATTTACAGCTCTCACTGTAAGAAGGGTAATTTCAGAGTCAAAAGAAATAAATTCCTCGATAATAACGCGCGTGCTTTTTACACGTCCACCTTCTAAAGCTATATTCCAGCAAGATTTTAAATCTTCTTCACTGCGACAAATACTTTGTCCTTTTCCAGAAGAGCTCATAAGTGGCTTAATGACACAAGGATAGCCTATTTGTGCTACAGCTTCAGTAAACTCTTCATATGTATTTGCAAACTGATAACGAGCTGTTGGGATGTTCAGTTCTTCAGAAGCAAATCGGCGAATTCCTTCTCGATCCATCGTTAATTTAGTTGCTCTTGCATTTGGAACAACGTTAAATCCTTCTTTCTCAAGACCAACAAGTTCATCTGTTGCAATAGCTTCAATTTCTGGAACGATAAAATCTGGCTGTTCTTTTTGGATGATGTCACGAAGGGCGTGTGAGTCTAACATATCAATGACATAATGTTTATGAGCAACATGCATTGCTGGAGCATGTTCATAGCGATCAACAGCAACTGTTTCAATGCCAAAACGCTGGGCTTCAATCATTATCTCTTTTCCAAGCTCACCTGCACCTAATAAAAGCATTTTCTTTCCGCTAAACATAATAAAACTCCTCCTTGTCTAAAAACGAATTATGGATCTTGCTCCTTGTTTAAAGTTCGGTTTTTAAGTTTATTTGATTCGTTAATAAGATTAATTTCTTTTATTAATCCTATTTTAACGTACATTTTATTTTTGCGAAAGAGTAATGTTCAGACTCTTTATCGAACTTAGCAAACCGTATAATATTTACCTTTTGTGACAAAATAAAAGCGATATTGGGAAGAGTTGGTGATGATAATGAGTGATATATCTTCGTTAAGCACTGGATTAGAAAGGAATTTAGCATATCTTGCTCCTTTACTAAAAGACCAGGCAGACATGTCGCGGAAAGATATTTATATAAAAAAACATGATAGAGCATGTACCATTTTATACTTACAAAATTCGTTGAATAGTGAAGCGCTTCAAAAGCTCGTTGATTCATTAACCTCAATTGACTATTTAACAGAATTCGAATATCCATTTAAAGAAATTTTATTTTCTAAGATTGGACTTCTTAAGCAAACAGAGCTTTTCTCATATGAAGAAATATTAGAAGCTATTTTCAGTGGAATGTCTGTCTTGCTTGTGGATGGAATGAATATAGCTTTTTCATTAAATACAATAATGCCTAAAATGAGAGCATTTGCTGAACCAACAACAGAGCGTGTTGTCCGCGGGCCAAAGCTTTCCTTTATTGAAAATACGGATGAAAATATCGGGCTTATTCGTCAGTTTACGAAGGATCAAAATTTGATGATTGAGCAAGGTGAAGTTGGTTTGCACGGCAAAGTAAAAATCACCAAACTTTACATTAAAGGTACAGCTGATGAAAAGCTGCTTCAGAGGGTAGAAGAAAAGCTTTCGAAAGTGCAGGAGAGAGATATTGAAGATTCGGGTATGCTTGGTGAACTTCTCGAAGAAGTCCCGTTTTCTCCCTTTCAACAAATTCAAAACACAGAGCGGATGGACATTGCCTTAGCAGCTTTAAAAGATGGAAGAGTGATCATCATGGTCGATGGCTCACCGTTTGTTCTTGTTGTTCCCACGACAATTAACATGTTGTTAAAGTCTCCTGATGACTACTATGAACGGTGGATTGCGGGAACGTTTTTGCGCATACTTCGGTATGTATCTTTATTTATCACGCTTTTTTTATCTTCGATTTATATTTCGCTTGTTTCATTTAATCAAGGATTGTTGCCGACTGAACTAGCGTTGACAATTGCACAAACCCGTGAAAATGTGCCATTTCCACCTTTTATTGAAGCAATTATTATGGAAATGACGATTGAATTATTGAGAGAAGCTGGAATACGGCTTCCAACCCCGCTTGGTCAAACAATTGGGTTAGTTGGAGGGGTTGTTATTGGGCAAGCGGCCGTACAGGCTAATCTTGTGAGTTCAATTATGGTTATTATTGTTTCCATCACAGCAATCACTTCATTTATTGTGCCTCAGTATGGATTTGGTCTTGCCTTCCGGGTTTTACGTTTTGGAGCAATGATTAGTGCAGCGCTTTTAGGTATCTATGGAGTCACTCTTTTCTTTATTATTGTAACCATTCATATTTCAAAACTAGACAGCTTTACGATTCCATACTTTGACCCAGGAGCATCAATTCAAAAAGGGAAGTGGAAAGATTTTATTATGAGGTTTCCATTTCCAAAAATGTAGAGCAATGGTCGGAAATTGATTAAAAAAAGATGTTTGAATGGAGGTAATCGTATGGGCCGAGATGGAGGGCAACTTACAACATTAGATTTTATAGCTTTGATTTCATCTACAATGTTAGGTGTTGGCTTATTAGTACTGCCAAGAACCATTACAGTTAAAGTTGGAACACCTGATGGATGGATTGTGCTTATCATCGACGGCCTCCTCTTTTTTGCGGTCATTTACATACTCCTTCAAATCTTAAAAAAGCATAATGTGAAGAATTACTTTGATTATACCCAAGAAGGATTCGGGAAAAAGCTTGGAAAACTCGTTAATTTAATCATGGTTGTTTATTTTGTAGGAGTAGCAAGCTTTGAAGTCGTAGCAATGAGTGAAATGGTTCGCTTTTTCCTTTTGTCTGAGACACCTGTAGAGCTTATTATTCTCACGTTTATTTTAACCTCTGCTTATCTAATTAACAGCAATCTTAAAATAATTGCAAAAGTGTGCGTGTTTTTCTTTCCCATTACAATTGTTGTTATTCTACTGATATATGCTTTTGGCCTACAAATTGTGGATATAAAAAACGTTCAACCTGTTCTTGGGCAAGGGATTATGCCAGTTTTCAAAGGAATGAATACGGTTATGCTATCTTTCTTTGGGATTGAACTTCTCTTAATTTTAAAAGGATTTACAAGCAAAAATACAAAGCTTGTAAAGGGAGCCTTTATTGGTTTTGCTGTTCCGCTGCTTTTATATATTTTAACGTACGTGCTTGTTGTAGGAGGGGTCACCGTTCAAGAAGTAACAACTGTAACATGGCCGACGATTTCTTTTGTGCAATCGTTTGAAGTAAAGGGGATCTTTATTGAACGGTTAGAGTCTTTCCTACTCATAACATGGATTTTGCAATTTTTTACAACGCTTACTCTTTACTACTTCTCAGCTGTTATAGGGTTGCAGTCAGTCTTTCGAAATGGATATAAACCAAACGTTTATATCCTTATTCCAATTATCTTTCTCTTGGCTAATTGGCCGCAGGATACGATTGAAATTTTAAAAATGAGTGACATGTTAGGGTGGATTTTTCCATTTGTTCTACTAGCCATTCCCATTATAAACTTCCTGCTTGTAGCAATTAAAAGGAGAGTGACAGCGAGATGAAAAAGATCTTAATCTTGTTTGTTCTTCTTTTTTTAGTTGGGTGTGGAGACAGTCAAAACCTTGAGGATGTTTCTTTGCTAGTTGGTTCTGGAATTGACGCAGGGAAAAAAGGAGAAGTTCATCTTACACAGCAGATTATCATTCCATCTGGAGGTGGGGGAAGTGAGGCAACTAGGCCTTCTTATAAAAACTATTATACAAGAGGAGCAACGGTTCAAGAATCCATCCGGGATATTGCTCTTAAAACATCCCCAGTGATGAGCAATCACCAGCGCGTGCTAATTTTTAGTAAAAATGCCCTTGACAAATATCCTCTTGACGTGTGGATTAATGAATATATTAGAGACGACAATACAAGAAGAAGTGCGCTCGTCTTTGTGACAAGAGAATCGGCAAAAAAAATCTTGTCAACAGGATCAAAAGAAGACATTCCAGCTAATAAAATCTTTGAAATTGCAAATAACAAAACATCTTCTAATAAAATTTTAAAACCGATTACACTTGGACAAGTATCAGCAAAGCTTCAGTCAGACGGAAGTTTTGCCGTACAAGGCCTTAAAATTAAAGATGGAGAGCTAAGTCTTGATGGAGTAGAAGTCATTGACGATGGAAAACCAATTGGACATATGACGCCAAAGGATGTAAGTCATTTGAACTGGCTCATTGGCGATGTTCAAGGTGGAGTCGTTCCAGCAACATATAAAGGAGAACCCATTTCCTTTGAAATTTTCCATATGGTGAGAAAAGAGATTAAGACCAAAATTAAAAATGGACAACTTCACTTCGATATCTCACTAGAATGTGAAGGGCGAATTGCAGAGAACTGGTACAGAAGTGAAAATTCCTTTAAGAAACGAGATCTTGAAGGAATGGAGAAAGTAATAGAAAAACAAGTGAAAAAAGACGTAGAAGACATTATTCATAAGCTTCAAACAAAATATAAAACAGGTGTTGCGGGTCTTTATCAATATGTTCAAATTCAGCATCCAAAATATTGGAAGAAGCACAATGAAGAGTGGGGGAAAAAGTTTAGTGAAGCTGAAATTAATTATGATGTAAACATTGAAGTTATTGATTTTGGAACAAAAGGATCAACGTCATAAGAAGTGTCAAAAAAAAAGAGAAATCGGACGAAAAATGTTATATTGTCAGAAGTTTTGACATTAAAATTGAGCATTTCTTTTCATATGTTATAGTAATGGTATAAAAGATAGAATTTTTTGAAAAAGAGGGGAAAAATGAACACACTTTCTTGTTTAGAAGACCTCCATCATCTATCTTTATCTCAGAAAGAAAGAATAATGGAAGTTGCAAATACTCTCCAACTTACAGCAGATATTGCAAAGTCAGATATGTTTATTGATTGTTCCCTTTCTGAAGATAAAGCAATGATTGTTGCACAAGCTCAGCCTGCAACAGCTTCTTCTTTATATAAAAGAAATATTATAGGAGAAACAGCAACAGAACAAAATGAACCAGGGGTGTTTTTTAGCCTAAGAACAGGTAATACCATTACGAACTCACGGGGCATCACCCAAGAATGTGTTATCGTTCAGCAAGATATCGTACCTATTGTTGATAACAAAGGAACTACTATTGGGGTGCTCATAAGAGAGCGAGATATTTCAGAAGAAATGATGACTAATAAACGGATTGAAGAGCTGTTAATTCCAAAAGAAAGTGTAGACAGGGAGGGAACGGTGAAATCTCTTATTCAAAAAGAAATTCATCACCGTGTAAAAAACAACCTGCAGATTATTTCAAGCTTGCTTAGATTGCAAACGCGCCGAGCTCATTTTGAAGTATCGGATATCTTGCAAGATAGTGTAGCAAGGATTGAGACGATTTCAATTATACATGATTACTTAGCACAAGATGGAATAGAAGCCGTGAACATTGTGCTCGTAATGGAGCGAGCCGCTGATATGCTTCTAAGCCTAGCCTCTGTGCCAGAAAAAAAAATCTCGCTTTCGGTTAAAGGGGAGCCTACTTTTTTACCATCTAATCAAGCAACATTCGTTTTACTTATTGTGAATGAACTTGTTCAAAATTGTCTCAAACATGCTTTTGGACAACAAGAGAGTGGAAAAATCAGTATTACAGTAATCTGCCGTAAACAAATAGCAAACATTACGGTTGAAGATAATGGTAGAGGAATAATTGAGGACAAGTCGTCCTCGCTTGGACTGCAGCTTGTACATACGTTGGCAGCCGAGCTGAACGGCGTTCTCTCCACTTTTTCATCAGAAGACGGAACAAAAATGACGCTCACATTTCCTATAGCAAAAGCGGTGATGTTATGAAAGACCGAGTGATGGTTGTAGATGATGAACCTATTACACGTCTGGATATAAAAGAAATGCTTGAAGAGCGGGGGTATAACTTAGTTGGGGAAGCTAAAAATGGTGAAGAGGCAATTGAAAAAGCAAAACATCTTGCTCCAAACCTCATCATTATGGACATAAAGATGCCTATTTTAGATGGTGTAAAGGCTTCTTCTATTATAAAGAAACAATCGGATTGTGCAATTTTACTTTTAACAGCTTACAGTGATCAAGAATTAACGATAAAGGCTAAAAAAGCAGGAGTCACAGGATACCTTGTAAAACCTGTGAAAGAAAGGGAGCTTATTCCCGCTGTTGAAATTGCTTTAAGTCAACGTGAGAAAGAGCTAGAGCTCTCTAGAAAAATTGCTCTTTTAGAAGAAAAAATAGAGCATCGTAAAAAAATTGAAAAAGCAAAAGGAATTCTAATGAAAGTAAAAGGATATTCAGAGGAAGAGGCATATCGAAAACTTCAAAAAAAGAGTATGGAAACTCACCTATCAATGGTGGAAATAGCGGAACAGGTTATAGTAAAAGTGAATAAATAAAAGCAATGGCGCTTTGAAGACCCTCTACATGTTGTAGGGATTCTTCAAAGCGTTTTTTCGTTAGGAGGAGGAGTTTTGAGCGAATATTGGATAAAAAGTATAGGAATTGACATTGGCACAAGCACAACAAAAGTCATTTTAAGCAGGCTTCTTATTAATGAAAGGAAGGATGGTTTTAGCCTCCCTGTTTGCCGCATTATTGATCGAGAAGTGACCTATACAGGCTCTTTATATGAAACACCTTTAGAAACCGAAGATATGATTCATATTGAAAAGCTAAAGAGTCTTCTTTCAAAAGAGTATCAAAAAGCTAACGTTAACTTAAAAGACATTAAAGGAGGAGCTGTCATTATTACAGGTGAAACAGCTCGAAAAGAAAACGCTGAAAGTATTATTCATTATTTGGCAGATAAAGCAGGGGACTTTGTTGTTGCAACAGCAGGAGATAGCCTAGAAGGTATTCTAGCTGGAAAAGGATCCGGAGCTATGAAACGTTCAGAAGAGATAAATGGAACAGTTGCGAATGTTGATATTGGGGGTGGAACCGCAAATGTGGCATTTTTCCAAGATGGAAAAGCTGTAGCTTCCCTTACTTTCCACGTTGGGGGACGCCTTGTTCGTTTAACAGAAGATGGAGAAGTGGAGTATGTAGCGCCATCCCTCTTTAACTGGCTTTCTTATCGATCTATTAATCTAAAAAAAGGAGGCATTTTATCGTATAAGCAAGCTCAAAACCTCTGTCAAAAATTGAGTGAAGACTTGTTTGCTTACTTATTAAGCAACGATAAACAAGGTGGAGAGCTTTTGCTGACAGGAGACTATAATGAAGTGCTTCCTAAGCCTGATGAAATGATGATTTCTGGGGGAGTTGGGGCAATGATGAATAATGCACAAATTCATACAATGAAAGATGCAGCAAGGTATGGAGATATTGGTCCGCTCTTAGCCTCCGTGATTCCGACTGCTCTTCCCTTGTTAAGTGTGTGTATTAAAAAAGCAGTTGAGACAAATAGAGCAACGGTGATTGGGGCTGGTATGCAAAGCATGGATGTAAGTGGAGCAACTGTTCATGTGCAAAAAGAACTTTTACCAATCAGAAATATCCCGCTTTTAAAAGTAAAAACAAGTAAAAAAGGAGAGTGGAGCTCTCTTGAGTTCTCAAGGAGATTGAGAGAAAAAATAAAGCATGCAAAAGAAGTGTTTGATACAAACCAAAATCCACCGTTTGCCTTAACGCTCCTTGACATGCCTTATTGTTCGTACGTGATTTTACAGGAAATGGCTCAGGCTATTCATGAAGAAATGGAAAAAGAGTTTAAAAAGGAAAATATTGTCGTTGTTTGCCAAGACGATGTAGCAAAAGCGCTCGGTCAAGCCCTCAAAAAACGGTGCGCCGAGGATGTGAATATTGTTTGCATTGATGGCGTGCAGGTCGCTGATGGAGATTATATAGATCTTGGGATGCCTATTGGAGGAGAAGCGATTTCGGTTTCTGTTAAAACACTTGCATTTCATCAATAGAAGGAGGAAAAAGAATGAACAAAAAAACAACTATTCTCGGACAAACGTATTCTTTTAAAAGTTTAAAAGAAATTATGGCAAAAGCAAATGAAGAAAAATCAGGAGATGAGCTTGCGCGTGTTAGTGCTGAAAATATGAAAGAAAGAATGGCAGCTAAAACTGTACTGTCAAATGTTACACTTGCAGATTTTCGCAACTATCCGCTTCTTGAGGATGAAGTAGCTAGAGTGATTGAAGAAAGTGTTGAAGAGAATGTATACAGAGAAATACGAACTTGGACTGTTGCCGATTTAAGGGAGTATATCTTACATGACGAAACAACAGGAGAGAATTTGTTAACCATTTCAAAAGGGTTAACAAGTGACATGATTGCAGCAGTAGCTAAGCTGATGTCTAATCTAGACTTAATTCAAGCTGCCGCTAAAATTCAAGTTATTACCCATTGTCAAACGAAAATTGGACAGCCAAAAACTCTTGCATCCCGCGTTCAACCTAATCATCCATCAGATCGATTGCAAGGAATGCGCGCTTCTTTATATGAGGGATTAAGCTATGGGATTGGAGATGCGGTAATCGGGATTAACCCTGTTATTGATACAACAAGTAATATTTATGACCTTCTTTTGGAAACAAAAAATATTATAACGGAATTTTCTATTCCAACTCAAAACTGTGTTCTTTCCCATGTTACAAGTCAGATGAGGGCAATTGAAAAAGGAGCGCCTGCTGATCTTATTTTCCAATCACTCGCAGGTACAGAGGAAGGGAACGAGTCCTTTGGTATATCCATTTCTCTGCTTGATGAAGCACACCAGCTGATGCAAGAAAAAGGAACAGCACTTGGGTCAAACAGGTGGTATTTAGAAACAGGACAAGGATCTGAACTTTCCTCAAACAGCCATTATGATATTGATCAACTGACTTTAGAAGCGCGCTGCTATGGTCTTGCTAAACGTTATAATCCATTTATTGTGAATACGGTTGTTGGATTTATTGGACCAGAGTATTTGTATGATAGCAAGCAAGTGATAAGGGCAGGGCTTGAAGATCATTTTATGGGGAAAATGCATGGACTTCCTATGGGGGTTGATGTTTGTTATACAAATCATATGAACGCAGATCAAAATGATATGGATAACTTGAGTATGCTGCTTGGCACAGCAGGTGTGAATTTTGTTATTGGTGTACCAATGGCAGATGATTGCATGTTGAACTATCAGTCATTAAGCTATCACGATATCGCAACATTGCGAAATGTACTTAATTTATCTCCTGCTCCGGCCTTTTCAGCTTGGCTTGAAAATCAAGGGATTACAGAAAACGGAAAGTTAACGAGACAAGCAGGCGACCCTACCATTTTTATGAAAGTGAAATAAAGAAGGAGGAAAAGAGGATGAGAGAAAAAGAAGAGAAAATTGCTTATTTAAAACAATATACACCAGCACGAATTGGAGTAGGCAGAACAGGTACAAGGCCTCTCACACAAGATTTTTTGTCATTCCGGATTGATCATGCTGCTGCGGTTGATTCTGTTTATGGAGAAGTTAGTGAAGAAACATTAGCGGAATTTAATCTTTTTTCTGTTACAACTCGTTTTCAAACAAAAGAGCGGTATTTAAAGCGCCCTGATGAAGGGAGACTTCTTTCATTAGAAGGGCGCAATCTTATTAAAAAGGAATGCATAACACATCCCCAAGTACAAATTGTGATAGCGGATGGGTTGAGTGCAAATGCCATTGAAGAGAATATCCGAGATGTATATCCTGCCTTAATAGATTCGCTAACATCATATAAGTTAACTGTTGGAACTCCTTTCTTTTTAAAGGGGGGAAGAGTTGCCTGTATGGACGATATTGGTGAAATCTTAAAACCTGAAGCTTTTATTCTTCTCATTGGGGAAAGACCTGGGCTTGTTTGTGCTCACTCACTAAGTGCTTATATGTGTTATAGACCAAGGAAGGGAACGAAAGAATCAAGCCGAATGGTTATTTCAAATATTCACCGTCAAGGTACATCGCCTGTTGAAGCGGCAGCGCACATTGGGACGCTTATAGACCAGATGTTAGCCCAAAAAACGAGTGGCGTAAGTCTTGTTGTTTAAAAGAGGGAGGAATAAGGGTGGAGAAAATTGGAACATACGTTATTTATATTTTAATGATTTCTGCTATTATCGGAGGAATTGCAGCTATTAAAAATAAAGAAAAAGGAATAGGAAAGGAATTTATGGAAGGTATTCATTCCATCGGTTATATTTTTATCCCAACTGCAGGCATTATGGCGTCTATTCCATACTTATCTCAACTTATTGAATCTGTCTTTGGTCCGCTTTTTGTAAAGCTTGGAGCAGATCCATCAATTGCAGCAACATCCCTTATTGCCGTTGATATGGGCGGTTATCAGCTAGCAGAGGCGTTAGCTCAAACAAAGGAAAGCTGGATTATGGCTATGATTATTGGATATATGGCAGGAGCAACCATTGTATTCTCTATCCCAACAGGCCTTGCCATGCTCCAGAAAAAAGATCACAAGTATATGGCGCTTGGGGTAATGTCAGGGGTTTTAGCTATTCCCATTGGCGTGTTAGTAAGCTGTTTACTCATTGTCTTTACAAATCCAACCATTCGGTCTGCCGTTTCCACAAACTCTTCTGTAGTGTATGAGCTTAGCCTTAGCCTTGGAACAATATTCATGAACCTCATTCCGTTAATTGTTTTTGTAGGTTCTCTTGCAATAGGATTACGCTTTTTCCCAGACAAAATGATTAAAGGATTTATGATATTTGGTCGCGGTCTTGATGCTTTCTTAAAGCTTGTTCTCCTAATCTCCATTGTTGAACATTTTACAGGAGCATTTAGCACTCTTTTTGGAAGTTTTGGATTTAGTCCGATTGTAGCTGATGAACAAGATCAATATAGAGCACTTGAAGTAGCAGGATATATTGGGTTAATGCTAGCTGGAGCCTTTCCATTTGTATACTTGATGCAAAAGTATTTAGCCCTACCTCTTGAAAAAATAGGAAATCAATTTGGCATTAGTAAAGAAGGAAGCGCTGGTATTCTTGCAGCATCCGCGAACATTTTAGCAATGTTCCGTCTTGTAAAAGATATGCCTGCTAAAGATAAAGTAATGAACATTTCCTATGCGGTTTGTGCTGCTTTCTTATTTGGAGATCATCTTTCATTTACAGCGAATTTTCAACCTAACTTAATTTTGTATATTATGATTGGAAAATTCGTAGGAGGAGCATCAGCTCTTGTTCTTGCAAAATACCTTTCTGTTCCAAAAGCAATTGAACTTGAAGAAAAAGAGAAAAAAGAAGAGTCAGACATTGAAACTGTAAATTCAGCGGCTATATAAAGTGCTCATTTTTGAGCGCTTTTTTATTTTATAAGAGTATTTTTATTCATAAAGGGTAAGGAGACCATAAAAGAAATTAAGGAAAAGAAAGGATGATAAAGAATGAACAAGATATATGGGAATACGCCCCCTTTTTTAGGAGCAAAAAATGCATCAACGGGAAAAGGGAGAGAAGAGACAGACGTTTTAATATATGGAGTGCCATGGGAAGGAGCTGTAACATGGGGGGACTATACAGGATGTGAACTTGGTCCAAAAGTAATTCGGCTTTCTTCCGCTCGTTATAGCGGCTATTTGCCTGAGCTGGATCATATTGATGTTTTTGAACATTTAAGTTTAGGAGATATGGGAGACGTTGACGTTGTTCCAGCTAGTGTAGAAGAAACAATGAAGCGGATTGAAACATTTTCTAAACGAGTATGGAAAGAGAACAAATTTCCGGTTGCATTTGGAGGAGATCATGGGATTACATATCCAATTATGAAGGCCCTAACGGAGACGCAGCAGGGAAAGAAGTTTGGTATCATTCACCTTGATGCTCACTATGATAATATGGTTTCACACGAAGGAGATGAATTCGCAAGATCAACCCCTTTTGCAAGAATATATGAACTAGATGGAATCCGAAATGAAAGCATTATTCATACAGGGATTCACGGGCCGCGAAACAAACCTGAAAGTGGTCAGTATGCAAAAGAAGCAGGAGCAGAGACTGTTACAATTCGAGACATTAGAGAATGTACAAACATAAAAGAGCTTGCCCAAGACGTTTATAAAAAAGCAAGTCACAATGTTGATGGAGTGTATTTAACGATTTGTAGTGATGTTTTAGATTATGCCTTTAACCCAGGCGGTCCTGTTGATGGAAACGGGTTAACATCTTATGAACTATTAACATTAGTGCATGAATTTGCCAAAAGGGGCATTGTAGGAATGGACTTTGTTGAAGTATATCCTCAGCAAGATCCAAGTCAGTTTTCTGCCCATTTTGTCTCAACGGTTGTTCTCTACGCGCTTGCGGGAAAAATAGAAGGAGAAAGCTAAAGTTTAAGGTTTTTAAACTTTAGCTTTTTATTTTGCTAAAAATTGTTTTTGACATCTTTCCGACATAATTGCTTGTTATAGTCTAAATACACTCAAGGAAACGTTAAAAACGTTGAATTGATAAAAACATGATTTAAGAGATCAAAGTTAGTAGAAGTCCGGACTCTATTAGCCTCAGTAAATCATCGTTTTAAATGATAATGAGGTGAAAAAATGAAAAAGTTTATGTACAAAAGAATGGATCTTATCCTGCTAGGGATTATTCTTCTTTCTGCTTTCTTAAACATCTATAACATTTGGAAAAACGATTATGCGAATGCTTATTATACGGCAGCAGTAAAAAGCATGCTCGAAAACTTCCACAATTTCTTCTATGCTTCTTTTGATCCAGCAGGTTTTGTAACAGTGGATAAGCCGCCGCTTACATTTTGGATTCAAACATTAAGCGCTGCGATTTTTGGTTTGCATGGATGGAGCGTTATGTTACCACAAGCTTTAGCTGGAGTTGGATCTGTTGTTCTTCTATACTTCCTTCTAAAACCAACCTTTGGAATTACAGGAGCTAGAATCGCAAGTCTGACAATGGCGATTACACCAATTGTTCCTGCCATAAGTCGTTCAAACAACATTGATAGTATGCTTGTTTTTACTCTTTTAATTGGGGTGTGGATGCTATTTAAAGGCGTTAGAAAAAACAAAGCTATTTGGGTAATTGGAGCTTTTGCCATGATTGGACTTGGCTTCAATATGAAAATGATGCAAGCTTTCATGGTTGCTCCTGCGTTTTATCTTTTCTACATAACTGCAGCAAAGGTGAAGTGGAAAAAGAAAATAGGGATATTAGCAAGCGCAACAGCTGTTATGATGGCATTGTCTCTTTCATGGGCTGTTGTTGTTGATAGTGTCTCAGCAGATGATCGCCCTTACATGGGCAGCAGTCAAACGAACTCTGTGTTAGAGCTTGCTTTTGGATATAATGGTGTAGCTCGTTTAACAGGTCAAGGACAAGGTACACCAGGAGGCGGTGGTGCTGGTGGTGATAAAGGAAATGGAGCTGAGATGCAGGCTCCACCAAATAGAATGGAACAAGGAGAAGCGCCAGAGGGAATGCCATCAGGAACTCCACCAAATGGTCAAGGTGGACCAAATCAGGCTAATGATACAAACACAACAAATAGTGATAATTCAGCGAGCAATGATTCTTCTAATACAGATTCATCTTCTACACAAGATAGCACAAACTCAGAAACTCAGACGTCTGAAGGTAATGAACAGCGTGATTTTCTAAATAGAGGAGATCAAGGTGGACCAGGTGGTCAAAATGGGGGAGGAATGTTCAATACAGGCACTCCAGGGTTCTTCCGTTTGTTCCAAATTGGCTTAGCAGATCAAATTAGTTGGGTTCTTCCGTTTGCTCTTTTCGGATGCGTTGGTTTACTTTCGGGAATTCGTTTGCGAAAACAGTGGAGTGATGAGGAAAAAGAAAGCCTATTCTGGCTTGCATGGCTTGGTCCTGTTGGTGTCTTCTTTAGTATTGCAGGTTTTTTCCATCAATACTACCTCATCATGTTAGCTCCTCCAATTGCAGCATTTGTTGGAGCAGGATGGGTTAAACTATTTAAGCTTTATCAAACAGAAAAAGGATTTAAATCAATGTTGCTTCCTATTGCAATTCTAGCAACAACTGCTTTTGAAGTCTTTACATTGAAATCTTATATAGATCAAATTGGGATGGTTTGGAGCATTGGAGTAGGAGTAGCAGGGACATTGCTTTCGCTAGCGCTATTCTTCTTCAAACAAAAAGAGAAACGAGCGACATATTTTGTGTCCTTAGCAGCCCTTCTTGCCCTTCTTGTTATTCCTGCTTTTTGGGCAAGCACTCCTATTATATACGGAGATGGAAATAGTGTAATGCCGGCAGCTGGTCCTACAACGGTGGGAAATGGAAATATGAAGATGGGTGAAGGACAAAACAGCATTAATGAAAATTTAGTTTCTTACCTTAAGAAACATAGCGATGGAGAAACTTACTTATTTGCTACATCTAATGCCTCTTCTGCTGCTCCTTACATTATTGAAGGTGAAACAGTCATGGCGATGGGTGGATTTTCAGGATCAGATCCAATTTTAACAACAGAGAAGCTTGAAGAAATGGTTAAAAACAATGAAGTGAAATACTTCTTAATTGGTGGCGGAGGTCCTGGTGGCAGCTCAGATTTACAAACATGGATCAAAGAGCATGGAGAAGAAGTGCCACAAGAAGAATGGAACGGTACGTCGTCGAACAGTGATTCTGATAGCGATTCAAATAGCGGAATGCCTGGTAGAGGAGGTCAAAGCGAAACGCTTTACAAAGTAGAACTATAAAAGATGTAGATTTGTAAAAGGAGAAACGTTTCTCCTTTTACAAATTCTATTCATAGGAGGTTATAAATGAGATGGAACATATAAAATATTCGATTATTATTCCTGTTTATAATGAAGAAGAAGTTATTGAAACAACGTACGAACGTTTAAGTAATGTAATGCATTCTACAAAAGAAAAATACGAGCTTTTATTTGTAAATGACGGAAGTCAAGATAAGACGGTAGAAATTTTGAAAGAGATTAGCTTGCGTGATTCATCTATTAAACTAATTGATTTTTCAAGAAATTTTGGTCATCAAATTGCGATTACAGCAGGAATGGATTATGCAAAAGGAGAGGCAGTTGTTGTAATTGATGCAGATTTGCAAGATCCTCCAGAACTTATCCTCGACATGATTGACAAATGGAAACAAGGGTATGAAGTTGTATATGCGAAAAGAACAAAGCGAAAAGGAGAAACCTTTTTTAAAAAGCAAACAGCAGCAATGTTTTATAGAACACTCCGCTCTATGACAGACATTGACATTCCTATTGACACAGGAGACTTTAGACTTATTGATCGTAAAGTATGTGAGCAAATGAAAGGTCTTCAAGAAAAGAACCGATTTGTTCGGGGACTTGTTAGCTGGGTTGGTTTTCATCAAACGGCTGTTGAATATGAACGTGATGAGCGAGCTGCAGGGGAAACAAAGTATCCACTTAAAAAAATGTTAAAGTTATCTCTTGATGGAATTACATCGTTCTCTTATAAACCATTGAAATTAGCAACGTATGCGGGTTCTCTTTTTTCAGGAGCAGGATTTGTTTACATGCTGTATGTTTTATATTTGAAATTCTTTACAGAAAGCACTGTCACAGGTTGGGCTTCACTTGTGATTATTCAGCTATTTTTTAGTGGGGTTGTGCTCATTCTTCTTGGCGTAATTGGAGAATATATCGGACGCATCTATGATGAATCAAAAGGTCGACCTTTATATATTGTACGTGACATATATGGTACAGAAACGTCTTTAAAGAAAGAGAAGCAAATGATTCATGAATAAAGGAAGAACGTTTCTCAAATTTTGCATTGTGGGAGCTTCTAATACGATGATTGATTTTCTCGTTTTTACCCTTCTCGTTTTTGGGGGTATGCCAGCTGTTCTTTCCCAAGTAATTTCTTATAGTTGCGGGCTTTTTAACAGCTATATCCTAAATCGGAAATGGACGTTTAAACAATCATCTAAAGCTCAAAGAAGTGAACTATTCCGTTTTGTTCTCATCAACATGCTAACGCTTTTAATAACAATGAAATGTTTACTTTTATTTTCAGAGCAATTAGGATGGTCTCTTTTAATCAGCAAGGTGGGAGCTACCATCATCGGTTTGGGGATTAACTTTATAGGAACGAAAGCATGGGTATTTAAAGCACAAAATGGATAGAAAAAGAAATCAAATAAAATGGAGGAGAAAAAGATGAAGAAAGTAAGAAAAGCCGTTATTCCAGCAGCAGGGTTAGGTACTCGTTTTTTACCTGTTACAAAATCAATTCCAAAGGAAATGTTGCCGATTGTCAACAAACCGACAATTCAAATTATTGTAGAAGAAGCGCTGAAATCGGGAATTGAAGATATTATAATTGTGACCGGAAAAGGAAAACAAGCAATTGAAAATCATTTTGATTATGATGCTGAGCTCGAGAGACATTTAAGTGAGCAAGGAAAAGAAGAACAGCTTAATGCTATTCAACATGTTTCAAACTTAGCTAATATTCATTATGTTCGTCAAAAAGAACCAAAAGGTCTTGGGCATGCTATTTCTTGTGCTCGCACTTTTATTGGAGATGAGCCATTTGCGGTCCTTCTTGGAGATGATTTAACTTACTCTGAAGAACCTTGCTTGAAACAGCTCATTAAGCAATATGAGAAAAAAGAGTGTTCAGTTGTTGGCGTTCAGCCTGTCCCAACCGAAGAGATCAGCAGGTACGGAGTAATAGATCCGGCTGAGAAAGAACACCGCCTTTATCGAGTAGATTCGTTTGTTGAAAAACCGCAACCTGAAGAAGCTCCTTCAAATTTAGCTATTATTGGTCGCTATGTTTTTACGCCAGAAATTTTTACTTACTTAGAGAAACAGAAAGAAGGAAAAGGAGGCGAAATTCAGCTCACAGATGCTATTGAAGCGATGAATGAGTTACAAGCTGTTTTTGCTTATCAATTTGAAGGTCAAAGATATGATGCAGGCGAGCCGCTCAGTTTTCTTTTAACAAACATTTCTTTCGCTTTAGAAGATAAGGAGCTTCGCGAACCAATGTTGAAAGAGCTTAAAAAGCTGGTCGAAAAAAGTGAACTTCATCATACATCCTAATGTAAAAAGCACAAAGTTGTTGGATTTTTTAACAACTTCGTGCTTTTTTTGTGAACAACACCAATTTTTAATAAAAACACTAGCGTAGTCTTGCTCACATATGGTACGATTTTCTTCGGAAAAATGTTATAGGAAAGATGAATGAGGTGATGATTGTGCAACCTTATTTCTATTTAGCTCTAGCTATTATTTTAGAAATTATCGGTAGCTCTATGCTTAAATCGTCAGCAGGATTTACGAAGCTTATCCCAAGTATAGGAGCCGTTGCTGGCATAGGAGCTGCTTTTTATTTTCTTTCTCTATCTCTTCAAAACATACCATTAAGTATGGCTTATGCTATTTGGTCTGGCGTTGGTACGGCTCTTACCGCTCTTGTTGGCATTATGATTTGGAAAGAAAATATAAGCATATATAGTGTAATAGGAATTATCATGATTATTGGTGGGGTTATCGTTTTAAATATGAAAGCTGCACCACATTAAAAACGCTTAAGCTTAGTGGCTTAAGCGTTTTTTAGTCACCCGACAACCCCGCCGACCTGGTTAAGTGTCCCGCAACAAGCGAATAATATGGGGAGCGGGTGACATATATAGCGTGTGTAAAACACGCAAAAATATACTTCCCTTTTTTCTTTCTATCAAAACTCTTTTTTATTTAAAAGATAAAAAGTTCAACTTTAATTTAATTTTTAATGAATTTATAAAGGATAATAAAAAAAGTAATTTCTGAATATTATAATTTTTTACATAAAAAGTAGAAAATTAAGATAATTTGGCAAAAAAGCAGGGGATATAAAATAATTGTCTAATTTAAGTAGGTGGGAAAGAGAAATGACTTTTGATGGTAGAAAAATAACGAAGATAATGTAGCAATAAAATGAGTGACAAACATGGGGGAACTGGTAGTGGACATATTAATGGATAAAACATTAGGAGCGCTATATGGTTTAGCAATTGGCGATGCAATGGGAATGCCTGGGGAACTCTGGAGTAGAAGGAGAATTAAACAACACTTTGGTAAAATTGATACGTTTATCTCAGGACCACAAGAAAACGAAGCTGCACGCTATTATAAAAGCGGACAATACACAGATGATACAGCCCAAAGCATCGCTATTTTAGATGCTTTAATTGAGCGGAATTTTATTCCATCAACAACAGTAATTGCCGATCATCTTATTGAGTGGGCTGAACAAAATCAAGCTTTTGAACACAATATTCTTGGCCCGAGTTCAAAAATAGCGTTACAAACGATTCGGACAGGGGGAAATGCTTCTACTGTTACAGCGAAAGCTGAAACAAACGGAGCAGCAATGCGAATTGCTCCTATCGGATGTCTCATTCCATCTAATTACATGGAAGAAATTGTGAGGTATGTTTATGAAGTTAGTCGAGTAACGCATGGGTCAGATGTTGCTATTAGTGGAGCAGCAATGGTTGCGATGGCTGTTAGCGCCGCATTTGAAGATTGCAGTTGGGAGGAGATCATCCAAAAGGTAAAAGATACTTATAGTTGTTCGCTTAGCTTATATGGGACAGAAACTTTTAGTCCATCATTAAAAGCAAGACTTGATCTTTGTTTGCAATATGCAGAGAAATTTAAGAATGAAGAAGACGCTTTTGCCGATCACCTTTATCACATTATCGGAGCGGGGACATTAACGTGTGAATCCGTGCCGACAGCTTTAGCTTTGGCGTATTATACAAAGGATGTTCATAAATGTAGTATCATGTGTGCCAATTTAGGAGGAGATACGGATACTATTGGAGCTATGGCAACAGCAATATGCGGAGCGAAGGTAGGAATTACAGGAATTTTACCAGAATGGATTGAGACGATTAACAGAAGCAATGGAGTCGATTTTACTTACTATGCTGAACACCTTGTGAAATATCGAAGATTTCATTATTAAGGGGGAGGAAAATGAGTAAACCATCTTCATCTATTTTTTTGTCACCTTCTGAGCGGTCGGGAAAACCAAAGGAACTCTTTTTTATTTGGTTTGCAAGTAATATTGGAATTTTAGGTGTTGTATACGGCACAATGATTGTCGGGTTTGGCCTTAGCTTTTTTCAATCGCTGCTTGCGGCTATGCTTGGATCGCTATCTTTTATCCTTGTTGGATTAACAAGTATTTCGGGTAAAAATACGGGAGCAAATATGCTCACGTTATCTCGAGCAGCTTTCGGAAGAAAAGGAAACTATTTTCCAACGTTGATGGTCTGGATGAGTTTTGTTGGTTGGCTTGCTGTTAATGTTATTACAGGCACTTTAACATTGTTGTCATTACTTAATGTTTGGGGTTTAAATACAACATCGTTGCTAACCGTTGTCAGCCTTTTTGCTTTTTCTCTTCTTGTTTTACTTTCAAATTTATTTAGTCAAAAGGTACTTGTAAAAGCTCAAACCATTTTTACATACGTTTTTGGTTTGTTAACTCTTTTTGTAATAGCCTTACTTATCCCGAAAACAAACTGGCAAGCTTTGTTTCAAATAAATAACGGGGATTGGTTAACGTCTTTTCTTCCTGCTGTTTCTATTATTATTGCAGGCACTGGCATTGGATGGGTAGGGGCTGGCGCTGATTATAGTCGTTATCAACATCCTAAAACTTCTTCTCAATCCGTTGTTATGAGCGTAACTTTAGGAGCTTTTTTTCCGTTATTTATTATTATGAGCGCTGGGATTTTAATGACAACGTCCGTTCCATCATTAGGAACAGCGGATAATCCAATTAATGTAATTAGTCAAGCTCTTCCATCTTGGATGACGGCTCTTTATTTTCTTACAGCTTTAGGTGGGTTAATTCCGCAATGTATTTTAAGTTTAAAATCAGCGCGTACAAATTTACAGACGTTAGACATTCATGTGAAAGACTCCACAGCGATTTTTATCCATGCTATCATTATTATTGCTCTTCCTGTGTATGTTTTGTTTTTCTCTCAAAATTTTCTAGGAGATTTTCAGATTTTCTTAGGGTTAGTCGGAATTGGGTTAGCTTCTTGGGGAGCTACGTTTCTCGTTGATTTTGCTCTTGTTCGGAGGAAATTTGGGTATGATGAAAAACTGTTGAGCAACAAGGCAGAGGTAATAAATCCAGCGGGACTTTTAAGTTGGTTGATTGGAATTGCGGCAGGTCTGGCGTTTACAAATACGTCATTTTTTACTGGGCCATTTGCAAGAGGGATTTTTAAGGATAGCAGTTTAGGTGTATTATTAGCATTTATTGTGAGTGGAGTTGTACAAGCTGTTTTAGTAAATGTGCAATCTTCAAAGAGTAGAGGTGTAGAAAGTGGAAAAATGGCAAAATGAAGACACGAACGAGCCTGGACCGAAAGGAAAAGTACTTATTCTCGGTGCAGCTATTATTGATGTAATCATTAAAGTAGCAGAGCTTCCTAAAAGCGGTCAAGATATTTTTGGAAGAGCGGATCAAGTGACGGTTGGTGGTTGTGCTTATAATGTATCAAGTGTGTTAAAACAGCTTTGTATTCCACATGACTTACTTATCCCTGTTGGAGAGGGGATTTGTGCAAAGATCATTAGAGAGGAGCTTCTGAAAGAAGAATATCCGCTTCTTATTGAAGAACCATATGACAACGGCTGGAGTTTGTGCATTGTTGAAGAAGGTGGAGAACGAACATTTATAAGTATACCAGGAATTGAAACACAGTGGAGAGAAGAATGGTTTCAAGTTATTGAAATTGAAACATACGACTATATTTATATATCAGGATACGAATTAGAAGGTCCTTCAGGTTATATCGTTACAAAAGCGCTTGAAAAACGGAAAAAAGAAGCCAAGCTAATTTTTGATCCAAGTCCAAGAATCAAATTTATTGATGAAAGCGTTATAAAAAAGGTTTTGACAAAAGGAACAATTGTTCATTCGAATAAGGCAGAACTTCTTTGCCTAACAAGTGAAAGCTCTGTTGAAGATGGAGCACGTGCTATTTTTGATAAAACGGGTGAACCTGTAATTATTACATTAGGTGCTGAAGGAACGTTCTTTTACACAGAAGAAGAAAGTGACCTTATTCCATCAGAGCCTGCTCTTGTCGTTGATACAATCGGTGCAGGTGATTCCCACCTTGCTTGTTTTATTGCAGGTCTTGCTGTCAATTTATCGTTAAGAGAAGCGTGTGCAGTTGGAAATGGTATTGCAAGGCTTGTTGTACAGCAATCAGGTAGTAAACTTGTTTTATAAAAGAGATGATGCGAATTTCGCATCGTCTCTTTTTTTAGTGATTTCTGCTAAAGAAAAACAATACACATCACATTTTTTCCAAAAAGCAAGAAGTAGTGTTAAAAGATATGACAATTGTGAGGTTTGAATTTGGAAAATCGTTTATTATTTACAAAAGATTACTAAGGGAATTGCTTTTTTTGTAAGAATATATGACATACCTTACTTTTTTAAAAAGAAACAGGAAGGAGAGGAGAAAGAGGGATGGAGAATATATATGACATTCTAACTTTGTTGAAATGTTCTAAACCAAAAGCTGTTTTAGCTACTATTATCGAAGTAGAAGGATCATCATATCGCAAAGAAGGAACATCAATGCTCTTATTGGAAAATGGAGAAAAAGCAGGTGTTTTAAGTGCAGGCTGTTTGGAAGAAGATTTATTTCAACGTGCAACAGACTTCTTTGGAACATCAAAATCGGCTACTTTTACATTTAACATGAAGAGTGAAGACGACTTGCTATGGGGGACTGGAGCGGGATGTAATGGAATCATTCACGTGCTTGTTCAAGGAATAGATGAAAAACTGCGTAAGCATTTACTAATGCTTGGAGAATTTTTAAAACACGGCAAAACTGTAACCATTGTAAAGAAAATTACGCATGATTTAAGAGTTTCTCACTATCTGTTCATTTCAGAAGATGAATATGTTTTCGGAGAGTGGGAAGGAGCAGTTTCTCCAAATGTAAAAAAATTGATGTTATATGGAAAAGAAAAGAGTGGTGTGGCATTTTTTAACGAACATGCCTCATATGTATATGTTCACTGTTTTTATCCAAAACCAAGACTTCTATTATTTGGAGGTGGAGAAGATGCTATCCCCCTTGCAAGACTTGCAGCTCAAACCGGTTTTTCTGTGACAGTAACAGATTGGAGAAGAAGTTACTGTCACAGAGAAGCGTTTCCTCTTGCAGATGAGCTCATTGTCTCTTTTCCACATGAAGTAATCAATAAAATGACTATTCAGTCTAAAGACTTTGTTGTCATCCTCACCCATAATTTTCAACGTGACCAAGAAATTTTATCTCTTCTAGAAAAGAAACAGCTTCAGTATGTAGGAGTACTAGGATCTAGAAATAGAACGAAGCGGCTCTTTGAGGGAAGAGAAGTTCCTCCTTATATATACAGTCCAGTTGGTCTCTCAATAGGAGCAGAAGGACCTGAAGAAATTGCGGTTAGTATTGTGGCGCAGCTTGTTCAGCAACAGCGTTTAGCAGTGCGAGAAAGCCGTACATCAGCATGAAAATAGCAGGAATCTTTCTAGCTGCAGGTTCCAGCAAGAGAATGGGAGTAGATAAATTATCTTTACCTTTTCAAACCTCTACCATCGGGAATACATCTCTTTCACATGCTCTTTTATCTCAACTTCATACCATTATCGTTGTTCACCGTCCAAATGATGATCTTTTTTGGATGAACAAAAGTGATAAAAGAGTTCACTTCGTTTCTTGTATAAGAGCTGAAAAAGGGCAGGCATATTCATTAAAGAGTGGTGTGCAAGAAGCAATATATCAACAAGCAAATGCAGTTGTTGTTCTTCTGGCAGATCAGCCTTTTGTAACGTCTACAATGGTTAATGATCTAATGTTTACCTACTCTAAGCAACCGTTCCTTTCCTTTATTGCCCCTCGTTTTCAAGGAACGATGGCGCCTCCTATCTTATTTGCGGCTAGTATGTTTCCTCTTCTTTTAAGTTTAGAAGGAGATATAGGAGCTAGGAAGATCTTGAAACACAGAAGTGATGGTCTTTTTCTTTCTTATAAGGAAAAGAAGTGGCTCTATGATATTGATACAAAAGAAGCATATGAACATGTTTTTGAGGAAAGGAGAAAATGATGATTAACGAAGCAATGACAAGCACGCCATATGTTTGGATACCAAATACAATTACAGAAGCTCTGGATATGAAGAGAAAGCTAGGACTAAAAGCAGAATTTATTGCAGGGGGCACCCTCCTTCAAATTCAATGGGAAAAAAGCGGAGAGATGCCGAAGCATTTAATTAGTTTAGAAAACATAACAGAACTTACAGGTATTACGGAATGTAAAGAAAAAGAACTTTCTATTAGACTAGGTGCTCTCTCAACGCTCTCACATTGTCTTAAAAATGCCCTTATTAAAAAGTACGCTCCATTCTTACAAGAAGCTCTTAGAGAAATAGGCTGTGTTTCTGTTCGGAACAGAGGAACAATTGGAGGAAACATAGCTGGTGTTTATGGGGATCTTCTTCCTCTTTTGGTTGCAATTGATGCAGAAATTGAAGTGTTTACACTAAAAGGTTATGAACGAAAGAAAATCGTGAAATGGTTAGAGGAGCGGAAGCTTAATCGTATCTATGAAGAAATAGTAACGGCCATTTATCTTAAAAAGCAATATGAATTCACCTTTTATCAAAAAGTAGGCGGCAGGGAAGCTTTTACACTTTCAACGCTAACAGTTGCTGGCTATATTGAAAAAGATAAGGAAGAAATAAAGGAAGTTCGTCTTGTAACAGGCTATGCAAACAATGAGACAAAACGCCTTTTTGATTGTGAAGACTGGATTAAAAAAAATATCAAAAAAAGAGAAGATTTCAGGTTATTAAAAGAAAAGATAAAAAAAGAATTTCGCCCTTATACAGATGCTATTGCTTCTGGAACATATCGCCAAAAGCTTGCTTATAACATTATTGAAGAAAAAGTATACAAAATTTTATTTGGCGGGAAGACGAAAGAGGAGGGGCTTTAATGAACGAAACGGTAAAAGACAGAGTTCGTCCTGATGGAAAAGAGAAAGTAACAGGAGAACTTAAATATTTAACAGACTTAACTTTTCCAAATATGCTGTACGGAAAAGTACTCAGAAGTAAGTATCCTCATGCAAATATCCTCTCAATTTGTACGAAAAAAGCTGAAGAATTAGCAGGAGTAAAAGCGGTTGTAACAAGTAAAGATGTGAAGGGAATGAATCGATTTGGAATTGTTTTTCCTGATCAACCTGTTTTTTGTGAAGAGCGAGTTCGCTATATAGGAGATGCTATTGCAGCAGTAGCGGCTGAAAGTGAAAGGATAGCCGAACAGGCGTTAGAGATTATTGAAGTATGTTATGAAGAGCTTCCTATCATTTCTAGTCCAGAACAAGCCTTAGAGAAAAATGCTGTGAAACTTCATCCAAATGGCAATGTTTTATATCAAGCACAGTATGAAAAAGGAGATGTTGAAGAAGGATTTGCAAACTGTGACGTAATTATTGAAGAAACATATAAACTGCCTCGGCAAGCTCATCTTTATATGGAAACAGAAGGAGGAGTTGTTGTTCCAGAAGAGGATGGAAAAATTACGGCTTACATGGGAACACAGCATGGTTATAAAGATCGTTTTCAGCTTGCTCGCATTCTTGCCATTCCCGAACAGGATATAAGAGTAGTTTCAAGTCCAATGGGCGGCTCTTTTGGAGGGAAGGATGAGCTCAATGTGCAGCAATATGGAGCCATTCTTGCCCTGAAAACGCAGCAACCTGTGAAAATTCATCAAACTAGACGGGAATCTATTCGTTCAAGTATAAAACGTCATCCAATGAAAATTAGGATGAAAACAGGTGCAACAAGAAAAGGAAAAGTGCTTGCTCAAGAGACAAATATTATAGCAGATACAGGAGCATATGCAACATTAGGGCCAGCAGTATTGGATTTTGCAGTTGAACATGCTATAGGTCCTTATCTTATTCCACATGTTAAAACAAAAGGAGTTTCTGTTTTTACTAATAATGGTGTAGCAGGGGAGTTTCGAGGGTTTGGAGGAAATCAAATTACGTTTGCACTTGAAGGTCAAATGGATCGTTTAGCTGAGGAGCTTAAGATAGAACCTCTTCAAATTCGAGCTCAGAATCTTAGAGAAACGTTTGACCCAGGCCCTTTAGGTCAGAAAATTGCGCCAACAGATGGAGCGCGAGATGTGCTTTGTGCTATTGGAAAATCTCCTATTTTACAAAAAGAGAGAAGGAGAAAAGAAGGAAAGCTAATTGGAGTAGGAACAGCTATAACAATGCATGGTGGTGGGTTAGGGTTTGGACGGCTTGATGCAGCTGGTGGGCGACTTTCTTTAACGAAAGATGGAGAAATTGAAATATCTTTTGGATTTGAAGAATGTGGGCAAGGATTGCTATCTGTCATTGAAAATATTACAACAGAGGAGCTTGGATGTGCTCCAAAAGATTTGAAAATTGTGATTGGCGATACTAAATATGTTCCTTCTTCTGGATCTTCAACTGCATCAAGAGGCACAAGTATGGTATGGCAAGCAATCCAAAGAATGAAAGGAGAATTTAAAGCTCAATTACTACAAGGAGTTTCTCAGTTTCTCAATTTGCCGACTGACTGCCTTTTATTAGGAGGAGGAGGGATATGGTATAAACAAGACGAGCGTGAATATAACCTTTGCCTAACATACAAAGAAGTGGCTAAGCACGTTTTTTCTCACAAACTCCCTTGTGTAGAAACTCATTTTCATTTTCCAACAACTCCTGATGCTGTTGTTGGAGGTCATTTTCTATACGCGTTCGGGGCTGTTGCAGTTGAAGTTGAAGTAGACGTTATAACAGGAATGGTGAAAGTGTCACAAATGGACCATGCTATCGCGGCAGGACCTGTTATAAGCGAACGAGGTTATCAAGGGCAAATTGAAGGAGGAGCGGCTATGGCTCTTGGTTATTCTCTAATGGAAGATTCACATATATGTAGTGGGTTATATACAAGAGATAATATTGACACATACCTTATTCCAAGTATTTCAGATTTGCCTCTTCAAATGAACATAAGCAAAATTGAGACGCTCTATAAAGAAGATAGCTATGGTCCTAGAGGCGTTGGAGAAATCGGAACAATTGCTGTTGCTCCTGCTATTGCAGCAGCTGTTTATGATGCTACTAAGTGCTTTGTAAATAAACTTCCTCTTCAACCTGAAAATATATTAGATCATCTTGAGGAAGGAGCGAAAAAATGAGCTATGAAAAACTAGAAAAGCATCATTTGAAAGAAGAACGAGAAAAATTAAAGCTTACTTTTTCTGTGAACGATGAAGAATTTACAATCACTGTCTCTCCAACAAAAAGACTTGTCGATATTTTACGAGATGATCTCTCTTTAACAGGTACAAAAGTTTCGTGTGGAATTGGTAGATGTGGGGCATGTTTGGTTTTAATAGATGGGAATTTAGTGAATTCGTGTTTGTTGCTCTCTTATCAAGTTAAAAATGCGCACATTACTACAATTGAAGGATTAACAAAAGGGGACTTAGATGTTTGTCAAAAAGCTTTTTTAAATGAAGGTGGATTTCAGTGTGGATATTGTACATCAGGAATGATTATGGCCACTAAATATTTGTTTCAAGAAAACGAAAGCCCAACAGATTGCGAAATTAAAGAAGGCTTGTCTGGAAATCTTTGTCGCTGTACAGGGTACGGAGGAATTTACAGAGCCGTTGATAGCATCAAACGAACGCTTGATTCTCAATCAAAGATAGAATTATAGCGTAATCACTTCACTATATTCTTTCATTTTTTAGGAGGTTAAATGCCGTTTCGTCCTTCACTAAGTTGAATAAATTATAAAAGATGAATCAATGTACGAAGTGAAGGAGGAAGACAGGCGTCAGGGATAAATTTTTGTGGACCTCTAGGCAACTGTGGGGAGGAAGGAGCGACGGGAGTAACGGGAGCGACGGGCCCACCAGGTAATAGTGTGACAACAAGTGGAATGTTTACTTCAAACACGCTTGGATCTGTGATTGTTGTTGCCTTAGGTGGATCAACAAATATTCGCCTTCCGAACAACCAAAGTTTAGGAAGCTTTATCGTAAGTGCAAATGATACAGTTTTCACTGTTCCTGAAACAGGTCGCTATTATATTACGTATCAAATTAATACAACAGTTGGCCTTGGTATTGGAACTGGAGCAAGGGTAACAGCAAATGGGACGCCTATCCCAGGTACAATCTTAGTTCCGGCTGTTAGTAATGCGACATTTTACAGAGATTGTATTACGCCGCTTACAGCAGGGAGTACACTTTCTCTTCAGCTTTTTAGCAGCATTTTATTAACGGCTACTCTAATATCTGGTGGAGGAACAATCGGAGCTTCTCTCAACGTAATAAGAATTCAATAGGAGAATGAAGAAAACCTTGCTTGAGTTAAAGAAGGTCTTTTTAGCATGTGCCTCTATTCTGACAAAAAAAGAAGGAAGAAATTTATCGTATAAAACAGTGCTTTTTTATAAATTATAAGAAGAAATTGAAACATAAAGAGATGAAAAATGATGAAAGCAAAAAGCATAGTGAAAGGACTAGCGTTTGTTTTATTTTTATATGTTACATACGCTGTAGTAACAGCAGTTGTTTTATTTTATCTTCCTATTGAAAAAATGGATGAAGCTAGTAGAAGTACAGCTCATGTTTGGAAAGATCAGCATTCTAAAGATGACCGAGTACTGCTTCTTGAAGACGGCTATAACTCAGGAATTGCTCGAATAAAGATGATTCAAGAAGCAAGGAATTCAATTGACATTGCCTATTATTCCATTGGAAAAGGAGAATCTACTGATTTCGTTTTAGGAGCGTTGTTTCAAGCAGCAGACCGAGGTGTACGTGTACGCGTGCTTTTGGACGGTATTTGCCATAATCTACGAGGAAAAAGAAGTGATGTTCGATATGCTTTAGCTTCACATCCGAATATCCAGCTAAAATACTATGAGCCATTTACACTATTAAAGCCATGGACTTGGAATAATCGCCTTCATGACAAAATAATGATGGCAGATGAGGATTTAGCCATTATTGGAGGGAGAAATATAGGAGACAAGTACTTGGCGAAGACCCCTTCTGATGATTTTGTTTATGATCGGGATACGATAGTATTTAATGAAACACAGCGCAAAGATAGCGTTATTATTCCAATGAAAAACTATATGAATGAACTGTGGAAGCATCCCTATACAAAGACTATTTTCCAAAACCTTTCTAAAAGTGAACAAGAAAAGGGAGAACGCGTGAGAGATCGTTTGAAAAATAAATATCAAAAAGCAAAGGAAATTCAAAATGAATTTGTGAGTCCACTTTTTCAGTGGAAAACATCAACAGTGCCTGCTCATAAAGTTGCTTTTATTCATAATCCAATCGAACGGTTTCATAAAACACCTGTTGTTTGGGAGAGTTTAATCTCACTCGGAAAACAAGCTCATACTTCTATGGTTATTCAGAGTCCTTATATTGTTCCAACTAAAAACATGGAAAAATATCTGCCTCGTAAAAGAAATGAAAAGCTAGAGACAACGGTTCTTACTAATTCGTTAATTTCTACACCGAATGCTCTTGCTTTTGCGGGATATATGGCATCAAGAGATCATATTGTTCAAACAGGATCTACGCTTTATGAATACGGTGGACCACATTCTATACATGGAAAGTCCATTGTTTATGATCAAAGCTTGAGCGTTGTTGGGTCTTTTAATATTGATTCACGTTCAGTTTTCTTGAATACAGAATCTGTTCTTATTATTGATAGTGAGTCATTTGCATCTGAGTTAACGAAAGCTATTGATGATAAAGTAGAGCATAGTGCGCTTATAGCGAAAGACCAACAGTATGTACGAAAACCTTATGAAGAGAAACAAAAAGCACCTTTTTTAAAATCTACATTCCTTCGTATACTTTCTAAAATGACCGTGTTATGGAAAGAACTTATTTAACTCACATAGTATAAATGCTTAAAACCCTTATCAGCTTTGATAAGGGTTTTTTTAAGGTTTATGTAAGGTTTACATTAAAATGATGTAAGGTTCGGCATCTATAATCGTTCTTGTAGCTTAGTCAAGGGGGAACACAAATGAAAACCATTTTAAAAGCAAGAAACATTCAAAAGGTATTTGGAACTAAAGGAAATGTATATAGAGCATTAGAAGACATTAATCTAGAAATTCAAGAAGGAGAATTTATCGGCATTATGGGGCCCTCTGGTGCAGGGAAGTCAACATTACTAAATATTTTTTCAACCATTGATACCCCAACAGCTGGAGAGGTTATGATCTCAGAACAAAACATCGTCAAAATGAAAGAAAAGGAGCTTTCGGACTTTAGAAGAGACAAACTCGGCTTTATTTTTCAAGACTATAACCTTCTTGACACATTAACGGTAAAAGAAAATATTCTTCTGCCTCTTGCCCTAGCAAAAGTCTCAGCAGAAGAAATTGAAAAACGGGTGAACGATATTGCTAAAACGTTCGGCATTAGTGACCTTCTCGATAAATACCCTTACCATATATCAGGGGGGCAGAAACAGCGTACAGCAGCAGCGCGAGCGATTATTGCAAATCCTGCTTTAGTATTAGCGGATGAACCAACAGGAGCCCTTGACTCTAAATCTGCGAAAAGTTTGTTAGAAAGCTTAACGAAATTAAATAGAGAAAGAGAAGCAACGATTATGATGGTTACACACGACGCTTTTGCAGCAAGTTTTTGCAAACGTGTATTGTTTATTAAGGATGGCAGCATTGCTGCTGAAATTTATAAAGGTGAAAAAGATCGCCAAGGTTTCTTTGAGCAAATTCTACATGTTCTTGCTTCCATTGGAGGTGGAGTATAGATGAGCCTTTTTAGTATTGCTAGAAAAAATATGAGGAAAAATTTCAAAAATTATTTTTTGTATTTTACATCTCTTATTTTTAGTATTGTTATCTATTTTACGTTTATTTCGTTAAAATACGATAAAACCATTCAAGCAACTTCTGATTCTTCACCAAAAATCAGCTCTGCTTTTAATGGGGCATCTGTTATTTTAATCATTTTTGTAGCGATTTTTATTTGGTATTCCAATACTTTTTTTACGAGAAAGCGAAAAAAAGAAGTTGGATTATATGCGCTACTTGGTGTGCGTAAAAAACAGATTGGTCGCATGCTCTTTTATGAGAATTTCATTATGGGAATAGGCGCTCTATTTGTAGGGATTTTACTTGGAGCACTTCTATCTAGATTTTTTGTGTCTCTTTTAATGAGTATTATGGGATACGAAGTGCTTGGGAGTTTTGGGATTTCTTTTAGCGCTGTGATAAACACAGTTACTGTATTTCTTATTATAACGCTTATTGCTTCTTTTCAAGGCTATCGTCTAGTTTATCGTTTTCAACTTATTGAACTTTTCCGTGCAGATCAAGAAGGAGAGAAAGAGCCAAAAGCATCTCTTTTCATCGCACTTTTATCGCTTATACTCATTGGAATTGGTTATTGGCTTGCTCTTCAAAACTTATTGCAATCAGAAGTTTGGAAAACAATAGGGTTTATGATGACTCCTCTCGTTATCCTAGTAACGGTTATACTAGGTTCGTATCTTTTATTTAATACACTATCTCTTTATGTACTAAAGCTTGTTAAGAAAAATAAAAGCTATACTTGGCGGGGAAGTAATCTCATTGGTGTTTCTCAGCTTCTATATCGAATAAAAGGAAATGCTCGTATGCTGACGATCATTGCAATACTTAGTGCAACAACCTTAACAGCCGTTGGAACAGCATACAGTTTTTATTACAACAATAAAAGCAACGTAGAAATCAATGACCCGAACAGTATGATGTTTAGGGATGAAGATGAAAGTAAGGAAAAAATCGTTCAAGATTTAATCCATAAAAATAAAGATCATAAAGTAGTGTATCATAAACAAATTTCAACGCTTGAGCTAAAAGGAGATATTACAGATTTAAAGAATACACTGCCTTTTAATACAATGATGTACACTGTAATTTCATCTGCGGATTTCAATGAGTTAGCAAAAGAGCAAAAAAGGAAAGATAAGCTCTCTTTAAAAGGAGATGAAGCAGCTGTATTAGAGCCGGCCTATTTTGAAGGGATAACACCTAAATATGTAGGCTCAACCGTTTCTTTAAAAGGAAATGAGCAAGTGAGGGAAATTACGTTTACAAAATTGAAAAAGTATAATGTTTTAAACACGTATACAGCGGGAGCAACCGTTGTTGTAAGCGATAATATGTTTGCGCAGTTAGCAAAAAATGAGAAACAAGTAAACATGGAAGTTTATGAAATCACAAACGAAGATCACGCAAAACAACTTACGGAAAATATTAACGCTGTTCTTGCTGATAATGCACAATTCTCAAGCTTCTATGAAGATTATGCTTCAGGACTAGAGGCTGCGGGCTTGATGATATTTATGGGAGGTTTTTTAGGACTAGTATTTCTTGCTGCGACAGGAAGTATTATTTATTTCAAACAATTAGCAGAAGCAAATGCAGATAGAAGTCGCTACGTTGTTTTATATAAAATTGGTGTAGATAAAAGACAAATTAAGAAAACAATAGCGAAACAGCAGGCATTTATATTTACGCTTCCTTTAATTATAGGGATTGCTCATTGTAGTGTAGCTTTAACCGCTTTATCAAAGTTATTACAAACAAATCTAGTTGTGCCAGTTATTATATGCATAAGTGTATATACTTTCATATATGTGTTGTATTACATTTTAACTGTAAATTCGTATTACAAAATTGTAATGAAAACAAATGAATAAAAAAGGAGACAAATCATGAAAAAAACAGCAATCATTCTTATAACGTTTTTAGTTGTATTAGGTGGAGCGTTTCTATTTCTTCAGAACGTTAATATTAATCGATTAGGTACTGACAAATATTATACACAAATTATAGGTGAGGGCAAAAAGTTAGAGGAGAAAGCCACTAGTGGAGAAGTGTTTGTGAGATATGAATATACACTTCGGGCAGTAAAGGAAGACGGTGAAGCCAAAACTGTAACATTTACGTCTCAAAACCCCCTCCGCCAGCAAGCTTATTTAGAGCTATTTATAAAAAATGATAAAGGTGTAACATCATATGAAGAAATAAACGAAGATAAAGTTCCTCAAAAAGTAAAAGAAAAATTCATGTGAGTCACTTTGTGCCCTTTACAAAAGAAGTCTTTTGTAAAGGTTTTTTTATAGAAAGAGAAGGAAATACGACAATGTTTTAATAAGTACAGCAATTTCTATATAATAGGGAGCATGATACATTTTAAAGGTGGTTGTTGATATATGATGAATAACGAAAAGATACTTGTCATAGACGATGAAGAAGATATTTTGCGGCTTATAAAGACGGTATTAAGAAAAGAAGGAATTGAGCACGTATTAACAGCTGCGACTGCAAAGGAAGGGATGGCTCAATTTCGTCAACAGAAACCAGATCTTATTTTACTAGATATTATGTTACCTGATGGAGAAGGATATGACGTATGTAAAGAAATTCGAACAGTGTCAAAAGTACCGATTCTCTTTTTATCAGCCAAAACAGAAGAAATTGATAAGATTTTAGGTTTTGCAATTGGAGGAGACGATTATATTACAAAGCCGTTTAGTCCAAAAGAGGTTGCTTACAGAGTGAAAGCTCAGTTAAGAAGAGCAAGTTATGGAAAGGAACAGGAAAAAAGTGATCCTATTATTACAAAAGGTCCTTTTATACTCGATGAAGAAAAAGCAGAGCTAGTCAAAAATGGAGAAATTGTCGAGCTTAAACGAAAAGAGCTTGGATTAATGAAGCACTTTCTTGAAAATCCAAATAAAGTAATTAGTAAAGAAAGACTTTGTGATGTTGTATGGGGAGAAGACTTTATTGGATTTGATAATACAATTATGGTTCATATAAGAAGACTGCGCGAAAAAATAGAAGATCAGCCTTCAAAACCCATGTACTTAATGACTGTAAAAGGGTTAGGATATAAGCTTGTTATCGAGGATGAATAAGAGATGAAATGGAAGCTAACAGGCCGGTATTTATTATCCATTGTACTTGTTGTTATTTTAGTTGTAGTTATTAACATTGTGACACTCATTGGATTGTTCCTCATTGAAATTAATACAGGAAAGCCAATATTTCATAGTAGAGAAATATCAGCCGAGAGGTTTACAAGAAATTTTAATCATTATATTACTGCAGGAAATGGAAATATTGATGTTACCGAAAAAGGGAAAGAGAAGCTTGACCAAAAAAACGCGTGGATTCAAATTGTTGATGAAAACGGAAAAGAAGTATACGGCTACAAACTTCCAAAAGCTGTGAAGAAAAAATATACGCCGTTGGAAACCATCAATAGATATAAATATAAGGAAGAAGATATATTAGCGACCGTTTTTGCAGGCGGGAAAACGATGAATAACCGGGAATACAGCTATTTCGTTGGTTTTAGTGATCCGAATATTAATAAATATGTTTTCACATTTGATATCGAAAGCATTCTTCACAATTTTAAAGTGGGAATACTTACTTTTTTACTTATCGATAGCTTGATCGCTTTTTTCATTGGCTATTTATTTAGCAAAAGACTAACCTCTCCATTAAATAGCTTAATTGATGGAATTAAAAGACTTGCAAACAAAGATTATAGCGTGAATTACCAACCAAAAGGCATTTATAAAGACGTTTTTTATAATGTGAACTACTTGTCAACTGAGCTAACCGCAAATGAGAAAGAGCGCAAGAAGTTAGATCATATGAGAGAAGAATGGCTTGCGAACATTTCTCATGATATCAAAACGCCGCTTGCTTCTATTCAAGGATATGCTGAGATGATGAAAAACAAAGAATATCACTTTTCATTAGATGAGATGCGAGAATATGCCGACATTATTGAAAAAAAAGCATTGTATATGAAAGAAGTGATGGAAGACTTAAATTTAACAACAAGGTTAAAAAATAAAGAACTTATGTTGAATAAAAAGGAAGTTAATATTGTTACAGTGCTTCGCAACATTGTCATCGATATTTTGAATGATGCAAGATATGCTAACCGTCATATTGAATTTGAAGTAGAGCAAGAAAAAGTAGAAGTAGAGGTAGAGGAGATTTTAATTCGTCGAGCGTTGCACAACTTAATATATAATGCGATTGTACACAATGATGAGAACGTAAAAATAACGGTTCGAATTGAAAAAAAAGTACGCCCCCATATTGTTATAAAAGATAATGGAAAAGGGATTAGGAAAGAAGATCTTGATAAAATTTTTGATCGGTATTATCGAGGGACAAATACGGGAGAGGTTCATAAAGGCTCTGGTCTTGGTATGGCTATTGCGAAAGACGTTATTAAAGCACATGATGGAGATATTGAAATGAAAAGTATGGTTGGGATGGGAACAACAATTCACATTTATCTCTAGTCTCTCGGATGATTTCTAACTATTTATACTTTTTATATGTATTTCCTCCAATGTTTGTAAACACTAATTATAATAAGCTTAATTTTAGGGGGTTACTACAATGGAAGGAAAGAAGGTTCATTTGACGTCGGCTGAGATTGCTTCTCTTTGGACCGCTTATATGAATGATAGCATGTCAAAATGTATTTTAGGTCACATGCTGAAACATATTGAAGATGATGACATAAAGCCTGCTATTAGGCATGCTTATGATATTGCTTCACAGCATTTAAAAAGGCTAGTTGAAATATTTAACAAAGAAAATTATGCTATCCCAAACGGTTTTACATCTCAAGATGTTAATGAAGAAGCTCCATGGCTTTATACAGATGTTTTTTGTTTAGATTATGTTAATTTTATGGCTAGAATAGGGATGATAACATATAGTGGCACTATTTCGATGAGTTCAAGAGGAGATATTCGTCACTATTTTACAACGGCCTTAACTGAAACGAGTGGGCTTTACAATATGACAACAGATATTGCTCTTTTAAAAGGGGTATTTAACCGCCAACCGTATATCCAAGTTCCTAAAGAAAGCAGCTATATAAATAGCAAAAAATATTTTAGCGGTTTAAACCCATTTAGCTCTAAGCGGCCATTGAATGCAGTTGAAATTTCTCATTTGTTCATGAATATTGTCACAAATGTGATCGGTGTTCAGCTTTGCTTAAGCTTTGGACAAACTTCCCCATCAAAAGAAATCCAACAGTACATGCAGCGTGGAAAAGAAATCTCAAACAAGCATATTAAAGTATTTGTAGATACGCTGCTTGATCATGATATCCCTACTCCGAGGCTACCTGATATGGGGATAAGCAACTCTACAACTCCAACATTTTCAGATAAATTGTTAATGTTTCAAATGTCTCTTTTGAGCGCGGCAGGAACGGGAAACTATGCGACTGGAGCAGCCGCTAGTCAGCGCAGTGATCTTGTTTTAAACTATGAGAGGTTATCATTAGAAATTGGTCAATTTGCTAAAAAGGGAGCTGATATTATGATTAAACACAACTGGCTAGAGCAGCCTCCTGGAATAGAAGACCGCGAGATGTTAGTTCGTAAGAAAGAACACCAAGAATAAAGAAGAACCTCTTATTTAAATAAAATAAGAGGTTCTTCTTTTTAAATTCATCATTTTTTCTAATCCAACGGGGATTAAACACTTCTTTGCTTTAAATAAACGCTTTCTTTTTAAAAAATAACAACAAAAAGGCTAACCAACATGGAAAAAAATTCATAAATTAGTTGTATAGAACAGGGGGGGATTGCATGTCTACTATTCAAGCTGATCACCCTGAATCCCATTGCATAAGAGTTGCGAAGGTGTTTGACTGGATGACTCGATCCTCTACAATTCAATTTGAGCGGCCTGTTTTTAAGAAGAAAAAGCAAAAAATACAGCATGAAAAAATATGCCGTCACTTCCGAATTGCAAATCCCGCTGAGTATCCAGCTATACTTTGGGAACATCATTCCTCTGTTCCTACGACGAGCGCGATTTGGATCTGCAATAATTCTCAACATGGAGAAGAGATGAGCGTTTTTGTTAATCTTGAGTTTGTTTTCTCTGTTTTAAGAGGACAAACAAGAAGCATAACAGTTGCAAAGCTTCATTCTCTAGCTGTTACAAACGAAGGGAAACACGAGGTGAAAGGGACGTTCCATATTGCTGTGCATCGGAAATTATCATTTATATCAGAGGAAGAGTTTGATATTTCAGTTTTGGAAAATGCACGCTTCTTCTTTAGTGACGAAAAAGGGTATCCTTTGTCTTCAGAACAAGAAAAATAACGTGTAGAGAAAAAAGGGATTCTTCAGAACGAAAAAGGAGAAGAATTGTTTTGCCAAATGGGGAGGCTATCCTTCTTCAAGAAATTCAGTTTGTACAAGAAGGATACGTATGCCTTGAATTTGAAGATTGTATTATAGGTCCTTTTGCTTTTTTACATGAAGAAACATCTCTTCTATATGCTCCAACTCATACCATTGTAAACACTACTATTCAAAATGCTCATTGTTATGGAGAGTTTCTACAGAGTAATGAGAAAGAAGTTTGTTTTATTGTTAATTTGATGATTAGTTTTGATATGACAATAGAAGTTCTAAAAGATGAAAATCGAAGTATAAATGGGACATTTGTGATGCCTAGAAGAAAGTTCTTAAAAATAATTTTTTAACCATTCCGAAAAAATGATTAACATATAATGGAGTTAGAAAGAATTCACTTTACGATGAGGAGGAAATAAGATGGCTCAATTAGGAGGTTGTAGCAGTGACGAACTTGGCGTTGTAAATGATGCTGTTTGTGTAACTATTGATTTACCAGTTACAACAGCTGGAACGCCTATTCCAGTTTAGAGTGATACAAGCACGTTTGCGATTAATGGAACAATTGTAGTTGAAAATAATGGAGCTGTAGGGATTTCACCAACAGCGAGTTTGGAGGTTAATGGAACAGCTGTTACTGATTTTACAGTTGGACCAGGAGAAGCACAATCCATCACATTAAACAATATCGAGTCCATTGCAATTGCAGGTACAGGTGGAACAGGAACGGCAAATGTGAAAGTTGCTTTTTCCTTAAACTATAAATTTTAATCGTGAAGAAAGCTTGGATTATTCTAAATCTAAGCTTTTTTATATACTTTTAGTTTATTCTTTGGAAGAAGAGAAAAAAACTGTTATCCTAAAGTGTACATATTTTTATTTTTTGGAGGCAGTTATAATGGAAGCACGTTTTAACATGAAAAACACCCTTATGGAGAGTCTAGGGATAGAAATTTTAGAAGTGAAAAAAAACGGGACATGTATAGCAAAGATGCCTGTTGATGAAAGAACACGTCAGCCGTTTGGTTTTCTACATGGCGGAGCTTCTGTAGCTCTTGCTGAAACGGTTGCAAGTCTTGGGGCCGCAAGTTTAGTTGACCTTAAGGAAAAAGCAGTTTTTGGACAAGAGATTAATGCAAATCATATTCGCTCTAAACAAAGTGGCTTTGTAACAGGAATAGCATCTGTTATTCACCAAGGCCGGACAAGCATGGTGTATGAGATTCGGATTGTTGATGAAGAAGAAAAACTGATTTCAATCTCAAGATGTACAATTGCGGTTGTTGATAAACGCTAAAAAACATCCTTTAAGTCTTAGTGCTTAAAGGATGTTTTTTTTGAAACAAAATGAGACAAAGTGACACAAACGTGCCATTTTGTCTCATTTTTTAAGAAGGAAAGTGAGACAGAAAGCTTATAAAACAACATTCTTTTTTTGGCATGCTTCTTGCATCTATGTATAGTGAGATATTAAAAAGGAGGCTATACAATGAAAATGACGGAGCAAAATCAAAAACACCTTTCTTGGGAAAAAGCAACGTGGATGTATCAGAAGATGGTTGAAATTCGTAAGTTTGAAGATAAAGTTCATGAAATCTTCGCACGAGGCGTTCTACCTGGATTTGTTCATTTGTATGCAGGGGAAGAAGCTATTGCAGTTGGAATGTGTGCACATTTAACAGATAAGGACAGCATTACAAGCACACATAGAGGGCATGGACATTGTATTGCAAAAGGATGCGATCTTGACGGGATGATGGCGGAGCTTTTCGGGAAAATTACAGGCCTTTGTAAAGGAAAAGGAGGGTCAATGCATATTGCAGATTTAGATAAAGGAATGCTTGGAGCAAACGGAATTGTTGGAGGAGGATTCCCGCTTGCGTGTGGGTCTGCATTAACAGCAAAATATAAAAAGACAAAAGATGTAAGCGTTTGCTTTTTTGGTGATGGAGCTAATAATGAAGGAACGTTTCACGAAGGAATCAATTTAGCAGCGGTTTGGAAATTACCTGTTATTTTTGTTGCTGAAAACAACGGATATGGAGAAGCAACACCTTTTGATTCTGCTTCAAGCTGCTCGACAATTGCAGAAAGAGCAACATCATACAACATTCCAGGAATACGTGTTGACGGAAAAGACATTTTAGCTGTTTATAAAGCAGCAGAAGAAGCGGTCCAAAGAGCCCGGAACGGAGAAGGCCCAACTCTCATTGAATGTGTAACATACAGAAATTATGGTCATTTTGAAGGTGATGCTCAAACCTATAAGAAAAAAGAAGATAGAGAAGAACATTTACAAGAACGTGATGCAATTGCTTTGTTTAAAAGCTATCTTACTTCAGAAGAAATTGTTAACGAACAAGAGCTTCATAACATTGACGCAAAAGTAGAAGAAGCCGTTTCAAGAGCAGTTGAACTTGCTGAAAACAGCGAGTATCCAGATCAAAAAGAACTGTTTACAGACGTATATGTTTCATATTAAAAGGAGGAGAGAAAAATGATCAGACAACTAACAATGTCAAAAGCAATTAATGAAGCACTTCAGCTTGCAATGAGGAAAGATGAAGATGTCATCATGCTTGGAGAGGATATTGCAGGTGGTGGAGGAGTTGACCATCTTCAAGATGATGAGGCATGGGGAGGCGTTCTTGGGGTTACAAAAGGACTTGTTCAAGAGTTTGGGAGAGATCGAGTGTTAGATACCCCAATTTCAGAAGCAGGATATGTTGGAGCAGCAATGGGGGCAGCTGCGACTGGACTTAGACCTGTTGCAGAGCTTATGTTTAATGATTTTATCGGATGTTGTCTTGATCAAGTGTTAAATCAGGGAGCGAAGTTTCGCTACATGTTTGGTGGAAAAGCAAAAGTCCCTGTTACAATCCGCACAACACATGGAGCAGGATTTCGAGCAGCAGCGCAGCATTCCCAAAGCTTATATGCTTTATTTACAAGCATTCCAGGAATTAAAGTTGTTGTTCCTTCTTCTCCATATGATGCAAAAGGATTGTTGTTGTCAGCAATTGAAGATGATGATCCTGTTATTTTCTTTGAAGATAAAATTTTGTATAACGCAAAAGGAGAAGTTCCTGAAGGATATTACACAATTCCACTTGGCAAAGCAGACATTAAGCGAGAAGGAAACGATTTAACAATTGTTGCAATTGGAAAGCAAGTTGGCACAGCACTAACAGCGGCAGCACAGCTTTCAAAACTGGGCATTGAAGCAGAAGTCGTAGATCCACGTAGCCTCTCACCACTTGATTCTGAAACAATTCTTTCTTCTGTTGAAAAAACAAACCGCCTTATTATTGTTGATGAAGCAAGCCCACGATGCAGCATTGCAACAGACATTGCAGCACTTGTAGCAGATGAAGCGTTCGATATGTTAGATGCACCAATTAAGCGGATTACAGGACCACACACACCTGTTCCATTTTCGCCACCTCTAGAAGATGAATACTTACCAACGCCAGAAAAAATTATTAAAGTTGTATCAGAACTGATCGGAGACAAATCTCTTCTAAATGTATAAGAAAAAAGGGGGAAACGAAAATGGCAGTCGAAGTTGTCATGCCAAAGCTCGGAATGGCGATGAAAGAAGGAATAATATCGTCTTGGAATAAAAAAGTAGGGGATAAAGTGACAAAAGGAGAGCCTGTTGCGAGCATTAACTCCGAGAAAATCGAGATGGAAGTGGAAGCGCCAAGTGACGGAGTCTTATTAGATATTAAAGTTGAAGAAGAGGAAGGGGTTCCTCCAGGTACTGTTATTTGCTACATTGGAGAACTGAATGAACAAATTGCCGAAAAAAAAGAAAATGAAACAAAGCGTCTTTCTTTATCTTCTTCAAAAGAGGAAGTGGCAGCAACAGTTGCTATAGAAGAATGTCCTATAAAAAGGAACCGTCTGAAAATTTCACCTGTTGCTAAAAAGATAGCATTAGCTTCTGGACTTGACATTGACACTATACAAGGAAGCGGTCCAGGAGGTCGCATTACAAAAGCTGATGTTGAAAAAGAATTGAAAAAGCAAGCTGAAAAGGAGGAAGAAAGCAGAGAAGAAGGGAGAGAAGAACGAACAAAAATACCTTTAGCAGGAATGAGAAAAGTGATTGCAGAACGTATGCAAAGCAGTTTATTAAACAGTGCACAGCTTACAATTACGATGAAAGCAGACGTTACAAATCTTGTTAAACTAAGAGAGGAAGTAAAACAATCCTTTGAAAAAAGAGGAGAAGAAAAGCTTTCTCTGAACGATTTTATTGTGCGAGCTACTGTTTTATCATTAGGAAAACATAGAGAAATGAACAGCAGCTATGATGAGGACGGCATTATTTATCATGAAGGTGTACATGTTGGAATCGCTGTTGCTATTAAAGATGGCTTACTTGTTCCTGTTGTAAGAAATGCCGAAAAGCTTTCCCTAGTGGAAACAGCCACAACGATTAGAAAATTGTCCTCTTCAGTTCGGCGAGGAGAGATGGATGGGATTGAAATGACAGGATCGACCTTTACAGTGACAAACCTTGGCACATACGGAGTAGAATTTTTTACTCCTATTTTAAACCCACCAGAAACAGGTATTCTTGGGGTTGGGGCAATTGAGCAAGTTCCAATGTATAAAGGAGCAGAACTTCAAAAATGCAGCATGATACCACTTAGTTTAACATTTGATCATCGTGTTGTAGATGGAGCACCTGCTGCGGAATTTTTACAAACCATTAAGGGGTATTTAGAAGACCCAATCGCAATCCTTTTGTAGGAGGAAAAAACATGTCAACATTAGTTGTAATTGGAGGAGGTCCTGCTGGCTATGTTGCAGCAATTAAAGCTTCCTCACTTGGAAAAAAGGTGATATTAATTGAAGAAAAGGATCTTGGGGGTACGTGCTTAAATGAAGGATGTATGCCAACGAAATCCTTACTTGAGAGTGCTTTAACATATGAAAAAGTAAAGAAAGCAGGACGCTTTGGTATAGAAGTTCCAAAAGACGCTACTGTTAATTGGAACGGTGTGCAGGCTTATAAGCACGGTGTTGTTCATCAGCTTGTGCAAGGGATTAAATACTTAATGAAGAAAAATAAAATTAACGTTATGAAGGGAAGAGCTTCTTTTATCAGTCATAATCGAGTAAGAGTGCAAAAAGAGGACAGTGTTGACGAAATAGAAGGAACAGAGTTTATTATTGCTGCGGGATCTGCTCCTGTGTCTTTACCGTTCGCTCCATTTGATGGAGACTGGATAATCCATAGCGGGCAGGCAATGTCGCTTTCAACACTTCCATCTTCTCTAATTATTGTTGGAGGAGGCGTTATTGGATGTGAGTTTGCTAGTATTTATAGCCGTCTTGGAACAAAAGTAACCATTATTGAAGGAAGTTCAACCCTTCTTCCACATGAAGATGAAGATATTTCAGCTCTTTTACATGAAAAGCTTGCAGAAGATGGAGTAGAAATTTATACAAATGCTCGCTTAGAGAGTGTAGAGAAAAAAGCTAAAAAAGTTAGTTTTATAACAAGTGAGGGAAGATGTGAAGAAAGACAAGGTGATTATGTACTTGTTTCCGTCGGAAGAAAGCCAAAAACAAGCGATCTCCGTCTAGAGAGAGCTGGAGTAGAATTTACAGATGAAGGAGTTACTGTAAATGAACACATGCAAACAAGTGTCCCGAACATTTATGCATGCGGAGATATTATAGGAGGTATTCAGCTAGCACACGTTGCTTTTCATGAAGGGGCAGTTGCAGCACTCCATGCATGTGGAGAGAAGACTGAGGTGAATTATCGAGCAGTACCTCGGTGTGTCTATACTTTTCCAGAGGTAGCAAGTGTCGGATTTACAGAAAGAGAAGCAAGAGAAGTATATGATAGAGTAAAAGTTGGAGAGTTTTTATTTGGGGGAAACGGAAAAGCCCTTATTACAGGTGAGTCGTTTGGAAAAGTGAAAGTAATGATAGAAGAAGAGTTTAATGAGATTATTGGCCTTTCTATCGTTGGTCCAAAAGCAACAGAGCTCATTGGGCAAGGAACAGTAATGATTCATAGTGAACTAACAATAGATGTAATGGAAGATTTTATTGCTGCTCATCCAACACTTTCAGAAGCTATTCATGAAGCGCTCTTGAACACGACAGGAAGTGCTGTACATGCATAAATCGGGATAGAATGGACTGCTGTTAACAGCAGTCCATTTTCTTATGATATAGACTTTGTTGAAAACGCTTTCTAAAACTTCTATAATAAAAGAATAATACATGATTAAAGGATGAAATCAACTTTCTAGAGCAGACACCTTTCTTATGTAAAACAACGATTATAGGAGAGGATTTAATGATAGAGGGAAGTTTTTCTTTAAATATGTGGGAGCGTTTTATAAAAGAAGGCACACTAGAAGAAAGTCGTCTAAATAAGAGAATTATAGAGTCTTGGTATCGCTGTAGAAGTGAAGAAGTAAATCCGAATTTAAAAGTTGGACAGCGCGTCTTAAATCAAGAACAGTTAGAAAAACAACGACGTAAAAATTCTTTTTTAATTCATGCAGCCTTACCATATATGAATGAAATAGAAAAGTTTATTCGGGAGACAAGTATGGTTTCGCTGTTGATCGATGCAGAAGGATATATTTTATCAATGAATGGAGCTAAGCACGTTTTAGAAAAAGCAAGGGAAATTAATTTTACTGAGGGATCATGCTGGACAGAGAAAGAAGTCGGGACAAATGCAATTGGCACAGCTCTCCAAAATAAGGAAGCAATGATGGTGACAGGAGCTGAACATTATGCAAAAGCTTCCCATGAATGGAGCTGTTCTTCAGCTGTTATAAGAGGAGGAGAGGGAGAAGTTCTTGGTGTTTTTAATATTTCGTGTCCTGCTGAGCATGCTCATGAGTCTATGATTGTGACTGCTAATTCAGCAGCCTATATGATTGAAAAAGCACAAGTACACCTAAAAAGGGAAGAAGAGATTGCGCTTTTACACAACACAATGGAATGGATAGAAAGTGAGCGTCCGCTTATTGTCTGCACAAATAACGGGAACGTTGTAGGAGCAAGCAAAAGCGTAAGGGAAAAGAAGGGGAACTGGGCTGAAATGTCAAAGGCAAGTTTATTAAATGAAGGGTATGATGTACAGTTTGAAGTTCCTGTATTCTCGAAAAATCGGTTGACGGCTATTGGATATATTGCCTATTTAAAACCTAAGAGGCATAAAAATAGAGATTCATTTTTTGTTTCCGCTCCTTTTATATTTAATGGCGCAAAAAGCATCAGTAAAGCTTTTCAACATACCCTAACAGAGGCAAAGTGTGCTGCACCAACAGAGGCAAGTGTCTACCTTTCCGGTGAAACAGGGGCAGGAAAAGAAATGATTGCAAAAGCAATTCATGAAAACAGCGGACGAAAAAATGGTCCTTTTATTGCATTAAACTGTGGAGCGCTTCCAAAAAACTTGCTTGAAAGTGAGCTTTTTGGATATGAGGAAGGAGCATTTACAGGAGCAAAGCGTGGAGGATATAAGGGGAAATTTCAGCAAGCGAACGACGGGACACTATTTTTAGATGAAATTGGTGACCTACCTTTTACGATGCAAACCGCTCTTTTACGTGTTTTGCAAGAACGTGTTGTTACTCCTCTTGGAAGTGAAGAGGAAAAGTCCATTGACGTTCGAATTATTACAGCAACACATCAAGACTTAAAAGCTCTTGTTGAGCAAGGAAAGTTTCGTGAAGATTTATATTACAGACTTCATATTTATCCAGTCCATGTTCCACCACTACGAAGTCGAAAAGAAGATATTCCACATCTCGTTCAGTATTTTTGTGAAAGATATAATTGGCATGTAACTTTATCCCCTCTTTTTTTAAAGAAACTTGCTCACTATGATTGGCCAGGCAATATACGTGAACTGTTTAATATACTTCATCGAATTAAAATTGTGGAAGAAGCAAAAGGAGAGGAAGTAGAAAATATTTTAGACAATATTCTATTGAACTCGTTTTCTTCGTATCCTGAAAGAGAAGAAAAGGAACTTCCCTCGCTTTCATTTCGAGAAGAAATTCAAAAAGAGAAAATGAAGACGGCACTTCGGGAAACAAATGGAAACATTACGCTTGCCGCAAAATTAATCAATGTCCCGCGCAGCACGTTTTATAGACGTCTTCAAAAATATAATCTCCATTAAAAAAGTCAGGGGTAGAGTCCCTGACTTTTTTAGCTTCCACCATAAACTTGGTATCCCAAAGGAGAAGAGGTTACGATAGTGTTGTATGCTGTCATTGATATAAAAACGCATAGGAACTTTGTTTGAAAAGGAAGGTTTCTCTAAAATAGTCCCCAATATAATTTTCTTCCTCCCGTTTTTAGTTAGAAGAGAAGATGAAAGCTGTCCATCTTCATTTGCATGAGCTATTTTAACAATTCCTGAGTACTATTATAAAGCTCAACTTTCACAAGACTTTCCGGTTTTCCATTTACTAAATCTAAAATATGTGTTGGTAGGCAAGTACTCACTTTAACTTTGTTTTTTTTCTTTTGAAGAGTTTGTTTTTAAATCTTCCTTCGTGACGGAGAAAAGTTGGAAGCCAAACGGTGGCTTTGGTTCTGTATATACTTTTCCTTTCTCACCTGGAATCTCTTCAACAACTGCATCCCATGTATGGTTCTGAGATTGGAAGTTAACACTTTGTAATTGCGGAAAACGCTCTAGTATACGGCAGCCGATGTGGTAAATTAAATTTTGAATCGATGGTGTTTCAAGTTCATGAAAAACAGAAGAGGCAATGTCATGAACCTGTTCAGACGCAACATAAAGTGATGGAGTTTCTCCGAGCGCATCTTTACTATTTTCATAGTTCCAGCCAATGTTTAAAAAGATGAAAAGAGGGCGGTTTCCATCTTCCGGAAGAGTTGTGTATTCATCACGGATAAATCCAACAAACGAATTGCCGCTTATTTTAATAAGCTGAAGATCACAAATTGAGCTTTCTCTACTTTCAACATTAATGTCTTGACCATGACGAATAAGATGAACAGAAGAAACAGCTTTTTCATTTCGTGAATGATTAAAGACAAGAGGGATCTTTTTTATTTCTTCATTCTCAAATATGTTTGCTTCTTGGAATGATAAATGTTCGCCGGTAAGTTTTACACTATCTATTTGAGAGTACTTAAGGAGAAAGGCTCTTCCAACATAATCAAGGAATCCTTCCATTGTTGTACCACTGTATGATGCAAGATGCTGTTGAATAAAATTCTTCATAGAATCTGTTGCTACAACGAGCCGATTATCCCCTTCAATAAAAGAAGAAAGAAAAGCAGAGCCTCCAACTTCGACGCGAATATTAGCTCCAAATATAATATTAGAGCGTCCTGTGAAATTTGATTCTGGAATTTCTTTAATACCTTTTAAAGGGGCCAAGTGCGTACGGTAAGCAAAAACGTCTCCTTTTCCATAAGTCATTATCCGGTTATTATTTTTCATCACCTTATCTCTCCTTTGTTGGTCATGTAAGCGAAATAGAGGGCAATTTTATATAGCTGATAAATCTGAGAAATAACTCGTAGAGAATGCGCGAAGATATCGCCGAATTTCTTCGTAAACTGCTGTAAACTAAAGAATCCGGAGATGTTCATTTTCCTCAAGCTTCTTCTGCCTTTAAAGAGTTAGGAAGAGGAACTTCTACTTTTTTCTTTTTAGTATTGAAAAACAAATTCAGGATAATAGCAGCAAGACTTCCTGTAATAACACCGTCACTTACAAGAATACTTAAAAAAGATGGAAGGGATGCAAAGAGATTAGGAACAGCAGTTACACCGAGTCCAAGTGAGATAGAGCACGCTATAATAAGTAAGTTATTGTTCGTGAATTCAACATTACTCAACATTCGCATTCCGGAAGAAATCACCATCCCGAACATAATAACGGTTGCCCCTCCAAGAACAGCATTTGGAATAATCGTCGCAAATGCGGCGATCTTTGGAATAGAGCCAAGAAAGATTAAAATACCGCCTGCTGCAACGACAACATTACGTGTTTTAATTCCAGATAGTTCTACAAGTCCGACATTTTGAGCGAACGTATTGTATGGGAATGCATTAAAAATACCGCCTAAAAAGATAGCTAAACCTTCTGCTCTGTAGCCGTTTGCAAGTTCTTGTTCTGTTAAAGAACGATCGCAAATCTTTGCAAGGGCAAAGAACACTCCCGTTGATTCAATCACAATAACAAGTCCGACGATAAGCATTGTCAAGATAGCTCCAGGTTCAAAAGTTGGCAAACCGAAGTAAAAAACTTGTGGGAAGTGAAACCATGAAGCTTCTTTTACAGGATCTAGATTCACTTTACCTAAAAAAGCAGCAAAAATAGTACCAGCGATAATGCCGACTAAAACGGAAAGGGAGCGCATAAATCCTGAGAAAAAGCGGTTCATAGCTATGATAAGAAAGAGAACACTAAAAGCTAACAGCAAGTTCTCACTAGAACCGAAGTCTGAGCTATTTGCTCCGCCTCCCATGTTTTTAATTGCCGTTGGAACAAGGGATACCCCAATAATCGTAACAACTGTTCCTGTGACAACAGGAGGAAAGAAGCGGACAAGTTTTCCTAGAAACGAAGAAGCAAAAAAGATAAAGAGACCTGTGACAATAATAGCTCCATAAATAGCAGGAACTCCGTACTGAGAACCGATGCTAATCATGGGTGTTAAGGCTACAAAAGAACTGCCAAGAATAACAGGTAAGCCAATTCCGAGATGCTTGCTTTTTAATGTTTGGAGAAGAGTAGCAATGCCGCATGTTAACAAATCAATTGCGACAAGATATGCTAATTCTTCCGCATTTAAACCAAGTGCTCTTCCTACAAGTAAGGGAACAAGGATAGCTCCAGCGTACATTGCTAAAACGTGCTGAAGACCAAATGAAAAAATTTTTCCTCGTGACTGCCGAGTGTTCATTAATCAACCTCTCCTCTTTTAAAATACTTTTATATGTTAAGTTGAATAACATGTTACATTAGAAAAAAGGTTAAGTCATTAGTTAAAGTAACTAATATTTTTATATTAATCGTAAAAATGTTATGAAAACTCTGAAATAAATAACTTTACGTGTTATAAAATATAACATTTGTAGTTTACAATATTGTTCCAATACGGAGAGCTAGTCTTAACCTTAGCGTTGTATCAGGATCTTTTAAACTTTTGCCAAGCAGTTCTTCACATTTCTCAAGACGATAAATAACCGTATTGCGATGCACGTATAATCGTTTTGCTGTTTCGGATATTTGACAGTGAGTTTCTAGAAAAACAGAGAGTGTATGCAATAAGCGTTGCTCCTCATCTTGGGTATGAGAAGAAAGTTTGTGAAGCGTATGATCATAAAACTTTTTTAAATCCTGTCTAGGAACGACTCTTAGAAGTTCTGTGACATCTTTTGTTTGATATGTTTGAATAAACTGCATGCTTCCAGAGAAATGACCTGTATCAAGGGCATCGAGAGCTTCTTCGTAAGCACTTTCTATTTCAAATAAGTTTTGAGTAATGCTGCTTATCCCGAAAGAAATCGTTCTCTGAAAGCTTGCTAAAACTCTTTTTTGAATATGTTGTAAGGCTGAAACCATTGTTTCATGAAGACCAATCCATCTATCATTTACTTCTACAAAAATAACGCCAATTGTTCCCTTGAGAAAGAAGTGACAAGGCCATGGAATAGATTCAAGCTCTTCCTCTAAAAATTCATATACAACATCGGTTTCCATTTGGTGGGCTGTAAAGCTGATGCCTTTTTCATTTCGATCAAGTTTTGTTGCGATAAGAATATATTTTTGCTCACAGTTTAGCCCGAATTCTTTTGTGCGGTTTCTTATTTCATCTTTTGATGTGAATTTTCCATCTACAAAGTTAGTGAAAAACTCATTTTTTGCTCTTCGTTCGTATTGTTTTAAAGCACTTTCCTTCATCAGCTCAAAAGCAATAACATTTGCTGCTTGTTCAATCATCAAAATCTTTCCTTGATCAAGTTTGGCAAGATTCTCTTTGACTAGTAGAGAGCCGCATCTCTTTTCGTGTGTTGGAACTGGGAAAGCGGAAAAAACTTCATGTGTAGCTCGAATAGAGAAACATGAATATGGAGTTTTTTTAAGGAAAAAAGAAGTGTTTTGCGTGTTCCATTTCTTTGAGCTTTCTGGAGCTTTTTCATCATAATGGGTTTGAGTTAAAAGTTTGAAATGCTGGTTAAGAAGTAGAACAGGATAGCCAATCATAAGAGATAGATTTTGTAACAACTCATCAATGCTGCGTCCGCTTAAAACATGATTTGTGAACTGTTGATGAGCGTGAATGGCTTGCTGCAGCTCATTTGTTCTCGTGTTTAGAATGGTGCCTAATGTATTGTTTACGACATCTCCAAGGGCAACGTTTTCAGGTATTTCAATAATGGGAAAGGAGAGTTTATTTGCGAGTGCTAAAACATCAGCTGGCAGTTCTTTTAAAAACCGTTTTGTTTTTACACAAAGACCTGCACAGTTTTGTTCATGCATTTTTTTTATTAACGATAAAAGCGCTGAAGGATCATCTTTGAAATGATAAGCTGTTGTGAGAAGTAAGTCGTCTTTTGATAAATAGCGAATAATGTCAGGAGCGTCCATCATGTTCACATGCTGAACGTTTCTATGAAGTCCTGAGTGTCCTGCTAATGTGAACGCTTCTTCTAGAGAAGGAAGCTCTAATACGTCTTTTACTTTCACATTCTCACCTCTTTCTTTAAAAAGCATAAACCTAGTGATCTCACCTTTTGAAAAATTAGCTAGTATAACTAAAAAAATGTGTGAAAACGAACGTTTTTACCGATGATTATTTTCTATATTAGCAGTAAAGTTCAGAAGATAAATCATTAGTGTTAAGAAACTTAACATAAAAAAAGGAAACAAGAAGGAATACAGTGTTAAAAGAAGAATACATAAAAATAAACTTGTAAAAAAGGAAGGGAAATATGCTAAGTATTCGTAAAGCTACCGAGCAAGATGCAACACATATTGTAAAGATTAAAAATGAGATTGCAAGAAACACGACCTTTTTTCTTCGATCAAAAGATGATGAGGAAGAAAGGGAAGAAGATTATAGAAGAAAGATAGGAGAACGAGAGAAAAAAGGAGGATTAACAATTGTAGCAGAGGAAGGTGGAAAGGTGATTGGATTTCTATCGTTTTCGAGAGTTCCTTACGTTCGCTTCTGTCATACGGGAACATTCGGAATGGGCGTAAAGAGGGATTCTAGAGGAAGCGGTGCTGGGAGTTCTTTGCTTCAGTATCTTATTAGATGGGGAAGGGAAGAAGAAGGGCTTGAAAAAATTGATCTTGAAGTTTTTTCCCACAACGAAAAAGCCATCCAACTTTATCAGAAATTTGGTTTCTGCGAAGAAGGACGACAAAGAAAAGTAATGAAAATACGAGAAGAACAATATAGTGATGTTATTTTCATGGGGTTGTTTGTTTAATATACATAATGAAAAAGAGCTTTTATATAAGCCGTAATAGTAAGTTCTCCTTTTTCAATGGGAGGGCCACCTTCAGCACTTAGCGCTTTTTGGGCAAAAGGAGTGAACACTGTTCCTTCTTCTATTCTTCTCTCTACTATTTTTAATGGAATAGGATTTACTTTTATGCCAATAGATTTACTTAAGCTGCGTGCTTTATGTTGAACGCCAAGAAGCGCATTACTTAAAGCTTCTTCATAAGCGGCTTCAGTATTTGATAGACTAAGCTGCATACTATGAGTTGTTGTTGCTCCGTTTTCAAGAGCTGTTTCATAGAGAAGACCAAGAAGAGACAAATCTTTCACTGTAACAAGGAGGAGATGTTGAACTTCATAGTCTTTTAAAGTTGATACTCCTTCAATATAATCATAGCGAGGATAAATAGAATATGAGCTTGTTCTAATGTTTTGCTCTAAAATTCCTAAAGTTTTTAAAGCTTCAATAACATTACGGGAACGGGTAGTATTTTCTTCTTGGGCTTTCACTGGGCTTTTATTATTTGTTACAATTCCAATGATCAATGAAGCTTGATCAGGTTCCATAACCACTGTTCCTTCTCCTTCAAGAAGCATTGTATTCATCAATAATCCTCACTCTCTTTCTTTAAATATAATAAACTTCTCCTATTTCTAGCATATGTTTCTTTTTCTTCTCTATGAATAGAAAGAGAGGATAATTGTCGTAATGCTTGACACTTTTTATCATCAATACGTATAGTTACATTGTGAACTTATGTAAGTTTAAAAGAATAGATGAGAAGCTTGGATAAAAGCAAAGAAAAAGACGGAGGGAATTCATGAGCAAAAAGCAAAAGCAAAAGCAAGGATATAAAAACACGTCCAAAACAAAATCATCAAACATATGGTTTTATATTATTATTGCTGTGTTTGTTATTGGAGCTGTTGGATTAGTTGTTCTAAACAACATGGGAGATGAGAAAGCTTCTTTTGATTATGAAAAACAACCTGTTCTGGGGGAAGAATCAGCGCCAGTTCAAATTGTAGAATTTGGAGATTATAAATGTCCAGTTTGTAAGACATTCAACGAAACTTACTTTCCTCAGATTGATAAAGAGCTTATTCAAACAGGGAAAGTTCAGTTTTACTTTATGAATTTCCCGTTCATTAACAACGATTCAACGCGTGCTGCTCAATTTGCAGAAGTAGTGTACAAGGAGCTTGGTGACGAAACATTTTGGAAGTTCCATGAGAGTTTATACAAAAATCAGCCTGCTGATTATAAATATGAAAAAATTGACTTTCTAACGGAGAAAGAATTAACAGAGCGTTTGAGTGAGTTTGCAAGTCAAGAAGAAGTAGATAGAGTTGTCAAAGCCTTCAAAGATGGAGAAGGAGAAAAACCGCTTAATGAAGATCTAAAAGTTGTTAACGATCTTCAAATTAATTCTACTCCAACTGTTTATGTAAATGGAAAGCTTTATGAAGGCAAATCATATGAAGATCTAAAGAAGATGGTTGAAGAAGAACTAGAAGATGCAAAGTAAGTAGAGTGTAAAAAGGCTAGCTCATGGTGAGTTAGCCTTTTTGTTTTGATTTATAGCAAAGAAATATACCAATAAACAGTAAAATATTGAATTATTTTTACATAAAAATGAAAAAATTACTTTAGCACTCTTTTTAAAATATGATGTGGATTCTATACGTGTAATATTATATTATTATATAAGAAATAGAGAAAGTGAATTCTTGTTTAATTAGTATAAAACATTTATAATTAAACACATTTAGGTATGAAGATTCATATCTAAGTGTTCTCAAATTGAGCTCTAAAGGTTTTACAGCTTAGAAACGAAATCATCAAAAGACAACATTTAAGGGTAAATGTTTGAGAGGGGTTAAGAAAATGAAAAAATTTGGGTTGGCTACACAAATTTTTGTTGGCCTAGCCTTAGGAATTGCTGTAGGTGCCATTTTTTATGGGAATGAAACGGCGATGGCAATTCTTCAACCAATTGGGGATATTTTTCTAAATCTAGTTAAAATGATTGTTATTCCTATTGTCGTATCAGCTCTTGTTGTATCAATTGCTGGAGTAGGGGATATTAAAAAATTAGGTAAACTAGGTGGAAAAACGCTTCTTTATTTTGAAATTGTGACAACAATTGCTCTTCTAATAGGGTTGCTCGCTGCTAATTTATTTCATCCTGGTACAGGGATTGAAATGGGGAACCTTGAAAAAAGCAATATATCTTCCTATGAAGAGACTGCTCAGACAGAAGAGAAGGGAAGCATTGCGGATCAATTTGTGCACATTATACCAAGTAACATTGTGCAATCCTTAGCTGAGGGAGATTTACTAGCGATTGTCTTTTTCTCGGTCCTATTAGGCTTAGGCGTAGCGGCTGTTGGAGAAAAAGGAAAGCCTGTACTAAGTTTTTTTGAAGGCTTATTAGAGGCTATGTTTTGGATCACGAACTTAGTTATGAAATTTGCTCCTTTTGGCGTTTTCGCTTTAATTGGTGTGAACGTAGCGAAGTTTGGAATTGGTTCACTAATTCCATTAGGTAAGCTTGTTCTTGTTATCTATTTAACAATGTTCTTCTTCGTTTTTGTTGTCTTAGGAATTATCGCTAAGATGGTAGGAGTAAATATCTTTGTCATCATGAAGATTTTAAAAGAGGAGCTTATCTTAGCTTTTACAACAGCAAGTTCAGAAGCCGTTTTACCAAAATTAATTGATAAAATGGAAAAGTTCGGCTGCCCAAAAGCTGTGACATCGTTTGTTATTCCAACAGGTTATACATTCAATTTAGACGGCTCTTCTATTTATCAAGCGATCGCAGCTATCTTTATTGCTCAAATGTATGGAATTCATCTGTCTATCGGAGAGCAAATCACTCTGCTACTCGTACTCATGTTAACTTCTAAAGGGATGGCAGGCGTTGCAGGTGCCTCATTTGTTGTTGTGATAACAACGCTAGGAACAATGGGGTTACCACTAGAAGGAATGGCTTTCATTGCTGGAATTGACCGTATTTTAGATATGCTTCGTACATCTGTAAATGTAGTCGGTAATGCTTTAGCTTCTATTGTGATGTCAAGATGGGAAGGGAATTTTGACAAACAAAAAGCAGCAGAATATACGGCTTCACTTAAAAAGTCGAATGCTGCTTAAAAAGAGCTAGATTCATTTTAATTATAGTACGAAAAAAAACCTTTACTCTAATAGAGTAAAGGTTTTTTTGAACCCGTATTTTCAAATAACAATAAGACTTAGAAAATGCGAGGTATAGAAACTTTTTAAATTTTAGTACTTCTAACCGTGTTTAATACATTCTTGCTTTGTTAGTTGTACAATATCCTTTAAAAGACTTTTTGAATGTTTACTAGACGGGTAAAGATTAGTAAAGAGAAAGGGGGAGAAGGGAGGAAGAAATGAAACGAACAGCTAAAGGTAAATTTGTGTTCGCAATTGGACTTCTTTTATTTATTATTGGTTTTGTTGGATGGATGAATTTTTTTGATCACAGTATTATACAAGACAACGGAATGGTGAAATTTACAGCTATTTTAGGACTTCTTCTTATTCTGCTCTCTAATTTCTTAAGAAAGAAAGGAGCTTAATTGAGCAAGAGTGGGAAACGAGTAAAACCCTCTCTCATAGAAAGAGAGGGTTTTTTTGTTATTATTTGATCATAATATATAAATTAACAATTGTATTTCTTGTAGCTCTCTTCGATATATTCCTCAAAATCTCCTGTGTACGTACATTCATAATGGTTTCTTTCTCAAACTATTAACAAACGCTTTCTTGCTATACAGCAGGAACCGCTTCAGACATAAAACCTTTTCTCGATGACAATTTTATATATCTATAAGGTAGGACTTTCTTGCTAGGGAGGTTCTCGGGTAGATCCTCATAATGAAATGAATAAATAGAAAAGATATATTTAGAAAACTTTAAGAAGAGGAAAAGGTACTAGATTATTGTAGTAATAAATTACCATGTTTTCCACATTAAAATTATGTTGACTTTTTAATGAAATAGCGTGATAAATTAGTAATGCAAGTTTAATATTTTAGTAATACTTTAGGAGGAGTAAGATTGAAAAAGTTTGGGCGCATGTTGCTAGCCTTAAGTCTTATAATGACGGTCATTATTCCGTTTCAGCACGCAGACGCTAGCAGCAAATTTACAGACGTTACTCTTTACGAAAAAGAGATTAATTTCCTTGCAGATAAGGGAATCATTAATGGGTATAATAATGGTACTTTTCAACCTGAAGCATCTATCAAGAGAATTCAAGCTGTACAAATGCTTCTGCGTGCAAAAGGAATAAATGATTTAAGCGGAGCTCCAGATCCGAATTTTGCTGATTTGAAAAAAGGCGATTACGGTTATGAGGAAGCAGCTAAAGCTGTTCAGCTTGGCTTTATTTCTGGGAAGCAAGATTCAAAAACAGGTAAGAAATATTTTAATCCATGGGACACTCTTACAAGAGGGCAAATGGCTAAAGTTTTAAGTCTTGCTTATAATCTAAAAGGAACGACTGTTAGCGAGTTTTACGATGTGCCAAGCACAGATGGCTTTTACACATAAATCAATGCATTAGCATACAATAACGTAACAACAGGTTATTCTAACAACACATTTAAGCCATATCAGTCTATTTCACGTCAGCATTTTTCCGTTTTTCTAGCTCGTACGCTTGATTCTTCTTTCAAAGAAGATGCGGCAAACCGTACTATAACAGGTGGATTAAAGCCAAATCCACGCAAAACTTATGTTTATAGCTATTCGTTTGATGAAAATTATAGTGAAACGGTAAAGTATACAGGTACAGTTTCTGGCATTGACAACTGGACAGGCCGAGACACAGACGGAGATACGTACGATTATGCTTATAGCGAAGATAAGGACGGCTTTATTGCTGGATGGCAAGACGGCTTTATTTCTTCGACAGTCCCATATCCGCTTAAATTAAATACAAAGTGGACAGATGATTTCTATGAAGATGAAGACCCTATTACATATGTGGTTACTTCAATGAACAAAACGATTACAACTCAAGCAGGCACTTTTAAAAATGCAATTGAAATAAAAAGCAGCCTTGACACGTCTGAATACTATGTTCAAGGTGTTGGACTTGTGTTAATGCTTGATACTTCTGTCAAGCCGGCTGATAAAATTCAAGAACTTAAAAAGATTTACTAATGTGAAAAGCTAGTAAGAGGACTTCCTTTTGCTAGCTTTTTCATTGGATGTCAACATGCGTAGAAAAAGGCTTTAAAAAAGGATTCACTCTCATAAAAAACTAGCTTTTCTATCCATTCATGGTACAATACGAAAAGTAACTATTCTTCATAAAAAACATAGAAAAATGGTTTCGCATTCGCTGAAGCCATTTTTTGTTTTATGAACGTAAAAAGCAAGGAGTGCTAAATATGAGCTTTCAATCACTAGGAATTAGTATAGAAGTATGTGAAAGATTAAAAGCAGGAGGAATCGTGAAACCGACGCCAGTGCAAACGAAAGCGATTCCTGCAGTTTTAAAAGGACAAGATGTTATTGCAAAAGCGCAAACAGGAACAGGAAAGACGCTTGCGTTTCTTCTTCCGATTTTAGAAAAACTGGATCTTGAAGATGAAAGTGTGCAAGCGTTAATCGTTGCTCCAACGCGTGAGCTAGCTCTTCAAATTACAGATGAGAGCAATAAGCTCACTAAGCAGCTTGGCTTGCCAGAGGCACTTGCTGTTTATGGAGGGCAAGACGTTGAACGTCAAATGAGAAAACTGCAAGGAAACGTAGGAATTGTTGTGGCAACACCAGGCCGGCTTCTCGACCATTTGCGCCGAGGAACGATTAGCCTGCAGAACGTTCGAACGCTTGTTTTAGATGAAGCAGATCAAATGCTTCATATTGGCTTTTTAAATGAAGTGGAGGAAATTATCGCTCAAACGCCAAAAAATCGTCAAACGCTTCTGTTTTCGGCTACGATTTCGGATGGAGTACGTAAATTATCGAAAAAACATTTAAAACAAGCTGTTGATATTACGATTAAAGCTGAAAAAGTAACGGTTAAAGAAATTAAACAGTTTATTATTGAAACAACAGACCGCAAAAAACAGTATGATTTATTAGAAACGTTAAAAACACATAGACCTTTTTTAGCGGTTATTTTCTGTCGTACAAAACGTCGTGCTGGCGTCTTAAATGATGCTTTAAAACGTAATGGCTACAAATCAGAAGAGCTTCACGGAGATATTACGCAAGCAAAGCGTGAAAAAGTAATGAAGAGCTTTCGAAATGCAGAAATACAGCTTCTTGTCGCAACAGATGTAGCAGCTCGCGGTCTTGATGTAGAAGGAGTAACACACGTTTTTAACTACGATATTCCAGAAGATGCAGAAAGCTACATTCACCGAATTGGTCGAACAGGAAGAGCGGGTGGAAAAGGACTAGCGATTACTTTTGTGGCTGAGAAAGACGAAAGAACAATGACGCTTATTGAAAAGGAAATTCGCTTTAAGCTTAAACGTAAAACAGTAGATGATGAGCCACTTCGTTCTCAACAAAAGAGAGCGCCTCAAGGGGAACGAAAGCAAACGAAAAAAGAACCGAAGAGAGAAGGAAAGCGTGAAAGTCAGGCCTCTTCTCCTACAAGAGGAAAAAGGGGCAAAGGAACAGACTCCCCAAAAAGAGGGCGGAAAAAAGAAGATAAAGGTGGCAGAAGCAGCCGCGGGAGCAGAAATGATCGTCAAAACAGCTTTGGAAAAAACAGCGGCCGCAAAGCTGGAAAGCCAAGTCGTCCAAAACGATCAAGATAAACAGGGAGAACTTCTTCATATTGAAGAAGTTCTTATTTTTTTAAAAACCTAAATGTGATATATTGGTTTTATGAATAAAAATCAGAAAATAAAAAAAATTATCCGTCCGTCATTGCGTGATCAAGTTTATGAAGGTCTTAAGTCAGCTATTATGACGCTAGAATTTCAGCCTGGTGAACGGTTGCATGATCACCAGCTAGCAGAGGACTTTGGGGTTAGTCGCACTCCTGTGCGTGAAGCGTTAAAAAGACTCGAAGATGAAGGTCTTGTTGAATCTTCCCCAGGATCTTCAACAAAAGTTGCTCCTTTATATAGCGAGGAGGCGAAACATACATTTGTAGTTGTGGCAGCTTTACACGCTCTTGCAGCAAGGTTAGCATTTCCATTCCTAGGAGAGGAGGAAATAAAAGAGCTCTCAGACGCAAATGAAACCTTTAAATACCGAGTGAGAGAGAGAGATGCTCGAGGTGCGATTGAAGAAGATTACCGTTTTCATAACGTATTTGTGAGAGCTTCTAAAAATCCAGAAATTGAAAAAATGCTCGCACGCCTTATCGGAAATGTATATCGGCTTGAGCTTTCTAAATTTAGCTCTGTAGAAGGGAAAAGTTCATATAGAGATCACCAAGAAATTATTGAAGCTGTTCAAAAAGGTCAGAAAGAGAAAGTAGAGAAGCTTGTTGAAAAAAACTGGCTCACTCTAGGAGATAAACTCGCTCGATAATAGAGCTAGGAGGAGATAAAATGCGTCCTATTTTATTAGGGATTTTAGCTTCTCTCTTTTTTGCTTCCACATTTGTGTTAAATCGCTTTATGGAAGTAGAAGGAGGAAGCTGGGTTTGGAGTGCTGTGCTTCGTTTTGTTTTTATGATTCCATTTTTGTTGTTCATTGTCTATCGTAAGCGAAAATTATTTCACTTAATAAAAGAAATAAAACAAAAGCCTTGGAGCTGGCTTTTATGGAGTACGGTTGGCTTTGGCTTATTTTATGCACCGCTTTGCTTCGCGGCTGCTTACGGTCCTGGGTGGCTTATTGCAGGAACATGGCAAATTACCATTTTATCTGGGTCATTATTAGCTCCTCTCTTTTACGCAAGAGTTAAAAGGGGTTCAGAGTATATTTTAGTAAGAGGGCGTATTCCCTATAGAAGTCTTTTATTTTCTTCTTTCATTTTACTAGGTGTTGTATTTATGCAAATAGATCATGCAACCGAAATTTCTTTACGAAGTATGATTCTGTGTGTTCTGCCTATTCTAATCGCTTCTTTTGCCTATCCGCTTGGCAATCGTAAGATGATGGAAGTTTGCGAGGGAAAGGTAGATCCATACGAGCGTTTGTTAGGAATGACGATTGCAAGCATGCCATTTTGGGGTATTTTAACAATCTATGGACTCTTTGAAGAAGGAGTGCCAAGTGTAAATCAAACGGTTCAGTCACTTATTGTTGCGTTACTTTCAGGAGTTTGTGCAACAGCGCTTTTCTTTGCGGCAACAGACCTTGTGAAACATGATATGCAAAAGCTTGGGGCAGTGGAAGCAACGCAGTCATTTGAAGTTCTTTTTGCTCTTTTAGGAGAAGTTTTATTACTTTCTGCTCCGTTACCAACAGCTATTTCATGGATGGGGATTTTGTTTGTTGTCGGTGGCATGATGGCTCAAAGCTATGCTTCAAATAGAAAGATTAAAAAAGAACAAAGTTTATCTGTATAATCCTTAACATGTATTTTAATAAAACCATGTTCTAAAAGAAAATGTGAAAAAATGAATAAAAAGATTGCTATTATTGGCGGAAGAGGGACAGTCGGGAAAAAAATAAGTAAAAAAGCATTAGAAAAAGGCTATAGGATCAAAATGCTAACTCGATATCCTGAAGAAAGTGGGAGTGAAATTTGCTTCATTAAGGGAGATGCTCGGAATAAAGAGGATATAAAAGAGCTAATAAAAGGATGTGATGCTGTTATTAATACTGTTGGGCATCCTAAAAGTGAAAAGCCTTTTTATAGCGCGGTAACTTCACATATTATACAGGGAATGAAAGAGCTAGGAATAAAACGTGATATTGTAGCGACAGGAGCGTCTTTAACGCTGAATGGGGATGAAAAAACATTTCTAAATCAAGTAGGCGCAAATCTGTTTCAACTCTTTTTTTCGCCGATGATGAAGGAAAAAGAAAAGGAATACGAACTTTTAAAAGCAAGCTCGCTAGATTGGACGCTTATTCGTCTTCCTTTTGTTGTAGACAAGAAAGGAAAAGGACATATTAAAGTAGCGACAAAAAATATGCCAGGAAAAGTAATTACAAACGAAGAGATAGCAAGTTTTTTGATTTCTCAATTAGATAGTAAAAATATATAAGATGTACGCCGTTTATCTCGAATTAATCATTGGTAATCTTATAGTAGACATGATAAAATGGCGCTTACAAAAAGGTAAACTTAGATAGAAAACAGGTGAAAGTATGGCTTTCGGTATTAAACGAAAAGAGTTAGAAAATTGGAAGAGAGCCGTTGAGGAGGGTGAAATTGCATTTTTGACCCACTATTGGCTTGATGATCGCTTTCCAAACGCTAAAACGGTCACAAAAGTAGGCTGCAGCAATATAGAGCGTTTAATCGATTGGGGAGAGAAATATAATCTTCCTAAAAAAGCGATTGATAACCGTTCAGGGTACCCTCATTTTGATTTGTTAGAAGAAAAACAAATTGAGATTATGACAAAGGAAAACCGTCTAGATCAGCTTAAGCGATTTACATAAGTTAAAAGAACACCTGGTGGCAGGTGTTCTTTTAACTTATGAGGAGTTTTTTGATTTTTGCTTAGCGCTTACATTTTTCTGTTTAGCAAGTAAGAAAAAAGGGAAGAGAAGAAGTAAAGAAACACCGACAATCTCAAAAAAAAGGGAATTTTTGCAGCTTAAAAATAATTATTAAAATAAGTTGAATTATCTGAAATTTCTGTTATAATATAAAAAAGGACAAGGAGTTGATTTCTTATGAAAGACAATGCAGTTAATCCTTCTCAATCCCCTAAAGTAAATGTTACGGACTCGCTTATTGCTGAAATGGTATTGGATCAAGCTTTAAATGCGTTTCGAGAGCAACAAATCCAAAAGGAAATCGACCAGTCACTAGAGAATCAGAACAAAGAAGAATTTTTACGGTTAACGGAAGAGCTAAAAAATCTCTCTGCCGTATAGCTTAATAGATGAACGTTAAAAGAAGAAGCAACTCTGCTTCTTCTTTTTTGTATTGTTTTACATCATAACAAATAGGGTAAGAAAATGCAGGGGCTTGAAATTAATGGGAATAAGTTTGGCTAGGAAAGCTAACGATGATAAAAAGATTCAATTTATTTATGATATGAAATTCTTTTCACATAAAGACGGTAAAATAGATTGCTAAGTTGAGCCTTTTTGTTTTACACTGTAAGAATGCTAAAATATTGTAGCGCTTATTCTTTACTAAAAGCATACTAATCATTGTGGAGAGAGATAAAATGGAAAATGAAACCCCAAAAACGTATAATGTCATTGAACTCTGCTTACTTGCCGGAAAATTGATGCTTGAAAGTGGAGCAGAGACAAACCGAGTCGAAGATACGATGATGAGAATTGCCGCTTCATATGGAATAGGTCGTACACATAGCTATGTTACCCCAACAGGTATTATTTTCTCTGTTGAAGGCCAAGGAGAACCAACAAAGTTAATTCGCATTTCAGACAGAACAACAGACCTTCATAAGGTGAGTGTTGTGAACAGCATTTCCCGTGAAATTAGTACAGGGACAGTGCCTGTTGAAGAGGCGTTCAAACGATTAAAAGAAGTTGAAACAGACAGCATGACATATCCTGTTCGTATTCAGGTTCTTGCAGCTTCTATTGCAAGTGGCTGTTTCTTATTTTTATCACAAGGCGGATGGAGCGATTTTTTTCCTGCTCTTATTACGAGTGGTATTGGATTTTCTTGCTTTATTTATTTTCATCGTATTGTTCGCGTTAAATTTTTAGCTGAGTTTCTAGCCTCTCTTATTATTGCTCTTATTGCTTATGCTTTTGTTACAAAAGGGCTTGGAAACGAAATTGATAAAATTATTATTGGCTCACTCATGCCACTTGTACCGGGACTTTTAATTACAAATGCAGTAAGAGATCTTATGTCAGGGCACCTCATTTCAGGGCTTGCAAAGGGAGCAGACGCCTTTTTAACCGCTTTTGCTATTGGAGCCGGGGTTGCCGCGGTTATTTTTACAGTTTTATAACTTACAGAGGAAAGGAATATGTAATATGATGATTGATCAGATTTTAACAAGTTTCGTTGCTTCCGCTGCCTTTGGCATTATTTTTAACGCACCGAGACATTCAATCATTAAATCGGGCTTTGTTGGCATGTTTGGCTGGTGCATTTATAGCCTGCTTGTAGCGGACGCTGATACAGATTCAATAGTGGCCACACTTGTGGCTGCGTTTGCTATTGCAATTGTCAGCCAAGTGTTTGCGAAGCTTTATAAGACACCGATTATCATTTTTAACGTAGCTGGAATCATTCCTCTTGTACCAGGTACGCTTGCTTACAATTCAATGCGAAATATTGTTGAAAATAACTATGCGTTAGCAGCTCAATTCGGGGCAAAAGCGCTTATGATTTCAGGCGCTATCGCAATGGGGCTTGTATTATCTGAGATTTTCAATCAAATGATTCGTCGTGTAAGGTTATAAAAAAGCGCAGGAAATTTCTCCCGCGCTTTTTTTAGTGTGCTGGTGTTAAAACGAATTTTTCAAGAGCTTTTGGAATACCTTCATTCATGTTTGTATCTGTTACATAGTCTGCTTTTTCTTTAATGTCATCAGGAGCATTCCCCATAGCAACTCCAAGACCTGCGAACTCAAGCATAGCAAGGTCGTTATAGCTATCACCAAATGCCATAACTTCCTCACGTTCAATACCAAGCTTTTTAATAAGTTGGCTCAAGCTCGTTCCTTTTGTTACGCCAGCTTCTGTAAACTCTAAGAAATAAGGCTTCGATCTCATAACGCTAAGAATGCCGTTCAGTTCTCTTTGGAGTTTCTTTTCTACAAGTGCTAGCTTTTCAGGATTATCCACCATAAGAACTTTTACAACAGGAGTTGTGATGGCTTCTTTAAAATTAGAAACTTCATTAATTGGCAATCCTGTAATCTGTTCCTCAATCTCTGTAAATTCATTGTTTTTTGGCGTTACAATTGTATCACCTACATACGTATGAATGCCCACGTCTTCTTTGCTACTTAAGTCGTATAAACGGTGCACTGTTTCAGGAGAAAGGGTACTGCTAAAAAGTTCTTCCTTTGTTTTATAATTAATAATTTTAGCTCCATTGAAAGACAAGATGTAACTTCCATATTCATCCAAATGAAGTTCCTTCGCAATATCAAGCATTGCATATGTAGGACGTCCAGAAGCTAAGACGACTTTTACCCCGCTCTCTTGTGCATCCATTAGTGCTTTTTTTGTTAATGGTGAGATGGTATGATCGTCACGCAAAAGGGTATCATCTAAATCTAGCACAATCATTTTATAGGCCATTATTTTCGCTCCTTTTCTTTTCTATGTTCATATCGTACTATAAATCTCTCTAATAGAAAATAAAAAAAAGATTGTTATTTTTTATGAATGATGTTATATTAATAAAGCGATGAGCTAATTGCATAAGACGAAAAATGAGCTTTTGCTCAACATATGAATGTGGTCATATGGTTTTTCGCCGCAATACGTCAGAGAGGCCGTTTATACGGCCTCTTTTTGTGTTGTACAGAAATCTGTGAAGAAGTAGTCTCTTTATGGATTTTTTGTGTTTCTTTTAAATTAAATAGGGTAAAGAGAAGAAAAGCCATAACGATGGGGGAGGAATAATCGTGAATAAAGAAAACTATATTGAAGCAAGAGAGGAGCTTCAAAGAAGTTTAACGAATATTTCAAACGCATATATTTCTTTAAACCAAGATTTAATGGAACAAAGAAAAACGATAAAAGAAGTGAATATAGGGTATAGAGAGCTTTTAAAACAATATACTTCTTGCTTAGAAGACATGAAGAAGTTAGCTGTACCAGAACAGTATAACAACAATCATCAAAGCTCTCTGAAAACTGTTCCGATGTTTATAGAATCTGTAGAAATGTTACTTGAAAAAGCACGCTTTGACGAAGAAGCATTGAAGCTTTCCTTTGCTAAAAGAAAGCAAGCAGAGATAGAGATGCAAACGTTGGAGAATAAGCTAAAAGAAACAGAAAAAGCATCCATTGCATAGGATGCTTTTTTACTCTATTCATTGTTAAGTACATTATATAATGTAAATTATACTTGATAAATTAATAATAAAAGGGCAAACTTTTAGTAGAACGGATAACGAAATAAGAGAGAAAAGTTCTTTGGAGGAGCAAAAGGATGAACCTGTATAATCATGAGTTTATTTTTAACATTGGGGTTTCTGCTATTTTATCTATCATTATTGGCCTTGAACGTCAGCTAAAGAAAAAACCATTAGGACTCAAAACATGCGTTGTAATTGGGATTACAAGCTGTTTGTTAACAAGTGTGTCCATTGAGGCTGCCTATCAGTTCGCAGAAGAGTATGAGCGACCGATGGATCCTCTTCGATTGGCTGCACAAATTGTATCTGGAATCGGATTTTTAGGCGCAGGTGTAATTTTACGCCGAAATAACGATATTATTTCTGGATTAACAACAGCAGCAATGGTATGGGCAGCGGGAGGCGTCGGAATTGCTTGTGGAGCTGGTTTTTGGTTTGAAGCTATTCTGGCAACAGGGTTGCTTATTATAAGCGTTGAAATTTTACCTGTTTTAATTAAAGGAATCGGTCCGAAAAAGCTTCGTGAAAAAGAGCTGAAAGTAAAGATTGTAGTAGATAACGATGAAAAAATGACGGATATCTTAAAAGAACTAAAACAACGTAAAATGAAGGCACAAAAAGTCCGAATTAAAGATTTGAAAAATAGTGATCTTCTTCAGCTTGAGCTAAGTCTTTTAGTAGATGAAAGTGTTTATACAACAGAAGTGTATTATGAGCTGAAACATATTGAGCATATTGTAAGCGTTGAAATGGAATCCTTATAAAAAGCGAAAGCCTACAGGCTTTCGCTTTTTATTCTGGTTCGTTTTTATTATGGATATCCGTTTCTTTTGCCATTTCAGTACTATAAGCAAGACGGCGTTTGAAGCGCCTATCTTTCACTTTTCTTTCTTTCGGTACATAATTAAGGAAATAGCGATGAACAAGTACTTCAGCTCCTGTAATAATTAGCGCTGATAAGATGCTTCCCCAAGCTACTTGGGGGTAGCTGTCAAAAAGAATACTCCCAAAAATCCAAACGCTCATATACGTTAGCAAAAATTCGACAATAATAGCTTCTCTGTTGCCAAGGCGGCGCAAGATGATTTGATCGCCAATTAAGTATGAAGCAACTGTTACGAATAAACTAAATGAGAGAATATCAACAATTGTGGCATCAAAAAATAAATCAAGTGCAATTGCAAAAGCAATGATAGAACAAATAAATTTTACAAGTAGCGCTTTTAGATGGTTCATATCCGACCCTCCTTTTTATTTTTAGTGTGAACGGAAGAATAAAGTTTTATACTCGGGTAACATGTGCCATAACATTAGGAAGGAATGAAAGTGAAATGAAACTGAGCATACTCGATCAAGCACCAATTTCAAAAGGACAAAACGCTCACCAAACACTTGAAAAATCAGCACAGCTTGCTTTATACGCGGAGTCGTTAGGATATAGAAGATATTGGTTTGCAGAACATCATGGAACAAGAGGGCTTGCAAGCACAGCTCCTGAAATATTAATGAGTCATATTGCAGCTAAAACCTCATCTATTCGTGTTGGTTCTGGAGGAGTGCTTTTACCACAATATAGTCCATTTAAAATTGCCGAAGTATTTCAGCAGCTGGAAGCTCTTTATCCAGGGCGAATTGATCTTGGCGTTGGGAGGTCTCCAGGCGGACCAGAGAAAATTAGAAGAGCGCTCGGGGATACAGAGGAAAATGGTTTGAAAGCTTATCCAAGAAAGCTTCAAGATGTTATCTATCATCTTCATCGAACGCTTCCAGGAAGTCACTCCTACAGTGGCATTAAAGCCGCCCCTCTAACAGACAAGCCTCCTGCGCTTTGGACGCTAGGGCTTGGGGAGAATAGCGCTTCCTTAGCTGCAAGTCATGGAGTAGGCTATGTTTTCGGCCATTTTATTTCTCCGAACAGGGGAGCAGAAGCGTTAAAGACGTATCAAGCATCGTTTAAACCTTCCATGTACTTGCAAAATCCTGCTTCAATTGTAACGGTCTTTATTATTTGTGGGGAAAGTGATGAGGAAGCAGAGTTGCTTGCTTCAAGTCAAGACTTGTGGCTCCTTCAGGTTGAGAAAGGGTTAGACAGTCGTGTTCCGAACATAGAAGAAGCAAAAGCTTATCATTACACAGAACGAGATCAAGAAAAAATACGTCAAAATCGAAAGCGAATGATCATTGGTTCACGTGAAACAGTAAAGAGAGAGCTTCTTAATCTGATGAAGCGATATGGTGCAGATGAAGTGATGGCTCTTGCGAATATATATGATTTTGAAGAAAAGAAAAAATCATTTAAGCGTTTGGCAGAGATATTTCTATAAAATAAAAGATCCCGCGTTAGCAGGATCTTTTATTTTAATTTATCGTTTAATACGCTATCTTCTAAGACAGAAAACTTGTCTCCATAAACTTTCGTAATATGAGAAGCTCCCCAGTTGCACAAGGCATCTAGAATGCTTTCTAAGCTTTTTCCATACTCGCTTAGCTCATATTCCACTTTAGGTGGCACTTGCTGATACACGATGCGATTTACAATGCCATCTTCTTCAAGCTCTCGAAGCTGTTGAGTGAGCATTTTTTGCGTAATGTTTGGCATAAGGCGCTTTAACTCACTTGTTCTTTTTTTACCGTGCGTTAAATGACAAAGAATAACGCATTTCCATTTTCCTCCGATAACTTCAAGCGTGGCTTCTACTGAAATGTTGTATTTCTTTTTTGCTTCAAGCTTTTTTTCCATTTTTTTCTCCTTTTCTATAGGTACTAAAAAGTACCTACAGCACTTTAAAGTGCGTTCTTCCTTTTTCTATTCTTATCTCCCATAATAACATTTACCGGCGGTTTATTAGATTCTTTTTTTACTGTACCTTGTTTTTTTAAAAAAAACAAACAAACCAAAAATCAATAGATAAAGGAGGAAGTTTTTCATGTCTTTAAGTAAAAAACAAAGCACGTTTGCACTGCTTGCTTTAGCTGTGAGTGCTTTTGCTATAGGAACGACAGAATTTATTAGTGTAGGACTTTTGCCGCTTATTTCCGAAGATCTAAATATTTCGGTTACAACAGCAGGTCTAACCGTTTCTTTATATGCACTAGGAGTAACATTTGGAGCACCGGTCTTAACGAGCGTTACTTCTAATATGTCAAGAAAGTCACTTTTACTATGGATTATGATTGTCTTTATTATCGGAAATATAATCTCAGCAGGGGCTATTCACGTTAGCATGCTTCTTTTTGGAAGAGTTATCGCTGCTTTTTCTCACGGTGTTTTTATGTCAATTGGTTCAACAATTGCCGCTGATCTCGTTTCAAAAGACCGTCGGGCAAGCGCAATTTCTATAATGTTTACAGGGTTAACGGTGGCGACCGTTACAGGAGTGCCGTTTGGAACTTTTATTGGTCAGCAGTTTGGATGGCGTCTTGCTTTTGTCACAATTGTTGTCATTGGAATTGTTGCTTTTATCGCAAATAGTATACTAGTGCCAGGAAACTTGTCAAAAGGACAAAAAACAACAATTAAAGATGGAGTGAAATTAGTAACAAACGGTCGTTTATTGCTTGTGTTTGTTATTACAGCTCTTGGATATGGTGGAACATTTGTTGTCTTTACGTACCTTTCACCACTTTTACAAGATGTAACAGGTTTTAAAGGAAGTACTGTTGCTGTTCTTCTTCTTCTTTACGGAGTAGCAATTGCGATTGGAAACATGGTTGGTGGGAAACTTTCTAACCAAAACCCGGTAAGAGCGCTGTTTTACATGTTTATTTTTCAAGCACTTATTCTGTTAGCATTGTTTTTCACCGCGCCTTTCAAAGGGATAGGGTTAGCGACAATCTTGATGATGGGACTTTTCGCATTCATGAACGTTCCCGGTCTGCAAGTATATGTTGTAATGCTTGCAGAGCGGTTTGTACCAAGTGCTGTGAACGTGGCGTCTGCGATTAACATTGCAGCGTTCAATGCAGGAATTGCGCTTGGTTCTTATTTTGGAGGAGTCGTCACAAACTCACTTGGCCTTGTTCATACAACATGGGTTGGAGCCGTGATGGTAGCTGGCGCTGTACTTCTAACAGGGTGGAGTCGCTCTTTAGAAAGAAAAGATCAAAAAGCTGGAAGAAACATTGCTTAGCAAGGATAAGAAAACATTTTAGGAGGATTTTAATAATGAAAAACTTACAGGATACAGTAACACTATACAATGGAGTCAAAATGCCCGGATTTGGACTAGGCGTGTTCAAAGTAGAAGAGGGGAAAGAGCTTGTAGAGGCTGTGAAAAATGCAATTAAGCACGGGTACAGAAGCATTGATACAGCTGCTATTTACGGCAATGAAGAGGGAGTTGGCGTTGGCGTTAAAGAAGCTTTGGAAGAAAACAATTTACGTCGTGAAGACCTATTTATCACATCAAAAGTATGGAATGATGGTTTAAACTATGAAGAAACAATCTCTGCTTATGAAGAAAGTTTGAAAAAACTTGGTCTCGATTATCTTGACCTTTATCTTATTCACTGGCCAGGAAAAGATCAGTATAAGGAGTCTTGGAGAGCACTTGAAACTCTTTATAAAGAAGGAAAAGTAAAAGCAATTGGCGTAAGCAATTTTGAAGTTCATCATTTAGAGGCATTATTGAAGCAAGCTGAAATTAAACCAATGATTAACCAAGTCGAGTACCATCCTCGCTTGACTCAAAGTGAAGTAAAGGCTTTTTGTGAGGAGAACGAGATTCGTTTTGAAGCATGGTCACCACTTATGCAAGGAGAGCTTTTACAAAATGAAGAGTTGACGCACATTGCCAAACATCATGGAAAATCTGTTGCTCAAATTATTCTTCGCTGGGATGTTCAAAATGGAGTGATTACAATTCCGAAATCAACAAAAGAACACCGCATTATTGAAAATGCCAACATTTTTGATTTCCAATTAACAAAAGAAGAGATGCAACAAATTAGCTCTTTAAATGAAAATCGTCGTGTTGGTCCAAATCCAAATGAATTTAACTTCTAAATGAAGGTAGAGAACGCATATAACTTTAGTTATATGCGTTTTTTATTGGAACTTTTTTCTTGTTTTTTCGTATATAGTATAGAGAAAAAAAGGAGGAGAAAAAATGAATGAACTTAGCGGTTTTAAAACCTTTCTAGAAGAAGAAATGAAAGCGTGGGAAGTACCAGGAGCTGCTGTTGCGATTGTCAAAGACGGAGAAGTGATATTTTCAGAAGGGTTTGGGTTGCGTGATATCGAAAAAAACCTTCCTGTCACAGAAGAAACATTATTTGCAATTGGTTCATCTACAAAAGCATTTACAGCTTCAGCCCTTGCACTTCTTGTTGATGAAGGAAAGCTTGCGTGGGACGAGCCTGTTCGTACGTATTTGCCTTCCTTTAAATTAAAAGATCCTGTAGCATCAGAACGTATAACGCCGCTTGATTTACTAGTTCATCGCTCAGGTTTGCCTCGTCATGAACTAGTATGGTACGGAGCAGATTTATCACGAGAAGAACTGATCCAACGTATTCAGTATTTAGACGGAAACGTAGATTTTAGATCAGAATGGCAGTATCAAAACTTAATGTATTTAACAGCGGGTTACTTAGCAGGAGAAGTTGCTCATTCTTCTTATGAAGCGTTAGTCAAAAAACGACTTTTTACACCTCTACATATGAAGAAAAGTAATTTTTCAGTTGAAGATATGCAAAAAAGCAAAGATTATTCTCTTCCATATAAAGAAATCGACGGGAAAGTAACAAAAGTCCCTTTCCGAAACATTGATGAAATTGGGCCAGCAGGCTCTATTAACTCAAATATAAAGGAAATGGTGAACTGGTTGAAGTTTCATCTTCAAAAAGGAGAGTTTGACGGAAAACGAATCATTTCAGGACAAGAAATGAAAACCCTTCATACCCCTCATATGTCTTGTGAGCTTATGTTTCCAACAAAAGAAGTGCCAATTTCTACTTATGGAGGAGGATGGTTTATTTCTCCATACAGAGGGCATCATCATATTCATCACGGGGGAAACATTGATGGTTTTACAGCTCTTGTTTCCTTTCTTCCGTATGAAAACATTGGAGTAGTTGTGTTGACAAATAAAGATGCAACACTTTTCCCTGATACCATTGTCTACAATATTTATGATCGTCTGCTTCATTTAAAGGAAAAGCAGTGGAGTAACGAACTGCAAGAAAAGCTTAAAGAATTGAAAGCAACAATGACAGGAAGTGGAGAAAAGGAGGAGAAAGGAAAAGTACCAAATACTCAGCCATCACATCCGTTAAAAGATTATGAAGGGACGTATCATCATAAAGGGTATGGGAATATGAAAATCACCTATAAGGATGGCAAATTAGAAGCAACATTCAATTCTGTTCACTCCGAGTTAACTCACTATCATTATGATGTTTTTCAAATGAAAATTGCGGCATTCAATCATACACTTCTCCTGTCATTTCAAGGAAATGTATATGGAGAGATTGCAACGCTTTCAGGTCCGTTTGCACTTGAACCTGGAACAAAAGATATTGTGTTTGAAAAAGTTCCTGACCAACGTCTTCAAGATAAAGAAGAACTTAGACGATATGTTGGTCAATACAAGCTTCAAGGGGAGATGTTAGCAACCGTTTCTTTAAAGAAAGAAAGTATGTTAGTTCTGTCGCTACAAGGTCAACCTGATTATGAGCTTGTTCCATATAAAAAAGGTGCTTTTTATTTTAAAGGACTAGATGGATTTAGCGTACAGTTTGCGGAAAATGAACAACAAGAAGTTCAGCGTATAACAATTATTCAGCCAAACGGGGAGTTTGTTGGTGAAAAAGTAAAGAAAGAAGAGGAAAAAGTGGATTGTTAGATAAGAGGAGCCTTCATTTTGGGCTCTTTTTTCTCGTTATAAAGATAGTAAAGATAAAAGCGATTTGAATGGTTTCGTTTCGCTCATACTAAGAAAAAAGAAGGGGTGCATTATGGAGCGAAACGAAGCAATTGATTATATAAAGTTTTTTGCTATATTAGCGGTTGTTATCATTCATACATTTCCAATTGATGGAGAAGTTGTTCTATTTATTCTCGATAACTTTGCTCGTTTTGCGGTTCCGTTTTTCTTTACAGCTTCAGGATATCTGTTTGGCTTAAAAATGCTTACCACAAAATATTCGTGGACATACACATTAAAGTATATAGTTAAGCTTATAAAAATCTATGTTTGCTGGTTCATTTTTTATGCTCTTTACGATCTTTTTATCATATATGAAAAAGGAGGGAACGTAAGCAAAGAAATTTCCTCTTATTTTGAAAAGCTGACATTAAAAAATGTTTTTTACTATGGAGAAGGAACAAGTGCTTATCAGCTTTGGTTTTTAACCGCGCTTATTTGGAGTACTCTTATTGTTTATATGTTCGTAAAAGTAAAAAAACTGTATGTGCTTTTACCCATCAGCTTTCTTTTATATATAGCAGGACTTTTCGGTCAGTCTTATGCGCTTTTTTATAAGGTATCCGTGAGTACAAGAGACGCGCTTTTTTTTGGCTTATTTTATACAACCCTTGGCTGTTTTTTTGCTCTTCATCCAGGCCTTTCAGCGCCGAGACCTATTTCTTCTTCCATTTATAGAACGTTCTTTTTTCTATTTATCCTGCTTCAAGCAACAGAAGCATATGTGCTTCGCTATGTGCTACACGCTCCTTTTGGAGAGTACTTTTTATCTACTTTCTTTCTGACTTTCTGTCTTTTTTCTTTTGCTCTTTCATATCCTCAGTATGGGAGAGGAAGCTTGTTTGCTAAAGTAGGAGCAAATGCTTTAGGAATTTACGTTATTCACGTCTTTTTTATTCGTATTTTAGATTTCCTCTTAAAGATGATTGGGATTGAAAGCCTTGAAGGCCATTTGTTATTGAATATTGTTTATACGCTCTTTATTTTTGTATTCTCATATATGACCTATGCTGGGCTCCAAAAAACCAAAAAGGCTGTAAACTTAAAAAACAGCTGAAGGAAAACCTTCAGCTGTTTTCAATAACACGGTTTTTTCCTGCTCCCATTCCGCATAAGAAAAGAAGAAGCGAAAAGAATAGCAAAAGGAAAAGGGGAATTGTCCATCCGTGTGTTACATCGTGCAGTAACCCAAACAAAAATGGTCCAAGTGCGGCTAACAAATAGCCTAACGACTGAGCCATACCGGAAAGTTCAGCTGCCTCCTTAGCATTGCTTGTTCGAAGCGTAAAAAACATCATCGCAAGACTAAAAGCAGATCCTATTCCAATTCCTGATGAAATAATAAAAAGTTTTATAAAAGAAAGAGGTCCATATAAAATTCCAATGATTCCAATAAACAAAAGAACGCCAGAAATGGTGACAAGGCCGCGCTGATTGTTAAGCTTTCCAGCAATAATTGGAATAAGGAATGTAAAAGGAATAATAGCAAGCTGCATAAAAGAAAGAGTCCATCCCGCATCATCTGATGTTAGCCCTTGTTCTTTCAAAATATCCGGCATCCAAGCAATGATCGTATAAAATAAAACAGACTGCAGTCCCATGTAAAGCGAGATTTGCCAAGCAAGTTTTGATTTCCAAAGGGAAAGTGACGGCGTCTTTTTAAGCGTTTTGGCTTGTTTTTGGTAGCCAGACTTTTTAAGCTGCGGCAGCCATAATAAAAGTGCGATAAACGATAAAATTCCCCAGCATCCAAGCGCTCCTTTCCATCCTAAGCTTGAGGCTACTGAGATAGGATGACTTATTCCAGAGCCAATTGCTCCGCATAAGTTCATTGAAACCGCATAGACCCCTGTCATTAAACCAACATTATGAGCGAAGTCTTGTTTAATTAAACTTGGTAAAAGAACGTTACACACTGCAATAGCGAGTCCAATGAAAAGAGTACCGATAAATAAAAGGCTTACCCCACTTGTTGAACGAATAAAAATTCCCAATGTTAAAAGAAGCAGGGAAAAGAACAGGGTAGTTCCCATTCCAACTTTATTTGCCACCTTTGCTGCAAACGGTGAAAGAGCAGCAAAAGCAAGTAATGGAACAGTTGTCAACATTCCTCCTGCAGTGCTTGAGAGATGTAGCTGCTCTCTGATCGAAGAAAGCAAAGGACCAACAGATGTGAGAGGTGCACGTAAATTTGCACCAATAAAGATAATGCCGATTAAAAGAAACACTTTTGTCTCAGCTGCTGTGCTATTTGAATTTCTAAGTGTTTTTGTACTGTGCTCCATTTTTTATCCTTCTTTCTGTACGTGTTTCATATTCCTTCGTCAGATTATCACAATGAGCACAACCTGTATAGTAGAAAGCGCCAATTATTTCTACGTAATCTTCCTCCTTCTTTTAGGGAACGCTAAACGAGAACATCATTTTATAAAGAGCGAAACATAACAAAGGGAGGATGTCAAAATGCTAACATCACGCCAGCTTTCAGAGTTTAAAAACCAGCTTTTAGAGCGCAAAAAAGAATTATCCGTTCATTTTGAAGACAATGATCACTTTAATTTACAGAGAAGCTTAAGAGACTCAACAGCAGAGCTTTCCCTTTACGATAATCATCCAGGTGACCTTGCCACAGAAGAGTACGAACGTGAGAAAGACGTTGCTTTAAATGAAAACTTTAGAGCTGAGTATGAAGGCGTAGAAAGAGCGCTTGAAGCTATTTCAAAAGGAACATATGGAATTTGTGAAGTATGCCAAGAGCAAATTCCAGTTGAACGATTAGAAGCGTTACCAACAGCAAGATATTGTGTAGAACATGCCCCTGACCAGTTTGTGTCACATGGACGTCCAATTGAAGAGGATGTATTAATGCCTCCGTTCGGACAGTATGATCTAGACGATAAATTTGAAAATGTAGCATATGACGCAGAAGATTCTTGGCAAGATGCTTCATCATATGGTACATCAGAATCTCCAGCAGATTTTTATGATCCTCCTGAAGATTATCAAAACACATATATTGAGTCAGATGAGAACTATGGATATGTAGAAGACTACGAAAACTTTGTTGGGGTTGATATCGATGGAAAAAATATTACCATTTTTCCAAACAAAGAGCATGAGGAATATGAAAATGTGTTGGATGAAGAAGGCATTATGACGGAGTTTGGTGATTTAGAGCCATACGAAAAAGATCCATATACAGAAGACTAAAGGCTAAAAAGCCAAAATCTTATAGGTTTTGGCTTCTTGCTTTAAATAGTGATTTTGTTGAGGAAGATGTTCCAACAATAACAATGGAAGAAATAACGAGAATAATGCCGAAATATTGAAAAACATCAAGGCGTTCGTGAAAAAAGAGAAAGCTTGCCAGAGCGGCTACAACAGGTTCAAGCGTAGCTACAATTGAAGCTCTGCTTGATTCCACGTAACTTAGTCCTTTTGTATAGAGTAAAAAAGCGAGCATTGTGGAGAAGAAACCAAGTCCTATTCCATAAAGTAAAACGTCTAGATGAAGTAAGCGTTGAGGTGAAGATAGCAGACCGCTAAACGGCACGATAGCGATTGCAGCAAATACAAAGGTATAAACAGTCACAGTGATTGATTCATATTTTTCTAATGCAAATTTGCCAAAAATGCTGTAAAGAGAATAAAAGAAACCAGAGCCAAGCCCAGCAAGTAAACCATAAAGTGAAATGGTTGTATCATTTGAAAAAATCCCTACAACAAAAGCACAGCCGCAAAACGTCATAAGCAGTGCGACTACTTTTTGAAGGGTAAACGCTTCTTTGAACAAAAGATAAGATAAAATCATCACAAATGCAGGAGCTGTGTAAAGAAGAATAGCTGAAATAGAAACGGATGTTTCTTTAATAGCTGTGAACATACAAAGGTTAAAGAAGACGATACTAATAATACCTGTTCCAACAAAATAACGGCTGTCGCGTATATGAATTTTTAACATCTTCTTATTATGTATAAATGTATAGCAAAGAAGAAAAATAGCCGCCATTAAGGCGCGAATAGCAACAACTTCAGCTGGAGTAAAACCAAGGTCATAAAGTTTTGTAACAAAGACTCCAATAATTCCCCAAAGAGAAGCTCCCCCTACAATATAAAGATAAGCGAGCTTTTTATTCATAAAAATCCCTCCTTATTCATTTTTCTAAATTGTAATCGACAAAAGGAGCTGTTGCAATGGGGGGAAAAGAGATATTTTCTAAGATAGGTGATAAACATGGAAGGTAGCTGGATTTCGATTCTCCCGTTTTTAGTTGTCATTCCGATTGCTGTCTGGACGAAACAAGTGTTACCAGGGCTTTTGGTTGGCTTATTAATTGGCTCATATCTTCATACCCCTTCGCTTATTGGAGGGATGGAGACGATGCTTCATTATATTGTGCAGGCACTAATTGATAAAAATAATATTGAAATTATCGTATTCCTTTATGCGTTTTCTGGTTTAATTGGCATGATTAAAACCTCAGGAGGAATTAAAGGATTTGTAGAAAAAGCAGCTGAAAAGATTGATACAAAAAAGAAAGCGCTGCTGCTTACGTATGTTTCAACAATTGGAACATTTAGCGCACCAACGTTTCGATTTGTCACAATTGCGCCTATTATGCGTGCTCTTTTAAGAAAGGTGAAAATGACGACAAAAGAATTAGGATTTGTTATTGAAACAACTGCAACGCCCATTATTGTATTAATTCCTGTAGCAACTGCTTTTGTAGGATATATGGTTTCAATCATTCAAATTTCACTGCAAAACCAAAAGATTACGGAAGATCCGTATACGATGTTTATTAAAAGCATTCCATACAACTTTTTTGCTTTTGTTATTATTTTAGTTGGCATTTATTTAAGCTTTTTTCACCACTCAAAATCAAATGCTCCAACACAAGTTGAAACAGAAGCGGAAGAAGAAGACTGGCATACGTGTCATCCTGCTGTTTCAAAAGACTTGCCGTCAAAACCGTGGAATCTTCTTGTTCCTCTTCTTCTTGTTATTTTATTAACGCTTTTTTTAACATGGTGGAGTGGTCACACGAAAGCTAATAGCTTTTTTGGAGCCTTTATTAAAGCAGATGTTCTTCAAGCAATGGTTGTATCTCTTCTTATAACTATTTTGCTTTCAGCCTTTTTCTTTCTTTTTCAACGTTTTAAGATTAATGATCTTATTACAAGCTTTGTTACTGGAGGAAATGATTTAATGTCAGTTGTGCTTCTTCTTTCAGTTGTATGGGGGCTTTCCTCTGTTGCCGAAGACTTGGGGTTTTCTCAGTTCATCACAGCTCACTCAGGCTGGATTCCACAAATGTTTGTAACCCCACTTCTTTTTTTATTTGGAGCAGCTGTTTCTTATTTTATTGGTTCAGCATGGGGAACGTGGGGAATTCTTATGCCTCTAGGTGTTTCCATTGCGTCTGTTTCTGGCGTTTCGCTTCCATTAATTATAGGAGCAGTATTTGCAAGCGGCTCTTTTGGGGCTTTTTCATCTCCGCTTAGCGATGATACAAACACAATCGCAAAAATTTTGAATTTATCTGTTGTTGATTACGCACGCTATAAATTAAAGCCTGCTTTGATTGCGGCTGTTATTGCAGCTGTTCTTTATACAGCAACTATTTTCTTTATATGAAGACAGGGAGTGAAGGTATGGAACAATCATTAAAGTATTTACGTGAAATTTTAGCGGCACACGTTGACAGAGATGTGCTAGGGAGATCCATTTATGAACGTCTCTCAACATACGAATACGAAACAGAAGAAGCGTTTGTAGAAGATTTAACAACAAAAGAAAGTCACTATTTGAATGCCATTTTAACAGAAGCTATTGATTACTCTAATCAAGAACAAGACAAAGAGCGCGCGCGTCAGCTTAGTGATATTTATGAAGTTTTATTTATTTAAAAAGAAACGAGCGATTTTTTCGTTCGTTTTTTTCTTCCTTTGAAAAAAACGGAGTGTATTTGTAGAATGGAGAGGAGAAGATAAAAAGAAAAAGGTGTAAAAATGAAAAAATATATTGTCGTTGGCGCAGGAATTCTTGGTGCTTCAACAGCCTATCATTTAGCAAAAAAAGGAGCAGAGGTTGTTGTGGTTGATCGAAAAGACCGTGGGAGAGCAACAGATGCTGCAGCAGGTATTGTTTGTCCATGGCTTTCACAGCGTCGTAACAAAGTGTGGTATGCACTTGCTAAAGGTGGAGCAAAATACTATCATCGTTTAATTTCTGATCTTGAAAAAGATGGAGAGTATGAAACAGGTTATAAAAGAGTTGGAGCTATTAGTCTTCATTATGATGAAAAGAAATTAGATGGAATGGAAAAAAGAGCATACAAACGTCGAGAAGAGGCGCCTGAAATCGGCGAGATTACAAGGTTAAACAAGGAAGAAACGAAAAAACGATTTCCTCTTTTAAGTGATGAATATAGTTCTGTACATATAAGTGGAGCAGCCCGTGTAAATGGACGAGCGCTTAGAGAAGCTCTTCTTAATGGAGCGAAAAAGCATGGTGCAATACTCTTAGAAGGAAGTGCCGCTCTTTTAGAAAAAGACGGGGAAGTCACAGGAGTAAAAATAAACAATGAAGACATTTATGATGGAGAAGTTATCATCACAGGTGGAGCATGGGCAGATGAGCTTTTAAAACCATTAGGGCTAGAATTTTTAGTAACGTTTCAAAAAGCGCAAATTGTTCATTTACACGTTGAAGAAGATACAGGGAACTGGCCTGTTGTTATTCCACCGAATGATCAGTATATTTTAACGTTTGAAGACGGGAAAATGGTTATTGGAGCAACGCATGAGAACGAAACAGGCTTTGATTACCGGGTAACAGCAGGGGGACTGCACGAAGTATTAGATAAAGCTATCTCTGTTGCACCAGGCATCTCAAATAGCGAAATTGTTGAAACAAGAGTGGGGTTTCGACCATTCACACCAGGGTTCTTGCCTGTTTTTGGTCCTGTTCCAACTATTAAGAATGTGTTTGTGGCAAATGGGCTTGGTGCATCTGGCTTAACGTCGGGACCTTATCTTGGGAGTGAACTTGCCAAACTTGTTCTTGGAGAAGAAACTGAGCTTGATCATCATAATTATTCTGTTGAGGAAGCTCTCACTTCAATAAAAGCATAGCTTTTTATAGTTTCGTATGTTACGATTTATTTTTACTGAAGAATAGGACGTGAAATGATGATTAAAATTAGTATTCCAGCATCAGATGTAACAATTACAAGAAGAAAACAGCCTGAAAGCGCAGAACCAAGAATCCGCCCAATTAATGGATTCATTGATCTTCACGAAATTCCACGTGATAAAGGCGGTATGATTTTCTTCTATAATAAAGAAGATGAAGTGCTTTTTGTCGGAAAAGCGCGCAAGCTAAGACAGCGTGTGAAAAGACATCTTGAAGATAACGTATCCCCGTTAAAACCTTACAGAGATGAAATCTACAAAATTTCCGTATCTTTTGTAGAACGTCCTGTTGACCGTGAAATTTATGAAACATATGCCATTAATGAACTAGAAGCAAAATATAACATTGATAAAGTGTTTTATAAATAAGGGAAGAAAAGCGAGTGCAAACCTTTCATATCAAAAGGTTTACGCTCGCTTTTTTTATAAGAAGATAGATGAATATAGTCAAGATTCCCGTGCATCTAATCTTGCTAAAGAATAGGAGTAAGATAAAAAACGACCTTTAGATAAGGTCGTTTTTTTATTCAATTTCAATTTTTCGCTGTTTTTGCTCGCCCTTTTGCAAAATGACTTTTAAAATTCCGTCTTGATAAAGCGCCCGTGCTTGTTCTTCCTGAACAGAGCATGGGAGGGCAACAAGTCGTTCTGTTTTTTTTATGGAAGAGCTCCTCATTGAAACAGATTCTTCACTTACATTTTCAACAGTTTGGTTGTACTCTGCTGAGATTTTTAAATGATCTCCAATAAGTTTAATCTCAATATGTTCTTTGCGGAACCCAGGGACTTCTGCTTCGACAATTACTTCATCCCCTGTTTCATAAACATCAACATAAAAGGATTGTTGATTTAATAAATGACCAAGCTGTCCTGCAGATTCTTGAAATAGAGAGTCAAACGATTTTACAACGTTCTGAAGAGAACTTTCAAATAGCTTTGAAAGCTTATTATCATTAGAGTCCATTCTAATGCCTCCTCTAGGTATTTTTACTATAGAGTATGCATCCTGATTTCAAAACGTACGTGCAATAAAAAACAATATAATTTATTTTAAGCTTGCAAGAAAAATATTTTCTTGTTAAAATCGTTTCATAGCTAATGATTTTGAAAATTCAATGAGGTGAGTCATATTTATTCATTTGATAAGGAAGGAAAGCTTTTGCAAGAAGAGAAAGAAATCATGGATGTTTTAACAAATGCCAAAGTTGGCTCACTTGATTTGAAAGCCATTGCTGTTGTGACAAACATTTATCGAGTTGCACAAGGACTACGGAATAAAATGGAGAGAGAAGTGCTCTCTCAATATGGATTATCATGGACTGCTTTTTCACTTCTTTATGATTTGTGGGTAAGAGAAGGAGAAGAAACAAAAGCATTAGCCGCGTCAGCTGGCGTAACAAAGGCTACAATTAGCAATATTACGAAGACGCTTGAGCGTAAAGAACTTTGTTACCGTAAAAGTGATGTTAGAGATCGGCGCAAAACATATGTTTTTTTAACAGATGCAGGGAAAAAAGTGATCGAAGAGCTTTATCCTCATTTTCATCAAGGTGAAGTTGAGATTGTCTCAAGTTTAGACTCAGAGGAGAAAGACTATATGTCACATCTGCTTCGAAAAGTAATTCGAGCGAACAAATTTTAAAAGTTCATATTTAAAAAGCAATGAGAGGAACTCTAGTAGCGGTTATCTCCCTATTTCAGAGAGTCGGCGGGTGGTGTGAGTCGATATAAAGATAATGCGAAATACAATCCTTAAGCTTTCTTTGCCTGATAAAAAAGCAAAGAACGGAAGAACCGTTAATCATGAAGTGGAAGAATACTTGTATTCTTCAATAAGGGTGGTACCGCGTGTCAACAAAAACCACGTCCCTTTTTAGGAGACGTGGTTTTTTTATATTTAAGGAGGAAGAAAAATGGAAAATTTCATCGAGAAATTAACAAGAGAACAAAAAGAAGAAGTAAAGAGACAAATGAAGTTGTACACTCAAGGTGTGCAAGAAATCATTCCGGCAGAAGAATTAGAACAGAAGCTCGCTAAGTCAATTCTTAACAATGAACCCTTAAAAATTAAACTAGGATTAGATCCTTCTGCTCCTGATGTGCATCTCGGACACACGGTTGTATTGAATAAAATGCGTCAGTTTCAGGAAAATGGACATAAGATTCAGCTGTTAATTGGGGACTTCACGGGGAAAATTGGGGATCCAACAGGAAAATCAGTAGCGCGCAAACAGCTTACAGATGAAGAAGTAAAGAGAAATGCTAAAACATACTTTGAGCAATTTGGAAAAGTAATGGATATGTCAAAAGTAGACCTTTACTATAATTCTAAATGGCTCTCAAAGCTAAATTTTGAAGAGGTTATCGGCTTAGCTGGTAAAATAACTGTAGCAAGATTATTAGAAAGAGATGACTTTGAAGAACGTATTGCATTAGGAAAACCAATTTCCTTACATGAATTTTTTTACCCTGTGATGCAAGGATATGATTCTGTGATGTTAGAGTGTGATATTGAACTAGGTGGAACAGATCAACATTTTAATATTTTAATGGGAAGACATTTTCAAGAAAAGTTTGGAAAAGAAAAACAAGTTGCGCTTTTAATGCCTTTGTTAGAAGGACTTGACGGTGTTGAAAAAATGTCGAAATCTAAAAATAACTACATTGGAATTGACGAAACTCCTGAGGAGATGTATGGAAAAGCTATGTCTATTAGAGATGAGCAGATGATTAAATACTTTGAGCTTGTAACAAAGTTCACTCCAGAGGAAATAGCTAAAATAAAGGCAGGTTTAGAAAAAGGTGAGCTTCATCCGAAAAAAGCTAAAATGCTTCTCGCTAAAACGATTGTAAGCATGTACCACGATGAAGAAGCAGCTAAAAAAGCAGGCCAACACTTTGCTTCCGTATTTCAACAAGGAGCGATCCCAACAAATGTAGCTGAAATAGAATGGAAGGGCGGAGAAACAGCGTCTCCTATTGATCTTATTATGCACGCTAACTTACTTGGTTCTAAAAGCGAAGCCCGTAGAATGATTGAGAATAACGCCGTAAAAATAAATGGAGAGAAAGTGGTCCACAAAGATGAGCAGTTAGTAATCTCTGATGGTTTAGTTATTCAAATTGGAAAACGCAAATTTGCAAAAATAAGAGTAAAAGCTTAAAGAAAGAGAGGACCTCTCTCTTTCTTTTTTTTGCGAACATAGCCATTCCGTAAATAATCTTTACACTATTAGCTTATGATAACAACAGAAGAAAGCATTACATATAGGGTGAAAAGGAGAAGGTCAAAATGAAAAGAGTGTTGCTTCTTTTAGCAGACGGATTTGAAGCTGTTGAAGCGAGTGTTTTTACAGATGTTTTTGGATGGAACAAAATAGAAGGTAACGGTGAGACAGAACTTGTGACAGCAGGACTGAGGGAAGAATTGAAATGTACGTGGAATTTTCGAGTGAAGCCTGAAATGCTTTTACAGGATGTAAAAGTAGAAGATTTCGATGCCCTTGCTATTGGTGGAGGATTTGAACAAGCAGGGTATTTTACAGATGCATTTTCTAAAGAATTTCAAGATATTATTCAGCAGTTTCATCAGCAGAAAAAAATAATTGGAGCTATTTGCATGGCTGCTTTAGCGCTTGGAAAAAGCGGAATTTTAGAAGGGAAAAAAGCCACAACATACAGCTATCCTGGAAGTACGAGAAAGCAGGAGTTACAACAGTTTGGAGCAGAGGTAGTCCAAGCTCCGCTTATTGATGAGGGAAACATTATTACATGCGCAAGTCCATCGGTAGGGTTTGATGTTTCCTTTCTTATGTTAGAAAAGTTAACTTCCAGAAAAAACGTTGAGAAAGTAAGAGGTTTAATGGGTTTCTCATAAACTTATTATGTAAACAATTTCTTAAGAAAAAAATAGTAAAAGTGGTAACCTTTCTCTCCCTTTTTCGTATATGATAAGAGAAGGAGGTGGGCCACACTTTGGGTAGATTGCTCTTTTTATTTTTTATTGCCCTGCTTGGCATTATTTTACGTTATATTATTTTGGGGGAATTTGAGTGGGAGCATATTGTAATAGTCTCTTTCTTTCTAGTTGGAGCGTTTTTTCTTTTAATTTTTATAAAGTGGAGAGTCAGCCTTGATGAAAAGTACATACCAGCACAATCAGAAAACAAGCTTTGGACAACCCAAATAGGCGAACGACATTCAAAAGGAAGAAAAATGCTTTATTTCGGTGAAACAAAGCGGGGAGAATACCGCCGTTACTATGCGAAGTGGGGGCATAAAATAATTGTGGACATTCTTGAAGGAGACGGACAGTGGTATATGAACCTAGCTGTAAAATGGGAGGCTGGAGATGAAATCCGATTTATTGACCAAACTGAAAAAGTATGGAAGCTGAATTGGGGCTGGAAAATTATCCAGGATAACAAGGAAATTGGAATGATTAAAACTGATTTTTCACTGAAAAATTCGGCTAAGTTGAAAGAAAAGCTTTGTTTGCACTATAACGGCTCTCTTTATGAATTCTCCTGTTCTAGCATTGGATCAAATATAAAGGTGAAAAAAGGGGGAGAACTGGTAGCAGAAGGCGGGCGATATGAATTTTTGAAGAATCGATACTATTTTGACGTAAAAGAAAAGTTTCAGCATCATGAAAACTTGCTTGTTATGACCTACCTTTTATTTAACTATGTTCATAAGCAGTAAAACAAAGAAGGCTTTTTAAAAGCCTTTTTTCAATAAAAACCACCATTTGAGGAAGTGATCCCTCCTAAAGTAGCAGAACTTTTCAATGATCTCTATGTTTCAAAATGACAAGAAACGCTAAATTTGCTCCTTTAACTCCTTTTTGCGGAGGACTTCAACAGAATGCCTTCTGTGCTTATCATTACAGTTGAGCGAGACTCGCTTGCAAAGGAAATAGAATATTATATGCAGGAAAATTACAAAAGGCTGGCATAGAGGTGAAATATAAACAATATAAAGAGCAGTACACGGATTTACACATAGCGGAAGGTTAGAAAAAGCTGAAAGCGCAAGGCACTTCATACGTGATACATTGATAAAAGCAGTTGAAAAATAAAATTTCCTCTTTTATATTCTGACGCTCTATAGTGAACGTCAGGTTTTTTATTTTCTAACATTTCTGTTATAAATACGGGAATGAATAAGCTGTTCACGTATTTGTTGCCTTGTTTGATAGGTTGAAAAAGCAGTTATAGCATAAAATTTATTTTTGAATGGCACGTTCTTCTAAGAAAGCTATTAGTTTATAATAGCCAAGCAAAATTAGTAGCAAGAAAGGATCAAGAATTGCAGCATGCCATAATCTCCACCAGCCATAGTGAAAATACCCCCATGGTTCAGGTAACTTTGTTATTACTTCATAGAGAAGAATGAAAATTACCCAAAGGACAATATAAGCTGCTTTTTGAATCAATGTTTTATGAACAGGATACCAATTTAAAAACATAATATTTACAGGAGGAATCAACAGTGTATGAGGAAGAAGCCCTAGCCAGTCAATTTCCCGATCAAAGTACCAATAACCGTGATATTTATATTCAATCATCAGATCAAATAGTTGCTGAAAGGCAATGGTAAACATCCAAATATGTAAAATTTGATGAGCTGTTAACGTTCTATTTGTTTTAAAGGCGATCACGTTAAATACAATAATAGCAACAATCAGTCCAACCATTCTCTTTTCCTTTCAGCAAAATTTTATAAAAAAATCTGTGTTTTCTTAGAATGAACGTTATAGAGGAAAGTTATACAAAAGGAGAGGAAAGGTTAGAAAAAGAAAAGAGTTATCTAAAGTTTTCTGAATATTTGAATTTAGTTATATTCTCATAAGGAAATATTTAGAAAATGAGAACCTCTTTTTATTTTCTCTATCATTATAGAAAGGATATGCTGTTCTCCTGAAAAAAACAATTGTATTTTTAGGGAGAATTTATTATTATAGAATAAGTAATAAAGTATTGCACTTATAAATAATAAGCATGTTCTCAACTATTCCAGTAAATATAAAGATGATTTTGGAAGGCAGCTTTAGTACAAACAGAAAAAGCTTAGCCCTCTTTCATCACGTGGAGACTACAGAGAAAAGAGGAGGAACAAAAGTGGAGAAAGAAGAGCTACAAAGAGGACTGCAGTCGCGTCATATTCAAATGATCGCTCTAGGAGGAACAATCGGTGTTGGGTTGTTTATGGGCTCAACAAGTACAATTCAGTGGACAGGCCCGTCCGTACTCCTAGCATATGCGATTTGCGGTATTTTTATCTTTTTTGTTATGAGAGCAATGGGGGAAATGCTTTACGTTGAACCAAGCACAGGTTCTTTTGCCACATTTGGTCATAAGTATATTCATCCATTAGCAGGATATATGACAGCATGGAGCAATTGGTTTCAGTGGATTATTGTTGGAATGTCCGAAATTATTGCAGTTGGAGCATACATGAAATTTTGGTTTCCAGACTTGCCAGCTTGGATTCCAGGGATCGTAGCTATGGCTATTCTCGGAGCGGCTAATTTAGTGTCTGTTAAATCATTTGGGGAATTTGAATTTTGGTTCGCTATGATTAAAATAGTTACAATTGTCCTTATGATTATTGCTGGAATTGGCCTTATCTTCTTTGGACTTGGAAATGGCGGAGATGCAATCGGAATTTCAAATCTTTGGGAGCATGGCGGCTTTTTTGCTGGAGGCTGGTCTGGGTTTTTCTTTGCCCTTTCTCTTGTAATTGCTGCTTATCAAGGAGTAGAACTCATTGGAATTACAGCAGGGGAAGCACAAAATCCACAGAAAACATTGAGAAGTGCCATTCAAAGTATTATCTGGCGTATTTTAATCTTCTACATTGGAGCTATTTTTGTTATTGTAACGGTGTATCCTTGGAACGAGCTTAACTCATTAGGCAGTCCATTTGTGTCTACATTTGCAAAAGTAGGTATTACAGCAGCGGCAGGGATCATTAACTTCGTAGTCATTACAGCAGCAATGTCAGGATGTAACAGTGGAATTTTCAGTGCAGGACGCATGCTCTACACATTAGGTCTAAATGGACAAGCACCAAAGTTTTTTACAAAAGTTTCTCGCAATGGTGTTCCACTATACGGTACGATAGCTGTGCTTATCGGCTTAGCAATTGGCGTTGTGTTAAATTACGTTGCACCTCCTAAAATCTTTGTGTACGTATATAGTGCAAGTGTTCTTCCAGGTATGGTACCTTGGTTTGTGATTTTAATTAGTCAAATCCGTTTTAGAAAGGCTAAAGGAGAAGAAATGAAGAAACATCCATTCAAAATGCCTTTTGCTCCTTTCACAAACTACTTAACAATTGCCTTTTTATTAATGGTTCTTGTTGGAATGTGGTTTAACGATGAAACAAGAGTATCGCTAGTTGTCGGGATTGTTTTTCTCATTATTGTAACGATTAGTTATTATGTATTTGGAATTCATAAACGTTCCACATTAGCTAACGAAAACGAGCAGCATAAAGCAGGATAAAAAAAGCGTGTGAAATAGATATTTCACACGCTTTTTTTAGGTTATTTTCTTTGTTGTTGTTGTTTTGCGTAATGATCCGATAATGATCCTATTTAGCAATGATTTTACTGCCATACTAAGGAAACTATAATACCAAGTCCATTTCCTGCTCCATCTAATCAGCTTTGTATATTTTTCAGCCCACGTTTCGACTAGGACAATGACGCTGATAAAACATAGTGTTTTACAAACTGTCATTATTACTCCGTCCTTCTTTGTTGTTTCGTTGATAAGGATGGACGTTACAGGGTATAAGAGAAAATCAAACAGGACGTGAATTTTGAAATCCCGTTTTAGCAGTCTAACGGGATATTTGATTAATTTTCTATTAACAACAAACCTGTCGATAATTCCATTTGTAAAGCCATTCAGCAAGAAGGTTAGCAAAAAGTTTTTCATTCCCATTCTTTTTAATAAAAAAGGGCATAGTAGCAATGTGAAGAAGAACAAAAATTTCAAAAAGCCTTTCTCAAATGCTTTGCTCATGTTTTCAACCACCTTTTGCGATCCTTGATAATAAGGGAATGCTGTTATGATAATAAGATACTTAGCTTCTGTCGCTTATTGTGGATGAGAACTAGGCGTATTATACAGAGAAAAGAACAATAGAAAAAACCGTCTGCCTTTTTAAAAACAGACGGTTTTTTCATTATGCTTGAACACGGCTTTGCCCTTTACTTTCAACAACATAAATTGAAAATCCTATTAGAAACGCTACCGCAACGAAAATAGCGCCAATCCAAGGGAGAGATGTAAGCCCCATATGAGTAATAACAACTCCTCCAAGAAAAGCTCCAAATGCATTTCCTAAGTTTGCTGCAGAATGGTTAGATGTTGAAGCAAGAGCAGGGGCTTCGTGTGCAAGATTCATAATCTTAACTTGAACACCAGGCATAACAGCGAACGCTGCTGCTCCCCAAAAGAACATTGTAATAACTGCTGCCACAGGGCTTTTTACTGTAACAGTGAATACTAAAAGAAGGATACAAATGGCCGCAAATATTCCGAAGATAGAGGGCATAAGCTTCCAATCTGCCAGTTTTCCTCCTACAATGTTTCCTAACGTAACGCCACAGCCGTACAGCACAAGAATCCATGTTACGCTATGTTCATGAAAGCCAGTGACGTCTACAAGCAACGGCGTAATGTAAGTGAAAACAGTAAATAAACTTCCACATCCTAATGCACTAAGCAGAAGAAAAAGAAGAAGCTTTGGCTGCTTAAATGCGCCAAACTGTTTTGTTAAGTTTGAAGACGCTTCTTGACGAAGTTTTGGAATGAAAATAATGATGCCAATAAAAGCAATCAGCCCCATTATTGTAATTGCTCCAAATGAAGCTCTCCATCCTAAATGTTGCCCAATGAAGGTGCCAACAGGCACGCCGACAATATTAGCAATCGTTAAGCCTGCCATCATTGTAGCAACAGCACTTGCACGTTTGTGTGCTTGAACAAGCTTTGAAGCAATAACAGCTCCAACACCAAAAAATGTACCGTGACATAATGCAGTTAAAAGTCTAGCGCCCATTAATAATTCATAATTTGGGGCAATAATAGCAAAGGCATTTCCAAGAATAAATAAAAACATAAGTAAGCAAAGCAGCATTTTTTGAGGAACCCTGTGTGTGAAAATCGTTAGGATAGGGGCCCCAATGGCAACGCCTAACGCATAGCCTGTAATAAGCTGTCCTGCTTTTGAAATACTAACGTGAAGGTCTTCCGCAACGTTTGGAAGGATGCCCATAATAACGAACTCTGTCATTCCAATGGCAAAAGCACCTAACGTTAGGGAAAGAAGAGCAATTGGAAAAGGCTCTTTTTTTCCGCTAAGCTTTTGAGCTTGTGAAGAATTCATAACCTATTCAGCCTTTCTTTATAAAATGGAATAAAATATATCTAAAATGCAGTCCAGTTATTTATCATACTGAATTCATAGGAATTATACAAGGGAAGAAATTAAAATAACCATTAAGTTTAATAGAATAAGAGCGAAAATATGTAATGTAAAGGACACAGAGGAGAGCTATAAATATAAAAGCTCTGACTTAGAAAAAGCAATAGATCTCGCTAAGTCAGGTTCCATTTTAGAGGATAACTTCTATAAACATCCTTATTTGTGATAAAATAGGAGTGTGAGCAAAGGGGGATGTGGGGATGTCACTTTACAAAACTTTGTTTCAACTTTCCCTCTGTATGATGGTTATTTTTGGAGGGACGTTCTTTTTAAAGTATATAAAAACAGGAGAAGTGTTTATAGTCCAATTTTCTGGCTTTTTTCTAGGCCTTGTTCTGTTTTTTTCACTGCTTTTTTGGAAGGTTGATCATAAGAAAAGAACGTGAGGAGCGTCTAGGTTTAGATGCTCTTTTTGTATGAAAATTTAACAGACTTGATACGGTGAACGTATCAAGCCAGATTGTAAACATTGAAATGAAATATAAAAGATGTAAAAAGAATGAAGAACACACGAACCTTCTTTACTTTTTGATTAACTTTACAATAGAAGAGTAAGGGACTCTAGTTTTGGGTATTAACAATCATAAACAAGTCGTATATTTATCATTTTTTCTGAAAAACTAGTTGCAAAGAGAAAAGAATAAGCGTATGCTGTATATATAAATAGTAATTCGATAAATACAAATTACTAAAGTGAAGAAAATGAAAAAAAAGGGGAATTCGTGTGGCGAAATACAAGACAGAAAAAGAGATGTTAGATCATTATCGTTCATCAGACTATATTACGCCTGATGGCTATACGTCAGACATCGCCATTTTCACCATCCAGTCATATAAGAAAGAAGAAAAAGCACCACCAGTTATGAAGCTTTCTCTTATGCTTATTAAACGAGCTGAAAAAGATAAAGAAGGAAATCCGAATGTCGAAGGAGGAAAATGGGCAATTCCGGGAGGGTTTGTTGATGCGAATCATAAGGAAACAGCTTCTGAAGCAGCAAAAAGAGAACTCAAAGAAGAAACAAACATAGACGGTCTTCATATTCAGCATTTTGGCGTGTATGATCGCATTGGGCGAGATCCGCGGGGATGGATGATTTCAAATGCTTTTTATGCTGTTGTACCTGAAGAACTTGTAGAACAGCGAAAAGCAAGTGACGATGCAGCAGAAGTAGAACTCTTCACAATGGAAGAAGTATTCAAGCTTGATCTTGCTTTTGATCATCGACAAATCATTGAAGATGCTCTTTCTTTTATAAAAAAAGATATGATTCAAACAACGCTTGCTAAAAATTTTCTACCGAGTGAATTTTCATTATCTGAACTACAACGTGTTCTATTAACCGTCGGAGAAGATCCTCGTATTTCAACAGATTCTGTTTTTTTTACAAAGGCACCAAAACTTCCGTTTATTGAGAAAGTATTGGATGAAAAAGGTCAGCCGAAAAAAACAAAGCGCAATTCATTTCGACCATCACAGCTTTACCGTTTCAATAATATTGAAGTCGTTCAGTCTGTTTATCATTAGGAAAGAGTTTCTTTCCTAATCAAACTTTAATTTTACTAATTTGTAATTTTACAATTACCAATTACAATTAATGGAGGATGAAGAAGATGAAAAAAGCGCCTTTTGAACACATTGTTGAGATAGAAAAAATCGGAAAGAGGAATGAAAAAAAACTTGGTGATGTATTAACACTGTCCTCAAAAGAGAAACTACCAATAGAAGAAAAACGGAAAAAAGTTTTGTTTATTGGAATCGACTATCAATACGACTTTATGGAAGATGGAGCACTTCCTGTTCTCGGTTCGCACAGAGATGTGGAAAACGTAACGCGTTTTATTTATGAAAACTTAGAAAAGATTACAAATATCTCTGTTTCGCTTGATACACATGAACCTTCCCAAATCTTTCATGAATGTTGGTGGGAAAATGAGCAAGGGAAACACCCGCAACCATTTACAATCATCACAGCGGAAGATGTGTTAACAAATAAATGGAAACCTCTTTATGAAAGAGAGAAAAGTTTAAAATATGTTCAAAACTTAGAGAAGTATGGCAAAAAACAGCTTTGTATTTGGAACTATCATTGTATAAAAGGAACAGAAGGAGCTTCCTTAGAGGGCCAGTTTGCAAACATGATTCATTATCATAGCTCAGTGCATAAAACACCGATTGAGAAAATTGTAAAAGGAGAAAATCCTTTAAGTGAAATGTACGGCATTATTAAGTCTGAACATGCTGAAAAAGATGATACAAATTATAGCTTTCTTAATCGTTTAAAAGAGTATGACAGAATTATTATTGCAGGAGAAGCAAAGTCTCACTGTGTGTTGGAATCTATTAAGCAAATTACACACTATTATAGAAACGATGATAACTTAACTTCAAATATAATCGTCCTGCAAGACTGCATGTCCTCTATTCAGGGTTTTGAGGAAGAAACAGAAAAAGAATATGCGCATCTTGCGAAAACGTATGGTATTAAATTAATGAATTGGAAAGATGTTCGACTATAAAAAATGTGGAGGAATAACAATGAGCGGAAAATATAGTGATGATAGCATTATGCTTCACCTTGATCTTTATCAAATTAACATGGCTGAAACGTATTGGAGAGACGGGATTCACAATCGCAAAGCAATATTTGAACTTTATTTCCGTAAGAGCCCTTTTGGTAATGCATATGCCGTTTATGCAGGGCTTGAACGTGTTTTACAATTTATAGAGAGCTTTGGTTTTTCAGAAAGTGATATTGAATATTTACGAAGCGAAGGATATGGAGAAGATTATCTTACTTTCCTAAGCGAGATGAAATTTACAGGAAGTATTCGGTCAATGAAAGAGGGGGAGCTTGTTTTTCCAAATGAGCCGCTTTTGCGAGTTGAAGCGCCTCTTGCTCAAGCACAGCTTGTTGAGACACAGCTCTTAAATATTGTGAACTATCAAACCCTTATTGCCACAAAAGCTTCTAGAATTAAGCAAGTTATTGGCGATGATGTTGCAATGGAGTTTGGAACACGCCGCGCGCATGAGATGGATGCAGCGGTATGGGGAACGCGAGCTGCCTATATTGGTGGATTTTCAGCAACAAGTAATGTAAGAGCGGGAAAAATGTTTGACTTACCAATCGCAGGTACGCACGCACATGCAATGGTTCAAGCTTATCGAGATGAATATACAGCATTTCGAAAGTATGCAGATACACATAAAGAGTGCGTATTTTTAGTTGATACGTACGATACACTTCGCTCAGGAGTTCCGAACGCTATTCGTGTTGCAAAAGAGTATGGAGATAAAATTAATTTTATTGGCATTCGCCTTGATAGCGGGGATCTTGCGTATCTTTCTAAAAAAGCTCGTAAAATGCTTGATGAAGCAGGATTCCATGATGCGAAAATTGTAGCTTCAAATGACTTAGATGAATATACCATTATGAATTTAAAAGCTCAAGGAGCTAAAATTGATGTATGGGGCATTGGGACGAAACTGATTACAGCTTACGATCAAGCTGCACTTGGAGGGGTATACAAGCTTGTTTCTATTGAAGATGAAGACGGAGAAATGATGGATACAATTAAGATTTCAGCAAACCCAGAAAAAGTGACAACACCAGGAAAGAAGCGAGTATATCGAATTATTAATAATGAAAATCAACATTCTGAAGGAGATTATATTGCGCTTGAACATGAAAATCCTGAAGCGGAAGAAAAGTTAAAAATGTTTCACCCTGTGCATACGTACATTAGCAAGTTTGTAACAAATTTTACGGCAAAAGAGCTTCATGTAGAAGTTGTAACAGATGGGAAAATAACATGTACCCGTCCCAAATTGCCTGAAGTTCAAGCGTTTGCACGTGATAATATGAGCCTGTTATGGGACGAATATAAACGAACGCTTAATCCTGAAGAATATCCTGTTGACTTAAGTCAAGAGTGCTGGGATCATAAAATGCGTTGTTTTAATGAAATGAAAGAAAAAGTTAAAAAGAACAACTTATAAAGAAAAGAGGAGATTAGTTTGGCTAATCTTCTCTTTTATAATACTTTTAAAACAAAGTAAACAAGTTGGAATAGTGGTTTTAGGAGGGAATGACCGATTTTTTTAACTTTCACAAGATAAATCGTTCGTACTCTCTTGTATTTCTCCCCCTTTTTGTACTATTATAATAGAAATCTATTATGAATTTTGAAGAAAATCAAAAGATAACTTTAAAACCGACTTGACTTATAGGAATAGTGAAATTATGATTATAGTAATTACTTCTCTCTTTGGAAGGTGAATAGAGAGAATTTTTGAAAAAGTCATGATACATATGATGGCGAAAAATTAAGCTTATATTTTTGTGAGGTGGATAGTGTTGCAACTTCAGGTAATAAACAGTCCGTTTAATGAGGAGCAGGTAGAGCTTCTAAATCGTCTTCTACCGACATTAACAGAAACCCAAAAAGTATGGTTAAGCGGTTATCTAGCTTCAAGTGCCGTAAACAGCGGTGCAGTAACTACACCAGTAGCTACACCTGCTGCACCAGTGCCAACTATTTCAAAAGAAGTAACCGTTCTTTACGGTTCGCAAACTGGTAATGCTCAAGGCTTAGCAGAGCAGGCGGGAAAAACGCTTGAAGGAAAAGGGTTTAAAGTAACTGTTTCATCTATGAGTGATTTTAAACCAAACAGTTTGAAAAAACTAAAAAATCTTCTTATTGTAGCGAGTACGCATGGTGAGGGAGACCCACCAGATAATGCCTTATCATTCCACGAATTTTTACATGGAAGACGCGCTCCAAAACTTGAAGATCTTCGTTTCTCTGTTCTTTCTTTAGGGGACAGTTCATATGAACAGTTCTGTCAAACAGGAAAAGAATTTGACGCTCGTCTTGAAGAACTTGGCGGCACGCGTCTTCATCCACGTGTTGACTGTGATCTTGACTACGATGAGCCTGCTGAAGAGTGGCTAAATGGTGTTATTGAAGGTCTAAATGAAGGGCAAGAACAAAATGTAGGATTAGCACAAAGTGCGGCAACAGCAGAAGCCGTTGTAGAATCTCCATATTCAAGAAAAAACCCGTTCAAAGCGGAAGTGCTTGAATCTATTAATCTAAATGGCCGTGGTTCAAATAAGGAAACGCGTCATTTAGAATTATCGCTTGAAGATTCAGGTTTAACGTACAAACCAGGTGATAGCCTTGGAATTTATCCAGAGAACGATCCAAAGCTTGTTGACCTTCTTATCGAAGAGTTAAATTGGGATCCGGAAGAAATTGTAACAACAAATAAACAAGGAGACGTTCGTCCTTTAAAAGAAGCTTTAATTTCTCACTTTGAAATTACTGTTCTTACAAAACCGCTTCTTGAGCAAGCTCTAAAACTTTCAGGAAATGACGATCTTGCAGAGCTATTAGCAGCAGGAAACGAAGAAAAGGTAAAAGAGTATATCGATGGACGCGACCTACTGGATCTTGTCCGTGACTTTGGTCCATGGCCTGTTTCTGCAAATGATTTTGTTGCTATTCTTCGTAAAATGCCTGCTCGTCTCTATTCGATTTCAAGCAGTTTAGAAGCGAATCCAGACGAAGTTCATTTAACAATTGGAGCTGTTCGTTACAATACCCATGGTCGTGACCGAAATGGCGTATGTTCAATTTTATGCGCAGAGCGCTTAGAACCAGGCGATACACTGCCAATTTATATTCAAAGTAACCAAAACTTTAAGCTTCCTGAAAATCCAGATACACCAATTATTATGGTTGGACCTGGAACAGGTGTAGCTCCTTTCCGTTCTTTTATGCAAGAGCGTGAAGAAATAGGAGCAGAGGGAAAATCATGGATGTTCTTTGGGGATCAGCATTTTGTAACAGACTTCTTGTATCAAACAGAATGGCAAAAGTGGCTCAAAGATGGTGTGTTAACGAAGATGGATGTTGCTTTTTCTCGTGACACAGAAGAGAAGGTATATGTTCAACATCGAATGAAAGAACAAGGCAAAGAGCTATTCGAATGGCTTGAAGAGGGAGCTTCATTTTACGTTTGTGGAGATGAGAAACATATGGCACACGATGTTCATGAAACACTCATCGATATTATTGAAAAAGAAGGAAATATGTCTCGTCAAAATGCAGAAGAGTATGTAGCAAATATGCAGCAACAAAAGCGTTATCAACGCGACGTATATTGAGCTTGGATTGAAAGGAGTAATTCAACATGGGGAAAGTGAACCAACTATTAAAAGCACCAGAAGGACCACCTAGTGATGTAGAAGAAATTAAAGAACGAAGTGATTATTTGCGTGGAACGTTAAAAGAAACGATGCTTGACCGCATTAGCTCTGGAATCTCGGATGATGATAACCGTTTAATGAAATTCCACGGAAGCTACTTGCAAGATGATCGAGATCTTCGTAATGAACGACAAAAGCAGAAGCTTGAACCAGCTTATCAATTTATGCTTCGTGTTCGTACACCAGGAGGAGTTTCAACACCAGAGCAGTGGCTTGTGATGGATGATCTTTCTGAGCAATACGGAAATGGAACGCTTAAATTATCAACACGTCAAGCTTTCCAAATGCACGGTATTTTAAAATGGAACATGAAAACAACAATTCAAAAAATTCATGCTTCCCTCTTAGATACGATTGCAGCCTGTGGTGACGTTAACCGTAACGTTATGGCAAACCCTAATCCATACCAATCTGAAGTTCATGCAGAAGTTTATGAATGGTCGAAGAAATTAAGCGACTATTTGCTTCCTCGCACGAGAGCATATCATGAGATTTGGTTAGATGAAGAAAAAGTGGCTGGAACACCTGAAGGGGAAGAAGTAGAACCAATGTATGGTGCTCTTTATTTACCTCGTAAGTTCAAAATCGGTATCACTGTTCCACCTTCAAACGATATTGACGTATTTTCTCAAGACCTTGGTTTTATTGCTATTGTTGAGGATGGCGAGCTAATTGGTTTTAACGTTGCAATTGGGGGCGGAATGGGGATGACCCATGGTGATAAAGAAACGTACCCTCAGCTTGCTAAAGTGATTGGTTTCTGTACACCAGATCAGGTGCTTGATGTAGCAGAAAAAGTTATTACAATTCAGCGCGACTACGGAAACCGCTCAGTTCGTAAAAATGCTCGTTTTAAATATACAGTGGATCGACTAGGGCTTGAAACTGTAACAGAAGAGCTTTATGATCGTCTTGGTTTCAGACTTCAAGAAGCAAAGCCATATCATTTCGATCATAATGGTGATCGTTACGGTTGGACACAAGGGATCAATGGAAATTGGCACTATACGCTTTTTGTAGAAGGAGGCCGCGTTGGGGACTTTGAAGACTACAAGATGAAAACAGGTTTGCGTGAAATTGCAAAAATTCATACTGGTGATTTTCGTTTAACAGGAAATCAAAACTTAGTGATTGCTAATATCACAGAAGAAATTAAAGACGAAGTAACAGCACTTATGAATCAATATGGTCTTACAGATGGATCACATCATACAGCACTTCGCCGTAATTCACTAGCATGTGCAGCTCTTCCAACATGTGGTCTAGCGATGGCTGAAGCTGAGCGTTATTTACCGAAACTTATCGATAAAATTGAAGAAATTGTAGATGAGAACGGTCTTCGTAATGAAGAAATCAACGTGCGGATGACAGGCTGTCCGAACAGCTGTGCGCGCCCAACGCTTGGAGAGATTGCTTTTATCGGAAAAGCGCCAGGCAAGTACAATATGTATCTTGGTGCAGCTTTTGACGGAAGTCGCTTAAGTAAAATGTACCGTGAAAACATTGGAGAAGCTGAAATCTTAGAAGAGTTGAAAGCACTTCTTAGTCGCTATGCGAAAGAGCGTGAAGAAGGAGAACACTTCGGTGACTTTGTTGTACGTGTTGGAGTCATAAAAGCTGTAACAGACGGAACAAACTTTCATGATTGATAAAAAAGGCTGCTAATTAGCAGCCTTTTTTTCTTTAGCTTTTTTTCTTCTCAATCGTTCTTTTATCATTATACTTTGGTGAGCGAGGGGAAGAAAACATGACATGGCAAATGTTCTAATAACAGGATTAGCAAATCTCCGCTGCCAAAAAAGTGGAGGACGTGCTTCATCTACAGCTTGTGGAGCATAATGGAGCATTTCAGCCTGATAAGCTTTAAGAGCTAAGCTGATCTGATCACGGTTTGCTAGATTTTGAGCTAAGTTTACTGCATCAATGATCGCTGTACTTGCGCCAACACCTCCTGTAGGCGGCATTGGATGAATCGCATCACCAATAACCGTTACTTTCGAATTTCGCCAAGGTTCAAGTGCTGCTGGAAAGTAAAAATGAAAAAAAGCAATATTTTGAGCAGGGGAGAGAGAAACTAGTTTTTGGTAACAGCTATCCCATTTCGAAATAAGAGAAAGTGCTTCGTTTTGAAGTTCTTGTGAAGAGAGTTTGTTATGAAAGAAAGATGCAGGTGCCCCAACAGACCAAACAACATATGGAGGTTCGTTTTGTGCTAGCTCGTTTCCTGGGGATTTCAACTGATTGTGAACGGTCAGAAACATTCCAATTCCTTTTGGGCCTATCGCAAAGGCTGGCCCATGAAATAGGTCATTAGGGAGGAGTTTCTTTACTTCAACTGTTAAAGGAACTTTTCCTGCAATAGCAGCTGTATTAGCGCTTTTGGCACTTTTTTTACCAAGAAGCTGGTTGGCAACGGCTGAATGCACCCCATCTGCTCCAACTAATACATCAACTTCAACACTTTTTCGATTGAAAAAATGAACAACAACGCGATCTTTTTTCTCTTCATAGTGTGAGAATGCTGTGTTCCAGCGTATAATATGTTCTAAGTTTGACGCTAAAATTGTTCTAAGCGGCACTCTACCAATCATAAGGACTTCTTCCTCTTCAACGGGAAAAGAGAGCTTTGTGTTGCCGTGATGATCCAAGAGAGAAAACTTTGTGAATGATTCTTTGCCTGTACCGCTAGAAAGCAGTGCCTTCATAAGTTTCTGAGGGAGAACTTTACGGAGTGCGTTCAACGAATCTGTATGAAGGTGCAAATGATATCCACTGGTTTGTGTAGGCTTTTGATCACGTTCAAATACAATAACATTAATATTTGCTTCGCGAAGAGCTTGAGCAAGCGTAAGGCCTCCAATGCCACCTCCGATAATGCCTACAAGCATATAAGTCTCCTCCATCCCCAATACATCTTTTTTAATATGTTATGATTCAATTCTCTTTATAGACGAAAAAAGGTCTTAAAAAAGAACGGTTACTATACCGTTCTTTCATCCCAAAATTCATCCGTAAGAAATATAAATCGTTGTTATAACAAGAAAAAGGCCCACTAAGAACATAAAAATGGCATAGCCTTTTCTTTTGTTTTGTAGCTCGATAAAACCTGAAATAAAAATCAAGATACATAAAGAAATTTGCATAATAGAAAGGGAAGTAGAATTGTTAAAAAAAAGAGTGTAAAGAGCAGAACAGATAACAATAATCGCGACCATAAAACGTAGTATCTTCACTGGTGACCTCCATCATATGTATGTAATCTCATCATATCAAATCTCCGAGCTTTATAAAAGAAAACGAGACAGTGAGTCAATAAAAGCGCTTTATTTTTTGTAAAAAAAGCTATACAGGAATGTGAAATAAGATGAAAAATACTTCCTCTACAATGTATGTTTTAGCATGCGAGGCAAACGATAATAAAAAGTGCTTTGTTATAAAGTATCGCTAAAATATAAGAAAATAAAATTTGAAATATGGAGGAATCACAATGTCGCAACATCCTTCTATCTCTTCTTCTGAAATTGGAGTCTTATGGATTACATATCAAGAAAAAACAATGGTCGCCCGAATGTTAGAATATTTTATTGAAAAAGATGAAGATGATGAAGCAAAAAAGATTATGAAAAATCTTTATGAAGAAATTAACCCATTTATAGAGAAAATACAAGGGATATTTCAAAAAGAAGAAATTCCAGTTCCGATAGGGTTCACAGCTGAAGATGTGCATAAATAAGCACCTAAGCTATATGACAACGGATTTGATATTATGCTTGTTCGATTAATTAAAGAAATTAGTATGGCTATACATACTTTGAACTTAACGATGTCATATCGAAAAGATTTAAGAGAAATATTTCGTTAATTATCAATCGTTATCCAAAAATATTTTGATTTCTGTACAGAGTATTTAATTGAGAGCGGACTCATTCCGAAGTCACCTTTTGTTGACCCTGTAAAATCTGTTGAATTTGTTAAGGGTGCGAGTTATTTAGGTGTCCTGAACCCTATCAAAGGAAAAAGGTCATTAAACACTGTAGAAATGGCTCATATCTATCATGCTATTGAATCAAATATGATGGGAATGAAAATGATTTTTGGATTTGCTCAGTGTGCTGAAAAAAAAGAAGTTGGAATAAAGGAGGAGAACTTGCTAAAAGTATGATTAAAGAGTTAGGAAACTTCTTTTTAGAGGATAACATCCCTGTTCCAGGAATAGCGGGAGGGAACATCACAACGTCTACAATTCCTCCTTTTTCAGATAAAATGATGCTTTATTGTGTAAGTCTTTTTTGCAGCTTTTCGCTAGGAGGAAATTCGCTTGGCACGGCTTTTAGTATGAGAAATGATTTACCTAGAAAATTGTCTGTTTTTATGAAAGATATTTTTCAATATGCCCATGAAGGAGCAAAAATGATGATCAAACATGGATGGAAGAACCGCCTCAAATTATGAAGTAATAACAGTAACAAACCTTGTACTTTAAAAAGTACAAGGTTTGTTACTATTAAAATCTATCAGGTGGACGAGTCTTGAAATACATGTTTACTTTCCGACCTAGGGTAAGAAACAAAGACGGAACATTTTTCGCGGTCGTCCACGTCCTGGAGGCTGTTCTTCTCCACAAGGCTCTGCCAAATTGGCTTCTGCAAGTTTTGTTAAAATGCGATTTGCACTTCTGAGAGAAATATTAAATCCTTCTGCCACTGTATATGCTGTTACATAAGGTTCTTTTGTTTGTTCAATTAAGGATAAAAGTTTTGAAACCGTCATCGCACTTAAGTGAGCTTTCTGCGCGATTTTACTTAATTCCTCTTCCTTTAAAATGGTAGTAAAAGATAAAGGAATATAGTTATCTCCTTGCAATGGTCCTTTCATTTTTCCATCTGCAAACATAACATAGGCACATGATTTCCCTTTTACTAACGCAAATTTTAAAGCTTTAGTAGCAGAATACTCAGCTGTTGAGGTTTCATCCCCCAATCCAATACCAGCGAATATTTGAGTACTTGTCTCTTCTGTAAGTTTTTGAAGAAGAGGGAAGCTGTGAAAATGGTTGGTGAATGCTTCTGCAACAGCTTTTGTTGTATAAACAGATGCTTTGTTTTGATCAGAAAAAGCAAGTGAAGCACCATACTGTTCGCAAAAATCCACGATGATACTTTCGAATTTAAGCTTTTGACGGTAGATAACATATCGATTTTGTGGCCTGCGTTCAGATTCTATCCATTCAATATAAATAGCTGTTATTTGTTGCTTTTGTCGTATAAGATTTTCAGATGTTACAACTAAAAGTTCTATAGCTGTTTTAATAGACGAATAGGTAGGCATAACGCGCTTTACCGGTATGCCACGTTTGACAAGTTCCTCTGCAACACTTGTTAAACAGGTAATGGCATACTTGCTTTTCCCTTGCTTGTAAAATTCTTCATGAAGGGTCGCCCACTGATTTGTTGTATATGTGGCTAGACCATTAATAAACATCCAATCTTTTAAATCAATTTCTCGTAATAAATGATGACCTTCATCTTGGTGAAGAACGTCAATTGTAAATGGAATGAAAGACGAAATAGAACCTTTCTCTTCTATTGCAAGTTCGTATAGTGTCTTATACAGGGCAGACTCATCATATTTAATAGAGATTGTTGGTACGTTTTTTTGATTGCGCTCTAGCTTTTTTTGTTCAAGATAAATATTATGAGCCATTTGTCCAGCAAAGAGAAGTAAGTCACATTGATGAAGATCCTCATAATTTAAGGTTCTTGTATCTTCAACTTGTTGAATGAAGAAAAAATGATATTCAAGATTATTTAATTGATAAGTGTTTAGCTCCTTTACTATTTGATCGATTAAATCTTTTGGTCCAATGATGCCTATGTGTAACGTTAACATAAGGAACCTTTCTCCTCTCGAAAAAGCAAATAATAATTTATTTGAATATGTTAAATTTTCTGACAAATTATTTACAAACTAAGTTAAGACCTGCTATTATAATTTTAACAGATAATTTAAGACTATTAAACAAACATGTCTTAAATTATAAAAGATAGGAGGTACTATACTTGTTGTCTATTAATCAAACAGACGAAAAAGTGAGAATGCTAGCATTAGATGTATATAAAGATGCCGTTATGCTAAGAGAGAAATTCCACCAACATCCAGAGCTTGGATTTGAGGAATATAAAACAAGTCAGGTTATTGAAGAATATTTGCGGAATCTGGGATTAGATGTTGAAGCAGGGATTGCTCAAACAGGTGTTATTGGTACTTTACAAGGAGGAAAGGAAGGACCTATTGTAGCTTTTCGAGCTGATATGGATGCTTTGCCAATTCAAGAAAGAACAAACGTACCATTTGCTTCTCAAATTCCGAACGTAATGCATGCATGTGGTCATGACATGCACATGTCGATGCTTTTAGCGGCAGCCAAAGCTCTTTCTAAACATAGAGAGGAGATTTGTGGAACAATTAAATTTATTTTTCAGCCTGCGGAGGAAATGAAGGGAGGGGGAAAGAGAATAGTCGAAGCAGGAGCCTTAGAAACTCCTGATGTAGACTATGCTTTCGGTTTCCACGTCTGGCCTGAACTTCCTATGGGTACATACGGGTTTAGAGATGGAACTTTAATGGCAAGTATGGATACGTTCGAAGTTACGCTAAAAGGCAAGCAAGGCCATGGAGCTGCTCCACATCAAGGTGTGGATGCTCTTATCGGAGCAGCACACGTTGTGACAGCATTACAGTCTATTGTAAGCCGTGAAATTAACCCCTTAGACTCTGTTGTCATTACAATCGGTAAAATTGAAGCAGGTGCTGGGTATAATATTATTCCTGATCAAGCCGTTTTCAAAGGGACAGTTCGTACTATTAATTCTCAGACAAGACTAGAAGTAGAAAAAAGCATAGAACGAATTGTCAAAGGAATAAGTGCATCGTTAAGAATGAAAGCAGATGTTCATTATGAACGGAGCTATCCTATTACCAAAAATACTCCTCACATTACTAAATATATTAGTCTATTAGCTCAAGGTCTTTATGGAGAAAAATCAGTTCATTGGCTTGAACATCCAAGTATGGCAAGTGAGGATTTTGCATTTTATTTAGAGAAAGTTCCGGGTGCATTTGTGTTCTTAGGTGTTAAAGATGAAGAATTAGGAGCTGAAAAACTACATAGTGAATATTTTCTTCCAAAACATGAAGCAATGATTGGAGGAATCTCTTTGTTTATTTCATTAGGTTTAAATCCTTTATCACTAGAAATGCTTAATAATAGAGAGGAGAGAGAGTATGGAAAAGAGGATTGAAAGGCGAGGGCATTTTATTGATGGACAGGAAGAAGAAATGAAAGATGAATATTTTATAAGCTATAATCCTGCAACGGGAGAGGAAATTGCCTTTATATCTCAAGGGGACAAAGAGGATGTAACTCGTGCTGTTCGATCAGCGCAAAGAGCGTACGAAAAGACGTGGAAAAAAATGGACCCAAGTGAACGCGGTAAAATTTTAAAAAGAATAGCACATCGAATTCGTCAAGAAAGCGAATCTTTTGGGCTTACAGATACAAGGGATGCTGGAAGACCTATTACCCATACAACAAATGGAGATGTAGAAGCTGTAGCACGATTGTTTGATTTTTATTCTGCTCTTCCTGAATATGCTCGAGGCTCTACTATTCCGACTCCATCAAATCTTTTAAATTATACGAAAAGAGAACCATATGGAGTCGTTGGAGCCATTGTCCCGTGGAACTATCCTATGATTAATGTAGCAACAAAAGTTGCCCCTGTTATTGCTTGCGGGAACACTATCGTGTTGAAATCGGCAGAACAAGCTCCATTAGCAGCGCTTTTACTTGCAAGAATAGCAGTTGAAGAAGGTCTACCAAATGGTGTATTTAATGTTATAAACGGAGAAGCTGAAGCAGGAAAAGCACTTGTTAATCATCAGGACGTACACAAGATTACGTTTACAGGCTCTTCAAAAGTTGGACAACATATTTTAAATAATAGTAACGGAATCAAATCTTTTACATTAGAGCTTGGAGGAAAGACGGCTAATCTTGTTTTTGGAGATGCTAATCTTGATGAAGCTGTAGAAGGGACTATGTTTACTATTTTTAATAATCAAGGACAAACATGTACTGCTGGAACAAGGTTGCTTGTTCATGAGGATATAGCAGAAGTATTCCTAGAAAAATTAATCTCTAAAGTCAGAAAATTAAGAATTGGAGATCCTTTGAATCCTACTACACAGATTGGAGCTGTAATCTCAGTGAAACAGCTAGAACGTATTCGGCACTATATTGAAGTTGGGAAGAATGAAGGAGCAACGCTTTTGATAGGTGGAAAACAAATGGAAGTAGAAGGATTGGAGAAAGGTCTATTTATGGAGCCGACCATTTTTACGAACGTTCGTTCAGAGATGAGAATTGCAAACGAAGAAATTTTTGGACCTGTTTTGTCTGTTCTTACATTTAAGAACGAAGAAGAAGCGGTGCGAATAGCAAATGGGACTGATTTTGGCTTAGCGACAACATTATGGACAAGAGATTTAGGAAAAGCTCATCGATTGGCCGAAAAGTTTGAATCTGGGATTGTATGGGTCAACACTGTTCATACTTTAACTCCTGGCTCAGCGTATGGTGGCTATAAAAATAGTGGAGTGGGGGTTGAAGAAGGTATAGAAGCAATAGAACAGTACATGAAATTAAAATCAATTTGGATTAATTATGGTCCTTATAAAGGACCATTTCAAGAAAACTAGAAAGAAAGGGAGTTTTATAGATGAATAGAGGGGATTTTAGTAAAGGATTTGAAGCACGTGAAGAGGTATTAGGTCGCGAAAATGTAGAAGCTTTCATTGAGCACACTAATGATTTTAACAAACCATTTCATGAGCTAGCAATGAACTATTGTTGGGGAGAAATTTGGAACAGACCTGGATTATCTAAAAAAACAAGAAGCCTTCTTAATATTGGTATTTTAACAGCGCTCAACTACCAAAATGAGCTTCGTATTCATTTAAAAGGGGCATTGCGAAACGGGTGTACAAAAGAAGAAATTCAGGAAGTTCTTTTGCAATGTACCATCTATTGTGGTGTTCCAGCAGCCGGATCGAGCTTTGAAACAGCCATGAACTTATTTCATGAGCTTGAAGAAGAAATGGAGAAATAGTGATACTAGAGAAGGAGGAACGGAAATGAAAACAGTAGGAATTATTGGGTGTGGTGCAATGGGAAAAGGGATTGTGAAGAACTTTTTAAAAAACGGATATAAAGTATATGTTTACGATCTTAATGAACAAGCTTTAAAAAGAATAGCAGAAAAAGGGGCAATCATAGCCCATTCTCCTAAGGAAGTAGCCATGAACGTTAATATTGTCATTACGTCTCTTCCTACCCCTTCTATTGTAAAAGAAACGCTTATAGGCAAAAACGGTATTTTTACTTATCTTGAAAAAGAAAGCATTGTCATAGATATGAGTACGGTTGATTCAGAAACAGCTGAAGGACTTGGGCAGAAGGCGGAAGAAAAGAACATTCTTTTCTTTGATTGTCCTGTAAGTGGAGGGCCGAGTGGAGCAAATGATGGTACGCTCACGATTATGGTAGGGGGGAAAAGAGACAGCTTTCCCAAACTGGATCCTATCTTAAAAGTAGTTGGAGAACATATTTTCTATTTAGGGAAAAACGGTGCTGGACAAGCAGCGAAACTTTGTCACAACATGATTGTAGCTTCTACAATTGTCAGTCTAGGGGAAGCATTTACGGTTGCTTCAAGGGCTGGATTAGAACTAGAACAGTTAGCTGAAGTGATGAGAAAGGGCTCGGCGACACGTGTTTTAGATGTATTTGGAGAAAATATTCTAAAGGGAGAATATGAGAATGTTTTATTTAGCTTAGAACATATGCTCAAAGATGTCTCTCTTTATGGTGAAACTGCTAAAACCATGAAAGTGCCTTCTTTTATTGGATCAGTTGTACAAGGGCTTTTTGAAATAGCAAAGGAGAAAGGAAAAGGAAAACTAGATACTTCGGCTGTGTGTGAAGTTATTGGAGAATTGGCTGGAGCGGAAATAGGAACGAGCAACTCAACTCTTTCAGTTACAGAAAAATAATATATTATTTAAAATGATTTTTATTTGTAAAGGAGAGATGAAATGAAAAAGTTTCTGAACTTCAAAATTCAACTTTTTGTCCTTATACTCGTTTGTATTGCAGAGTTTATTGGAACAAAGAGCTTTACAATCGGCTATGGAGCCATTGCTCTCTTTCCGATGCTTTATGCCCTTATTATGGGAGCAGTTATTAGCTTTCCTTCTTTAAAAATATTAACTACAAAACAAATGAATGTAGCTGCTAATATATTGGGAATTGCCTTTATGCTGTTTGTGGTAAAGCTTGGCACGATGATGGGACCTTCCTTACCACAGCTTATGGAGGCCGGATTGTCGTTAACATTACAAGAGTTAGGACATTTTCTTGGCACGATTGTATTCGGTTTGCCAATTGCTTTATGGCTAGGTATGAAACGAGAAGCTGTTGGCTCTACTTTTTCTATTGATAGAGAACCTAACTTAGCTATTATCGCAGAGAAATACGGAGCTGATTCCCCTGAAGGAAGAGGAGCGTTAGGTGTATATATTTGCGGTACTTTATTTGGAGCTGTATATTTATCTGTTTTAGCCAGCTTTCTTGCTAGTACTGGTTTCTTTCATCCAATTTCACTTGCTATGGGAGCCGGCGTTGGATCAGGAAGTATGATGGCTGCCATGGTTGGAGCATTGTCCGTTATCTTTCCAAATTCAGCAAATGATATTGCTGTTTTTGCTGGAGCTGCTAATCTTATTACAACAATTGTTGGTACATATATTTGTATATTCTTCTCACTGCCTTTTACAAATTTTTTATACAAATATTTAGAACCTGTACTAGGTCGACGTTCTAAAAAAGATAAAACGATGAACGTATAGGAATGGGGAGGGGAAGTATATGATGGAGAAAGTGTATACATTTATTATAATAGGAGTTATTGCTATTATCGGAAACTGGATTGGTTACGAAATCTCACCAATTGAAGCCCTGCCAGGAATGATGATTCTTGTAGGGATTACGATTTTAGGATTTATTATAAATAAAATTATCCCGTTAAAAATCCCTATTGTTATATGGGTTTCTCTTCTTGCATTGTTTGTCTCTTCACCAATTTGTCCAGGGAATAATTTTATTGTAGAGCAAACAGAGAAAATTAATTTTATGGCTATTGCTACTCCAATTCTTGCTTATGCTGGTTTATCATTTGGAAAAGATTTGAAAGAGTTTAGAAAATTAAGCTGGCGAATTGTTGTTATTTCAATTGTTGTGTATACAGGTACATTTGTACTTTCAACTCTTATTGCAGAGTTTGGGTTTCGTTTAACAGGGAAGTTTCACTGATGGAATAAAAAGAGTTCAAGTCTGTTGGCTTGAACTCTTTTTATTCCACCAATTTGTTATCTTTTTGTAATCGGAAATTTACAGAAATTATAGAGGGTAATACTTTATAATAACTTATAAAATAAACTTCAATTTTCTAGTGGTAAATAATATCTAAAAGGTTATGTAATAACTATAATTCACTTGGTTTTCTCTTTTATTCTTTTACTAATAGGGATATATATATGTTAAATAAATACCTTTCTTATCAAGTATAAATAAGCTATATCTCGTTTTTCTATATATACTCCCCTCTTTAGACCTGTGAGAATGTATTCATTTCCATAAAATATGCCAGAAAGGATTTATTGTATTCGGAATTACGATAAAATAAAGAAGTAGATAAAAATGAACGGGAATAGAGAAACGGAAAATAAGTGACTAAAAGTAAAAGCATAGAAAAAGAAAATGCTTTTATAGGCTGTACTTTTGGAGGAGTTGATGAGGCATGATAAAGCATGAAGAGTTGCTTTCGCATATAGAAAAACACGTTGGAGAAATTGATGGATCGCTTGGAGAAATCGTTCCTGGAAGCGATGTCACAGTGAATCTACATATTATTAAACCAACTGAAAAAAGAGAATGTACAACTCTTGTTACAACAGGAATGAGCGATTTACCAATGAAAGGAGAAAGAGTAGATGATGAGCTTCAGTTTGCTGAACTTATGATTTGTCTTCCTTCGACATGGCCGATTACAAAGGAGGAGCTTGTAAAACCAGAGAACTATTGGCCACTTGGATTCTTGCGACAAACGGCTCACTTGCCACACCTTTTCGAAGGATGGATTGATGAAGGAGTGATCATTCCAAATGAGGAACCACCTATTCCTTTTGCATGTAACACAGAGCTTTCAAGCTTGCTTGTAATGCGACCAGAAAAGGAAGGGCTTCGTGTTTTTGAAAAGAACGGAAAAATGGTGAATTTTTATCAGCTTGTTCCTCTTTATGAAGATGAAAGAAAGCTAGCGATGAAAAAAGGTTCTCAAACTTTAATTCATAAATTAAAAAAGCACGTAGATACTCCTTATGTATTAGATATTGAGCGGAAAAATACGGCAAAACCATTTTGGAAGATAGGTTAGAAGCATAAAATAGAGGCTGATTTAGAAAGAAAATATTGATAATTTAAAGAAATTATAAAAATTTCACAACAGTTATTGAAAATCACTGAACAATTTGGTAAAGTAAAATCATTCAAAAGGCTGTATGTGACTGGCGAAACGCGGATTACCGTGAGGGAGCATACAGTATCGTAGCCGTTCGCCTGGGCAGAGGTAAGGGAGTTTATTTCCCTTGCCTCTTTCTATTATAGGAGGCTGATAAAGGCAGTTGCTACTATATAAAAACTCTATTATGATAAAGTTACAGATTGTAAAAAGATGAAATAGCCATATTATTTTTAATTTTTATTTTATTAAGAATTCGTAAATAACTATTACGAAAAAAGAGGAGCCAATACAATGACCACAACGATTTTAGAAACAGTAAAAACGATTAAAACTTTAAATGCAATTGCTCAAACAGGCCTAAATGTATTCAATCAACCAAATTTCAAAGTTGATGATGAAAGTGAAAATCCAGATGCATATGTTCTTCGAAGCTTTAACATGCATGAGATGGAACTTGGAAACAATGTAAAAGCAATTGCGCGCGCTGGAGCTGGTGTAAACAACATCCCAGTTGACAAATGTACGGAAAACGGTATTGTTGTTTTCAATACGCCTGGAGCAAATGCTAACGCAGTTAAAGAACTTGTTCTAACTTCTTTAATGGCTTCATCTCGTAATCTATTTGATGGAATTAGATGGACGAGAACGTTAGAAGAAGAAGGTGAAAAGATTCCAAAGCTTGTTGAAGCAGGCAAGAAGCAGTTTGTTGGGAAAGAAGCGAAAGGAAAAACATTAGGGATTATTGGTTTAGGTGCTATTGGAGCACTTGTAGCAAATGATGCTCTTGATTTAGATATGGATGTTATTGGCTTCGATCCATTTATCTCTGTTAACACAGCATGGAACTTATCTCGTAACGTACAGCGTGCAATGACAATTGAAGAGCTTTTTGCAAACTCTGATTACATTACAGTTCATGTTCCGCTTACAGATAAGACAAAAGGAATGTTTAATAAAGAAACGTTTAGTATTATGAAAGAAGGCGTTCATATTCTAAACTTCTCACGTGGTGAGCTAGTAAATGAAGATGATATGAGATTAGCTCTTGAAAGTGGAACAGTTGGAAAATATATTACGGACTTCCCGAATGAAAATGTTTTAAAAATGAACAACGTTATTCCGATTCCACATCTTGGTGCTTCAACAAAAGAATCAGAAGAAAACTGCGCAAGAATGGCAGCACATCAAGTGAAAGATTTTCTTGAAACAGGAAATATTAAAAACTCAGTAAACTTCCCAAATGCTTACATTCCTTATACAGGAAAAAATCGTGTTACAGCATTCCATAAAAACGTACCAAACATGGTTGGTCAGATTACGAATGCTATTTCTAGCTATAATTTAAACATTGCCGACATGGTGAACCGCAGCAGAGGCGACTATGCGTACACAATGATCGATATTGAAGGTGATGTGAGTGATGAGATTATTCCAGGTCTTGAAGCGAAAATTAGAGAAATTGGTGGCATTGTAACAACACGTATTATCTAATCCACATTTATTAAAACCCTTCCGTTCTTTCATAGAGCGGAAGGGTTTTTTTATGAGTAGGGTTTTAGCATAAGTTTTCTTTTCGTTGAAAATAATCAATTGTCATCTTTCTAAAATCATGCAAAATAGGAGAAATCCATTTGTTTTCATGAAAAGCCATTTTTGTGATAAGCGGTGGAAGAGAAGCGTTCCAAGAAAGAGATTGTAAGTCTCCATTTTCTATTTCTCGCCTTACTGTCATTTCGGGAAGAAGAGCGATGCCAAGGTTGGCAGCTACACATTTTTTAATCGCTTCAATGCTTAAAAATTCAATAGCATTTGTAAGAGAAACTTCGTATAGTAAAAGCTCTTTTTCAAAAAGGGTACGATAAGAGCATCCGCTCTCTGTTAAAAGCAGTGTTTCATTTTGTAAATCCGATGTTTCAATAATAGAAGCTTTACTTAAAGGATGTTCAGGAGATGTAACAAGTAAAAGTTTTTCTTCTAAAAGTGTTTCTGTTTGGATATTGTGATGCTCTTCCTCACGATCTGTGATAAAGGCAACATCAAGCGTTCCTTCCTTTAAATCTTTGGCTGCCTTTTTATCAGAATGAGCTGGCTTAAATACAAGACGAATGAGTGGGTACTTTTGTTTGAATTCTTTCAAAAGATGTGGCAAGCGGTATGTACACTGACTTTCTTGGGCGCCAATCCTAATTGTTATTGTTTCTTGACTATCACTAATCGTTTTCTTCGCTTCTTCACTCAAATTGACGATGCTTTTTGCATAACTTCTAAATTGATGACCTGCTTCAGTCAGAATCAATCTTTTTCCAAGTCTGTCAAACAGCGGAGTTTCGAGCTCTCGTTCAAGTGCTTTAATCTGAGCCGTAACACTAGACTGAGCATAGTTTAGCATTTGAGCGGTCTTTGTAAAATTCAGCGTTTCACTAGCCATTAAAAAAGTATAAAGCTGTTTTAACTCCATTTTTTCTCCTCCTTAATCGATAAAAGCGATTATTAATATCGAAACTATCATCTGTAACGATTATAACCTTTCTTGTAGTCTTATAGTAAGAGAAAAAAGGAGGATGAAAAATGAAAAAGATTCTACTTATTAATGGACATGAGCCTTTTAAAAAAGCGCAAGGGAAATTGAATCAGCATCTTTTTAAGCATATGGAAGTTGTCTTAGGGAATTTTGAAATCCAGAAGACCGTTGTTACTGAAGGATATTGCGTAGAAAAGGAAATAGAAAAATTTAAATGGATGGACGCTGTTCTTATTCAAACCCCTATTTATTGGTTCAGTGTTCCAGGTCTTTTTAAGACATATATGGATACTGTTTTTTTAGAAGGAGCTTTTTTTGAAAAAGCGAAGAAATTTGGGCATGGTGGTCTCTTGACAGGAAAACAGTATCTTTTCTCAACAACATGGGGAGCTAATGAGGCTGTTTTTAATCAAAAATCATCTTTTTTAGAAGGGAAAAGTGTTGATGATGTGCTTTTTCCGCTTCATAAGACATTTCAATACTGTGGAATGAATGCTCTGCCGTCTTTCTCTGTTTTTAATGCAATGAGAAATCAGCATATACAAAATACATTAGAAAGTCTTTCGATACATCTTAACCTTCATATAAATCAATCAAAAGAGAAAAGCACTTTTACAAAAGAATGAGCACAAATTGCTAAGGGAATGTTGCCATATCATTGAAAACGTGTAAAGGTAACTGTATTTTTGCTTTGAAAAGTTGTTAAACTGTTTTTAGTAATTTTATTTTGATCAATAGGAAAGCTTTACTTTTTAAAGATGGGGAGTAGAAGAGAAGGAAACTGCTACTCCTCATAATGATTAGCTTTTCTTCTAGATAAAAGTGCCCTTTGAAACAAAAAAGAGCAGCAAGCTATTATTCATTGCTCACTGCAGGGAAGAGTTGACTATTGAGAAAAGTAAAGCTATGTCGAACAATTTAATGATAACACATATTTCCTTTGAAGGAATAAATTAAATAAACTATAAAAGAGAGTGAAGATTTAGGGAACAACTTTATATTATTCAGATGAACCGAAAAGGATATCTAGATGGCCCAAACGGAACACACAAAAAGTGATTACTGTAGAACAGAGGTGTGAAAATCCAGATGAGGTTAAAAGAAGAGTTAGAGAAGTATTTAGAGGTCCTTTATGAAGTCGAATTTTCTCAAACAAAATAAGAAAGAGCCCGTAGCTGGTACTACGAACTCTCAAATAAGGTCTATGCATTCCTGATTGATTTAATATTATCGCATTAATCTCTCAAAATCAAGGAAGTTGCTCATAAAGTTAAATGTCTTAGTTTCTACTCAAAACGGGAGGGTATGAAGAGTGGAAGGATATGAGGAGAAAAGGAATCGATGGCTCAGATACCGCTGCCAGATTAAGCAATATGTTTTTGATGATTATAGAAAAAGAGAGCACAAGCGCTCTCTTCTCTCTAACGACGATGTTCAACAAGGTCAATTACCCCTAATACAACGTGAGCTAAGCCAAAACCAAAAACCGTATTTGCAATCATTTTATTAGATCCACGGTTTTGTTTCAGTGCATAACCAGTAGCTGTTACAGCTGTACCTAATACAGTTGGAATCATACCTTCACGAATATCCATGGTTATTTCCCTCCGCATCGAAGTTAGTTAAGGTGTATAAGCACCAATGTTATTATGTTCTTATTGGATAAAAATATGTAATGAAAAAAAGAAATATTTATGGGCATATTTGCAATAGTAAGAGGCTTCAGCTCCCGAAAGAACTCTTTCTATGAAAAATTCTCAAATATCAACGATTTGAAAAAAGATTCTAATTGTAGACCTTCAGTGTAGAATAGTAAAATTAAATCGTAAAGACATAGAGGAAATAAAAGGGAGAGGGCAAAAAGATGAAAAAAGAAAATGAAGGGTTAATAGAACAGTTTACTGGGATTCAGGAGGAGCTGCTCCCTCAAGTTAAATTAGAAAATAACTTTCATAAAGAAGAGATAAGTTTAGTTGCAGGAGTTGATTTAGCTTATTGGGAGAATGATACTAAGCACTATGGAACGTGCTGTATTGTTGTCGTTGACTATCATACAATGAAAGTTGTTGAGAAAGTACATAGCTATGGCGAAATTATTGTTCCGTATATTCCTGGTTTTCTAGCTTTTCGAGAGCTTCCGCTTATTATAGAAGCCGCTAAAAAACTAAAAACATCACCAACTTTATATATGTTTGATGGAAATGGATATTTACACTACCGTCATATGGGCATTGCTACTCATGCTTCGTTTTTTTTGAAAAAGCCAACAATTGGAGTAGCTAAAAGTTACTTAAAAATAAAAGAACAAGATTTTACAATGCCAAAGCAGGAAGCTGGTGCCTTCACAGATATTATGATTGATGAAGAAGTATATGGGCGAGCGCTTCGTACAACAAAAGGGATAAAGCCTATTTTTGTCTCATGCGGGAACGAAATAGATCTTGCTACAAGTACAGAAATTGTGATGAACTTTATTAATAAGGAAAGTCGTTTACCTATTCCTGTTCGTCTAGCAGACCTTGAAACACATAAAGTTCGAAAAGAGTTAAAAGATAATTTGTAAGGAAATGAATAACGGCCAGGAAGAGAAGTCAAAGGAAACCTGGCTTCTTTTTTTGGATTAAGGGATGTGAATCTTTTTATTATAGAAGATTAAGAAAATCACCAACTTTCTTATATAAATGAACTTCTTCTTTCATATAGATAACATGATGGCTTTTTATAAGAGGTTGGAGAGAGAAAAGGAATAAAGGAGGAACGCACATGTTTGTTCATGTGGTACAGACAGGTGATAGCTTATTTTCAATAAGTAATAGATATCGTTATCCTGTCACTCAACTTCGTGCTGTTAATGGATTAGAAACGGAGAACATTGTTCCAGGGCAGGCTTTGCTTATTCCCCTTTATGTGTATACAGTACAGCCTGGTGATACACTCCGCACTATTGCACACAAGTCATATGTTTCTCAAGAACAGTTAAGAAGAGAAAATCCTTCATTCAATTTTAATGCTCTGCAACCAGGTATGAAAGTGAACATTCCAAACACATCAAATTATATCGCAGGCACGCTTCAATACTATGGTGTACGTAGTCCAGAGCTTGACCGTAATTTAATTAATGATTTCGCACCCTACTCTTCTTCCATCGCTATTTTTGAATATCATTTTGGACCTAATGGAGACATTGTAAATAGGTTAGACGACTTAGTTGCTATTCAAACAACGTGGCGAAATCGAGTGACCCCTCTTGTTACGATTACCAATTTAAAGACGAGTGGATTTGACACTGGCGTTGCTCGTCAAGTATTAAACAATCCAACTGCAAGAACGAATCTTGTAAACAATATTGTTTATCTAGTATCAACAAAAGGTTATGGAGGAGTCAATATTGATTTTGAACAAATTCGATTTGAAGATCGAGATTTATTTACTGGCTTTTTGCGTCAGTTAGGAGATCAGCTTCACTCAAGGGGGTATGCTTTAACTATTGCAGTGCCAGCCAAAACAAGTGAAGATATTTCATGGTTAAGAGGGTATGACTATGGAGGAATTGGAGCTGTTGTCGATTATATGTTCATTATGGCTTATGATTGGCATCATCCAGGAAGTGAACCAGGTCCTGTTGCACCACTTACAGAAGTTCAGAATACAGTCCAGTTCGCGATTAACAAAGTGCCAAGAAGGAAACTTATCATTGGGGTACCTTTATATGGGTACAACTGGACCATTCCTTATACACCAGGAACGGTCGCTTCTGCTATCTCAAACCAAAATGCTATTGAAACAGCAATGAAATACGGAGCGCCTGTGCAGTATTCTGAAACATATAAGTCACCTTATTTTCGTTACAAGGATGAAAAGGGGCAGGGGCATGAAATATGGTTTGAAGACGTAAGAAGTATGAGTGAAAAGATGATGTTAGTAAAACGGTATGGACTTCAAGCAATAGGAGCTTGGCAACTTACGCTGGGTTTTACGCCAGGACCATGGCTTTTACGAAAATTCTTTACGATTAGAAAATTATGAAGCATGTTACATCTTTATCATCGTCTATTATAAAAGGTTCAACAATCCTATTTGAGACAGACATAATATGGATAGAGGGTCATATATGTATTAAGAATTTACTGAAGAAATGCAATCATCTTATTCATCAGATGATTATCAAGGTCATCCAAAACCGCGTCTGCCGTATTATCCGTCATATCCAGAATATTACCCAGGTTATCCTATATATCCTGTGTATCCATATTATCCTGTATATCCACCGTATCCGTATCGCTTTGAAGACGAACAATTTGGTAAACAGTTCGATGAAGATTTGCAAGTAAACGCTCCTATTGAAGATATTTGAAAAAAGAAAAGCCATTGAAATTGTTTACTCAATGGCTTTTCTTCATTTAATATGTCTGCGCTCTAAAAGGCTTATAACGATTGGAAGAAGAGTGCTTATAAGCATAAATGGTAGGAACCATATTCCTATACGTAATCCCCAACCGAGCGAAATAGAGACAGATTCAAATACAATAAGGGAAAACACTATCAAACATATATTTTTTAGCATATTTACAAGCTTACGACTGTTTAAGTAGAATTGAGCGGCATTGTTTTCGTTAAAACGCTCTGGATAGTTATGAACGTTTGGGGATTTTTCAAGCAATGTCATTAAGATAAGAAGAAAAGTGCTTATGCCTGGAAGTAAAAGTAGCTCCCACTTTGATCCCCATCTGTTCACTTCTCCTGCTATATTGTAGTGAGCAGGAACTTTAGAGGGGAGATCATACCAGGAAAAAAGTAAGAACAAAATAGAACCAATGTAAAACAGGATTCCAACAGCATTCCAGATTTTCTCTCTCTTTGTTCGAGGAATGTTTAGAAGCGGTCGATTTGATGAGTGCATATTTTTCACCTCCTTATTTTACTATACGAACAAAGAAGCGAAAAGTTTTCTGATTTTTATTTAAAAAAGTACTTGAACTTCTCACTATGTTCCTCTTTATAGTGGAAATATTTGAACTTAAGGAGTGATTTTAGTGAAAGTATACCCTATTCCATTATTTGTAAAGACTGCTGTTCAGTATATAAAAAAATCATTTCTCTGCTACCAAACTATTCTTCAGTTTAAGTCTATATTTCGAGCTCACAAACGAAAAGGGAGAAGTGATGATGGCTCATTTACGGGGTGAGAAATATCAAGATATTATGTTAGTACAAGAAAGGAATAAGGAGCCAAAGAGAAAGGGTTGTAGAAATTTGTTAAAGACGTGATAGGATAAGAAACAAAAAACCAACCTTGTTTATACAAGGTCGGTTTTTTGAACTTTTTCATGTTTTCCTTTTTCAAGAAAGTGAAAAGCTTTTTTCATCTTTTGTTCGTACTCTTTTGCGCCGCTTGAAGATGTAAATGTTACGCTTTGATCACCAGCAGTGTTCAACATATTGCGCTCCTTCAATACGTATTCTAACCTTTTAACAGTTCCGATACTTCCATCAATAAATTGAACAGATGGTGGAAACATATCACGAAGAAGTCCTCTATAAAAAGGAAAATGAGTGCATCCAAGTACAACAGTACCATATTGTTGAAGATCTAGCCCTTGTACTTTCGACTGAAAATAGGCTTTTAAGGTGTCCTGATCAAAGTTCAGATTTTCACAATATTGAACAAGTTCTTGAAGAGGAATCGAATCAATTAAAGATTGATCGTCAATCGTCTCGAGTAAATGCTTATATTTAGCTTGTTTAAGCGTTAGCGAAGTAGCAAAAACAAGGACTCGTTTATTTAAGGAACGACTAATCTCAAGCGCTGGCTTTGCAGCAGGCTCCATTCCGATAATAGGGATGTTGTACGTAGCTCTTAATGTTTCAATTGCAATACTTGTTGCTGTATTGCATGCTACAACGAGCGCTTTTACATCTTGTTTTATAATTTCCTCTGCTGCTTGCAGAACGTAGGATTTTACTTCTTCTTTTGTTTTGCTTCCATAAGGAACGTGCAGTGTATCTGCATAGTATAAAAAACTTTCGTTAGGAAAATGTTTTACAGCTTCATGCAAAACAGAAATCCCACCAAGTCCTGAGTCAAAGAAACCAATTTTCATTTTGTTCACCTGATATTTTTATAATATGATGTATAACTAAAATTTCCATAACTATTATACCGAAACATAGCCGTGTTGAACAGTCGGACTTGCATAAACGGGGCAAATGAACTAAAAAGAATAAGCGTTTATTCTTAAAAATATTTTCTTTTAGCAAGAAAATATAAAATGCCGTTTCCAATGAGGAATAGGATGGCCTCTTTGAGAGAATAAAAAAGAACTGTTGCTGTTCCAAAAACAACGAGCCCAAAGAAATATGGGGTTACGGTAACTTTTAGAGCTAGTTTATGGACTTTTTGTATATTGAGTAGCGGTTGATCTTTTAAAGATTGAATAAATAAACGCCATTCGTTATTCATAACCTGTTTGAAAAGAAACAAGACAAACAGTAAGGAAATTTCTTTCATCAACGTATTCGAAATAACGATAATGGCGATAAGTGAATACAACACAACCTGTGCAATCATTCGCAACGTTTTGGAATTTCGAACCGTTGTTTTAATAAAAGAATCAATAATTGTATTTTCTATTGTTTCATTTCTAAATAAATACGTTTCTTTAAATAAACGATTTGGCTTTGATTTATAATCAAGCGCATCTGCTTGCTGAAGAATGATTTCCCGAAGGCGATGGCTGTTTAACAATTCTCTTTCAATCTCTTTGTCAATGAAAAAGGGTTCATTCACTTTTACAGTAATAAGCAATATAACAAATAAACTGCCAAAGCCCCAAATAAAAGGAGATAGGCTATGTATGTAAAGAATGCTGTATAGAGCTAATGCAATAACAAAAACTGTGGAGAGTTTTACTAAACATTGCACAGTATATCGCCATCTTCTCGTTTCAATTATGTGAAAACAAAGCGAACGGAAAAGTTGTAAAATCGCACCTGTTATAATATAAGCAGAGAGAGAAAGTGAATAGGAAAGATCACGTAAAAAAGGGTAGAGAAGCGCAAAGAGAAGAAAGTTAGTGACGATAATCTTTCCACTTGAATATAAGACTCCAAAACTAACAATCTTTCTTATAAATGGTTTATTGAGAGTTGAAAATACTTCATCTGGTTTCTCTAGAAAAGTGCGTATTCTCCCCCATAAAAGATACAAAAAGAAAACAAAAAACAGATATCTCTCCATAAAGTGAATAAAGGAAGGAGACGTATTTCCTAAGTAATACAGATAGAAAACGATGAGAAATGACATTCCAGGAATGAAGACGTATAACCAAACAGTCCAATCAGCAATCGTTTTTATAATAGACGTATAATAGCGCATCGTTTCACGTAGTTTTTGTCTAAAAAGAGCCAAAGCATTCAATTTAGGGCTTCCTCGCTTTCTTGGAGTTTGTAAAAGCATTCAAGAAGTGGTTTGGAAGGTAACCCCGCTTTTTGTCTAATCTCTTCAAGATTCCCTTGTGAAAGTATTTTTCCCTCGTGGAGAAGTACAAAAGAGTCACAGTGGCGTTCAGCTGTATCCAACACATGCGTACACATTAAAATACAGGCTCCTCTTTTTCGTTCCTTTTCAATGAGGTGAAGTAAATCTTTTGTTGCTTTTGGATCAAGTCCGATAAAAGGTTCATCAATGATAAAGAAGTCAGCTTCTGTTATAAAGGAGAAAAGCAGCATTGCTTTTTGTTTCATTCCTTTTGAAAAGTGAATTGGAAAATGATCAAGTTTTGTGTCTAAATTGAAAAGAGAAAGAAGCTCCTGTGCTCTTTTTTTATAAATTTCCTTAGGAATGTGGTGGAGGGAAGCTTTTAAGCGAATATGTTCCCTTAGTGTTAAATAATGATAAAACGAAGGGTGTTCAGGTACATACGTTTGAATTTCATTTTCTGTTTTAGTAATCTTCCCTTTTAAGAAGGGAATTGTACCAATGATAGATTTAATTGTTGTACTTTTCCCCGCTCCATTTGATCCAATAAGTCCTACAAGTTGTCCTTTTCCAATCGTGAAATGGACATTAGAAATAATTTCTTGATTTCGTAGATAACCCGCTTTTTCAATATTTACAGAAATCATAAAAAAATCCTTTAATTTCCTTTTTAACATTATTATAACAAAAATACTTTATTCATAAAAAAGAGACTTCATGATGAAGTCTCTTTTTTATGAATAAAGGGCGATGCCTACAAGCCCTGATAAAATAATTACGTAAACCGGATTCCAGCGCAACTTTAAAAGCGCAAATAGAGATAACCCACAAATTACGATTAAGCTTATCGTATGAAAAGAAGCATCTAGACTAACAAGGCCGTTTGAAACAGCAAATTTGATTGCTGAATAAATAATTAAGCTAACCACAATAGGGCGAAGGCCATAGAATACTGATTTTACGATGGGATGATGATGGAGTTTTTGAAACGCTAAAGCGATAATAAGAACGAGAATGACAGAAGGAAGAAGAATTCCAAGCGCAGAAACCACCGCTCCTTGTAAATTTGCCATCGAGTATCCTACAAGAACAGCGCTATTTGTGGCAATCGGACCAGGAGACATACCGGCGATTGCAATCATGTCTGTGAATTGTTGAGGCGTCATCCATTCGTGTCTTAATACTTCGGTTTGAATAACGGGAATAATGGCATATCCACCTCCAAAAGAAACTAAACCAATAATAAAAAATGTTTTAAAAAGCTGCCATAACAGCACAAATTTTTCCCCTTCCTGCAAGTTAAATCATATAGTGCCAGTATTTATCTTCTTCATCCTCTTCTTCTTTTTCGAACGTGACGGTATAACCAAGACGTTTTTTAATAGAAACAACAGCAATGCCTATAATGCCGCCTAAAAGAATAATTAAGATAGGATGGAACAGAAATAAAAGGGGAATCCCTACGATAAAAATGGCAATGGTTGTTTTGTCTAAAAGAGCTGTTCTGCTCACTTTTATGGCCGCGTATAAGATAAGTGCTACAACGGAAGCGCGAATAGCCATAAAAGCAGCTTCTACTTTTGGATTATCTTGAATGAAAATATATAAAATCCCAAGTGCAAGAATAATTCCGAACGTTGGCAAGGAAACGCCAAGAGCAGCAGCAATTAGCCCTTTTACACCGCCAACTCTTTGTCCAATAAAAGTAGCTGAATTCACAGCAACAGCCCCAGGCACAGATTGTGAAAGGGCAAGAACATCTGTTACTTCTTCTTTTTTTAGCCATTTTCGCTTTTCAACAATCTCTTTTTCGATAAGCGGGATCATTGCATATCCGCCACCAAATGTAACAGGACTAATCTTTAAAAATGCCCAAAAGATGTGAAAAAGCTTTTTCCATTCTTCTTTCATAAGTGTCCTTCTTTCCTAGCAAAGAGTATGTAAATTATAATTTCTTTCCTATTATAACACTGTCAACTACAAGAGAGACAAATATACATAAAAAATAGGACATCCGAGTTGGAGTCCTATATGATATCTAAAATTTAGAAGTTAAGTTTTCAACAAAATAGGGTATAGTGAATAAACCAAGAAGTTTATTTAGCTTTTACTTTAATGATTGCTTCGCCGTAGCTCGTCATAGATTGTTTATAAGTCATTTTTAACATTTCAAATAGTGAGATGCATTTTTTCATGATACCGATCTCCTTTACGAAATAATCTTTTATTATTATCGAACATAACCCTTGCTTTTGACAAAGAGAGTGAAAACGGGTACATTTTCCATGAAAACGAAAACATAAAGGGATTTTGAGGGGTATACTCTATTTTTCTTAAGTTTTCGCGAAATTTCTCTTGATTACATACAAATTTAGCTTTTTCTTTTAAAAGGATAGCCAACTTTTCTGGATACTGAGTTTATGACATAAAAAAGAGGCCTTCTACGTTAGAAGGCCTCTTTTTTATTTTCCGATAAACTGCTGTGTCCAGTAGTTTCCGTCTTTTACATATCCAACACCAATGTGAGTGTATTTACTGCTTAAAATATTTGCTTTATGACCAGGGCTATTCATCCAAGCTTTCATTACTTCAGCAGGTGTTTGCTGACCTTGAGCAATATTTTCTCCAGCTGCTTTATATGTAATTCCAAACTGCTTCATCATATCGAATGGTGAACCATATGTAGGAGAATTATGATCGAAGTAGTGGTTGTCATGCATATCTTGTGATTTAAGACGAGCTGTTTTTGCAACTTCGTTATCAACTTGAAGTGGTTGTAAACCGGCTTTTGCACGTTCTGCGTTTACAAGTTTTACAACTTCTTGTTCATAGGCACTTACGCTTGATTGAGAAGAAGTTGGTGTAGTTGTGCTTTGATTTTCAGGTTTTAAACGAAGAATAGAACCAACTTTCATGTTATATGGATCAACGTTTGGGTTTAATTTCATTAACTCTTTATAATCTAATCCATAACGTTTCGCGATAAAGTAGAAAGTGTCTCCTTTGTCTACTTTATATGCTTCAAAAGGTGGTTCCTTATACATTGTCATGGCACTTGTACTTGTTGCTGCAGCTCCGCCTGCAATAGACAGGGCCAAAGCAGATGCAATAATCGTTTTTTTCATTATGCTCTCTCCTTAGCTATGTATATTGTAATCTCGTTAATACAATAGCGTGGCTAAAAAGGGAAAGCTAGGTGTAAATCCTTCCAAGATTGGTACTTTGAATTCAAATAGGTACATTTTAATAGGTTAAAAGGTCTTGTTTATTAATGTGTCTCACATGATGTTTTAGACATAAGAAAGAATGCTTCTCGTTCCATTATAACGGTACCTTCTTGATTAAGACATGCTTCTCCAATTCGTTTATTTTCCTCATGCTGTTCTTTCATTTGTTAGAATAAGAAGAGCCCCCCTCCTAAGGCTAAAAGAGAACTGCTAATAGAAAAATAGAGTTGTTTTTTCTTCATTAATAATTTGCCTCCTAGGTGAAATAGAGGGATATGATAAGAGATATTATACCATTTTGTGTAACTTTATAACTATGAAAAAAGAAGTGTTAGAAATTATTGTATTTCTACTTATAAAAATGGAAATAGGGAGAAAATATGGGGGGATGAGGCAAGGGTGATTTCTAACTTTTACAAAGATAAAAAGTCTACAAACTATCTTTGTAGACTTTTTATCGTATATATTAAAATATAAAGTAGCGGATTCCTGCCATAAGTAAAACACCAACAATAACAGTCAATGATAAGCTTTTTGTCCAAATGGCAATAAGAGCGGTTGGAATAATGACAGAAATCACAGTCCAGTCTATTTTTAACCCTTGTTCTGTGTGAATGATAAAATTTTCAACAACAAGCGCTGTCAGAATACAAATTGGCACATAAGAGAGCCATTTTAATACGGGTTGTGGCAGCGCAACGTTCCGCACTATAATAAACGGAAGAACGCGGGGAATAACGGTAACAATGGCACATCCTAAAATAATAAGAAGTGTTGTGCTGTTTACATTCATTTATCACTCACCACCCCGATCGTTGCTACAATAACCGTAGAAAGAATAACGGCTACATGCGAAGGAACAAAAAAGGAAAGAACAATCATTGCAATAACCATGTAAATCATCAATCGTAAATAATGTTTTACTTTTTCAGGGATAATACTTTCAAGCTGCAAGACAAGCAGCGCGATGAACATTGCTGGTAAGGCAAAATCAAGACCGAACTTTTCGGGGTTTGAAATTAAGTTGCCGAATAGAGCTCCAACAGTGCATGATAAAATCCAAAAGACATAAGCTGTTATATTTAGTCCATTCATCCAACGATCTGTTAGCTTTTCATTTTTTGCGATCTTGCTTGAAGCAACACCAAATGACTCATCTGTTACAAGCATTCCAATTCCTATGTTTTTTAATAAAGAATGTTGAGAGAAGTGTGGAGCAAGCGTCGCACTTAAAAGAAGATGTCGTAAATTAATAATAAAAGTTGTTAAAATAATAGCAGAGATAGAACTATGTGAAGCAAGTAAAGCGCAAATAACAAATTGGGCAGCTCCTGCATAAACGAGTAGAGAGAGAAGGGCAACTTCCATAACGCTCAAATGCGATGCAACACCAACAACACCTGCAGCTAATCCAATACTTATGTAGCCTAAGAGAGTTGGAATACAATCTTTCACGCCTTGCAAAAAGGTGGGAGCGTGACTCTCTTTATGACTTGCAGCTTTTTCAGCAATCAAATTATCGCCTCCTTGTATATTATATTATACATATATTTATCATATTGAACAACGCTATGTTATAATAAATTAAAATCACCGTAAAGGAGATTTCTAATGGAAGAAATTCAGCATATTATTGGAAACAACCTTATGAAATTTAGAAAGCAGCGCGGCTTGTCACTTGACAACGTTTCAGAATTAACAGGTGTCAGCAAAGCAATGCTTGCTCAAATTGAGAAAGGGAAATCAAGTCCAACCGTTACAACCCTGTGGAAGATTGCGAACGGTCTTAATATTTCGTTTTCAGAATTTATTAAAGAGGACAAGCCAGATGTTCGAAAAGTGCATATAGAAGATTTAAATGCGATCACAGATGACGAAGAAAAATACCGCGTGTATCCGTTTTTTCCTTATCATCCTGAGAAAAAATTTGAAATTTATATTGTAACCCTTGAGTCTGGCTGTGTTCATGAAGCAAAAACACACTTAGGAGAAGAGTACTTATTAATGAAAGAAGGAGAGCTTACGATAAAGTTCCAAGATGAAGAGCATCTGCTTTCATCAGGGGATGCGCTTAACTTTATGGGGAACCTTTCTCATAGTTATATGAATACATCAGCACAACCTGCAAGCTTCTTCTTACTGATGTATTATTCAGAATAACAACGCTTTTAACCCGTTTTACATAAAACAAACAAGCGGCCTTATGAACAGGCCGCTTGTTTGTTTATTCTTTTAGATGTTGCATTTTTTGCTGCTTTCACGTTCTTAGCATACTTGGTACTCCAATCACCATACTAACCACAGCACTCCACATCGCATAACTCCATTCTTCTGTAAATGCGGAGACTCCTATGAAATAGAGTAATTGACCAAAGAGAGCGAACAGGGAAGCAACCCAAGCAAATATCAGCTTCTTTTTCATCCTATTCCTCCTTACTTATTAGATAAAGTTCAAGGAAGTTACATGATAAAGACAATAGAATGAATGAGCTTCAAGATAATTAAATTTTAACATATATTTCCAATTACGAAAGTGTTTGTATCACTTCTAAAGCTTCGTTCTTTCTCTAAAGAACAAAAAAATAAAAAGTCACTCTTCCATTAGAGCGTCAGAAGAGTGACTTTTATTAGCAATCTTTTTGCTTGAATGTATGAAGAGGGGGAGGAACTAACCAACCTTTTTCTTTATTAAGGCGTAAAAACTTTGCTGAAATTGTAGCTTTTTGCATGTGAATTTGAGCAAACATCGTCGCTAAATCTTCTCGAATTGATTGACTAATAAGTTGGCTACAAGTTACTAGTCCTGCTCCGATTTCGATTGAGACAGCAGCGGAAATCTCCATGTCTTGAAATCTTGCTCCGACTGGGATATCTTCTAAACATGCTTCAGGACGTTCTGGGGGAGAAGGGGGAAGGCCAACTCCGTTTTCTTTTAGAAGTGCTTCACCTTCTTTAATTTCTTGCTTACATTGATCAATCACTTCTAAAATTAGCTTATGTAAATCTTTATCACCGATATGGTTTAAATAAGTTTGATAAGCTGCTAAACACCCTTTTGTCACACTAACGAACGACCATAACCCAAATACTTCTCCATAATGCATTGGTTCATCTTTTGGATTTCCACTTAAAATACCCATTTTGATTCCTCCTTATTAAGGTCATAAATTTGCTCCATCTTTTAACAATGGACATATTTAGATTATCCAAAAGCTTTGTTGCTATTCTTTAACCTAATGTTTTCTATTCTAATCCTTCTGTGTGAAGCAGATTAAAAAACAAGCAATTATTTGACAAAAATCAAATAATTCAAGTATCATTATCTTAGTAAAGTACTCTAATTAGAGTACTATATAATGAGTGAACTGAAAATCTTGTCTTATTATCAAAAGTGAAGAGTCTTTAAATGAAAAAAATCTTACTATTAAAATGGGAAGGGAGATTTTTATGGAAAAAGAAGTTATTGCACTTAAAGAGATTATGAAGGCTAAGAAACGATCAGATGAATTCTTTCCAATTAATTGGTATAAGGAAAAGCTTGAAAAAGATCCTGTCTATTTTCACGAGGAAACCAACACATGGAACGTTTTTAAATATAAACATGTAAAAGAAGTGCTGAGTAACTATAAATTTTTCTCAAGTGAAGGAGAACGAACAACAATTTCTGTTGGCGCTAAAAGTAAAGAAGGTCAAACTCCTGATAAAGTACAGCTCACAAGTGTAGATCCGCCAGCACATCGTAAAAGTCGTTCATTGCTATCTGCAGCTTTTACACCGCGAAGTTTGAAAGAGTGGGAGCCGCGTATTCGCCAAATTGTTAGAAACCTTTTGGATAATATAGAGGGAAACAGTGAAAATGACATTGTTCAAGTTCTGACAGCGCCTCTACCAGCTGTAGTTATGGCTGATTTGTTTGGTCTTTCAAATACTGATCAAATGCTATTTAAAAAATGGGTTGATATTCTCTTCCAGCCGTTTGATAAAAACAAACAAGAAAATATTGAAGCACAAAAACAAAAGGCTGCGAAAGAATATTACGAGTACCTTTATCCATACGTAGCAGAACGACGCTTCAATCTTTCAGATGATATTATTTCAGATTTAATTCGGGCAGAAGTAGACGGCGAGAAGTTTACAGATGATGAAATTGTTCGCATAACAATGATGATTTTAGGAGCGGGTATTGAAACAACAAGTCATATGTTAGCTAATACATTTTATGCGCTTTTATATGATGATCAATCCATATATAAAGAATTGCGCACTAATATAGAACTAGTGCCGAATACGGTAGAAGAAATGCTCCGCTATCGCTTTCATATGTCAAGAAGAGACCGTACTGTAAAACAAGATAACGATTTGCTTGGTGTTCCTCTGAAAAAAGGAGATGTCGTAATTGCATGGATGAGTGCTGCAAACGTTGATGAAGAAGTATTTGAAAATCCATTTTCACTTGATATTCATCGTTCCAACAATAAAAAGCATTTAACATTTGGAAGTGGCGCGCATTTTTGTCTTGGTGCACCGCTTGCAAGATTAGAAGGGCAGATTGCACTCGAAGAATTTGTGCAAAGATTTTCTAAAATTGAGCCTGTAGAAGGATTTGAATTAGAAGAGAATTTAACAGATTCAGCAACAGGTCAATCTTTAACACATCTTCCTCTTAAAGTATATAAGTAAATACGAACAAAAAGGAGCAGCTCTTTTGGGCTGCTCTTTTTTGAGCTATACTAATGTTTATTGACATGATAGAAACGCTAAGAAATTTAAGGTACACTGAGATGGAAATAATATTAATCACAATTATTTGTTGAAACTGTTAGAAAGTGGGGCCATTTTATGTCACTGTCACTGGAGATTTTTATCCTTGGTATTCTAAGTGAAGGTCACAGTCATCCGTATGAAATCAAGAAAACGATCTTGAGGAATTTAAGCGATGAGGAAAACCTTAAAATAAAAGACGGTACATTGTATTATCGATTTGATACGTTACTAAAAAAAGAACTTATTCAAAAAGTAGAAGTTGTGCGTGAAGTAAATCGTCCTGATAAAACAATGTACGCTATTACAGATAAAGGACGAGAAGTATTAAAAGAAGATATTTATAAAAGCTTTAAAAACTTTTCAAATATCAAAACAGTCTATTCATCCATCCTTTTTTTAAAACATGTAGATCTTCAAATTGTTATGTTTCTTGTTCAAGAAGCAATTGAAAAAGTAAAGAAACAAAGGGAACAGTTAATAAATGAAAGTGCTGCAGAATGGTGGGAAAGTAGGGAAACTGAAATAGACTATGGAGAAAAAGAAGATTATCATTTTGTTAAAAACCATTTTAATGAAACCATAGATTTCAACTTAGCAGGCCTAGAAAAATTTCTTGCGTTTCTTAAACAAAAACAATAAAAAACGGCCCAACAATATGTTGGACCGTTTTTTTGATAAGTATAAATATTCAAGTAAGATTAAGAGTCCATCAGCCCTTGTTGAAATGCATAGCTTGTAAGCTGGACCCTATTTTCAAGGTGAAGTTTGCTTAAAATGTTTTTTAAGTGACTTTTTACTGTATGCTCTGAGATAAAAAGAGATTCCGAAATGTCCCGGTTTGAAAGGCCTTTTGCGACAAGATGCAATACTTCAAGTTCCCGATTAGACAAAGGAGTTTCTTTTGTCTCTTCCTTTTTATTTTGAGGAAATTCTTTTAAGATTTGAAAGGCAATTTCTTTTGACATTGGCACTTCATCTAGCGCAAAAGCTTTCAAATATTCATACCAAGAATCAGATTGAATGTTTTTCAACAAATAGCCTTGAGCTCCTTGTTTCAAAGCATTAAACAAGTCTGTAATATCATCAGACACGGTGATGATTACAATTTTTACATATGGGAATTGAAGCTTGATTCTTTTTGTTGCTTCAAGACCGTCCATAACAGGCATTTGAATATCCATTAAAATAATATCTGGCATTAGCTTTTCTGTTAATTCAAGCGCTTCTTTCCCATTTCGACCTTCGCCAACAATTAAAAAGTCTTCATATTCTTCAAGTATATCTCGAATGCCTTCTCTTGCATGAGCATGGTCATCAACAATTAAAATTCTAAAAGATCTTTCCTCCATTTATTACGCCTCCTTTTTTAGTTCAACAATTGTTTCATTATTTTCCCGTCGTATTGAAAACTCCCAATTCATATCACGAGCTCGATTTTTCATAATTTGAAGTCCATATCCTTCATGGATAGGGAGAGTAAAGCCTGTTCCTTTATCTTTTACATAACAAAACCAACCATTTTCTGTTTCTTTAGCAAGTATCCAAATTTCATTTGTTTTGGCATGCTTCATTACGTTTGTGACTGCTTCTTTAATACACGCAAAAAGCTCAACTTTTTCTTTAGAAGAAAGGGTATCCTCTTTGATTTTCCACTGAAGATGAACGCGCATAAAGTGCTGATTTTCCAGCTCTTCTTTGTATTGATGAATACGTTCTTTCCAGCTAAAAGTAGTGTGGGTTGGAGCATATTTTAAATTCGTAATCGCTTGCCTTGTATCATCGTGAACGTGCTGAAGCGTTTGTTTGATTTTCTGGAAATCTTCATTTTCTTGAAGGCCGTGATGACGTCCAAATTTATTTACTTTTACAGACAAGAGAAAAAGCGACTGAGCAATCCCGTCATGAAGCTCGCGTGCTAAATTTTCCCGTTCAAGCAAAGCCGCTTTTTTCGCTTTCTCAGTTTTTAACTCTTCATGCATACGTTCTAAAATCGCAAACAGCTTGCGTAAAAAGACGATTGTAATCATAAAAACAAACAGAGGGGAAAGAATATTTCCTGTCTCCATCGAAATATAGGGAAGCAAGAAAGCATGACGACTATATTCCCAAAGACCAATTGCAACCGTTGGCAATATTAAAATTAGCCATTTAATTCCTTTATAACTCAAATTCTCACCTTGTTTCTTTTCAAATGTGTCTATATTTTATCATTTGTTGTAACGTTTGCTCTATTTTTTAATCAAAATCACTCTTTTGAGTTATTATTTTAATTTTTACTTTCTCTTATAATGAACAAGGAGTATTAAAGAGGTAAGGAGCAACAAATATGATGAACAAAAAAGTACCGCTGCTTTTATGCTTTTTGCTTCTGCTTGTATTTCATCCTTTAAAAACATCTGCACACGCTGTTCTTTTAAAGGCCACGCCAGAGGAGCAAAGTGAGCTAAAAGAAATGCCAGACGAAGTTTCGCTTACATTTAATGAACGACTAGATGGAGAAGTGTTTGATCTTAAAGTTCGAGATGACAAAGGAGAGGTTATTACAAAGAAAAAAGCTGTCATTAGTGAAGATCACAAAACGATTTCGCTAGACGTTCCGAATCAGCCAAAAGGAATCTACACGTTAAGCTATTCTATTATTTCAGCTGACGGACACCCTGTAAAAGGAACGTACATATTCTCAGTTGGTGAAAAAATAGCAGGTCCTGTAACAGACCGTAATGTTGGATTCCAACAGGGGGGCGACGCAATTTATAACATCTTGTTATCAATTGTGCAAGTTTGTTATTATCTTCTTCTTTTGTTATCGGTAGGATGGGTGTTGTGGAAATGGTTCATTCCGTTTCAAACTAAAGAAAATGAGGAGACTTATGGTCAAAAGTACAAAGGAATTTATTTAAACTACATGGTCTTTTTATTGTTAAGCATTGTAGTGCAAGCGATGAACGTATTAAATGGTTCCTCCGCTTCCAAAATAGGCACGTTTATCTTTAGTTCTCCCACAGGACTTTCTTGGATTCTTTCACTTTTTTTAGCATTTATCGGTTATTTTCTTGTTTCAAAGCACAAAGGCTTTGATTTTGTATGGGCAGGGCTTGTTCTTTTAGTTAGTACATTAAACGGTCATGCTGTTGCAACAAACATACCGTACTACACGATCATGCTTGATTTTATTCATCTCATTACAGCTGCATTATGGGCTGGAGGGATTGTATATCTTCTGCTTTTCTTTAAGAAGCATAGAGAAGACGTTCTGCTATTTATGCCGAAGTTTTCAAAGACGGCACTCTTTAGCTTACTTTTACTAATCATAACCGGTATTTTATATACGTTGATGATTGTACCAAACATTAGCGTGATTTTTTATACGACGTGGGGGATTTTACTTCTTGTAAAAGTCGGGCTTGTGTGCGTGGTGCTTATCGTCGGAGCATTAGTCCGGAATGCGTTAAAGAAAAATGAGCAAACTAATTTGAAAAAGCTGCTTACTTTAGATGTAACGCTAATGGCACTAATTGTGCTAATTGTCGGGATTATTACTCATTTGAACCCAATTCCGCAAAATCAACCGTTGTTATGGAAAGAAGAGCAACAAGGAATGTACATCGTAACCAAAACAAGTACGTTGCAACAAGGAAACTTTGCAATTATTGTTAGTCCGTCACAACCTAAAGACGGTTCTTCGATTCAAATGGTAACAGCTACGTTAACGCCAAAAGGAAAAGGGAAAGAAGAATCTATTGAAATCCCGCTTGAAAAGGAAGATTCATCGTCTTACAAAACGAGTGAAGCTGTACTTCCATATGCCGGAGAGTGGGACCTCTCGGTTAGAGTGGTTACAACAGAGTTAGATGAATTTATTATTCACAAAAACATTCAAGTTTTTGATCATTAAAATAGGAAAGAAGGATAATATGATGAAGAAAAAAGTAACGACGATTTTAGCTGCTCTTGTACTATCAACTATTTCTTTTGTAGGAGCTGCAAGTGCACACGTTGTTGTTTATCCACAAGAAGTAACACAAGGATCATATGAAAAATTCACAGTCCGTGTTCCCACTGAAAAAGACATTCCAACAACAAAAGTGAAAATTGACATTCCAAAAGATGTGGAAATTTCACGCTTTGAGCCAAAGCCTGGCTGGACGTATGAGCTTGAAAAAGATTCTTCAGGATTAATTAAGAGTGTAACATGGACAGCAACTGGTGAAGGACTTTCAGCAACAGAGTTTGGAGAGTTTAGCATGCAAGGTAAAGTTGGCGATTCAGCGGAGAAAATTGCTTGGAAAGCGTATCAAACATATAAAGACGGCTCTGTTGTCGCTTGGGAAGGACCAGCAGATGCAGAGTTACCAGCATCCGTTACAAAAGTTGTAAAAGGTAATACAACAACAGACGCACATGGTGTTGCTACAGAAGAAACAACAGATAACGAAGAAACTGAGGACAATTCAACATCTAATGTTCCTCTAATCCTTTCTATTATTGCTGTTATCCTAGGAGCTGTTGCTCTTATGCGCTCATTTGTAAAAAAATAAATGTAAAAAAGAGACGTCCTAGAAAGGGCGTCTCTTTTTTTAGACGTTTCGCGTTGTATTTCTTCCGGAAAAAAATGTGCTTTCAAAAATAGGATTTAATGGTTTTAGCTTAAAGACAATATAGTGAGTGAAAGAAGCCATAATGATGCCGTTTAATGCTCCTGCCATAATATCAAGTGGATAATGTACACCTACCCATACTCGTGAAAAAGCAATCCCAATCGCAAGTATTCCCCATATGTAGCGAGTACGAGAACCGCATAAAATAATGGTGAAAGCAATAGCAAAGGCAGCTGTAGCATGGTCGCTTGGAAACGAGGAGCTTGTGCTATGTTCAACTAATTGATTCACCTCATGTGATACAAACGGCCTATCTCTAAAAAAGAAAAAGCGAATCACACGGTTGACAGCGAACCCGAGTACAAGTGCAAAACCAGCTTGCATTGCGATAACGCGTGAGTAATTGCGGTTGATAAGAAATAAAACAACAAGCAATAGCGCAAAAGCATACTGCAAATAATCCGCAAAGAAAATCATAACATGATCTAAAAACACATTGTGATCTGCTTTACTGTTCACCCACTCAAACCACGAATAATCTAAATCTCCAATACTCATTCAAAAACCCCTTTAATTTCTATTACATTCTCTTGTTTAGCATCCAAGTAAGCCATTTTTTATATTTATATAAAACAAGAGAAACAACATTTAAAAGGACGTTAAAAAGGAAAATTTGTTGCAGTTTCTTTGAAAAAAAGTAAAATGGCTCTCTTATTTAAGTTATATAACTTGTAAGAGGGAATCATTCTTATAAGGGTATTTATAGATGAAAAATAAAAAAGCTAAGCGTTTTGTTTTATTTACAGTAAAGAAGGCAATAAAATCCCCCCAACTTAGAGATAGTTGGGGGGATCTTATTATCTTATTTTCCTACTTGTTTTCTCTTCTTGTTATACGAAGATTATATTTAAATGTTTCCTCGTCAGAAGAAAGCTTATATCCTAAAGTAGGATTATAGTCTACATATAACTTTTTGGGGAGATACTTTAATGAATCAGTAGAGATAAGAAAAGGAATACCTTCCACTTCAACCTTTATATCTTCTGTTTGTTTTTCATCAATCCACAGGTCATGATCTACATAAAGAGAACAACTTCCTACAAAAATTGCTTCTATACGAACTCCCTCCGTCTCGTTAAAAGACACTTCGTTTAATGCTTCTGATGCTGACGGTTTAACAATTAAATTCATGTTTTATTCTGCTCCTCTTACTGTATTGTGAAAGAAAGGGCCTATTCCTTTATATACCCAATATAATCTTTGCTAAAGCAGCAAAATGCTTTTCTTCATTCTTATGTTGTCCATGAAAGGGTTTCTAAAAATTGATAAACATCTCTATGAAGTTCTTCTTTTTGACGGTCTAATGTGATGACATGGCCAGAATGCTCATACCACTTCAAATCTTTATGTATAGAAGAGATGCTATTATAAAGCAAGTTTGCACTATCAGCGTTAATCTGCTGGTCAAGACGTCCTTGCACAACCAACGTTGGAGCGTTTACATATGAAAGCTCTTTCTTTACGCGCTTTATAAAGGAGAGGACTGACTCTATTGTATCTTCAGGTTGTGTATTAAAGGTATCTATCTCTAGATTAATGCAATTGTCACTTTTTCCTTCCAACTTTTTATACTGTTTAGCATAGTCAACAATACTTTGAAGCAGTACATCTCGACTGATAATCTCTAAAGGTGCACACATTGATACAACACCTTTTACGTGAAGTTTTGTACTTAAGCTCAAAGAAAATAAAGCACCAATCGATAACCCTACAACAGCGATTTCGTGATATCCTTCATTTCTTAGTGTTTGATATCCTGCTAATACATCTTCCCACCAGTCTTTTGTTGAAGTATTCAGTAATTCCTCCGGTGATTTTCCATGACCTTTATAAAGCGGAGCATATGATGTATACCCTTTAGCTTGTAGAAAGCGTCCTAGTTTTTTGACGTGGCCAGTACTGCCTTTGAATCCATGTAAAAGTAGGACAGCGTGAGGTCCGCTTCTAAGGAAAAAAGGTTTTGGTGGAACTAGCTTCATGTTTTTCACTTCCCCAACAATATATTTACAAAAGGCAGACTTTTATAAGTCTGCCTTTTCTCATTAAATATGAGCCTCATGTGATTTATGGACAGCTTTTTGCTCTGCTTTAATAAGAAAATACGTAAGCAGAAAGGCACCGAGAACGAAACAAAGTACAAGACCCACAACGCCTTCCCAACCAAAGTAAGGCCATAGGAAACCGCCTACCGTTCCTCCAACGCTAGATCCCGTATAATAGAGGAATAGATAAAGAGACGAGGCTTGCGCTTTATTGATTGCAGCACGCTTTCCAACCCAGCTGCTCGCAATCGAATGGCAGCTGAAAAAGCCGTATACAGAAAATCCTAAACCAACAAGCTTAACAACTAAGTGTCCGTTGATTGTAAGAAAGGCACCGAAGCATAGAAGAAATAATCCGAAAATTAAGGTTTGACGACGGCCATATTTTCCTATAAGCCGTCCTGATATAGCAGAGCTAAACATCCCTATAATAAGGAGAAGGAATATCCAGCTTACCGCTGATTGACTAAGAGAAAAAGGCGGTGCAACTAATACATAGCCAATATAGTTAAAAAGGGCAACATTACTTCCTAGCAGCAAAAAACCTAATCCGAATAAACAAAGAAGGCCAGGGTCTTTCAAATGATGAAAAAGTGAGCCTGTTAATGTTGAAAGTTTCAGGGGACTGCTTATGAAGTTTTTGGATTGCGGAAGGTTTCTCCAAAAAATTACACTTGCAATAAAGCTAATGATTCCAACAATCAAAATGGCCCACTGCCAGCTCATAAATTCGGTTAACAAGCCAACAATAACGCGGCCAAACGTAGCTCCAACTGCGTTCCCGCATATATAAAGCCCCATTGCAGAACCTAAACTTTTCGGCTCAATTTCTTCCCCAAGGTAAGCCATAGCAATTGAAGGCAGACCTGCTAAAGAAATGCCTTCAATCGTCCGCAAAATTAACAGCCAGTGAAAATCCGGACTAAACGGGGTCAGAATACAGATAACAGAAGCAGCAATCATAGAGATTACCATGACAGGTTTCCGTCCCCATGCTTCTGAAAGTGATCCAAATATTAACATACCAATAGCAAGTGAGATTGTTGAAAGGGAGAGCGCTAAGCTCGCCTGTGCTGGTGTAACATGAAATTCTTCTGTGAAATGTGGGAGAAGGGGCTGCATACAGTATAGAATTGCAAATGTATTAAAGCCTGCCGCAAAAAAAGAAAAATTTGTTTTTCGATAAACTGCTGTTCCTTTTTGAATAAAGCCCATTTTATACTCGCACCAACCTTTGGGTGTGAATGATATTTATCATTGTTTTAACAATCCTTTCAGTAATAAAGGGCCCTTTTATAAAAAATACAATATAAATGCTGACTGAACACATACTCGAGTTTGCTTCTACTTCTATGTTAGCACTGAATTTCTATGATGTATAATGTATTATAAAAATGAAATTGATGCATATTAGTTATCAATGTTTCTCGGCATTTACAGTAGAAATTGACCACATTTGTTTCGGTTTATAGAATTTTTAGGTTTTCGGAAAAGATTTGGACGACTTTTTCCAAAAATTAAGGTTGATATTGGAAAAAAAGCAGAAAGGCTATAATATAGAAAATAATGAAATGTATTTTTCTATATAAATTGAATACTGTGAGGTACTAAAATGCTCTTAAAGGACTATATGCATAAAACGTTCCCGAATTTAGAACTTAGACCACCTTTGTTTTATAGCTGGGATGTTGGTATAAGATTTGAACTGGGAGTAGAGGGGGAAGGGGAATATGCTTACCCCAATAAATTTTATATACAGGAATGTTATAAGAGAGCCATTACTCTATTTGAATCTTTACATTCTTCCTCTGATGATATTTTTATTGTGATTGATGTAAATGATTTCAATGAAGGAAAAAGTATTAAACGTAAGTTAGGAAACTTTTCTCCTTATGTTGAAAAACCGCTGTTATACAGGTTGAATCACCAAATAAAGCCTTACGTTTTTCCTGAAGATGATGAAGAAGCACAATACAAGACTCATAGATTTGCTCTTAAATGTAAAACATATGATTTTAAGTATGTTTCCTTGCTGAAAGCAATTTGTAATCAGGATTTAGGAATAAGACCGAGTATCTTTAATAGAGTTTATTTTGTAAATGTTGATAAGGAAACTATTTTTCACGTTTATGATGACAGAGGGTGTGATGTATTGGCAACTTCTCCCGAGAGTATAAGCCATATTTACAAAAGATATAACAATTGGATTTTAGATTATGACAAGCCTGAGATTGATAAGGTTTTCAATGGTTTATAGATTAAAATGATTAGAGGATAGAAAGTAGGTCAAGATAGATGGAACTACCAGTCTTCAGATATAATCCGAATGCCTTAGAACTAGAGTTTATTGAAAAAGAAGAAACGTTGTGTCCTGTTTGTAAAAAGAAAAGGGAGTACACGTATACAGGTCCTTTTTATTCTATAGAAGACGTGGAAGGAATCTGTCCATGGTGTATAGCAGATGGTTCAGCAGCTAAAAAGTATGATGGCGAATTTCAAGATGGAACCTGTTGTGAAGAAGTAGAGAAAGAGGGATATATAGAAGAACTTATTTACCGTACCCCAGGTTACAGTGGTTGGCAGCAAGAACGCTGGCTTGCACATTGTGGGGATTTTGTGCTTTTATCGGTTAGGAAGATGGCCTGAAATTGAGCCCTTACAGGAAGAACTACAAAAAGATTTACACGAGATCATGAGCGATTATCGATTAAACAACATAGACGAACTTAAGAAGTTGTTAAGTAAGAGGAGCGCTGAGGGATATCTCTTTCAATGTTTAAAATGTGGAAAACATCGTTTTTGTATAGATATGTGGTGATTTTACTAAGGAGAACGCTATCTATCCTAATCTACTGTGGAAAAGGGCAGAAGAAAGGTGGAAAATAAATTGTTAGAAAAACTTCTTGCTTTATCTTTTACCCTTTTTACTTTAGTCGGGGGATCCGACAGTGAAAAAACAAATGATATTTATCTTATTCCTGAAGGTTATGAAGGGTATGTTATTGCGTTTTATAATGTAAAGGGAGCTCCAGAAATTAAAAAGGAAGGCGACTACGAAGTTCATGATATTAATAATCAAGGATATTCAGTAACTTCTACTCCAGATATGGATTATGGAACCATAACAGATAAATATTATTACGTAGATGAGAAAGGAAAGAGGACTGAAATTAATAAGGAATGTGTCCGACTTTTAGCCAATGGTAGCTTAGAAATAGAACCCGATACACCGAATAAAATTGAGATGAGCTATACAGGCATGGAAATTACAAAATCGCAGTGTAGTCAAGATTTTATGACAGCTGGTGGAGGGGTAGATCAAGATAAGTTTGATTCCGTAGTTCAGGACATTACTAAAAAATACTACAAGTCTGAATAAATAAAAGACAATCGAATAAGTGAAGTATATAAAATAAAGGGCCAATGGGTCCTTTTTATTTTGCAAAAAACCAAAACGATTCATTACCACTAAGCCTTCTAAAAAGATAAAAGAATTCAAAAAACAATTAAAGGGCCCAATCAATAATAGGAATTTATCATCTAATATATTAAATTTCTAACCTAATCACACAGGAGATGAAACCCATGAATCTCATGAAGTTTGTGGATCAGCTACCACTCATGAACACTGCTAAACCAGAGCGGAGAAGCAAAAAGGAATCTTATTACGAAATTGGAATGGAGGAATTTTATCAAAAACTGCACAGAGATTTACAACCGACACGTCTCTGGGGATATAATCGCCAGTTTCCGGGCCCCATCATTGATGTCAATCAGGGGGAGTGTACTCAAGTCAAATGGACTAACAATCTCCCCAATACGCATTTCCTTCCAGTTGACCGATCGATACACCACGTTGCCCATCAACCAGAAGTACGGACGGTCGTCCATTTACACGGAAGTGAGACTCGACCATCTAGTGATGGCTATCCAGAGGCATGGTTTACCAGAGGATTTAAAGAGGTAGGTCCTTCTTTTGAAAGAAAAATATACGAGTATCCCAATCATCAACGGGGTTCAACACTCTGGTACCACGATCACGCTATGGGCATTACAAGACTCAACGTCTATGCTGGACTCGCTGGTATGTATATCATTCGCGACGAAAAGGAAAACTCGTTAAATATACCAAAAGGCGACTACGAAATCCCACTTATGATTATGGACCGATCATTCAACGAGGACGGTTCACTTTTTTATCCAGATAAACCGAACAATCCTTCTGAAAATTTACCGAATCCTTCAATTACTCCGGCTTTTCTGGGAGATACCATTCTTGTCAATGGAAAGGTATGGCCATATTTAGAAGTGGAACCACGCAAATACCGATTCCGACTACTGAATGCCTCGAATACTCGGGCTTATCAATTGTATCTTGATTCTGGGCAGTCTTTTCATCAAATCGGTTCAGACGGAGGCCTGTTACAAAAACCCGTACACTTGAAAAAATTTGCAATTGAGCCAGCAGAACGCGTAGACTTTATTCTCGATTTCTCTAAACATGAAGGCGAAACCATAACTTTAAAAAATGATCTTGGTCCTAATGCAAATCCAGATGATAACACAGGGGAAGTCATGCAATTTAAAGTGAGCCTACCTCTACAAGGAGAGGATAAAACTGTCATTCCGAAATACCTATCCCACATTCCTTCTCTTGAGCAAAACGAAGTAAAGACAATTCGAAATCTGAAACTTACAGGTTCGACTGATAAATACGGTAGACCTTTGCTGTTATTAAATAATAAAGCGTGGTCGGCACCTGTGACGGAAAAGCCATGTTTAGGTTCAACGGAAACTTGGTCATTAATCAACATCACTGGCTTCACACATCCGATTCATATTCATTTGATTCAATTTCAGGTTTTAGATCGCCGTCCATTTGATCTTGACCTTTATAATCAAGATGGCCAAATTGTATATACCGGCCCAGCCATACGCCCGAAAGCCAACGAAAGAGGGTGGAAAGACACTATAGCAGCTCCCTCTGCCCAAGTCACACGTGTCATAGCCCGATTTGGCCCTTACACGGGGAATTATGTTTGGCATTGTCATATTTTAGAACATGAGGACTATGACATGATGCGTCCATTTACGGTTATAGATCCTAAGGATTTGAATGATGATAAATAAGGAGATAGGATGAGTGATCGATTTTCGTTGGTGAGATAACCAGATAAGCCGTGTGTAAAAAATGGAAGCTGTGGTTCCTCTTATTGAAAACAACTTCTCTTATATGGAATATCTCACTATAAACTGACTTTGGATATCCTATACTATCTTAGTTATATGGTTGTTATTATCAGAGATAAAATAACAAAGAGAGTCTCATCATTACTAACGACATTCTCTTTGTTATTTTTAAAAACCTACAATAATGCCTTAATAGATAGTATTAAAATATTTTCTTTCTATCCCGTTCCTCTTTTAATATTTCTACGGCTTCACGAAAACGTTGAGAATGAATAATTTCCCTTTCCCTTAAGAACCTCAAGCTATCGTTTAAATCTGGATCATCTGATATATCAATTAACCATTGATATGTAGCTCTTGCTTTTTCTTCTGCTGCTATGTCCTCATAAAGATCTGCAATTGGGTCTCCTTTTGCTTGGATATATGTTGCTGTGAAAGGAACTCCTGCAGCATTACTATAGAAAAGAGCACTATCATGATTTACATAATGCTCTGCCAATCCAGCCTCCCTTAATTGTTCTGGTGTAGCATCTTTTGTCAGTTTATAAATCATTGTTGCAATCATTTCGAGATGAGCAAATTCTTCCGTACCTATATCATTTAATAATCCCACAACTTTATCTGGGATTGTATAACGCTGATTTAAGTAACGTAATGCAGCAGCTAATTCCCCATCAGCTCCACCATATTGTTCCATAAGGTATTTTGCTAGCGTCGGATTACAGGTACTTACTTTTACTGGATATTGCAATTTCTTCTCATAAACCCACATAAGATTTCTCCTTTACTAAACTATATTTGCCATGGCCAAGGCATTGTTCCCCAACTCCATTTTGCATCTGTATAGCTATTTCCATATTGCTGAAGAGGACCAAACTTTGTTTCAAAACTTCTTTTAAGTTTCTTAGCATATTTTGCATATTCATTAAACTGCAACATTGCTTGCTGATCGTTTGGATGTGTATCTAGATAAAGGGTTAATTCTACAAGTACAAAATCAATAGCTTGAATTTCTTCTAATTCTTGATAGTACTCTGGAGGTAATTGTTTCATTCTTCATCCCTCTTTTTTACTTTATATGGATTCTCGTAGTAATCCCAAAATGCAGGCCATAATGTTCCTTTTTTTAATGCTTCTCTAGGAGAAAATTGTTGCATATTTGGTGGTTGAAACCCCATATATAGTTGAGGAGGCGTAGAATAATACTTAGTACCAATCGGTCTGCAAGGATCATACATACTATGGAAAGGTTTATACGATTTTAAAGTTGTAAATGTTGATTTTTTATTGTGCATTCTGAACCCCTTTCTCTAAAAAACATTATGATTAATGATATGCATATTTAAATATACTAATGTTAAAAACAGAAAAAATTCCTGACTAACCTACCAGAAGTTTTTTTGCTTTTAGAATGCATACCATATTTACTCTTAGTTCACATAATGGATTTCAAGAAAGCTAGAAAGCCCAGATCTCTTTTATGACAAGGAATCTGGGCTTTTTTATTTTATTTAGGATGTTATATGGCATTGTTACTAAAGTATTTTGCGCTTAGGAGTTCAGAAACAATTGCATAAATAATAAAAACAACCACAAAAGACTACGTAAAAATCAAGAGTTCATTCTAAGGAGAAATCTTAAATATCAACGATTAGAAAGAGACGCAAATAACTGCAAAAAGGCATTGTGATATATAATGTATTATAAAAATATAAAAATGAAATTGATGCATTGAATCTTTTTTTTACCTCTTAAAACAGAAAATAACTATTTTTTGTTTGTGAGATGGAAAGGAAACTCTCTCAAGCTATTCAGGATTATATTTGGTTTTATAATCACGAACAATTCTGGAAAAAGGTAAACCAGTGTGCCTCGATGCAATATCGAAACACACTGGTCGTTTAGTCTTTTTTATGGCTGTCTACTTAACAGGGGTAACTCTACACCACGGGGGTTTTATTTTATTAACTTCCTAAGCACCCGTAGGTCCAGTTGGTCCAGTCGGTCCGATGTCGCCAGTAGCACCCGTAGGTCCAGTTGGTCCAGTTGGTCCAAGATCGCCAGTAGCACCCGTAGGTCCAGTTGGTCCAAGATCGCCAGTAGCACCCGTAGGTCCAGTTGGTCCAAGATCGCCAGTAGCACCCGTAGGTCCAGTTGGTCCAAGATCGCCAGTAGCACCCGTAGGTCCAGTTGGTCCAAGAT
>NZ_JBJZOT010000014.1:0-46632 GCF_057808375.1 Priestia sp. TRM10
GGCTCATAACCCGAAGGTCGTAGGTTCAAATCCTGCCCCCGCAACCAAAGGTCCCGTGGTGTAGCGGTTAACATGCCTGCCTGTCACGCAGGAGATCGCGGGTTCGATTCCCGTCGGGACCGCCATTTATAACATGTAGTATTGATTCGAAACAGACAGAGTTGTTTCGTTTTTTTATTTATAGAGCACAAATTTATCCTTAGGAATAGCATCCTAAGGTCTTTTTTTTGTACAATGAAACTTAGGGCATCCTATAAGGGTATCTAAAACTTTATTAAAGCGAGGATCAATGATGAATAATATTGGAGAAGAAGTTTTCCATATCACTACTGAAACACCCGAGCAAACAATGAAGCTTGCTGAGAATCTTGCTCATTATCTTCAAGAGGGAAACTTAATTTTACTTGAAGGAGATCTTGGGGCTGGAAAAACGACTTTCACAAAGGGACTAGCAAAAGGGCTTGGCGTTACTCGCAACGTGAACAGCCCAACGTTTACAATCATTAAAGAGTATCAAGGAGAGAAGCTCCCTTTGTATCATATGGATGTTTATCGCCTAGGAGAAAGTATGGAAGACTTAGGATTTGATGAATATTTTGACGGCAATGGTGTAACTGTTGTAGAATGGGCTCATTTAATTGAAGATCAGCTTCCTCTTTCGCGTCTAGAGATAGAATTGTATCATAGAGAAGGAGATAAGCGAGAGATATGTTTAAAAGCTAAAGGATCCCAATATATTGATCTCTGTAAGGAGTTTATAAAAGATGAAAACATTAGCAATTGATACGTCAACAGATACGCTTGGAGTAGCCCTTGTTGATGAAGATAAAGTGATTGGTGAAATCATTACAAATGTAAAGAAAAATCATTCTGTACGAGCAATGCCAGCAGTAGAAACACTTTTAAAAGATTGTGGGATGAAACCTAAAGATTTAGAAAGGATTGTAGTAGCAAAGGGACCTGGTTCTTACACAGGCGTGAGAATAGGAGTTACAATTGCAAAAACTCTTTCATGGTCTTTGAATATTCCTCTTGTTGGAGTTTCGAGCCTTGAAGTTCTTGCTGCAAATGGTCGTTTCTTTGATGGCTATATTTCCCCACTTTTTGATGCAAGACGTCAACAAGTTTACACAGGGTTATACAAATATGAAGATAAACTTGTGGAAGCAAGAGCAGATGTGAACATTTTAAATGAAGCATGGGCAACTCAACTAAAAGAATTAGATCAAAAGGTTCTTTTTATAGGAAACGATGTTCCTCTACATCGTGAGGTTCTTACACATATCCTAGGAGAGAAGGCTTATTTTAGTGAAATTGTAACCCATAACCCTCGTCCAAGTGAACTTGCTTTAATCGGAATGAACAAACAACCTGAAGAAGCTCATAGTCTTGTGCCAAACTACATTCGTTTAGCAGAGGCTGAAGCAAATTGGTTAGCTTCCCAAAATAAAATGAGCGAACGTTAAATGGACGTACATATTCGCTTAGCTTCTGTAGAAGATGTAAAAGCTCTTCACGAGATTGAGCTACATTCTTTCACTCTTCCATGGAGTGAAGAAGCTCTTTATAATGAATTATCTAAGAATAGCTTTGCTCATTATACGATTATTGAATACGAGGGAGAAATTGTTGGCTATTGTGGAGTGTGGATTATTGTAGATGAAGCACACATAACAAATATCGCAATTTTACCGGAATATAGAGGAAAAGGTCTAGGGGAAAAGCTTCTTCGGGCGGTTATGCAACTTGCGCGTCAGTCAGGTGCATTGACAATGACCCTTGAAGTTCGGTTATCAAACGAGCCTGCTCGTTTCTTATATGAGAAGCTAGGTTTTGAACCTGGTGGAGTTCGAAAAAATTATTATGCAGACAATCAAGAGGATGCATTAGTAATGTGGGTGAAACTATGAAAAAAGAATTGATTTTAGCAATTGAAACAAGCTGTGATGAGACGGCTGTAGCCATTATTCAAGATGGAAAAGAAATTATCGCTAACGTTGTGGCATCTCAAATTGAGAGTCATAAAAGATTTGGCGGAGTGGTCCCTGAGGTAGCCTCACGTCATCATGTAGAACAAATGACCATTGTGATAGAAGAAGCTCTTCAACAAGCAAAGCTGACAATGGACGATATCGATGCTGTAGCAGTGACAGAAGGACCTGGACTTGTCGGTGCACTCCTTATTGGAGTTAATGCAGCCAAAGCACTTGCTTTTGCTCATAATAAGCCATTGATTGGTGTCCATCATATTGCAGGACACATTTATGCAAACCGTCTTGTGAAGGAAATGCAATTTCCTCTTCTTGCTCTTGTTGTTTCAGGAGGACATACCGAACTTGTTTATATGGAGGACCATATTACATTTGAAGTAATTGGAGAAACAAGAGATGATGCAGTTGGAGAAGCTTATGATAAGGTTGCGAGAACAATAGGTTTGCCATATCCAGGTGGCCCTCATATTGATCGCCTAGCACATGAAGGAGAGCCAACATTAGATCTTCCGAGAGCGTGGCTTGAAAAAGATTCATTTGATTTTAGCTTCAGTGGCTTAAAGTCGGCAGTTATCAACACTCTTCACAATGCAAAACAGCGAGGAGAAGAGATTAAACCGGAAGACTTAGCTGCAAGTTTCCAAGAGAGTGTTATTGAGGTTCTTGTAGGGAAGACACTTAAAGCAGCTGAAAAATACAACGTAAAGCAAGTATTGTTAGCAGGAGGAGTAGCTGCAAATAGAGGGCTTAGAGAAGAACTCCAAAAAACATTTGAGCCTTTTGATAAACAGCTGGAACTCATTATTCCACCACTTCCCCTTTGTACAGACAATGCAGCAATGATTGGTGCTGCCGCAAGCGAGCTTTACAAAAGTGGAAAAAGAGCTGCAATGGACTTAAATGCAAACCCTGGGTTAATGCTATAATTCTATCCACAGTGTTATCCAGAGTTTGTGAATATTGTAAGGTTCCTTTTTTCATTCCCTGTGAGTTTGTGAATAAAAACTGTGGATAGAATGGTTATCCACAACAAAAAAGCTCGTACATTTGTACGAGCTTTTTTTAGTCTTCAATTTGAAGTTGAAGTTCTTCCCATTCTTCCATAAGAGAGAGGAGCTCTTCATTAAGCTTGTTATTTTCTTCTGTTAAAGCATAAGCTTTTTCATGATCTTCATAAACTTTTGGTTGAAGAAGTAAATTTTCGTTTTCAGCAATTTTCTCTTCTGCTTGTGAGATGGAAGCTTCAATTTCTTCAATGCGGCGTTTATATTGACGAAGCTTCTTTTTAGCTTCTTTCTCTTGTTCATATGTTAACCTATCATTTTTTATAGGTGCTTCTACACTTTTTTGATTTTCTGAAGCTTCCATTTCTTTTAGTTCTAGTTCTTCAGCTTTCTTCTCTAAATAATAGTCGTAGTCTCCTAAAAATTCTTGAACATTAACACGTGAAAGTTCAAGCACTTTTGTAGCAATACGATTAATAAAATAACGGTCATGGGAAACAAATAAAATGGTTCCTGGATAATCAACAAGCGCATTTTCAAGAACTTGTTTACTATCTAAATCAAGGTGGTTTGTTGGCTCGTCAAGAATAAGGAAATTGGCTTTTTTCATCATTAGTTTTGCAAGAGCAAGACGGGCTTTTTGGCCTCCACTAAGCGTGTTAACAGGCTTTAATACGTCATCCCCGCTAAATAGAAAACTTCCAAGGAGCGTGCGGATTTCTTTTTCAGGTGTTGATGGATAGTCATCCCAGAGCTCATTAATAACGGTTTTGGAAGAAGTTAATGTTGCTTGTTCTTGGTCATAATAACCAACACTGACATTTGAACCAAACATTGTATTTCCATTTAAAAGAGGGAGACGATTGACAATGCTTTTTAAAAGAGTTGATTTTCCAATTCCGTTTGGACCAACAAGAGCCACACTTTCGCCACGTGTAATTCGAATATTTAAGTTATCCACAAGTGGATAACTTTTTTCATATCCAATTGCTCCATCTTTAAGCTGAAATACTTCATTTCCACTTTGTTTATCAATAGAGAAAGAAAATGAAGCCGATTTTTCGTCGCCTGATGGTCTATCTATCTTTTCCATCCGTTGCAGCTGCTTTTGTCTGCTTTGCGCTCTTTTCGTTGTGGAAGCTCTAGCAATATTGCGTTGAACAAAGTCTTGAAGTTTTTCAATTTCGTCCTGCTGTTTCTCGTATTGCTTTATCTCTTGATCATATTGTTCTCTTTTTTGAATGAGATAGGAAGAATAGTTTCCAACATAGCGCTTAATTTGCCGACGTGAAATTTCGTAAACGCGATTGACTACTTTATCAAGAAAATAGCGGTCGTGTGAAACAATTAAAATGGCGCCTGCATATCCTTGTAAAAATTGCTCAAGCCATGAAAGTGTTTCAATATCAAGATGGTTTGTTGGTTCATCAAGTATGAGTAAATCTGGTTTTGTTAACAATAATTTTGCAAGTGAAAGGCGTGTTTTTTGTCCTCCACTAAGCGTTGAGATAGGTATAGAGTGATCTTTAAAGCGAAATCCATGTAAAATAGAACGAGTTTCTGCTTCATACTGATATCCACCTTTATCTTTAAAAGCTGCTTGAAGCATGTCGTACTCTTGAAGGAGCTTTTCATATTTGGTAGAATCGTTTAAAAAGGTAGGATCACCCATTTTTTCTTCTAGTGAACGGATTTTCTTTTCCATTTCTTTTAGCGGTGAGAATACTGTCATCATTTCATCCCAAATGCTCAAGTCTGATTCAAGCATTGTATCCTGGCCCATATAGCCAAGTTCTACATCTTTTGGTTTTATAATTTCCCCACCGTCATAGGAGATTGCACCTGAAATAATTTTAAGCAGAGTGGATTTTCCAGCTCCATTTCGACCAACCAGGCCAATTCGGTCGTTTGATTGTACTTCCATTTTAATATTCGATAAAATAATATCAGCGCCAAAATACTTCGTGATATTATTTAGTTGTAATAAAATCATTTTTTCACCTCAGTTAATCCTTTACAATAAAGGGGGGAAGAGCTCAGGCAGCTATTCTAGAGCTTTCCTTAGTTAAATAATTCACATTATGTTGAAAAAAGGCTGCTATAGGTATTCTACCATACCTATAAAGGAGAGTTAAAAAGGAACATTCGTATAGGTAGAAAGTGCAAAGACAGATGACTAAAAATAGTGTATAGTCAAACATAAGGAGGAACTAAAGTGGGGTTTACTCATTTTAACGAACAAGGTCGCGCTAATATGGTCGACATCTCAGAGAAAGCTGAAACAACAAGAGTTGCAACAGCTGCTTCAAGCATTGAAGTAAACAAAGAAACATACGATAAGATTACATCACAAGAAATTGGAAAAGGTGATGTATTAGCTGTTTCTCAAATAGCAGGCATCATGGCGGCCAAAAAAACGTCTGATCTTATTCCAATGTGCCATCCTTTATTTATAAAAGGAGTAAATATTGAATTTAATTGGGCTGAAAAAGAAGGAAAATATCGCTTGCTTATTGAAGCTACTGTAAAGACAAAGGGGAGTACAGGAGTAGAAATGGAAGCGCTAACGGCAGCGTCCGTATGTGCTTTGACCGCTTACGATATGTGCAAAGCCATCGATAAAGGAATGGTTATTGGTCCAACGTATTTGCTTACAAAAACAGGTGGGAAAAGTGGAGATTTTACAAGGGAACAAGGGTTAACAGATTGGGGGGTATAGTGTGAGTACAGAACAATTAAAAATACCGCAGGCAACAGCCAAACGCTTGCCTTTATACTATCGTTTTCTTAAGAATTTACATTCCTCAGGAAAACAGCGAGTATCGTCAGCAGAGCTAAGCGAAGCGGTCAAAGTAGATTCAGCAACAATTCGTCGTGACTTCTCTTATTTTGGAGCTTTAGGAAAAAAGGGATATGGTTATAACGTAAACTATTTACTTACATTTTTTAGAAAAACGCTAGACCAAGATGAATTAACAAAGATTGCGCTAATTGGTGTTGGTAATCTTGGAACAGCATTATTGAACTATAATTTCATTAAAAATAATAATACAAAAATTGAAATGGCTTTTGATGTTGATGAAAGTCGAGTAGGCCAGAAAATTAGTAATGTGCCTATTTATCATCTTAATGATTTAGAAGAAAAGCTAGGTAACGATATAAGCGTTGTTATTTTAACAGTACCTGCAACAGCTGCTCAAGGTATAACAGACAGATTAGAGCATACTAGTGTAAAAGGGATATTAAATTTTACACCAGCGCGCATCAATGTGCCAGATTCAATTCGTATTCATCATATTGATTTAGCTGTTGAGCTTCAAGCGCTCATTTATTTTTTACGCAACTATCCAACAGAGTTAGTCAACTGAGGGAACGTGTAACACATTCCATTTAGAGGAGGTGGGAGAAGATGCTTAGCACGGGAAGTATTATTCTCATTGTCTTTGCAGCTCTCTTAATATTCGGTCCTAAAAAACTGCCTGAGTTAGGAAAGGCAGTTGGAAAAACACTGCGTGAATTTAAGCAAGGTGCACAAGGAATTGCAGATGATGAAGGGAAAGAAAAAGCAAAAGCGGATCATACTGATGTTAAATAATGCAAGGGTGAAGCGATATGAATGAACAAAACATGTCGATTTATGAGCATATTGGAGAGCTTAGGAGAAGAGTTTTAATTGTTGCAGCCGTTTTTTTAGGTGCAACAATAGCAGGCTTTTTTCTTGCCGACAGTCTTATTGTCTATTTACAAGGTGCAGATGAAGTGAAAGACCTTGAGATGAATACATTTCGTCTGACAGATCCAGTGAAGATTTATATGCAGTTTGCCTTTATTATTGGATGTGTTCTTTCTTCACCTGTGATTCTTTATCATGTATGGGCATTTGTAAGTCCTGGATTACTTGAAAAAGAAAGAAAAGTAACATTAAGCTATATACCATTCTCGGTGCTATTGTTCTTAGCGGGGGTATCATTTTCTTATTTTGTTCTCTTTCCATTTGTCGTTAAGTTTATGACAAGCTTAACAGAGCGTTTAGACGTAAATCAAGTGATTGGAATTAATGAGTACTTTGAATTTCTTTTTCAATTTACATTACCATTTGGGATTTTGTTTCAAATGCCTGTTGTTGTCATGTTTCTCACTCGTTTAGGCATTATCACACCAATGACATTAGTGAGCATCCGCAAGTATGCATATTTTGTATTGCTCGTCATCGCAGCGATTATTACACCTCCAGAGCTTTTGTCTCATCTAATGGTGACGTTACCGTTGCTAGTTCTATATGAAATCAGTATTGGAATCTCTTATTTTTCTTACAAAAAGAGTATGAAAGTGCAAGAAGAAGAGGAAAAATCCCATGTACAATAGAATATAAAATAAAGACAGCCTTTCATAGCTAAAGCTTGTGAAAGGCTGTCTTTATCTTCTACTGTTTCTTTTTCATCTTTTTGATACGAAAATGAAGGATAAACGCTCTAATGGCAACCCCAATTTCTAGCGTTGCAAAAATGGTAAATACAATCGTCATAAAGTTAAAGACTGTTTCATGCGCATTTCGAATCGCAAGAAACGTAAAGATAAGTCCTAAAAATCCATACATAATTCCCAAGTTGAGGGGAGTAGTTCTCATAGCTGAAAGCCTCCGAAAATTTGTTGAAGTTTCTCCTGTTGGTCGATGTATTTTTCAATATCGTCTTTAAAAACGTACTGCATCATCACAACGAATGTATTCATTGAAACATGTGCGAAGATGGGAACAAGAATAGACGATGTTTTAACATAGAGAAAAGCAAATGTTAGTCCCATCGACATATAAACGAGAAGGTGTGAAAAATCTTGATGAACAAGAGCAAAGATAAAGGAACTAATAATTGCTGCGATAAAGAAGTTAGATCGCTCGTAAAGCGAACCAAAAATGATTTTACGAAATACTACTTCTTCTAAAATAGGACCTATTATAGAGACAACAGCAATTAGTAACGGAACAACCTCTACTAAGCTCATAATATTCTGGGTATTTTCTGATTCAGGGTTCACGCCAAATACTTTCGTTTCGATATTAGATGCAATTCCTTGCGCTAAAAGTGCCATAAAAACGCCTAGAATTGCCCAAGATATAATTTTAGACCAGTTGTATTTTTTACGCATGTTCATATCTGGTCTTAATAAGAGAAGCGTAATGATTAAAGCAAGGATAAAGCTAATGATTGTCCAATAAATGTTTGCCGTGACAAGCTCAGATCTTGTAGAAAATACATTCATCTTTACTAGGGCATACAAAACTGGATATACAGAAAGCTGCATTAATACGTACGTCAAAATGACATACCAGTAACGTTTAGTCAAGAAATGAAAACCCCTTTATAATATATTTGAAGGTAAAACTTATGTACATTGCAAAACAATTCACCTTAGCTATTGTAACATATGATCGAAATGAGCTAATACTAAACGCAATCAGCGGTTTATCTATTTTACGCTCCACAGTGAACAGAAATACATAGAATATCTTGTCATGTGCGCTTGAAGTCCTCTATAAAAAGAAAACCCTTACTAAAATTTTCGGACTGAGCAAAAGTGTTTTAAATTTTTAATACTTTTTACTTGCAAAAGATACCCAATTTATTTAATATAATAATTGTGTTAGCACTCATAGAGGTTGAGTGCTAATAAATAAAACTTACACATTATTGAGGAGGTTGTTTTACTTGTTAAAGCCATTAGGTGATCGCGTAATAGTTGAACTTGTAGAAGCTGAGGAAAAAACATCAAGTGGTATCGTATTACCAGATACTGCAAAAGAAAAGCCACAGGAAGGTAAAGTGGTAGCTGTTGGTACAGGCCGAGTATTAGAGAGCGGTGAGCGTGTAGCGCTTGAAGTTTCTGAGAGCGATCGTATCATCTTCTCAAAATATGCAGGTACTGAAGTTAAATATGAAGGAACAGAATACTTAATCTTGCGTGAAAGCGACATTTTAGCTGTTATCGGCTAAGCACGTAATTTACTTTTAAATATCATAACGTACAATACATGAATAAATACTAGGAGGTTTTTAACATGGCGAAAGATATTAAATTTAGCGAAGACGCACGTCGCTCAATGCTACGTGGTGTGGATGTTCTTGCAGACGCAGTAAAAGTAACGCTTGGACCAAAAGGACGTAACGTTGTTCTTGAGAAAAAATTTGGTTCTCCACTAATCACAAACGACGGTGTAACAATTGCAAAAGAAATCGAACTTGAAGATGCATTCGAAAACATGGGTGCAAAACTTGTTGCTGAAGTAGCAAGCAAAACAAATGACATTGCTGGGGACGGAACAACTACAGCAACTGTTTTAGCTCAAGCAATGATTCGTGAAGGCCTTAAAAACGTAACATCTGGTGCTAATCCAGTTGGCGTACGTAAAGGGATCGAAAAAGCAGTTGCAACAGCTGTTGCTGAACTTAAAGGCATTTCTAAACAAATTGAAGGCAAAGAGTCTATCGCTCAAGTAGCGGCAATCTCTGCAGCTGACGAAGAAGTTGGTCAACTAATTGCTGAAGCAATGGAGCGTGTTGGTAACGACGGCGTTATCACAATTGAAGAGTCTAAAGGATTCTCAACAGAGCTTGAAGTTGTAGAAGGTATGCAATTTGACCGTGGATATGCTTCTCCATATATGGTAACAGACCAAGATAAAATGGAAGCAGTTCTTGAAGATCCATATCTTTTAATCACAGATAAAAAGATTACAAACATTCAAGAAATTCTTCCAGTACTAGAGCAAGTAGTACAACAAGGTAAACCACTACTATTAATCGCTGAAGATGTTGAAGGGGAAGCTCTTGCAACACTAGTAGTGAACAAACTTCGCGGTACATTCAACGCTGTAGCTGTTAAAGCACCAGGATTTGGCGACCGTCGTAAAGCAATGCTTGAAGACATCGCTACTTTAACTGGCGCAGAAGTTATCACTGAAGATCTTGGTTTAGATCTTAAATCTGCAAACATTACTCAACTAGGCCGCGCGTCTAAAGTTGTTGTAACAAAAGACAACACAACAGTTGTTGAAGGTTCTGGAGATTCTCAACAAATCGCAGCTCGCGTAAGCCAAATCCGTGCTCAATTAGAAGAAACTACTTCTGAATTTGACCGTGAAAAATTACAAGAGCGTCTTGCTAAACTAGCTGGCGGCGTTGCCGTTGTTAAAGTTGGTGCAGCAACTGAAACAGAACTTAAAGAGCGCAAACTTCGCATCGAAGATGCCCTAAACTCTACTCGTGCAGCAGTAGAAGAAGGAATTGTTGCTGGTGGTGGTACAGCTCTAGTTAACGTATATAACAAAGTAGCTGCTCTAAGTGAAGAAGGCGACGTTCAAACAGGTATCAACATCGTTCTTCGTGCGCTAGAAGAGCCAGTACGTCAAATCGCACACAACGCTGGTCTTGAAGGATCAATCATCGTTGAGCGTCTTAAAAAAGAAGACGTTGGCACTGGTTACAATGCAGCAACTGGCGAGTGGGTAAACATGGTTGAAGCTGGTATCGTTGACCCAACAAAAGTAACTCGTTCAGCTCTTCAAAACGCAGCATCTGTAGCAGCTATGTTCTTAACAACTGAAGCTGTTGTAGCTGACAAACCAGAAGAAAACGCTGGCGGCGGAATGCCTGACATGAGCGGTATGGGTGGAATGGGCGGCATGATGTAATTCATGCTCTCTACTCCTTAACAGGAACAGCTTATAAAAGCTATCTCTGTGAGAGAAGGTCTCTCATCAGTTTACAAAACTGGTGGGAGGCCTTTTCTTTTTTAGGATGGTTTCTAACATAAAACAATTATTCTATAGGGAGTTGTTTGAGCTGGAATGCTTTTAGTTGAAGCTCCGTAAATAACAATTAGATCTCGGTTTACAGGTATTCTTGAAAAAAATTGTCCGTTTGTTAATAGTATTTGAGTATAGGGTGCTATATTTATTTGTAATTGTCCATCACTACTCACTAACTGGCTATTAAAGTAATCTACTTTCACATTTCGACTTGTACTCTCTTTTACAATAACGAGTGCCTGGTATTGTGGGGGATAAATAAGAGGAACAGGGGCATCTCCGTCATAATATCCCGTTATATAATCTCCTACTGATACTGCAACATGATCTACAAAGTAAGTTGAAGGTCCTGCTACAAAATTTACGACTGCTCCTAATTCATTTTCTACGGAAATTAACTTGTAACACCCTGCATTGCCCTCATTCTCTCCTACATTCAAATCTGTAATCATCTTAATGACTCCATTAAAAAAATAAAAATTTGTCATCTCTATTCCTCCATTACTACACGAATGAACCGGTTATTTTCTGATGTACCATATGCAAACTTATGTCTACATGACACTTATAAAGAAAATGGTGGGGATGGATAAAACGCTAAAAAGGCTATTTGATCCACAAAATTTGCAACAATAATTATGATATGTAGGTAAAGGCCCATTTCTTAGCGAACAAGTTGATAGGCAAACAACTAAAGAATATGATGCAATAAGATTTGAAAATAAAGGAGTTTAATATTATGTATCCTTATCATAAAAACGTTGATTATGGCTATTTAAATCATCAACAAATACCTTCTCATTTAGACCACACAGGCTTTGATGCAAGACAATTCAGTGGGTTTTTTCCTTCTCCACCACCTACATCCCCGCCACTGGGACCACCTGGACCTCCTAGCCAAGGCCCAACTTCTGGCCCACCAACTGCTCCACCACCAACTTTTGTTCCTCAACAACAAGTAGAAACATTTGCGGTTGATCCAGGTGGGATTGCAAGATGTTTATTCAACTATACGTATGTATGGTTAAGAGGAGCTGAACAGTTCTGGTTCTACCCAATATTTGTTGGTCGAACTTCTGTTGCAGGATATCGCTGGACTGGATTTGGATGGGTTTATTTCGGAATTGACCTGCGTCAAATTCAATCGTTTACTTGCTTTTAAACAGATATGGTCTACTATGATTTGATAAAGGTTTGTTAATGATAACAGAAGAAAGATGTTGATATAAAAAAGTTGCTCTAAGGAGAATTAACCTTTTGAGCAGCTTTTTTATTGTGATAAATTGAGAGTAATAAGGGGGATTACTCATGAACTTTATACACGATCTCACTGCAGAGTCTAAAGTTGCTACAGGTTTAATAATTGCTGAAAAACTGTTTTACATAATAAAATCCAAGGAGCCTGGATATCAAACAGGCAGAGAGGCTCTTGATGACTGTTGGAAATGGCTTGCAGGGGAAAATGTAACTGGAGATTATCTTTATAACTACATAGATAGTGGGGATTACATTGATATAACTGAATTTGCCAACGATGAAGAAGATAGATTAAAACAACACGCATGGTATGCCGTTTTAGATGGAGTTTCCTATACAATTTATCAAGCATATCAAAATGAAAACGTAAAAATTGTTCCTCAAGCAATGGAAAGTATTAATGACGATACATTGAAAACGTTAGGAGAAAATGCAATGGAATCAGGTTTATTTAATTTTGAAAGTATTAATAATATCAAAACATATATATTAGAAAGTTATTCTTCAGGCTCAAAATTTAAAAGACCGACTTCTTTAACATTAAAGCTGTTATAGGTAATAAATGTTGATAGCAGTCGATGCCCTGTATATATAGGTTTAGTAGTAGTAAGATAGAAAGAAATAATCACATCTTACTAGCAAATAAAAGTCTGTTCAAAAGCTTAATTAACTTTTGAACAGGCTTTTTTATTGATCTTTCTAATATTGTTCTAATAAAAAGTCTTCCTATATTACTCACTTTATTTAAGTTATTAAACAAGAGTATAAAAAGATGGAATAAATTTATAAATATTCAATTTACAAGCAATACCTCAAACCTATATAATAAAAACCAACTAATATCACAAAAAACCACAAAATATCAACAAACTATTAACAATGTATTAATAGTCACTTTACAATCATTTTTTATAATTTGAGTAGAAAGCAAAGGAGAATGAATGATGTCTTTATTAGCTGAAGAAAGAAAGAAGAGAATTATAGAGATAGTGAATAATGAAGGACAAGTGAAGGTAAATGGTCTTGCAAAGATTTTTAACGTATCAACAGAAACTATTCGTCGTCATTTAGAAGAATTAGAAAGTGAACAAAAAATTAAAAAAGTTCACGGCGGGGCAGTAAGAATTGAAGAGGATTCTAATGAGTTGTCTATGTTTAAGAGAAGAATCCTCCATATTGATCAAAAAATCATCATTGGTCTAAAAGCTGCATCTTTTGTGGAAGATGGAGAAGTTATTTTTATTGATGAAGGAAGTACGACGTTACAAATGGCTTCTTCTATCAAACGAAAGAAAGATGTGACAGTTATTACAAACTCTTTTCCTTTCGCAGCTAAGTTAATGGAATATGAAGAGGATGAACATCCGTTTAAAGGAGAAATGATTTTCCTTGGGGGGCATGTAAAAGGTGATCATTTTCGTACTTCTGGTTCTTTAGCAGAGAGAATGGCTAATGAGCTTTTTGTAGATAAAGCCTTTATTTCTATTGATGGACTTGATCATCATGCAGGTATCACAAGTTATGATTTAGACAAATGTATGCTTTCTAATATCTTTATGGCTAATGCTAAGCAAACTTATATCTTAAGTGATTCCTCAAAGATTGGTAATATTGCTAATTACAAAATACAAGATCTAAGTGAAGTGGACTATATTATTACGAATGTACCGCATGTTAAGGATTTTGGAATAGATGATTCTAAGTGGATTCAAGCTGATTAGGAGACTAGGATTGAGAGCACTTCAGCTCAATTACCTCCTAAGGCATCTATAAATATTTGCGTTTAACTTTAAAGGTGGAGGTGAGTTGTTTGCTAAAGCTAGAGCAAATTAGTAAACAGTATGATAACAAGGTAGTGCTTGATAACATTAGTTTGGAAATTAATAAAGGTGAAATTGTTTCGTTACTTGGACAAAGTGGAAGCGGGAAAACAACGCTATTAAATATTATTTTAGGTCTCACAAAAATGGATAAAGGGAGAATCATTTTTGACAATGAAGATTTAACGAATGTAAAGATGAAAGATCGAGGATTTAATATTGTATTTCAAGATTATGCCCTTTTTCCCCATTTAAATGCCTATGAGAACATTGTATATGGGCTGAAGAATAAACGAGGGTTAGTGACTGAAGAAGAATTAAAAGAGTATATCAATTTCCTTGAGCTAAAGCCTCATCTGAATAAAAAAATTAGTGAATTATCTGGAGGTCAAAAACAGAGAGTGGCACTAGCTAGAACTTTAGTGATGAAGCCAAAACTTCTTCTCCTTGATGAACCATTAAGTGCCCTTGATGGGGTTATTAAGGAATCAATTAAAGAAAGAATTAAATCAATTGCAAAGGAATTTCAGCTTACAACTATTATTGTAACCCACGATCCAGAAGAAGCATTAACTTTGTCTGATAAGATTCTTATTATTAATCAAGGGAATATCTCTCAATTTGGGACACCCCATGAAATTATTCACCAACCGAAGAATGAATTTGTGAAAGGATTTATATTAAAACAATTACAGATTAAAAGACAAAATATCTTTCATTTATTTGGTGAGCAATATGCTTAATGTACGTACAGAAATGAGAGTGATATATGGGATAATCTTAATGATTTTCTTCTTGTTCTTGGTATTACCGCTTGGGATACTTGTTGTACGTTCCTTCGAAGGCAGTCAAGGGTTTGACATATATAATTACATAAACATTCTATCTAATAGTGAACTAATGACAGCTTTTGCAAACAGTATCAAGATTTCTAGTATTACCGCAGCTATTACAACTATTCTTGCTTTCTTAATAGCGTACGCGTTTCATTTTACTAATATCTTTAAGCCTTTAAAAAGTGCCTTAAAAATAGGAATTTTAATTCCAATGTTGCTGCCAACCATTACATATGGGTTCGCCATTATGTACTCTTTTGGTAATCAAGGTCTTATTACACAAATATTAGGAGAACCATTATTTAATATCTATGGATTTAATGGTTTGCTGTTAGGATACGTTATTTACACATTGCCTTCAGCATATCTCTTAATTAATAACTCATTTTCGTATATCGATAAGAAGTTTATGATTGTTAGTACATTAATGATGGATAGTTCAGTAAGAAGTTTTTACAATACGATTTTAAGACCAATGCTTGGTACACTAGGAGGCGCATTTGTTCTTTCCTTTATTCTAAGTTTTACAGATTACGGAATTCCAGCTTCCCTTGGAGGAACATATTCTGTTGTAGCGACTCACTTATATCAAGTTATGTTAGGAACGATACCAAACTTTAGTGATGGGGCAGTTATTGCTGTATTTATGCTTTTACCAGCATTATTCGCTATTATTTTGCTCAAGTACTTAGAGCGTTTCAATTTTCACTATGATAAATTTACTTCTATTGATATTATTCAAAATCGAGTTCGAGATTGTGTTCTAGGAATCATATCTATTGGGGGAGTAGTTGGGATGTTTTCTATCTTTCTCGTCATGTTTATTGCACCATTTTTAACGAACTTTCCTTACAATTTAACATTTACCTTTCAGCATTTTGTTAATGTATTTACAACGAGTGGTTTAAGCATGGTTTATAAAAATTCCGTCATTGTGGCCATTTTTACAACGGTTATAGGAATTGTAATTGCCTATTGCTCAGCTATTTTAAATACGAGAACAAGCTTAAAAGGAAGAGGGACCTTTGATCTTGTATCCATGGTTACAAATACACTACCTGGTATGGTACTTGGTCTTTCTTATCTCTTATTATTCAATGAAAGTACCCTAAAAGGAACTTTTATTATCGTAATATTCTGTAATATTGTTCACTATTTTACGACACCTTATTTAATGGCAAAAAACTCTCTGTCTAAAATGAATCCTACATGGGAGACAACAGGTGGTTTGCTTGGTGATAGCTGGTTTAAAACGATTTATCGTGTTATTCTGCCGAACTCGGCTTCCACTGTTACCGAGATGTTCAGCTACTATTTTATTAATTCTATGGTAACTGTAAGTGGAATTATTTTTCTAGTATCTGCACAAACCTCTCTTGTATCAAGTGAAATTAAGGAACTCCAGCACTTTGCTAAGTTCAACGAGATTTTCGTACTATCTTTACTCATATTTTGTACAAACATTGTAGTTAAACTCATTTGTGATTTTATCCAGAAGAGGCAATTTCAAAAAACTTAATGAAGTGAGGGACAATAAATGAGGATGAAGAAAAGGCTACTTATGATATTAATTGGACTTGTCGTCATCATGGCAGGATGTGGAGCAAAATCAGCAAACAGTGGTGATGACAAAGTTGTGATTTATTCCAATGGAGATGAAGAAGCAATAGCAGCGATGGAGAAATCGTTAAAAGATGCTGGGTATGAAGGGAAATATATCATCCAATCTCTTGGTACATCTGAATTAGGAGGAAAACTAATGGCTGAAGGAGAGCAGATAGAGGCTGACTTAGTCACCATGAGTTCTTATTTTCTGGAAAGTGCCGAAGAACAGCATTCAATGTTTAAAGATTTAGCGTTTGAAACGAAAACAATTGATAAGTATCCAGCTTTTTATACTCCTATCTTAGCTAATACAGGCGCTGTATTTTTTAATACAGAAATGATGAAACAAAAAGGGGTAGATATACCAAAATCTATTAAAGATTTAGCAAGTCCGGAATATAAGGGATTGGTTTCTATTCCTAATATTATGGATTCCTCTACAGGATGGATGTTAATCCAAGCCATTATCAGTGAATATGGGGAAGAAGAAGGAAAGAAAGTAATGGCTGGAATTATAAAGAATGCAGGGCCCCATTTAGAAAGCTCTGGTTCAGGTTCAATTAAAAAGGTACAAGCTGGAGAAGTTGCTGTAGGATTTGGTCTTCGTCATCAGGCGGTAGAAGTGAAGCAGTCAGGAGCACCTATAGACTTTATTGACCCTGTCGAAGGGAATTTCTCTAATACAGAATCATTAGCAGTAATCAATAAAAAAGATAAGAAGACAGAACTAGCAATGGATATGGCAAAGGTTATTGTAGAAGATGCAAGAGCTGAACTTATTAATTATTACCCTGTTCCTTTGTATGAAGGAGAGACCGTAGATGAAGAAAATAAAGCTGCTAATAATAAAGTGTTTAAAGAACCATTGACAGTTGAGCTTCTTGAAAAACATCAAGCATTTTTTAATTCTGCAAAATAAAAGGGGACGAGTATTATGAAACAATATAAACTTTTAACTCCGGGACCGTTGACAACAACAGAAAACGTGAAAAAAGAGATGCTTTTTGATCGTTGTACTTGGGATGATGATTACAAAATTATCACTCAAAAAATTAGAAGAGAACTTTTGGAGTTAGCTCATGCAACAAGTGAACACTATACGGTTGTATTAATGCAAGGGAGCGGCTCTTTCACAGTAGAATCCGTTATGACAACGGCATTAACGAAACAGGACAAGGTACTAATCGTTACGAATGGAGCGTATGGGGAGCGTATTGTCAAAATGGCAACATACCTAGGGCTGAATTTCGTGGAGTTGGCAACAAAATATGACGAACATCCAGATGAGCAGAAAATTAGAAACCTACTGGAAGAAGATAAGAGCTTCACTCATATCGTCATGGTTCATTGTGAAACAACAACCGGCATTTTAAATCCAATTGAGATGATTTCACGTGTGGCAAAAGATTTTAATAAAAAGCTTATTATTGATGCGATGAGTAGCTTTGGAGGTATGAATATTAATGTTCCTGCATTAGGCATTGACTTTTTGATCAGTAGTGCAAATAAATGTATTCAGGGAGTTCCGGGGTTTGGATTTGTGATAGCTAAGATTGAGAGTTTAGAAGTTTGTGAGGGGAATTCTAGGAGTTTATCGCTAGATTTATATGATCAATGGAGAGAAATGAATAAGGATGGAAAATGGAGATTTACTTCCCCTACTCATGTTGTGGCAGCCTTCTCTAAGGCCATAGATGAGCTCAGGGAAGAAGGTGGCATTTCTGCACGTTATAATCGATATGTCAACAATAATAAGCTTCTTTGTAAAAGAATGAAGGAGATGGGATTTGAATCGTACATTGGGGAAGAAAAGCAGTCTCCTATTATTACCTCATTCTTATATCCAAACGAACACTTTAGTTTTGAACCTTTTTATAGATACATGAAGGAAAGAGGATTTGTCATTTACCCGGGCAAGTTAACAGACATAGATACATTTAGAATTGGTAACATTGGTGAAGTTTATGAAGAGGATATAAACAAGCTATGTAATATTATAAATGAATTCATGGGAGTGAAGGCGTAATGAGTAAAATAGAAGGTGTTATTTTTGATTGGGCAGGAACGACTGTAGATTTTGGATGCTTTGCACCAGTAAATGTATTTGTAGATATTTTCAAGCAAGCTGGGATCGATGTTACAATAGCTGAAGCGCGTAAGCCAATGGGAATGCTGAAGATTGATCATATACGGACTATGCTGTCCATGCCGAGAATCTCTAAGCTTTGGGAGGAGCTTTATGGAAGAGCTTTTAATGAAATGGACGTAGAGAATTTATATGAGGAGTTTGAGCCTGCATTACTTCAATCCTTATCCCAATATACAGATCCAATTCCAGAAGTAGTGAATGTCGTAAATGGGCTAAGAGAAAAAGGGCTAAAGTTGGGTTCAACTACTGGATATACAAACAAAATGATGGATGTAGTTGTACCTAATGCCTTAAAAAAAGGATATGAACCTGATTTTTATATTACAGCTGATGAAACAAACTCCTATGGAAGACCTTATCCATATATGATTTTTAGAAACATAGAAAAATTAAAAATTTCATCCGTTCGTCATGTAATAAAAGTTGGAGATACAATTTCAGATATAAAAGAAGGAATCCAGGCAGGAGTATGGTCAGTTGGTGTAATTGTTGGTAGCTCAGAAATGGGGTTATCTCAAAATGAATTTAATGCTTTGTCTCCTGATGATAAAGAGCTAGCTATTAACCAAACAAGACAATCATTTCTTGATAACGGAGCCGATTTTACGATAGAAACGATGAAAGACCTTCCATTATTAATTGATAAGATTAATGGAATATTATCTAAAGATCAATTGGTAATAGAGCATAGATAAAAAAGAAAGAGCTCGGTAGATAATTTGAGCTCTATGATTCTTAGAATTTGAGATATTTCGTTTTTAATATTAATAGGTGATAAAAGAGAGCAGCAATAAGAGAATGTAGATTGAGAGGTTATCTATAAGTTCCTTGAACTTTTGGAAAGCCTCTTTTTTCTGCTTTTAAATTTAGGTTTTTATCGATATAGATTCTATTTAAAACGACTCGTCATTAAATAAAAAAGTCCTTAAAGTACAATATAAAGGCTTTATTGTACAAATACTTTTTCCGCCGTGTTGTTTTATAATAATTTATAGAAACAGTCATTTATCCTTACGCTCAAATGATAACGATTTCATGTTTTAAATTTTTAAGGGGGAATAGGGAATGAAAACAGGATTAGTAACAGATATTTTAGGATATATGCCATTTGAAGAGATGCTAGATAAGTGTGTAGAATTAGGAATAGAATCATTAGAGCTTGGGTGTGGAAACTGGTCAAAGGCTCCACATATCAATGTTGATGAATTATTAGAAAGCGCTATCAAAAGAGAGCAGTTTATGGATTCCTTAAAGAAAAGAGGGATTGAGATTGCAGCACTCAACTGCTCAGGAAATCAGTTGAACCCATCAGAAGAAGGAGAAATGCATAAAGTAGGTGTCGAAAAAACGTTTCAGCTTGCAGGACTTTTAGGAGTTGAGACTGTTGTGATGATGTCTGGTTGTCCTGGAGGAGGTCCGGATGATAAAACGCCAAACTGGATTACACATCCAATTTTACCGCAGCACTTTGACATGCTTGAATGGCAATGGAACGAAGTAGCTTTCCCGTATTGGAAAAAAGCTGTGAAATCGGCAGAGGGATACGGAGTTAAAAAAATTGCAATTGAAAACTTAGGATATAACCTCGTACACAATGCAGAAACAATGTTTAAGCTTCGTAATGAAGTAGGAAATATGGTAGGTATGAACTTTGATCCTAGCCACTTGTTCTGGATGGGTGGGGATCCTATAACAACAGTTCGAACATTAGGCGATGCTATCTATCATATCCATGCGAAGGATGTTCGGTTAGAACGAGGAATTGTTGATGCGCAAGGATTAATTGATGTAAAGCCAATGGAAAGCTTTGCATCTCGTTCTTGGAATTACGTTGCACTTGGATATGGCCATGATAGTGCATGGTGGAAAGAATTTTTCACAGTGGTAAAAATGACAGGCTATAAGGGACCTATTGTTTTAGAGATGGAAGACTTAACAATGAAACCAATCACAGGCGTAAGAAAATCAATGGATATATTAAAAGAAACGTTACCAAGAGAATTTGAAACAAAAGCTAGTGTCTCCGTAACAATTTAAGGTGGATAGAGCTCGGCATAGAAAGCAAGAGACTTTAAGAGGAGAGATCAATATGGGTGGAGAGAGGAAACAAAAGTCATTCTTAACTACTATTATTGTTATTTCAACCTTCGGAGGACTTCTTTTTGGTTATGATACAGGAGTTATTAACGGTGCTTTGCCTTTTATGTCTGAAACACTTAGACTTAATGCATTCACAGAAGGAGTTGTCGCTAGTTCGCTCCTTCTGGGTGCTGCGATAGGAGCTATTGTTGGGGGTAGGCTATCTGATTACATGGGAAGGCGAAAGAACATTATCTATCTTGCTGTTTTGTTCTTTGTTGGAACGCTTGGATGTACATTTGCTCCTAATGTAACGGTAATGGTCATCTTTCGTTTCCTATTAGGGCTTGCTGTTGGAGGGGCATCTGTTACAGTTCCTACTTATCTAGCAGAAGTATCGCCTGTAGAGCGAAGGGGAAGAATGGTTACACAAAATGAGTTAATGATCGTAGGTGGACAACTATTAGCTTTCACTTGTAATGCTGTATTAGGAAACATGATGGCTGATGATGTTAACGTTTGGCGCTATATGCTAGCCATCGCATCCTTACCTGCTGTATTTCTATTCATCGGTATGTTAAGAATGCCTGAAAGTCCACGTTGGCTCATTTCAAAAGGAAAAAATGAAGAAGCTTTAACCGTGCTCCAGAAAATTCGTACAAGAGATCAAGCTCAGATTGAGCTTGATGAGGTTAAAGGGACGGTTTTAAAAGACAGTAAGCTAAAGCAGGCTTCTTTAAAGGATCTATCTATCCCTTGGATACGACGTATTGTATTTTTAGGAATTGGGATTGCGGTTGTTCAGCAGATTACAGGCGTTAACTCGATTATGTATTACGGTACTCAAATTTTAAGGGATTCAGGCTTCGAAACAGAAGCGGCTTTAATTGCCAATATCGCAAATGGTTTAATTTCTGTTATTGCGGTATGTATCGGGATTTGGTTGCTTGGCAAAGTACGACGCAGACCAATGCTTTTAGTTGGTCTTGTTGGAACTACTACTTCCCTTTTACTTATTGGCATATTCTCTAATGTACTTGCTGGAAGTGATATGCTTCCTTATGTGGTTCTATCACTAACAGTAACATTCCTTGCCTTTATGCAAGGTGCTGTTGCACCGGTAACATGGCTTATGCTTGCTGAGATTTTTCCTTTGCGTATAAGAGGGTTAGGAATGGGAATTAGTGTTTTCTGCTTGTGGATCGCTAATTTCTTTATAGGCTTAACATTCCCGCTACTTCTTGAGAAAATCGGCTTATCAACAACCTTTTTTGTTTTCACAGCTTTAGGAGTAATAGCCATCGTATTTGTAAAAGGCTTCTTACCCGAAACAAAAGGTAAAACGCTAGAAGAGCTGGAGTCTCAATTTCGTTCTCATGGAGACAAATATAGTCAAAAAGAGGCGTCTGAAGAAGTTCTTTAATTCTATTTTCATAGGTGCTTTAAAATAGAAATGGATTTACTAAAGGAGGATGCTTAATGAGTTTAGCAACTACTATTCGAACCTTACAACGTGGAGCCAGTTGTTGTGTCGGACGGGACCTTTCTATCCGTGTACATTATTGGGGAGCTGACAGGAAACATCCCGGTACTCCAATCCATAAGCATTCATTCTTTGAGATCTGCTATGTTGTAGATGGCACTGGGCTTTATTCTGAGAATAATGAGGATTTTCTTCTTGAGAAAGGAACATTCTTTCTTTCACGTCCTCATCAACTTCATAGAATTCATAAAGGAAATAACTTATTTCTCTTTTGGGTTGCCTTTGAAATAGAGAAGGAAAATACCTCGGAAAAACAGCAGCTTCTCTTTGAGAAATTAGCCATTGAAGATAGTATCTATATTCCAAATAGCGAGGATAATGCAACCGTTTTGCTGTGGAAGTCGTTAATGCAGCATGCTGAGCAAACATCTTCGGCTGATATTTTAAACACTCTAGGTGTATCGCTTATATTGTCTTTGCAATCTCTATTTTGTGGAACAGAAGATGATCAACTCCCTAAGCCTTCTTACGATAAAGGAAGAAAGATTGTAGAAGAAGCTCAAAGATTTATCAAAGATAATTTGGACCAGCCTCTTTCACTAAATGATGTAGCATGCTTCTTTCATGTTTCTCCACGCCACTTGTCACGCTTATTTAGTGAGACCTTAGGGATTCCCTACACTTACTATGTACGACATGAAAGGATTAGAGAAGCAACAAAGAAAATTCGTTCAACAAGTCGCTCTATACAATCTATTGCAGATGAGTGTGGATTTACTTCTGTCCATTATTTTTGCCGGGTATTTTTACAAGAGACAAGCATCACTCCTGCTGAATATAGAAGGAGAAATCAAGTCTAGATATTGGGCTATGTTAAAAGAGAGAGTCTAAAAAATGACCTTAAAAGACAAAAAATGGACTTCATAATCTAAAGAAAAATATCAGATTATTCTTATAATTAGAGTTGCACATAGACAGTTTTGCTTATTTCATTCAATAACTCAACAATGAGAGGAGTTTTTAATATGTTAAATGGTGAAAGAAAGATTTCAAGACCTTTACGCTGGGGAATGGTAGGTGGAGGAAGACTTGGGCAAGTTGGATATAAACATCGTCTTGGGGCTTTGCGTGACAATACCGCTTTTACATTAAAGGCAGGAGCTTTTGATATTGATCCTGAACGTGGAAAAGATTTTGGGATAAATATTGGAGTTGAAGATTCCCGCTGTTATCCAAACTACCAAGCTATGTTTGCTGAGGAAGCTAAACTGGAAGATGGTGTAGAAGTTGTATCAATTGCTACACCAAACGGCACTCATTATGAGATTACAAAAGCAGCACTAGAAGCTGGCCTTCATGTTATTTGTGAGAAGCCATTATTCTTTACATCAGAAGAAGGAGAAGAAATTAAACGTCTCGCTGAACAAAAAGGGAAGATTGTTGGTGTGACTTATGGATTCTCTGGAAATCAAATGCTACTTCAAATGCGTGCTATGATTGAGCAAGGAAAAATCGGTGATATCCGAATTGTAGATCTTCAGTATACACACGGTTTCAGTTCAACAGAAGATGCAGATAAATTTAGCGATGCCCAAAAGTGGAGAGTAGATCCTAAGATAGCAGGACCAACATTTGTATTAGGTGACCTATCGACACACACTTATTATATGTCTCAGTTAATCATGCCGAATATGAAAGTTAAAAAGTTGCTTTGTGATCGACAAAGCTTTATTCATAGCAGAGAGCCATTAGAAGACAATGCATTTGTTTCAATGCACTATGAAAATGGAGCGGTTGGTCGACTTTGGACCTCTTCAGTTAATGCAGGGTGCATGGATGGGCATCGGATTCGAATTGTCGGTTCAAAAGCTAGTCTAGAATGGTGGGATAGTAAGCCAGGAGAATTGCGCTATGAAGTACAGGGAGAGCCAGTTCAAACTTTAATTCGTGCTATGCCATACCTTGATGAACAGTGCAATGCTGATGAGCGTCTGGGTGCTCTTCATACAGAAGGATTATCCGAATCATGGGCAAATATATATTTGAAATTTGCAATCGCAATTGATGCGAAAAATCGTAATGATGAAGAAACACTAAGAAATTTAGTGTATCCTGATATCGATGCTGGAATTGACGGAATTCGCTGGCTTGAAAATTGTGTACGCTCAGCAGAAAACGGATCTGTATGGGTTGACTTTGCTGATCGTCCATTATTAGATGTAAATTAAGTGGACGAAAAAGTATAATTTAACTGAATGAGGAAGGGTTTTTCAAGGTTCAAGGAGCTTTGGAGAACCCTTTTTCTATTATCCTGATAAAACAAATAAATTTTATTCTTGTATAATTCATAAGTTCGTGGTATCCTACTTGTGTAAACGGTTACATAAACGTAAAGGAGGGGAGCAAATGGCAACAATTCGAGATGTAGCGAAAGAAGCAGGCGTATCAGTTGCAACCGTATCTCGTGTTCTGAATGAGAATGGCTACGTTCACGAAGATACAAGAAAACGAGTAGCAGCTGCCATGGAAGAGCTCAATTATAGCCCAAATGAAGTAGCCCGCTCCCTTTATAAAAAGAAGTCAAAGCTGATTGGCTTATTGCTGCCAGACATTACAAACCCATTTTTTCCCCAACTAGCACGAGGGGTGGAAGATGAGATGCAAAAAGAAGGGTTTCGCTTATTGTTTGGAAATAGTGATGAACAGCCTGAAAAAGAACTCGATTATATTCATACATTTGTTCAAAATAACGTAGTTGGCATTATTTCAGCTACCAATGATAGAAGTGATACAAATTATAAAGATTTATCGATTCCAGTTGTGTTTCTAGATCAAACGTCGAAAGACTATCCCTCAGTTTATGGAGATGGAAGAGAAGGCGGTAGAACAGCAGCAAGGGAAATGGTGAAACGAGGGAGCAGACGAATAACGCTACTAAAAGGCCCAGCTCATATCCAACCTGCTCAAGATCGATTTCAAGGGGCTTTGGAATACTTGAGTGAATCAAATGTTGATTTTTATGTGATGGGAACAACATCTTTTGCTTTTGAAGAGGCTAAAAAATGGGCAAAAGAATTGTTTGAAACATATCCAGATACAGACGGAGTCCTTGCAAGTAATGATATTGTGGCAACAGCAGTTTTACATGAAGCCCTTCGTCTTGGGAAGTCTATTCCGAAAGAGGTTCAAATCATTGGGTTTGATGATATTCCGCAGAGCAGCCTGCTTTTTCCGTCTCTATCAACAATGAGACAGCCTGCCTATGAAATGGGGAAAGAAGCTGCTCGTCTCTTAATCAAGTTAATGAGAAAAGAATACGTTGAGCAAAATCATGTTGAAATGCCTGTAACATTTATAGAACGAGAAACGACAAGAGAGGTTGAGGGAAATGAGTGAAATTGTAGTTATTGGAAGTTCATCAATGGACTTAGTTGTAACATCTGCAATACGGCCAGGGGCTGGAGAGACTGTTCTTGGAGAATCATTTAAAACAGTACCAGGGGGAAAAGGTGCAAACCAAGCGGTTGCGGCTGCTCGATTAGGAGCAAAAGTAAAGATGATTGGCTGTGTAGGAGATGACCACTACGGAGAAGAAATCCTAGCTAACTTCAAAGAAAATCATGTTAATGTAACCGATGTGAAACCGGTTACAGATGTGAGAAGTGGAACGGCTCATATTGTATTAGCAGAAGGTGATAATAGCATTGTTTTTGTCAAGGGGGCTAATGATTATATTACCCCTGAATATGTGAAGAGCGTGATTGATGACATTAAGAAAGCTAAAATTGTTCTCATTCAACAAGAAATTCCAGAAGAAACAGTAGAATATGTGAGTGAAATTTGTGAGGAGTATAATATACCGCTTCTCCTTAATCCAGCGCCAGCTCGCCCGCTTTCTCAAGACGTGATTAACCGCGCCACATATATTACGCCAAATGAACATGAAGCAGCAGTGTTATTTAACAATTTAAGTATAGACGAAGCATTAAAAAAATATCCAAACAAATTATTTATTACAGAAGGAAAGCAAGGGGCTCGTTACTATGACGGAGAGAAAGAAATCCTTGTTCCATCCTATACTGTAGAAGCTGTTGATACGACAGGAGCAGGAGATACATTCAATGCAGCACTAGCTGTAGCCTTAGGAGAAGGAAAAAGCATTGAAGAAAGTTTACAATTTGCCAACCGCGCTGCGTCCTTATCTGTTACAAAGTTTGGAGCACAAGGTGGTATGCCAACACGAGAAGAAGTGGAGGAAGCGCTATGAAACGAAAAGGAATATTAAATAGCCATATCTCAAAAGTGCTCGCGGATCTAGGACATACAGACCTCATTGCTATTGCCGATGCAGGTCTTCCTATCCCAAATCATGTACAGCGTATTGATCTAGCTCTTACATTAGGTGTTCCAAGCTACAGAGATGTGGTGAATGCGATTACGGATGATATGGTCGTTGAAAAAGTGACGATTGCAAGTGAGATGAGTACTCAAAACCGGGATGTTATGCAGTATATGCAAGAGAGATTCACTAACACGGATATTCAAGAAGTCTCTCATGAAGAGTTCAAACATTTAACAAACAACGTCAAAGCCGTTATCCGAACAGGTGAAGTTACTCCATATGCTAACTGTATTTTACAGGCAGGTGTAATCTTCTAGAAAGAGGTGAGCGTTATGCATATTAAAATGAACGGTATTCATAAAGCATTTGGAACAAATCAAGTGTTGTCAGGAGTAGATTTCGAATTAAAAGAAGGTGAAGTTCACGCTTTGATGGGTGAGAACGGAGCCGGAAAATCGACGATGATGAACATCTTAACTGGTCTTCATAAACGTGATCAAGGAACCATTTTCATTGATGGAAAAGAAACATATTTTAAGAGCCCAAAAGAAGCAGAGCAGTATGGTATTGCGTTTATTCATCAAGAGTTAAACGTTTGGCCGGATATGACTGTACTCGATAACTTGTTTATTGGAAAAGAGCTGAAAACACCGCTTGGCTTTTTAAAGACGAAAGAAATGAAATCGCTATCAAAAAAGCAGTTTGAAAAACTTTCGGTTACAATTCCACTTGAGCAAGAAGCAGGGCTTTGTTCAGTTGGTCAGCAGCAAATGATTGAAATTGCTAAAGCTCTGATGACAAATGCAAAAGTCATTATCATGGATGAGCCAACTGCTGCATTAACAGAACGTGAAATTCAGAAGCTTTTTGAAGTAATCAATGCTCTTAGAAAAGAAGGCGTGTCCATTGTCTATATTTCGCACCGGATGGAAGAGATTTTCACCATTTGTGATCGCATTACAGTAATGCGAGATGGTAAAACCGTTGATACGAAGGCAATTCGGGAAACGAACTTTGATGAGGTTGTCCGTAAGATGGTTGGACGCGAATTAACCGATCGTTTTCCAGAACGAGCACCAATACTTGGTGAAAAGGTGTTAGAAGTTCGCAATGCTACGAGAAATGGAGCTTTTCAAAAGGTAAGTTTCTCTGTGAAAGCAGGCGAAATCGTTGGAGTTTCAGGATTAATGGGAGCAGGCCGAACCGAGATTATGCGAGCCTTGTTTGGATTAGATAAATTAGACGATGGCGAGATATTGGTGAATGGTCAGAAAGTATCGATTAAAAATCCATATGAAGCCGTCAAACTAGGCATTGGATTTATTACCGAAGACCGTAAAACAGAAGGACTTATTTTAGATTTTTCGATTCGTGATAACATGGCGTTGCCGAACTTAAAAAGCTTTTCTAAAAAAGGGCTTATTGATGATAAGACAGAGAGTGAATTTGTTGATCTATTAATTAAGCGCTTACAAATCAAAACAGAATCAGGAAAAACAAGTGCGAAAAACCTTTCTGGTGGAAACCAGCAAAAAGTAGTTATTGCCAAATGGGTTGGCATTGGTCCAAAAGTGTTAATTCTAGATGAACCAACGCGAGGAGTCGATGTTGGGGCGAAACGTGAAATTTACCAGTTAATGAATGAACTAACAGACAGAGGAGTTGCCATTATTATGGTCTCGTCTGAGCTTCCTGAAGTGCTTGGAATGAGCGATCGGATCCTCGTTGTTCATGAAGGTAGAATTACAGGGGAATTAATGAAAGAAGAAGCAACACAAGAAAAAATCATGACATTTGCAACAGGAGGGAAGTAACATGAAACCAGCTATAAACAAAGTAAATCATGTTGATAATTTACTGCAAAAGCTTGGACCATTACTCGGATTTATTATTTTAGTTGCTATCGTATCAATTTTAAATCCAAGCTTTTTAGAACCACTGAATCTATTAAATTTACTGCGTCAAGTTGCGATTAATGCGCTTATTGCCTTTGGAATGACATTTGTTATTTTGACGGGTGGGATTGATTTGTCAGTAGGGTCAATTTTGGCTCTATCTAGCGCGCTAATTGCTGGAATGATTGTATCAGGTATTGACCCGATTTTAGCTATTTTAATTGGATGTATCTTAGGTGCAGTAATGGGAGCGATTAACGGTCTTCTTATTACAAAAGGAAAAATGGCACCATTTATCGCAACACTTGCAACAATGACAATTTTTCGTGGTTTAACGCTTGTCTATACAGATGGAAACCCGATTACAGGTCTTGGTGAAAACTATGCCTTCCAACTATTTGGACGTGGTTATTTCTTAGGTATTCCAGTTCCTGCAATTACGATGATTATTGCATTTGCAGTGCTGTGGGTGATTTTACACAAAACATCATTTGGCCGTAAAACATATGCCATTGGTGGAAATGAAAAAGCAGCTCTTATTTCAGGCATTAAAGTACCACGAGTAAAAGTGATGATTTATGCGCTAGCAGGACTTTTATCGGCTTTAGCAGGAGCGATTTTAACATCTCGTTTAAACTCAGCGCAACCAACAGCAGGAACTTCTTATGAGTTAGATGCGATTGCAGCTGTTGTATTAGGTGGAACAAGTTTATCTGGTGGCCGTGGTTTAATTGTTGGAACATTGATTGGTGCTTTAATTATTGGAACGTTAAACAATGGTTTGAACTTATTAGGTGTATCATCATTCTTCCAGATGGTTGTAAAAGGTGTTGTTATCTTGATTGCGGTGTTAATTGATCGAAAAAAATCAGCATAGGAGGGGTTCTCATTGAAAAAGGTCTTACTTGTACTCATGTCGTTTTCACTTCTTATTCTAGCGGCTTGTTCATTAGAGCCTCCAGAATGGGCAAAACCAAAGAAAAAAGGAAATTTAGAAGATATTAAAATTGGCTTATCGGTTTCTACGTTAAATAACCCGTTCTTTGTTTCATTAAAAAATGGAGTTGTAAAAGAAGCGAAAAAGCAAGGAATGGACGTTGTGATTGTTGACGCACAGAACGATTCAGCTAAGCAAGTTAACGATGTTGAAGATTTACTACAACAAGGGGTTGATGTTTTACTAATTAACCCAACAGATTCAGCAGCTATTTCAACAGCTGTTCAATCAGCTAACAATATTGGCATTCCTGTTGTTACATTAGATCGTTCAGCAGATAAAGGAAAGGTCGAAACGTTAGTTGCTTCTGACAATGTAAAGGGTGGCGAAATGGCAGCTGATTACATTGTTGAAAAGTTAGGTGAAGGAGCTAAAGTAGCTGAACTTGAAGGAACTCCAGGAGCATCTGCAACACGTGAACGAGGCAAAGGATTTCATAATGTAGCAGACCAAAAACTTGATGTTGCGGCAAAACAGTCTGCAGATTTTGATCGTACAAAAGGTTTGAATGTAATGGAGAACTTACTGCAAGGAAACTCAGATATTAAAGCAGTATTCGCTCATAATGATGAAATGGCATTAGGAGCTATCCAAGCCATTAACAGCTCAGGTCGAGATGTTCTTGTTGTTGGATTTGACGGAAATGAAGATGCTATTAATGCTGTAAAAGAAGGGAAGTTAGCGGCAACTGTGGCACAGCAACCAGAATTAATTGGTGAGCTAGCTGTTAAAGCGGCAAGTGATGTTTTAAAAGGCAAGAAAGTTGAAAAGAATATTGCAGCACCATTGAAGTTAATGACGAAGGAATAATGAAAAAGCATCATGCACCCTTTAGGGGAGTGTGATGCTTTTAAAATTGTACAAACGTTAGAAGCTAAAATATAATAATATTGACAATAAATATTTTACAGGGGAACTCATACGAGTTGAGAAGGTGAAAACCCGACCCTTTGAACCTGAGCGTTAATACTCGCGTAGGGAGTAAAAGTATACAGTTTGTACATGAAGAATGTTCAGCCCTTTTACTTTTGACGAGTGAAAGGGCTTTTTGTATTCACTCTCTCTTTCAAGTTTATTGTAAATACGAAATTGAAAGGAATTTGTTCGATGAAAAACTTCAAAGGAATTGCATTAATAACAGGAGCAAGTAGAGGATTAGGAGCTGAGATTGCAAGAACGTTCGTAGAAAGTGGATACGGTGTTGTTGTGAATTATTATCAAAACAAGGAAAGCGCCGAAATATTAGTAGATGAGTTAGGGAAAGAAAACGCAATCGCACTTTATGCTGATATTACAAATAAACATGATGTTGAAAAGTTAGTGAACCAAACGATTAAGCATTATGGATGTATTAATATTATTATCAATAATGCTCTTATAAATTTTAAATTTGATCCAAATGCACAAGAGCCTGTCCATGAGTTAAGCTGGGGGAAATATGTAGAACAGTTTGAAGGATCTGTTCATGGAGCATTGAATACTATTCAAGCAGCTTTACCATATTTGAAAGAAACAGATAATGCGAGAGTCGTGAATATTGGTACAAATTTATTTCAGAATCCTATTGTTCCTTATCATCAATATACAACAGGAAAAGCAGCTCTAGTTGGATTTACAAGAAACATGGCAAAAGAGCTTGGACAATATGGTATTACGGTCAATATGGTATCAGGTGGTCTTTTACAAACAACAGATGCTAGTGCCCTTACAACAGAGGAAGTGTTCAACATTGTTGCAAGTAGTTCTGCTTTAAATCGTGTTACCACCCCAAAAGATGTAGCTGACACAGTGGTATTCTTAGGGTCTGACAGAGCTAAAGGAATTACAGGACAAAATATTGTAGTTGATAGTGGCTTAACGATGAACTAAAGATGCACTTCATAAGGAGAATGGAAAACGGAATATGCTGTTAAGATGGCGTATAGGATATTTTATAAGCATGTGAAAGGAATGAAGAGAAATGTATTATTCTCCTTATATGTATTCCTATCCTTATTACGTACAGTATCCAGCGTTTCAAGCAGTGTACAGGTCTAATCCATATGAAGCTTATTCCTATTGGTACAGCAGAGAAAAAATTGAGTTAAAAGATTACGGAAGACAGCCGTTTGTGGTGAATATTAATGAAGCCACTAAGCAAAATAAAACATTCCGTACAGCCGTATGGACAGGACATCATCTGCAGGTTACATTGATGAGTATTAAAAAAGGAGAAGACATTGGGCTTGAAATTCATCCGAAAACAGATCAATTTTTAAGGGTGGAAGAAGGGCAAGGACTTGTTCAAATGGGAAAAACAAAAAATAACTTATCCTTTCGGAAAAGAGTTTCTGATGATGATGCCATTATGGTACCTGCGGGGACATGGCATAATGTCACAAATATAGGGAATAGACCATTGAAGATTTACTCTATTTATGCACCCCCTGAGCATCCGTTTGGTACGGTGCATCGAACGAAAAAAGAAGCAGAGGCTGCTGAACGAGAGAAGTAATTAGTGTAAATTATGTTTATAAATAAAGAGATAAAGATGAAAGAAGGGTGTTTCTCTGTTAGAGAAACACCCTTCTTTTTATATGAGTTCTGTAATTAACAGACTTTTTAAAAAAATATAGACAATAAAAATGATTGCCTGTATACTTGTATTGTAAGTTAGTTGTATTACAAGTATACAGGTTAGTTTTTAAAAAAATATTCAATATAAGAATTGCAGAACAAAAAGAGGCTGAAATTGCAGTAGGACTTGCAACAAGTAAAACTCCTTTTGTAAGCACTTACAAAATATTTAATTTACATCGAATGGCAGAGTAGATTGGAAAGGAAGTTTATTATCAGCATTACAGTCGATAATAGCATCAAAACAACAAAAGAAATGCTGTAGTAATACAAACACAATTAAATAATAAAGGCAGGGGAGAAGAGAATGTTTAGTTTAATTGAAAGCGCTTAATTTAGGATGGTTGATATCAGAGGGATAAGGAAGCAAGGTTAAAAGAAAAGGCCAAAAAAGCCTAAAAGGGGGATTTATCTTGAATCAGCTTGAACTAGAACGTTCTACAACAAGGAAAGTAACACTTCGACTAATTCCGTTTCTATTCTTATGTTTTATTATCGCAATACTAGATAGAGTAAATATCGGATTTGCGGCGTTACAAATGAACGAAGATCTTGGGTTCTCCAATGCTGTCTTTGGATTAGGAGCAGGAATTTTCTTTATTGGTTATTTTTTGCTAGAAGTTCCGGGAAGCGCTATGATGACAAAGATTGGGGCAAGAAAATGGATTAGCCGCATTATGGTAACATGGGCGATTATCGCCATCTTTATGGCATTTGTCCAAACTCCTACACAGTTTTATATTGCTCGTTTTCTTTTAGGAGTGGCGGAAGCTAGTTTCTATCCTTGTATGGTTTATTATTTGAGCGGTTTCTTCCAAACAAAACACCATGCTAAAGCTATTGCAGGATTTATGCTTGCTATTCCAGGAGCAAATGCTATAGGTTCGCCTCTTTCTACATTTCTATTAGGAATTGACTGGTTGGGTTTAGCAGGGTGGCAATGGCTATTTATTTTAGAGGCTATTCCAGCACTCATTCTAGGTATTATCTGTTACTTCTATCTTGATGACAGGCTTGAAGATGTAAACTGGTTAAATCGTGGTGAAAAGGAATGGCTAATGAGTGTAATTGCAAAAGAAAGACAGGAAAAGGAAGAAGTGAAGCATTATACTTTTGCGCAAGCTTTAAAAGATCGGGATGTATTGATCTTATCAATTGGATACTTCTGTTGGATGGTTGGCTATTACGGTATTAATATGTTTCTCCCTACCATTTCTCAAGGTCTGGCAGAAGAAACATCACTAAGCACACAAGGTATGGGGTGGGTACTAGGATTGATGTATACGATTGCCATGGTCGTAATGATTATGGTTGGTAACCACTCTGATAAAAAGAATGAAAGGCGTTGGCATGTGGCGGTTTGTTTAACAACTAGTGCAGTGGCTATGATTGCGAGTAGCTATGTAGCAAGTACAAGCATTGTCTTATCATTTATCTTTTTAACCATTGCTTTATGTGGAGCATTTGGAGCATACTCTCCATTTTGGGCTATTCCTCCTTCATTTCTAACAGGGGCAGCTGCAGGAGGAGCAATTGCGCTCATTAACAGTGTTGGAAATCTTGGTGGTTTCTTTGGTCCTTATATCGTTGGGTATATTAAAGATGTTACAGGTTCTTTTAATACAAGTATGATTTTTCTAGGAGTTAGTTTAGTGATTGGAGCGGCGATTATTCTATTTTTAGTAAAGCAATCAGGTAAGGCAGTTAGTCATAAAGTGGAGGAAGATAATGAACAATCTGAGTTAAAGAACTCTATTAATACATGATCATTAAGAATCTTTGTTGGCTTATTTTATAAAACGATGTAATGCTTTTTATACAAAAAGGATGCACATAAGGTGCATCCTTTTTGTTAACTCAAAGAACAAGCACAGATCTGCAATCATTTCTTCGTGGAACGGTTTACACTTTCCAGTATCGGTCAAAAAGGTTTTTCATATGAGAAGTCATTACTTCAACTGCTTTCTTCTCATCATGATTTTCAATTGCCTCAATAAGCATTTTATGCTCTTTAAAATTCACTTCTCGATAATCTGGACGAGTTACTGTACGGTCGCGAATAAACTGCCACATTTCTTGTTTTTTCATTGCGTTGCTAATATCCGCCATGAAAGTAATAAATAAATCATTATGAGAAGCCTTTGCAATGCCTTTATGTAGTTTCTCATCTGTTTCAGGCACATAAATTCCCTGTTTTGTTTCTTCTTCCATCATATCAATAGTTTTTCTTAAGTCTGCGATATCTTCAGCAGTAGCTCTCATTGCTGCAAGCTTAACAATAAGAGGTTCAATTGTCATTCTTGCTTCCACAATATCTTCAGGCGATACATTTTCTAAAAGAGAAGAAGACTGAGAAGTTCCCGTTGTAATTTTTGTGTTTTTTACGAAAACTCCTTCACCTTGTCTTGAATAAATAATTCCGTTCATTTCAAGTGCACTTAATGCTTGTCTTACAGGTGCACGACTAACACCGAAGTTCGCGCACAGCTCTCGTTCAGAAGGGAGTTTATCTCCAATTTTGAATGTACCGAGTTCAATTTGTGAAAGAATTTGGTCATAAATTTGAATGTATAATTTCTTGTTTGATACAGGATTAAAACTGATAAAAATCACTTCTCTCACTATAAATTCATCGTTACTAAAACGTAGTTTTATTATATACTTTTCTGTTTTGAAGGGCAAAAAATTCTCTATTTTAAGAATCTATTAGCTTGCTTTTACTGTAACAAATTTGCTGAGATTCATACTTAATATTTATATGAAGTTGGCTAGTGTGAAAATGAAGCTTGTTATTTATTTACATAGTAAGTAAGTGTACGAATGAGTGAGGAGGAGAGAAAATGGTAACTTTGATTTATCATACTTGTAATACAGTTATTGATCATCTAGAGAACGAAAAAGCTCGTTATCTTTATACAGTATGAGAGTGTAGAACGTATCTTAAAACAGGGTGAAGAAAATCATAACTAGTTGTTTGTTATTCTTTGAAAAGGTTTACAAATCAGAAGGGTTACCTTTATTATTAGTGTATAAGTTAAAGGGATAATTAAATTATTAAAACAGATAAAGCCCTGTACAAGTAGGAGTGAAAATCATGAAAATCATCATTGCCTCTGATCACGGAGGAATAAACATTCGCAAAGAAATCATTTCTTTGCTTGAAGAAATGAACGTAGAATATGAAGATATGGGATGCTCATGTGATACATCTGTTGATTATCCAGATTATGCTCTTCCAGTTGCAGAAAAGGTGTCAACTGGAGAAGCAGACAGAGGGATATTAATTTGTGGGACAGGTATTGGAATGAGTATTGCAGCCAACAAAGTAGAAGGAATCCGCTGTGCTCTTGTTCATGATACATTTAGTGCAAGAGCAACAAGAGAGCATAATGATTCAAACGTGCTTGCAATGGGAGAACGAGTTATTGGTCCAGGACTTGCACGTGATATTGTGAAAATCTGGTTAGAAACACCTTTTGAAGGTGGAAGACATAAAGTACGAATTGATAAAATTAGTAACATAGAGAAGGAATATAGTTCGAACTAAAAAAACCCCTGTTCCTTAAAAAGGAATGGGGCTTTTTTAGTTGATTATCTTTGTGAAGCACGATATCCATGATTCTTTGCTTCGCTTGTTGAGCAAAACATTTTTTCTGCAATTGTTTGGTCGTAATAAGCACCGCCTGGCATATGATAAATCTTTTCTCCAGAGCTTGAAATATTTCCTTTAATAGTACAAGAACCTGTTTCTTTTGCAAGTTCTGGCGTATTTTGCGTTGAAGAGGTAGTGTTGGCAGATGTCTTTTCTGATGATTGAGATGAAGATTGATCAGAAGAATATGTACTTCCAACAACAGTATCATTATACCCCTTATCTGTTACATAGTTTTCATATTGCCAGATGCCTAGTTTAGCGGCTTTTGCTTTTTGTTCAAGCGCTTTAAACTCATCTAGATAGCGGGTGTTTGGTGGGAAAACGGCCACACGAGCTAAGCCTTTTTCAATAAGCGTTTTATTGAACATTTTTCCGTCTACATAGATATACGCTAAAAGGCGACCATACTGGTCACGTTCTTGAACACCAGGTTCAATTTCAATTTTTTTATTTGAAAGCATCTTTTTTGTAAAAGAGGATGCTTCAGGTCCTACAGGTTGAACTGGTTTGGAAGGGTGAACTATTTCTGGTGTATCAACAAGAATTAGGCGAACTTTTTCTTCTTTTCCATTCACGGTTGCTCTTAACGTATCTCCATCAACTACGCGCGTAACAGTTGCTTGAAGACGAGAAGAAGCGGTTTCCGATTCTTTTTCCGTGTTTTCATCTTTCTTTTCCGGATTTATATCAGCTCTTGATGAAGATGAATCGTTTGAACTGCTTTCTTCTGTAGTAGTTGAAGGAGTTGACATCGAATCAGATGATGTACCGCAGCCAGTTAAAGCTACAAAAAAGCTAAGCATCAAAACAACACAAAGCAAATAATGTTTTTTCAAAAAGAATCCTCCTTTATTCTCCTTACAGTATAGAAAAAAGAAGGCGTAAATATCACCTTCTTCGTAACTACGATTATTAATATTACTGCTAATTTTTGTATAAGTAAATGGTTTTAAAGTTATTTTATTCTAGAACAGAAGAATCAAACCGGCAGCAGCAGGTGTAGCAAAAATTGCGGTTTTTAAAAGAGATTTTGGAGCTAGATTTGTGAATTTGGCTCCAATATAGGCACCAGACATTGTACCAATTAGCACTTTTAGAAGGAGAAAAAAATCAACATATCCTTCTGTAATATAGCCAAGACCGCCGCCAAGTGAAATTGGAATAATGACGAGCATTGTTGTTCCAACTGATTGACGAACAGATAAATTTAATAACATAAGAAGACCAAGCTGAATAAATGGGGCTGAGCCAATTCCAAAGGTTCCAGACATAATGCCTGTTATAATTCCAAGAATAATACTCTTTATCCAAAGTTCAGCATTTCCCATTAATTTTTGGTTTGCTGTATCTTTTAATAAAAACAGTTTTACTAAAATGAGAATAGCAGATAAGAAAAGCATACTAGCAGTAAGGTAGTGTAGAAACTCTGCAGGGATGAGGGCAGCAAACTTAGCTCCAATAAAGGACCCGATTGCAGCAAAAATCCCAACAATAAGCCCGATTTTCAAATGAATATTTTTCTCTTGAAAATGACTATAAGCTCCTGATAGGCTAGTAAAAGACATTGCAGCAAGAGAAGTACCAAGTGCTGTATGAATATCAATACTAAATACAACGGTTAAAAGAGCAATTACGAACCCAGCACCTCCAGCTCCAATGAAGCCAAGGAGAGCTCCAAGCACGAGCATGGTAAGAATAATAAGCATGTTGTATATCCTCCTAATGAAATAATTAAAAGAACAGAGGAGGAAAAAAGTAAAGTTGATAATTCCTGACCGTTCCTCTTATACTTTTATAGTCGACTGAATCTTGTCGACCAATAATCATTTTACAAAACGAATCTTATTTATACAAGAAGAGAAAAAGAAAAGAGGGATAAAGTGAGTGACTTTAAAATTCAAAAGCCATTACCATATTATGAGCAATTTTATAATCAAATAAAAAAAATGATTTTTGCAGGGAAATTTAAACCAGGACAGCGTATTATAGAAACTCAGCTTGCAAAAGAGTTTAATGTAAGTAAAAGTCCGATTCGGGAAGCGATTCGTCTTTTAGAAAAAGAAGGGCTTGTGCATGTTGATGAAAAATCGAGAGTTATGGTCTACAACCCAACAGTACGGGATGTAGAAGAGATTTATTTTTGTCGTATGGCTCTTGAATCATTTGCGACAAAGTTAGCAACTGAAAAAGCAAGTGAGGAAGAAATCTCTCAATTAGAACACATCTTAAAGGAGACAGAAGAAGCAGCCGTAAAAGAGAATTGTCAAGATGAGCTGATTCACCTTAATGAATCTTTTCATTATATGATTGTTGAATATACAAAAAATGCTCGTTTAAAGAAACAGATTGATGAGCTTAATTCTCTCGTCCACTTTTGTCGTATTTTAAACTTTCGAGGAGAAAAACGAACAAGCATTATTTTAAGTCAGCACTACGATATTTTTGAGAAAATGAAAAATCGGGACAAGGAAGGGGCTTCTGCCTCAATGGTACAGCACCTTGAACACGATTTGGCTCATTTAAAAGAAGTATTAGCAGAAGAACAAGATTATAGTTAACGTTAAAAGACTCTTTCTCATGATGGAAGGAGTCTTTTTCATTACAAGGTTCTAATAAAAAGTAGGAAAACTAGAGTGGTGTTGGACGTTTAAATAGTAAAATAAGCGTAAATAATATAAGATGATAGAAAATAAAGTAAGTTTAGAAAATTTAAAAATGAAAATATTGCATTGATAATTATATGTAAAAAATAGCAAAAAATTAAAAAAGAAAGAAATGAACATGATAGACTAGTAAATAGGTAAATATTTGGAGGTTAGGTGATGATACAAGCGCAGTTTGTTCAAAGAAAAGCGGAAGAAATTATAAATAGTATTGAAACGATTCTAGTTGGAAAAAGAGATGTTGTAATGCTTAGTTTGGTTGCTCTTCTTTCTAAAGGTCATGTTCTTCTTGAAGATGTTCCAGGGGTTGGAAAAACAAAAATGATGAAAGCATTAGCAGCGTCAATTGGAGCAGATTTCAAAAGAATTCAATTTACTCCAGACCTTCTTCCATCAGACGTTTTAGGTGCATCCATTTACAATCAACGTGAGAACGAATTTGAATATAGACAAGGGCCGATTATGGCTCAGTTTGTGCTAGCTGACGAGATCAATAGAACATCTCCAAAAACCCAATCGGCTCTTTTAGAAGCAATGGAAGAAGGGTTTATTACAGTTGATGGAGTAACGCGTCCTTTGCCAGAACCTTTCTTTGTAATGGCAACCCAAAACCCTGTTGATTTTGAAGGAACGTATCGTCTTCCTGAAGCTCAGCTTGATCGATTTCTACTTAAAATTAAGATGGGGTATCCAACGCCAGAGCAAGAAATGAATATTTTAAAAACATCGCTAACATCCCATACAAGCATTAATTTACCTTCTGTTATTACAATGGATGAACTAAAAAAACTTCAAAAGGAAGTTCAGTTTGTTCATGCAAGTGATTTAGTGAAAAGATATATTGTCAGCATTGTAAATAAAACAAGAAACCATCCGCTCATTCAATTAGGTGTAAGTCCTCGTGGTTCTATTGCTCTTTTAAAAGCCGCTCAAGCATTTGCGCTGCTTCAAGGAAGGGATTATGTCATTCCAGATGATGTCCAACTTCTTGTTCCATCCATTTTGTCTCACCGAATTACTGTTAATGCACAAGGAAGCTTTGAACGTAAAGATGCTGCAGACGTTCTTCAAGAACTTCTGCATGAGACATCTGTACCTGTGATTGGATAGGAGAGGTGTGCTTTGAAGATTTTAAAAACAATTCGTGAACATTATATAACTCAGCTTTTCACAGTAGTTTTTATGGTAGGGTTTCTTTTTTCGTATGCTATGTTTCAAGGTGGGTTTGTAAGTTGGTTTTTACTTTATAGCTTTTCTCCTATTCTGCTTTATAGCTTTCTTTTGCTTTTGTATCCCGTAAAGAGAGTAAAAGTGAAGAGAAGTCTTGAAAAATCCTCCTATTTTTACGGAGAAACAGTAAAGTTCTCCATAGAAATTGAGCTCAAGAGATTCTTTCCAATCGCATTTCTCATTGTTGAAGAGAAATGCCCAAAAGAATTAGAGGGAGAAACAAATAAGCTACGAAAGATCTATTCGCCATTTTTTAAGCGTCATATCACATTTCACTATGAAATCCCGAGTGCTAGAAGAGGGGAACATAAGTTAACAGAGCTTACGATTAAAGCAAGTGATTTGTTTGGTCTTGTTTTTAAAAAAGGAAGAATTAAAACTGAAGATTCTTTTATTGTGTTGCCAAATGTTCTAGATGTTCAGCCGTTTATTCAAAGCTATAAAGAACAAGAAGGGGAAAAGCTAAGTCTCCACAAAGGAAATCAGTCAAATATTGTTTCAGGAGTGCGAAATTACATTGCAGGGGATAAGTTTTCACAAATCCACTGGAAAGCCTCCGCTCGTGTTCAAGGGCTTGTTTCAAAAGAATTTGAACCAAGAATAGAGGAAGATGAAGGGATTGGGCTTTTAGTAGATTTACGAAATGACAACTACTTTGAACAGCGAATGTCGCTTGCAGCTTCCTTTATGTATTGGATGGCTACAAATGATCAAAAATTTCAAATCCTCCTTATTGGACGAAAGGGATACAGTGGCAAAGTGGAAAGTCTTGCTGAGATGAAGCAGGTTCTCTATTATTTAGCAACTGTCAAAAGCGAAGAAGACTACCCATTTTGGGAGCGAGCTCCACATGAACTTCAGAGGTGGAGTCGAATGAGAGAATTACTCGTTTTTCCAAGTGAACAAGGAATAAGAGAAGCTGCAATGTTGGAAAAAGCACCAGCAGCAAAACTCCATATGATTATTCCGAACGAGGGAGTGCAGCATAGTGCCCTGAAGTCCTCTTCGTTTGTTTTGCATGAAGTAAATATGGATGCTTTTGAAAATGGAATAATTGAGGTGAATCGACAGTGGGGTAACAGCGCGTAACAAAATGAATGTTTTTACACAGCTTCTTTTATATTTGGGCTCGTTTTTTCTCTTATGGGAATGGTTAAAACCACTCGAAACCGTTACAAATACAGGAGGCATTCATTACTTTTTAGCCTTCATTATCTTGAACTTTCTGCTAGCGATCTTTGTGCCGTCTCTTCTTATTAAGTGGACAGTCAAACTTGTTTATATGTATTGGAGCCTTTATCAAATGTTTGGAGAAGGAGAAATTGCTGACTTTTCATTGCTTTCTATCTTGATTGAAAATCTTTCAAAAGATTTTGCGAGTTCTTCATGGATGGATGTTTATAGCTTAACAACCTTATCAAGAACAGTTCTGTTTTTTCTCATACTATGGGTAATGTGTTACGTTATCTACTATTGGGTAATTTTACAAAAAAACATCTTCTTTTTCTTACTCTTAACGCTTATATACGTTACAATTCTTGATACTTTTTCACCGTATGAGGCATTTGTGCCAATCATTCGCATCGTATTTATTGGTCTGTTTTTACTGAGTTTTTTGCATTTTGAACGCTTAAAAGAAATCACAGAGAATAGAAGAATAAGTCGAAAGATGACGGTGTTATCACTAATCATTATTATGATTTCTATGACCGTAGCATATATTGCACCAAAACCTTCTCCACAGTGGCCTGATCCTGTACCATATCTCCAAGGATATGCAGAAGGGGTATACAATGGTGACTCAGGGAGCGACCAAAAGAAAGTTGGATTTGGGGAAGATGATTCTGAATTAGGGGGAGGGTTTTCAGGAGATGATACGCTTGTCTTTACAGCAGCTACAACTCAAGATAACTACTGGAAAATCGAAACAAAGAACACCTATACAGGAAAAGGGTGGGTTGCTAGGGAAGATGAGACGAATAAATATGAGCTTGATAATTTAAAAGGCATTTTTCAGTACAATAAAGAAACGGTGCCAAATGAAAAAGCAGAAGCAGAGCTTACATTTGCTAATCCTTCTTCATTAATTATGTATCCAGCTTCTTTTAATACAATTAGCAGTAATCCTGAGAGCGACTTTTTAGTTCAATCAGTTGAAAAGGAGCGTATTATTTCAGAACAAGGAGAAGTGAATTCTCTTCAATATACGTATGATTATCCTGAGTATAAAGTAGAAATATTACGAGGTCTTGGAAGTGAGAAGGATGAAAAAGAAGATAATCCTTTATTTCAGCAAACATATACACAGTTGCCTGAAAACGTACCACAGCGTGTGCGAGACTTAGCTGTTGAGATTACAGGTGATCAAACTAATCGTTATGATAAAGCAAAAGCTATTGAATACTACTTTTCAGAAAACCCGTATGTGTATGATACAGAAGATATTGCGGTACCGAGGGAAAATGAAGATTATGTTGATCAGTTTCTGTTTGAAACGAAAAGAGGATACTGTGACAATTTCTCTACCTCAATGGTTGTGTTACTTCGCTCTGTTGATATTCCAGCTCGTTGGGTGAAAGGATATACACAAGGGTCTTATGTGGAGACAAAGGGAGACAAAGATATTTATGAGGTGACAGAGAACAATGCTCACTCATGGGTTGAAGTTTATTTTCCAACGCTTGGTTGGGTTCCATTTGAGCCAACAAAAAGTTTTAGTAATCCGTATGACTTCACATATGACCTAGAAGAAAATGAAAATGCAGCAGTAGAAGAAAGTGATGATACAAGAGCAACTCCAGCAGCTGCACAACCAGTTCAAGAAGAAGAAAAAAGTACTGAAAAGGAAGCGAAAGAGAGTGGGAAAAGCTTGTTATCATCTGTTAGTATAGATAAAATTTGGGTAATCCTTCTTTTCTTGATTGCTCTAATTGGAGTTCTCCTTTATGTAACAAGACAGAAATGGATGCCAACATTTTTAATTAGAATGTACCGTCCAAAAGCCGATAAAGCATCTTTCAATAAAGCGTACAAATCTCTTTTAAAACAGTGGCAGCGTAAAGGGGTAGCAAGAGAAAAAGGACAAACTCTTCGTCAGTTTGCTGCAGAAGTTGATGAAAGAATTGGAACAAAAGAGATGAGCAAACTAACGTTTTATTATGAAGAAATGGTTTATAGGGAACAGTATAAAAGAGAAGATTCAACAGCAATAATTGAATTGTGGGAAAATTTAATTAAAAAGGCAAGTTCTTGACCGTCTTATCGCACATTGATAGAATAATGTCAATTGATACAGTAGACAAGCTTAACGTATAGACGAACATGTTCCGCTTTGCTCTGTTGCATCGTTTGAAAAGAACGGTTGTCCTTCATATATACTCGATAATATGGATCGAGAGTCTCTACCGGAACACCTTAAACGTTCTGACTATGAAGGCAGAAGATTTAGATTGAGGTTTTCTCAAGCTAGAATTCTGCCTTTATTTTTTATGAAGGTAAGAGTTCTAGCTTTTTATTTTTATTCTGTTTTTATGTTAGGTACAACTGTGTGACAAATTTACTGAAGAGGTGAACGTTGTGGAAGGCATGATTCTTGTTTTAGACTTTGGGAGCCAATACAATCAGCTAATTACTCGTCGAATTCGCGAGTTTGGTGTGTATAGTGAGCTTCATCCTCATACAATTACTCCTGAGGAAATTAGAGAAATGAATCCAAAAGGAATCATTTTATCAGGTGGACCAAACAGTGTGTATGGAGAAAACTCATTCCGCTGCGATCCAGAAATTTTTGAATTAGGCATTCCAGTGCTAGGTATTTGCTATGGTATGCAACTTATGACTCATCATTATGGTGGAAAAGTAGAAGGAGCAAAACATCGTGAGTATGGAAAAGCATCTATCCAAACTCAAAATGAGTCTCTTTTATTTAAAGACTTACCAGATGAGCAAATCGTTTGGATGAGCCACAGCGACCTTGTTGTTGAAACTCCTCCAGGATTTGATATTGATGCAATTAGCCCAGCTTGCCCAATTGCTTCTATTAGCAACAAAAATAAAAATCTTTATGCAGTACAATTCCATCCAGAAGTGCGTCATTCTGTATACGGAAATGAACTATTAAAGAACTTCGTGTTTGAAATTTGTCACTGTGAAGATAACTGGTCAATGGAGAATTTTATCGAGATTGAACTCGAAAAAATTCGTAAACAAGTCGGCGATCGCAAAGTTCTTTGTGCACTTAGCGGTGGCGTAGATTCTTCTGTTGTTGCTGTTCTTATTCATAAAGCAATTGGTGATCAGCTTACATGTATCTTTGTTGATCATGGTCTTCTTCGTAAAGGTGAAGCAGAAGGCGTTATGAAAACATTCAGCGAAGGTTTCAATATGAATGTTATTAAGATTGATGCAAAAGAGCGCTTTATGAGCAAACTAGAAGGCGTTTCAGATCCAGAGAAAAAGCGTAAAATTATCGGTAACGAGTTCATTTATGTTTTCGATGATGAAGCAGCTAAACTAGAAGGTATGGATTTCCTTGCTCAAGGAACTCTTTATACAGATATTATTGAGAGTGGTACAGCAACTGCTCAAACAATTAAATCACATCATAACGTAGGTGGTCTTCCAGAAGACATGCAGTTTACGCTTATTGAACCATTAAACGCGTTATTCAAAGACGAAGTACGTGCACTTGGTACTGAGCTTGGTATTCCAGACGACATCGTTTGGCGTCAACCATTTCCAGGTCCTGGTCTAGGAATCCGTGTACTTGGAGCAATTACTGAAGAGAAACTAGAAATTGTTCGTGAATCAGATGCAATCTTACGTGAAGAAGTAAGTAATGCTGGATTAGAACGTGATATCTGGCAATACTTCACAGTTCTTCCTGATATCCGTAGCGTAGGAGTTATGGGAGATGCACGTACGTATGACTATACAATTGGTATTCGTGCGGTAACATCTATTGATGGTATGACATCTGACTGGGCTCGTATTCCATGGGATGTACTTGAGAAAATCTCAACGCGTATTGTTAATGAAGTATCGCACATTAACCGCGTTGTGTACGATATTACAAGTAAGCCACCTGCAACAATTGAGTGGGAATAAGATCAAAAAATGTAAAGGCGAACGAAAACGAACATTCTTCATAAGAATGTTCGTTTTTTTATTGCGCTTTATTTAAAACCCTGCTAAACTAACTAAGGATAATAAAATAAAGTTCTCTTTCCATCGTATAATTTGGGGAATATGGCCCAAAAGTTTCTACCGAGCTACCGTAAATGGCTTGACTACGAGGTACAACAAAACAAGGGGATAACCTCTGTCAACTTTGTTGTTCTTTGCGTCAGCTTTAAGTACTTTCGGTATAGGAAGTGCTTTTTTGTTTTTTTAAGACGCTATATCTAGGAGGAAAATATACAATGAAGAAGTATTTTGAGTTTGATAAGCTTCAAACTACGTTTCGAACAGAAACATTGGCGGGTTTTACGACGTTCTTATCCATGGCTTATATTTTATTTGTAAACCCAAGTATTTTATCATTAGCAGATACAGAAGGACTTCCGGATTCAATGCATATGGATCAGGGAGCAATCTTTACAGCAACAGCTTTAGCTGCTGCATTTGGTTCGATTATGATGGGGATTTTAGCAAAATATCCAATTGCATTAGCACCAGGGATGGGGCTTAACGCATTCTTTGCTTATTCAGTTGTTCTTGGAATGGGTGTTCCATGGGAGACAGCTCTTGCAGGTGTTTTTGCTTCAGGGCTTATCTTTATTTGCTTAACTGTTGGTGGAATACGAGAAAAGATAATTAATGCAATTCCAATTGAGCTAAAATATGCAGTTGGAGCAGGAATTGGACTCTATATTACGTTTATCGGGATGAAAAATTCGGAAATCATTGTAGCAAGTGAAAGTACATTTGTTGCTCTAGGAGATTTATCAAAAGGATCAACGCTTTTAGCTGTATTTGGACTAATTGTTACGATTATTCTATTAGTATTGAGAGTTAATGGTGGAATTTTTATCGGGATGATCGTTACTGCTATTGTTGGGATGCTTACAGGATTGATTAATACCCCAACAAGTATAATTGCTCCGATTCCAAGCATTGAGCCAACATTTGGCGTAGCAATTTCTCACTTTGGTGATGTTTTTAACTTAGATATGCTTGTTGTAATTTTAACGTTTTTATTCGTTGCTTTCTTTGATACAACAGGTACACTTGTTGCAGTAGCAACGCAAGCGGGACTTATGAAAGATAATAAGCTTCCAAGAGCAGGCAAAGCATTGTTAGCAGATTCAACAGCAGCAGCTGCTGGAGCTTTATTCGGAACATCAACAACAACAGCTTACATCGAATCAACAGCAGGAGTTGCAGCAGGAGGACGAAGTGGATTTACTTCAGTAGTAACAGGGCTATTCTTCCTAGTAGCATTATTTTTCTCACCTTTACTAACTGTTGTTACTTCAGCTGTAACAGCACCTGCATTAATTGTTGTAGGAGTTCTTATGGTAGCAAGCCTTCGTCTTATTAAGTGGGATGAATTTGAAACAGCTGTACCAGCCTTCTTTACGTTAATTATGATGCCGTTAACGTATAGTATTGCAACAGGGATTGCGATTGGCTTTATCTTTTATCCTATTACAATGTTGTTTAAAGGAAGAGGAAAAGAAGTGCATCCAGTGATGTACGGATTGTTTGTTATCTTCCTTCTATACTTTATTTTTCTTGAATAGAACAGTCATGTCGAGGGAGCCTTCTTTATTAAAAGAAGGCTTTTTTGTATCTAAAAGTTTTGTGAATGCAAGGAAAAGGGAAGGGGATGATTTTATAGTAGAAAAATATGAGAAAAGGTATTGACCATTAAAATTACTCGTGGTATATTATTAAACGTTGCTGCAAAATAAACAGTAACTTTAAAAAAGAAATAAAAAAAGTTGTTGACACCAAGTTTTAATGGTGATAACATAGTAAGAGTCGCTAACAACGACACAAGAAAGATTGACCTTTGAAAACTGAACAAAATACGTCAACGTTAATTCTATTTTATTTTTAAAACAACGTTTCTTATTAGAAACAAAAAGCTATGGACATCGAAAGATGAAACCAAACTTTCTATGGAGAGTTTGATCCTGGCTCAGGACGAACGCTGGCGGCGTGCCTAATACATGCAAGTCGAGCGGAGATTTGAAAAGCTTG